>JAFTRN010000002.1 GCA_017462265.1 Coprobacter sp. | reverse complement strand
ATACGGGGCTGTAAAAATCGATTACCTAACGGCAATCTTTTTATAACACAAACTCAAGCCCCTCTTTTTATTTTATCGCATAAATTATCTTAAATCATAGTTTTCCGAAGATTTTTAAAATCTTTATCGGACACCAATAATAAAAAACGGAGACCGGCACCCTATACGGCCGGTCTCCGACATTTATCTATCTACGATAGTTTTACTTACCCAAAGCTTTTTCTACCGCTTCGCGTACGGCATCACCATGTAAGTCTCGTGCCACAAGCGTGCCGTCGGGAGCAAACAACATTACCTGCGGTATAGCCGTAAAGCCATATAACCGCATGGGTATATCCTGCGCGTCGATTATCTGATGCCACGGCATCTGTTCTTTTTCAAGCGCCTTGAGTGTAGCATTACGACCATCGTTCACGGCAACACTTACCACATCGAAATTTTCACCCGCATACTCCTCATATAGTTCCTTAATAGCAGGAATACCGGCCCGACATGGCGCGCACCACGAAGCCCAGAAATCCACAAGCACGTATTTACCCTTGCCCACGTAGTCCGAGAGCGATACCGAAGAACCATCGATGTTGCCATTCTCTATGGTGAAATCGACAAACATACTTCCGGGGCGATTGGCTCGCACCCCCTTGTCGGTCGCGATGAGTTTTTGTACCGGTTCAGTATTTTTTATCGATCGAGGGAGATAGGTCCGGGCCTCAGAAAACTCATCGGTTCCTATGGTTTTGCGCATCCACTCCACGACACATAGTTCTCCTATCGGCGTACCTTCATATAACGACGTATTATTCTTATACAGCACTCGCAATGAGTCGTTTGTAGCAGCCATGATACTATCACGCTTCCGCTCCATATCGGCGTCATCTTTCAGAGAGAGTATCTTAAACATACTGCCGACTTGAAAAGTCACATCTTTTCCCTGTATATAGTTGAGGGAATCATTGAGCGATGTACCCGAAATTTCATAAAACAATGGAATCACAGCATTGAACGCGACCTGTATATCACCCGGTTCAAGCACAATCGTCGCCGTGTTTTCGCCTATCACGACACGTGCAATTTTTCCGGCACGTATATCACCGGTAAATACAGCCTTACCCTCTTTTACCGACACACTGTCTATAAGATCACCGGTAAAATAATCTTTCAAATAAACCGTTGTCGTATCGGTGGCATGAGAGACACAATCGACCGTGATAGTGTAGGGCTTGCTACAAGCGACGAGAGCCAATAAGCCCGACAAAAGAAATATAAAATTGATATATTTCATCATTTCAAGGCATCGGCTATAGTCTGACGCAATTTTTCGCCTCGCAGGTTACGAGCTGCGATGGTACCATCGGGGGCAAACAATATGATTTGTGGAATACCGGCTATACCATAGAGCTTGGTAGGAACTTCACCGGCCGAGATGATTTGAGGCCACGGCATGGCAAGTTCCTCTATAGCTTTGAGCGAAGCCTCGCGTTCGTCCCACACGGCAACGCTCACGATTTCGAATTTATCGCCTTTGTACTGTTCATATACCTTTTTCACATTCGGAATCTCGGCACGACAGGGACCGCACCACGAAGCCCAGAAATCCACAAGCACATATTTACCCTTGCCTACGTAGTCAGAGAGCGAAGCTGGTGTGCCGTCTATATTACCATTCTCTATGGTGAAATCGGCAAACATACACCCCGGGGCAGTCGTTTTCTGAGCCTCGTTCACCTCTATCATGCGACATATCGATGCATTCTTGCGATCATAGTCCGACACATAAGCCATCGCTTTTTCGAATTTTTCAGGCTTGGTAAGCTGCGACAACCAATTGAGCAGACAGAAGGTCGATACAGGAGTACCCGGCATGGCGGTGATGTAACGCTTGGCCACCTCGCCCAGCGCATCGATGTGTTTGGATACAAGAGCATTGACTTGTTCTTCGTAATCGGCTGCCTTACGGTCGAGGGAGCGATACTCGGCCGACAACTTTTGTTGCAATTGGCGGGTAGCCGCGTAGAAACTATTGATAGAGTCGTTCATGGCCGTACCCGTTGCCGTACCCGTTGTGAGGTCGGCCGTGATATCACCACCTTCGATGGCCACTACAGCCTTCATATACCCCGGACTTACCACCAATTGACACAATTGAGGCTCGGATATTTTTCCCGAGAATGAGATTTTTCCATCGGTTATAGCTACGCTGTCGATAGGTTCTCCGGTAGAGGCATCGCGTATATAGGCCATTTTGGCGTTTTCATCGGGACAATCGGCCACAAGAGTGTAATTTTTCGCACAGGCGGTAAGCATCAGCGCCAAACCCGCCACAAATAATGTTTTTGTTTTCATCGTGATATTTTTATTTACTTATTTTTCGTACTTATTCTTCGTTTTTTTCGTCGGCAGTCTCCTCGGCGAGCGAGTTCCAACCCTGCGCGCGCAAGGCTATCTCGGTATCGTCGCGGGTGAGCATATAACAGCCCAACGATGGCGCGGTGATATGACCGATCACCCGCACTCCCGGTATGGCAGCCACCTCGTCGTGCAGGGTAAGAGGCACGGTGAAGAGCAATTCATAATCCTCACCCCCATTTAACGCCGCCGTTACCAAGCTCATATTGAACTCCTCTGCCATGACCGCCGTCTGATAGTCTATGGGGATACGATCCTCGTATATGCGACAGCCCACATTGCTCTGAGTGCATATATGCAGCAATTCCGACGACAATCCGTCGGAAATATCCATCATAGCCGTCGGCACGATATTGCGCTCGGCGAGAGCGGCTACAATGTCTTTACGCGCCTCGGGTTTCAACTGTCGCTCGAGCAGGTACTCGCGCCCCTCAAATGCCGGGGTAAAATCGCTCTCACCCGCAAAAACAGCCTTTTCACGCTCGAGCAGTTGCAGGCCCATATAGGCAGCCCCTAAGTCGCCACTCACGCATATAAGGTCGTTCTCTCGTGCGCCATTGCGATAGGCTATTTTATCGGCCTCGGCCTCACCCATGCAGGTGATACTTATGGTGAGCCCCGTCATCGATGCCGATGTATCGCCACCCACAAGGTCCACGCCATAGATTTCGCAAGCAAGGCGTATGCCCGCGTACAACTCCTCGATATCCTCTACCGAGAATCGTTTCGACACACCGAGCGAGACGGTAATCTGGCAGGGACGGCCGTTCATGGCATAAATATCGGAAAAATTGACCACGGCCGATTTGTAACCGAGATGTTTCAACGGCACATACGTGAGGTCGAAATGTATGCCTTCGAGCAGTAAATCGGTCGTCACCAACACCCGTTTATCGCCATAGTTGAGCACGGCGGCATCGTCGCCCACGCCTTTGAGCGATGAGGCGTTTTTCAACGGAATGTCGGCAGTAAGGCGACGTATGAGACCAAACTCGCCCAATGTCGCTATTTCGGTACGTTTTTGTTGTTCCATTTCAGAAATTATCTTTATTTTGACACCAAGAGTCAGTAGTTTCTAATTCTCGGCTATAAGTTGTTGCATGATAAGTGTCATACGGGGTTGCGCCTCGGCGGCCGCCTTCTGCACCTCTTCGTGTGAGCATTTCACGATATCACCAAATCCGCCCAAGTCGGTAATCACCGAGATGGCAAACACCTCCATACCGCCATGATGCGCCACAATCACCTCGGGCACGGTGGACATACCCACGGCATCGCCCCCGATGATGCGGAAGTAACGATACTCTGCCGGTGTTTCAAACGTAGGACCTTGCGTACCTACATACACCCCCTGTCTCACCTCTATATTATTACGTGCGGCTATCGCGAGGGCCTTGTCGATGAGGCGAGGCGAGTAGGCGTCGCTCATATCGGGGAAGCGAGGGCCCAACTCCTCATAATTTTTTCCTCTCAACGGGTTATCGGGGAAGGTATTGATGTGGTCGGTGATAATCATGAGGTCGCCCACCTTGAATTGCGGATTCATACCGCCGGCGGCATTCGACACAAAGAGCGTCTTCACCCCCAATTGTCGCAATACACGCACGGGAAATGTGACCTGTTGCATCGTGTAGCCCTCGTAATAATGAAACCGTCCCTGCATGGCGAGAATCGGTTTCTCTCCCAAACGACCCAATATCAGTTTGCCACTATGTCCCTCGACCGTCGATAGCGGGAAATGGGGTATCTCACCGTAGGGCAATTCCCGCTTGTCCTCAATGTGGCCTACCAATTCACCCAATCCGGTGCCCAATATGATGGCCGTATCGGGTATATGCTCGAATTTACTCGCAATATAAGCAGCGGTCTCTTTTATCTTCTCCAACATACGTATTAGAATATAAGAAGTTGTTTTTTATTTGAAGGACCTTTTTGAAGCTAAAACTGCCTCTAAGCCCACACGATCGGAAAGGGCTATTTCTTACCTTGTATCGTACTGCGACGATAGCGTAGTACCAAATCTTTCACCTGGGCGTTGAAAGCCTGCGCCTGTTCCAGCATGAAATGCACCCTCAGCGGGAGATAGTAAAGGTGTTGCTTGAGCAGGAGCGGAATCTTCGGATTATCGAGCAGCCGCACCGCATCTTTCTCGGTAACGATTACGACACCCTTTCCTCCTTGATCGATGGTTGCAGCCAGCCACTCCTCCATCTTGCGGATTTCGCGCTGAGAAAACTCGTGATGGTCGCCATAGCTCCACAACTTCGTCCTATCGGTATATCTATGTATATAATCAACAAAGAGAGCGGGCGAGGCTATACCGGCCACAAGCAATACGTCGCACTGAGTCTCATGCAACTGCTCCACCGTGACGCGTTCCTCTATATCCGAGGGAAAAACAGGCTCTAATCTATCATATCGCAATCCGGTAAAATAGAGATTTTGGTAAGGATATAGGTCGAGATGCTTCGAGAGCAGGCGATAATCGATAGGTTTCAGCTCATCGGGGCACTTAGTTACAATCACAAAGTTGGCACGGGCCTTTTCGGCCACCGACTCACGCAGACGCCCCACGGGCAACATTTTATCCTCGTATATCATGCGTCTATAATTCGTAAGCAGTATCGACACCGCCGGTGTGACATAGCGATGCTGATAGGCATCGTCGAGCAATATCACATCGAGGCCCGGCGACTGCGCTATAAGGCGACGTATACCGCGACGTCGATTGGCATCGACCGCCACCGTCACCGTGGGAAATTTACGCTTTATCTGCAATGGCTCATCGCCCACCTCGGTCGATGACGACGACATCGTGACTAATCTGAATCCGTGCGTATGTCGCTTATAGCCTCGACTCAGCACCGCCACACGATACGAAGCATCGGAAAACAGACGCACCAGATACTCGGTATGTGGCGTCTTACCCGTACCACCCACCGTGATATTCCCTACGCTCACAACGGGCACATCAAAACTCTCCGACGGAAGTATATTCCAATCGAACAGGCGATTACGCACCCACACCGCCATCTTATACACCCATGCTATCGGCGACAATATAGGATATAATTTCACCTCGTGAGAATCTTCATTTTTAGACATACGCGTTTGTATTTCTGTAGTCATTTATAGTATAGCCGATTAAAGCTATAAGCAAAGATAATACTTTTTAATGAAAAAACGACAAAGATCTCGCAGTTATTTAATCTTTATTTCGAGATTACCACACCAAGATTTTCGAAATAGAGAATTTTAATAAAGTTTAAGAAAATTTCAAATAATCTCTATCCCCATCAATTTGTGGCATTATCCCCAAATATAACCAAAAAGTCATCGTTTTGGAGAAATTTTGGTAAAATAATTTGTGCAGGTGCGTTTTTTTAGGTTACTTTGAGCCTGATTTTGCGAGGGTATATTTTCCCCGAAATTATTTTCCGTTTCCTAATAACCCGTATTATTGGGAAGTTGTTTATTTCAATACACCTGTAAGCAAAATCGTAAGTTGAAACCTAATTTTAGTATAGATATATAAGATGAGCAATTTATCATTATTTGTAGTCGTAGCTCTCACCGGATTGTTGCTGGTGGCTGCCGCTCTCATAATTGCCACGTTGATCGGACCTCGCTCATACAACGCACAAAAAGGAGAAGCGTATGAGTGCGGTATCCCCACGCACGGCACGTCATGGATGCAATTCAAGGCAGGTTATTATCTCTTTGCCATTCTGTTCTTGATGTTCGACGTAGAAACCGTATTGCTGTTTCCGTGGGCAGTTATAGTTCGAGACTTAGGTGTGGCAGGATTGGTTAACATTCTGTTTTTCTTAGTCATTCTCATATTGGGATTGGCTTACGCATGGAAGAAAGGAGCATTGGAATGGAAGTAAAAGCAAACATAAAGTCGATGAAGTACGACGACTTCAAAGACAATGAAGCTCTCGAAAAAATGGTCGAAGAGCTTCGTGCCAACGGGACGAACATCGTTGTAGGTTGTCTCGACGACGCAATAAATTGGGGCCGCTCCAATTCACTCTGGCCACTGACATTCGCTACCAGCTGTTGCGGTATCGAATTCATGTCGATCGGAGCCGCGCGCTATGACATGGCGCGCTTCGGGTTCGAGGTAACCCGTGCCAGTCCGCGTCAGGCCGACTTCATCATGGTCGCCGGAACGATTGTGCACAAAATGGCCCCCGTGCTCAAACGTCTCTATGACCAAATGGCCGAGCCCAAATATGTCGTAGCCGTGGGTGGTTGCGCCGTATCGGGCGGACCGTTCAAAAATTCTTACCACGTAGTGCGCGGAGTAGGCGAAATACTCCCCGTCGATGTGTATATCCCCGGTTGTCCGCCGAGACCCGAAGCCATTCTCTATGGTATGATGCAACTGCAACGTAAAGTGAAAGTAGAGAACTTCTTCGGAGGAGTAAACCGCCAAGAACAAAAACCTATTGAAGAATCACAAGATTAACTTGTAATACAACCTCTTATATCGATGGCAAATATACAAGAAAAGATAACGACATTCCTTCCCGAGGCCGTATTCGAAGAAGGGCAATACCCTACTTTCACCGTACCGGCCGAGAAGCTCCCGGCACTGGCGCGTATGTTGCACGACGATGCCGATTTGCAGTTCGACAATCTTGCCGCATTGGTAGGTAATGACTGGGGCGACACATTGGGTGTGGTATATTATCTCAACTCTGTAAAATACAATCATTGGGTAATATTGAAAGCCGCCACGGCCGACCGCGAAAACCCTATATTATATAGTGTAAGCGATGTGTGGGCAAATGCCAACTTCGAAGAACGTGAAGTGTACGACTTCTTCGGCATACGCTTTATCGGTCACCCCGATATGCGTCGCATATTCTTGCGTGGCGATTGGGCCGGATACCCCTTGCGTAAAGACTACGACACCAGTCGCGAAAACAATCGTGTACCCACGGAAAGCGAGGAAAACAACGACAAGACCATATCGCTGAGTGTAAATGCCGATGGTAAGATAGAAACCAAAATCATCGACATCTTCGACAAAGACGATTACATTATAAATATAGGTCCGCAACATCCGGCAACCCACGGTGTGATGCACTTCCGCACAGCTCTCGATGGTGAGATCATCAAGAAAATCGACGTACACTGCGGATATATACATCGCGGTATAGAGAAATTGTGGGAGGGTATGACCTACCCGCAGACGTTGCACATGACCGATCGTCTCGACTATCTCTCGGCCTGCCAGAACCGTCACGCCTTGTGTATGTGTATAGAGGAGGCCATGCAGGTAGAGGTACCGCAACGCGCTCAATACATTCGTACCATGATGGACGAGTTGATGCGTATCAACTCGCACTTGTTGTTCTTCTCTACGCTCGCCATGGACCTCGGTTCGGTGACTGCCTTGTGTTACGGATTCCGCGAACGCGAAAAAGTACTCGACATTTTCGACGAAACCTGCGGAGCACGTATGTCGCTCAACTACAACACCATAGGCGGTGTAATGGCCGACATTCACCCCAATTTCCAACGTCGCATCAAAGAACTTATCGCCATCATGCCCGGCGCATTGAAGGAGTATCACAACCTGTTCTCCAACAACGTTATCGCTCGCAACCGTATGATAGGCATGGGCAATCTGTCGCTCGACGACGCCATACGCTACAACATGACCGGTCCGTCGGGACGTGGCTCGGGCTGGGCTTGCGACGTGCGTAAACGTAACCCCTACGCGGTGTACGACAAAGTAGAATTCGACGAAGTACTCTATACCGAAGGCGACTCATACGCTCGTTATATGGTACGTATGAAAGAGATCGAACAATCGCTACACATACTCGAGCAACTTGTCGATAATATCCCCGAAGGCGATTTCGCCGTGAAGATGAAACCCATCATCAAAGTACCCGAAGGACGTTATTTCAAGCAGGTAGAGGCCTCTCGTGGTGCGTTCGGCATATATCTCGAAAGCCGCGGCGAAAAGAACCCCTATCGTCTGAAAGTTGTATCGCCGGGCTATTCATTGGTAGGTGCCATCGATCATCTCGTAAAAGGCAGCAAAATTGCCGACCTTATCACCATCGGCGCTTCACTCGACTATGTAGTACCCGATATCGACCGATAATATATAAGTAGAATACATATAACTATGCAAGACAATATTTTCGATTTTTCGATTGTAACGCAGTGGATTGACACTTTCCTGAGAACCTACATACCCGACTGGGGCGCGCTCCTCATCGAATTTGTATTGATAGGTCTCGCACTTCTGCTGTTGTATGCGCTTATCGCTTTGGCGTTGATTTACGGAGAACGTAAAATTTGCGCGTTTTTCCAATGCCGTTTAGGCCCCAACCGTGTAGGTCCGCTCGGTCTCTTCCAGAGTATCGCCGACATGTTGAAAATCCTCATCAAGGAGCTTATCGACATAAAGCACACCGATAAATTCTTGTTCAACCTCGCCCCCTATCTCGTGATTTTATCATCGATGTTGGCATTCGGTTGTATGCCGTTTGGTAAGGGCTTGCAGGTACTCGATTTCAATATCGGCGTGTTCTTCATCATGGCGGTATCGTCGATTGGTGTATTGGGCATATTACTGGCGGGCTGGTCGAGTAACAACAAATACACCCTCATCGGTGCCATGCGTAGTGGAGCACAGATGATCAGTTACGAGCTATCTATCGGACTGTCGATGCTCGCCGTAGTGGTATATGCCGGTACGATGCAGACCTCGCAACTCGTCGATCAACAAGTAACCAACGGCTGGTTTATATTCACGGGCCATATTCCCATGTTTATCGCTTTCGTTATCTACTTGATTGCCGGTACGGCCGAGACCAATCGTGGTCCGTTCGACCTTCCCGAGGCCGAGTCGGAACTTACCGCCGGATACCATACCGAGTATTCGGGTATCCACTTCGGTTTCTATTACCTCGCCGAGTATCTGAATATGTTCATTGTGGCCGGTATCGCCTCTCTGCTGTTCCTCGGTGGCTGGGCTCCGTTGCACATCGGTGGTTGGGAAGCCTTCAACAACATCATGGACTATATCCCTTCCATTATCTGGTTCTTTGGCAAAACAGCCGTGATGATGTTTATCATCATGTGGTTCAAGTGGACATTCCCCCGTCTGCGTATAGACCAACTTCTGCACTTGGAATGGAAATATCTCGTACCCATAGGATTTGTAAACCTGTTGCTCGTGGTATTGATGACCATCTTCAAGATACACTTCTAATAAAATAACGAATACATAATCATAGTCATTATGAGAGACAATATAGGATATATCACCCAGGTCATCGGTCCTGTAGTCGATGTCACTTTCGACGGAGAGGGCGCGCAACTGCCCCCTATCTACAACGCGCTGAAAATACCGCGTCCCGATGGCTCTAATCTCATTGTAGAGGTGGAACAACACATCGGCGAACAGACCGTGCGTTGCGTAGCCATGGATACAACCGACGGATTGACTCGCGGTATGCAGGTAATCGATATGCAACGTCCGCTGTCTATGCCCACCGGTGCACAAGTCAAAGGTCGATTGATGAATGTAATGGGTGATGCCATCGACCACTTGCCGGCTCTCAATTATGATAAAGTAGAGTCGATTCACCGCCCGGCCCCTCGCTTCGAGGACCTCTCTATCAACACCGAGTTCCTATTTACCGGTATCAAGGTAATCGACTTGCTCGAGCCCTATTCCAAGGGTGGTAAAATCGGTCTTTTCGGTGGTGCCGGTGTAGGTAAGACCGTGCTCATCATGGAAATGATCAACAACATCGCCAAGGGGCATAACGGATTCTCGGTTTTCGCCGGTGTGGGCGAACGTACCCGCGAGGGTAACGACTTGTTGCGCGAAATGATAGAATCGGGTGTAATCAACTATGGTGATGAATTCAAACAAGCCATGGAAGAGGGGCATTGGGACCTCTCCAAGGTAGATATGGAAAAATTGTCGAAATCACAAGCCGCGCTCGTATTCGGACAGATGAACGAACCGCCGGGAGCCCGTCTGCGTGTAGCCCTCTCGGGACTTACCGTAGCCGAACAATTCCGTGACTCGGGCGATGGCGGAAAAGAAATTCTCTTCTTCATCGACAACATATTCCGTTTCACCCAGGCAGGTTCTGAGGTATCGGCCTTGTTGGGACGTATGCCCTCAGCCGTAGGTTATCAACCTACCTTGGCCTCAGAGATGGGTGCCTTGCAAGAGCGTATCACCTCTACCAAGTATGGTTCTATCACATCGGTACAGGCAATCTACGTGCCGGCCGACGACTTGACCGACCCCGCTCCCGCCACCACCTTCAGCTTCCTCGACGCTACCACGGTATTGAGCCGTAAGATTGCCGAGTTGGGTATCTACCCTGCTGTAGATCCGCTGGAATCGACCTCTCGTATTCTCGATCCGCTGATTATAGGCGAAGAGCACTACAACACCGCACAAGCCGTGAAACAACTGTTGCAACGCTATAACGAATTGCAAGACATCATCGCCATCATGGGTATCGACGAACTCTCCGACGAAGACAAGCAAGTCGTGGCTCGCGCACGTCGCGCACAACGTTTCTTGTCGCAACCCTTCCACGTAGCCGAGCAATTCACAGGTATCCCCGGCGTGATGGTACCCCTCGAAGAGACGATTCGCGGTTTCAAGATGATTCTTAGCGGAGAAATGGATAAATACCCCGAACAGGCATTTATGAACGTAGGAACCATCGACGAAGCCATCGCCAAAGGCGAAAAGATGATGCAACAAGCACAAGGCAACTAATCACAAATGGTCGAAGCTATGAATCTCGAAATAATCTCTGCAACAGGAATACTCTTCAAAGGCGAAGTCTCGCGCGTCACCCTGCCCGGGGCGCTCGGTTCATTCACCGTATTGCAAGACCACGCCTCTCTACTATCGGCATTGCAAGCAGGTGTCATAGAATACGAAACCGGCGGAGAGGTACAGACCGTATCGGTAGATGGGGGATTTGTAGATGTAAACAACAATCGTGTGGCCGTGTGCATAAAATAACCGTAAAAGACAAGTGATGAAGAAAACTATATTGCTACGTATCGCGCTACTTCTTGTCGCCATGCTGTCGGCACCGCAGGTGTGGGCCGCGCACGACGAGAGCGAGCCGTTCGATGCCAAAGAGACCATCTTCGGGCACCTGCTCGACAATTACGGGTGGGAAGTGCCCTTCTCTCATCACAATCGCATACCGTTGCCCATCATCGTGTGCGACAACAATGGAGATTGGAGCCTGTTCAGCTCACATCGCGTGATGCACGGCGAGGAGTACAACGGATACTTCATTCCGGCCGAAGGTGAGTTCAAGGGCAAGATCGTGACGCGCGATGCCCAAGGCAATATCTATCGCCCGATAGACATATCGATTACCAAGAATGTAATGGCGCTTTTTATCGCTACGGCGCTACTTTGCCTCTGCTTCATACCCATGGCTCGCTGGTATCGCAAGCACCCCAACGGTGCGCCACGCAAATGGTGGGGATTCATGGAGATGATTATTGATATGATATATAAAGACCTCATAAAACCCATATTGCGCGATGATGCCAAGCGGTATGCCCCCTATCTGCTCACCGCCTTCTTCTTCATCTTCTTCATCAACATATTGGGATTGATGGTCATATTCCCAGCCGGCGCCAACCTGTCGGGCAACATCGCCGTCACGTTGGTATTGGCCTTATGTACCTTCTTGGTGGTAAACCTCACCGGCACGAAACATTATTGGAAAGATATGTTCTGGCCCGAGGTACCGATGTGGATGAAATGCCCCATACCCTTGATGCCGGTCATCGAGTTGTTTGGTGCCATCACCAAGCCGGTAGCGTTGATGATACGTCTGTTTGCCAACATGATGGGTGGACACCTCATCGTGCTCGTACTCATATCGCTTATCTTCATTTTTGGTACCATGGGTACCGCCGTATTGGCCGGCACCACGGTTCTGTCGGTAGCGTTCTCGCTCTTCATGAACCTGCTCGATGTGCTGATAAGCTTCATACAAGCCTACGTATTCACCATCTTATCCACGATATTCATCAGCTTGGCAAGAATACATGGTGAAGGCGAAAAAGAACACGCGAAATAAGACAAGAAAACAAAATAAAATAGTATAACCATTAAAAAGTAAAAGTTATGTTAGCAATGATTTTATTACAAGCTGCAACTGCTGCCGAATCTGTAGCCGCTGCTGTCGCTTCCTCTGCTGCTTTAGCAAAAATTGGTGCTTGTATCGGTGCCGGTATCGCCGCCATCGGAGCCGGTCTCGGTATTGGAAAAATCGGTTCGTCGGCCATGGAATCCATCGCTCGTCAACCCGAATCGGCCAATGATATCCGTGCCAACATGATCGTGATTGCCGCTCTCGTCGAAGGTGTGGCCCTCTTCGCTATCATTGTTTGCTTGCTGGCTATCTTCTTGTAATATATCAAAAGACACACTATGGAACTATTCACCCCCGAATTCGGATTGGTTTTCTGGATGTTCCTCGTGTTTGCCATACTCTTTGTGATATTGGCAAAATACGCATGGCCCGTCATACTGAAAAGTGTTGACGCACGCGCCGACCTCATAGACAAAGGCGTGACCTATGCGCAAGAAGCCAAAAGCCAACTCGAACACGCTACAGAAAACGCGCAAGCCCTCATAGCCGAAGCCCAACAAAAGCAACTCGAAATATTGCGAGAGGCCGCACAAGCCAAGACGCAAATCATAGAAGAGGCGCGCAAAGCGGCTACCGTAGAGGCTAAAAAGATAATGGACGCCGCCGCCGTATCGATAGAGCAGGCTCGCAAGGAATCGGAAATGCAGTTCCGCCAACAAGTCAGCGAATTTGCATTACAGGTTGCCGGCCGACTTATGCGCAAAGAGTTGTCTGACGACAAGAAACAAATAGAATTGGCAGATAAACTACTAACAGACATCGAGAATAAAAACTAATCTGATATGAACGAAGGACTTATCGCATACCGATATGCCAAAGCCCTGCTCAAATATGCCCAAGACAAAAACCAAACAGGGCGCATGTATGAGATTGCACGGCAGACCGAGGAGAGTTTCGCGGCTCACCCCGACTTGCAATGCGCATTGGTAAATCCGGTACTCAAAGCCGACAAAAAAGAGCGTCTGTTGCTCACCGCTGCCGGTATCGACTCTGCTTCATCGGAAGAGTACCTTCGTTTCGTCCGTCTGCTTTTGTCACAACATCGTGAGTGTCACACCCGTGCCATCATGCTTGTGTATCAAAAGTTGTATCGGGAGCTCAACCATATTGTCAAAGCATCGGTAGTGACCGCATCGTCGCTCGACAAAGCCACGTTGGACCGCATCGAGGCCGTAGTGGCCACCCAATGCAAAGACAAAACATTGGAATTGGAGCACATCGTAGATGAAAATATCATTGGCGGATTCGTGCTCAACGTCGATGGCCGGCAATTAGATGCCTCCATCGAAAAAGAACTGAAAATATTGCGTTTAAAATTAATAAACAGCAAAACGAAATTATGATCAAACCAAATGAGATTTCAGACATACTGAAACAACAACTCGAAGAGGTCGATTCGAAAGTAGCCTTTGAAGAGGTCGGTACCGTACTCGAAGTCGGCGATGGTGTTGCTCACGTATTCGGACTCGATAACGTAAGCTCGAGCGAGCTGGTAGAGTTCGAAAATGGTGTGCGCGGCGTGGCCATGAACCTCGAGGAAAGTAATGTCGGTGTCATTTTGATGGGATCAGGCAGCTCGGTCAAAGAGAACATGACTGTGCGCCGCACGGGCAAAATCGCTTCGATTCCCGTAGGCGATGGTCTCATAGGCCGCGTAATCAATACTCTGGGCGAACCTATCGACGGTGCAGGCGCCATAACCGGCGAAACCATAGACCTGCCCCTCGACCGCAAAGCACCCGGTGTAATATTCCGCCAACCGGTAAACCAACCGTTGCAGACCGGTATCAAGGCTGTCGATGCCATGATACCCATCGGTCGCGGACAGCGTGAGTTGATTATCGGCGACCGTCAGACCGGTAAGACCTCTATCGCCATAGATACCATACTGAATCAACGCCAGAACTATCTCAACGGTGACCCGGTATATTGTATCTATGTGGCTATCGGACAGAAAGCCTCGTCGGTTGCCACCTTGGTAAACACCCTGCGCGAGCATGGCGCCCTCGAATACACCATCATCTTGGCTGCCAACGCCTCCGACTCGGCCTCAATGCGATACTATGCCCCGTTTGCCGGTGCTACTATCGGTGAGTACTTCCGCGACAGCGGTCGCCACGCGTTGGTCGTGTACGACGACCTCTCGAAGCAAGCCGTCGCTTATCGCGAGATTTCGTTGATTCTGCGTCGTCCCTCAGGTCGTGAAGCCTACCCCGGTGATATATTCTATCTCCACTCCCGTCTCTTGGAGCGTGCCGCAAAAATTATTGCTAACGACAGCGTGGCCGCTACCATGAACGACCTACCCGAGGTGATGCGCAAGCATGTAAAAGGCGGTGGTTCGCTCACAGCTCTCCCCATCATCGAGACACAAGCCGGTGACGTTTCGGCCTATATCCCCACCAACGTAATTTCGATTACCGACGGTCAGATATTCCTCGAAACCGCCCTCTTCAACCAAGGTATGCGTCCCGCCATCAACGTAGGTATATCGGTATCGCGTGTAGGTGGTAACGCTCAGGTGAAATCGATGAAGAAAGTGGCCGGTACGCTGAAGATAGACCAGGCTCAATACCGCGAACTCGAGTCGTTCTCGCAATTCGGTGGCGACCTCGACCCTGTGACCGCCATGGTTATCGACAAAGGTCGTAAAAACAGTATGTTGCTCGTGCAACCGCAATACTCGCCTATGCCCGTAGAAAACGAAATCGCCGTAATCTATTGCGGTACAAAAGGCTTGTTGCGTAACCTGCCTATCGAGAAGGTGGCAGCGTTCGAGAAACTCTTCCTCGAAATATTGAACGCACGCCATCGCGCCGATGTGCTCGACCCGCTGAAAGAGGGTAAACTCACCCCCGAAATCGAAACCCTGCTGCACAAAGTGGCTGAAGAAGTTGTAGAACAGATTAAGGCTTAACAATCATGGCGACAATGCGCGAGTTGAAGGGAAGAATCGGCTCGGTACAGTCTTCCCAAAAAATCACCGGAGCTCTGAAAATGATCTCGTCGGCAAAATTGCGGAAGGCCGAACAGGCGCTGACACACATGAAGCCCTATCGCGAACAGCTCCAAAATACCATCAACAATCTGTTGTCGGCGGATGTGGACTTTGTATCGCCCCTGTGCGAACAACGTCCGTTACGTCGGGTTGCCATTGTGCTGATAGCTTCGGACGAAGGCCACTGCGGTGCTTTCAACGCCAACCTCTACAAAGCCCTCTTGGCCCGGGTAGAGGCTCTGCGTGCCTCGGTATCGGAACCCCTTTCCATCGATGTATATCCCATCGGGGGGAAAGTGATTTCGGCCGTGACCAAAACCGAGGGTATCACCTCGTGCAGTCGCGATTACTTCTCGATACACAGCACCCCCGACGAGGTAAAACGATTTCTGGGCGAAATGATTGATGCGTTTCTCCACAAAGAATACGATACGGTAGAATGTATATACACGTTCTACAAAAGTATAGCTACCCAAATCGTAAAGACACGCACCATTCTGCCCGTGAGCATCGATGAGTTGCAAGCCTCTGCTACACCGGCTCGCGTCACCCCCTACCTCTACGAGCCCGACAGAGCATCGATATTCGAGGCCATACTTCCCCTGTTTGCCCTCTCATCGTTCCAAGAGGCCATACTGCAAAGTCGCACCTCGGAACAAGGCGCACGCATCATGGCCATGCAGACAGCCAGCGATAATGCTCAGAAGCTGCTCGACGAGTTGCGACTGGAATACAACAAACTGCGTCAACAAAGTATTACCAACGAGTTGCTCGACCTTGTGGGCGGCTCGGTACAATAATTATCAGGCCGGGACGGCTTTCCGTCTTTGCCACACTATGTAAAAAAACAAAAGAAGAGCTACATTACCATTTATGGAAAGTATTAAAAACTATTTCGTCTCCTTCGGGAAGGGTCTGTGGAGTCTCCTTGTGGGTATGAAAATCACTTTCGTAGAGTTTTTTACACCGAAAATCACAGAGAAATATCCCGAGAACAGAGCCACACTCGAAATACCCGAACGTTTCAGAGCCACCTTGTCGCTCAAATACGACGCCGAAGGTAATCACAAATGTATCGCTTGCGGTATATGCCAAATGAATTGTCCCAACGGTACCATCACCATCGTACCCAAAAAGGTGACAACCGAAGACGGCAAGACCAAACGCGTACTCGATGACTACATCTACGACCTCGGAAGTTGCGTATTCTGCCAATTGTGCGTGACCTCTTGTCCCCACGACGCATTGGAATTTACCAACGAGTTCGAACAAGCCGTATTTACCCGGTCGGTATTGGTAAAACACCTCAATCGTAAACCCGAATCAACAAAATAATATTTCGATATGGAACAAGTAGCCGGTCAAATTATATTTTTTCTGCTTTCGGCGGTAATCGTCATCTGCTCGATATTAGCAGTGACCAGCCGTCGCATATTGCGAGCTGCTACCTACCTGCTTTTCGTGCTTTTTGCCACGGCAGGATTCTACTTTCAGCTCGACTATCACTTCCTCGGAGCCGTACAGATAACTATCTACGCCGGAGGTATCGTCGTACTATTTGTCTTCGCCATCTTGCTCACCAGTAAGTTGGGCGAGAAATCCGACAAAATATCCTCAACAAAACGAGGCTGGGGATTGCTTGCCGCCATCAGTGGCGCCGCCTTGTGTCTCTACACCTTGTGTACTCACGACTTCTTCCCCTCGCAATACGCCGCCGGCGGAGAGTGGGATATGAAAGCCATAGGTCACATGTTGATGGGTATGGACAAATATCAATATCTGTTGCCTTTCGAGGCCATCAGTGTGTTGTTACTCGCTTGTATAATCGGTGGCATAATGATTGCCCGTAAAAGATAAAGAACTATGGAAATACCCATGATTTACTATGTAGTGGTAAGCACCATCATGTTCTTTGCCGGTGTGTATGGATTCGTAACCCGCAAAAACCTGTTGGCCATACTTATTTCACTTGAATTGATGCTCAATGCCGTCGATATCAATTTCGTTGTCTTCAATCGCTATCTGTTCCCCGGACAGCTCGAAGGGTTCTTCTTCACCCTTTTCGCCGTAGCCATCGCAGCAGCCGAGACAGCTATCGCTATCGCCATCATCATCAATATCTACCGCAATATCAAAAATATCAAAGTAGATAACCTCGACAAAATGAAGTATTGATTTTATCGCTATAACAACTGCTATGGAAATATTCAACTATTCATTCATCATATTATTGCTGCCGATGCTGATGTTTGTCACGCTCGGTCTCTGCGGGCATAAAATGTCGCACCGCACTGCCGGTATGCTGGGTACATCGGGGCTGTTCATCATCACCGTATTGGCCTATATCGTCGCAGCACAGTATTTCACAATGCCCCGCATCGACGGAGTGTTCGCAACTGTTACCCCTTACAATTTCACATGGTTGCAATTTACCGAGAGCCTCATTATAAAGCTCGGCATATTACTCGATCCCATTTCGGTAATGATGCTCGTAGTCATCACCACCGTATCGTTGATGGTGCATATCTACAGTCTCGGATATATGCATGGGGAGACGGGATTCCAACGCTACTACGCATTCCTCTCGCTCTTCACCTTCTCGATGCTGGGATTGGTTGTAGCCACCAACATCTTCCAAATGTATATTTTCTGGGAGCTTGTGGGTGCTTCATCGTATCTGCTCATCGGTTTCTACTATACCAAGCAATCGGCAGTAGCCGCCTCGAAGAAAGCATTCATCGTGACCCGTTTTGCCGACCTCGGCTTCCTCATCGGTATCTTGTTGCTCTCGTTCTTCACCAAAACTTTCGACTTCGAGACACTGACCAATGGTTCGGTATCGCTCATCGATACAGCCGCCGGCAAGTCGTTCCTCGGTATATCGGCCGCCTCATGGGCTATGGCTCTCATATTTATGGGTGGTGCCGGTAAGTCGGCCATGTTCCCCTTGCACATCTGGCTGCCCGACGCTATGGAGGGTCCCACTCCCGTATCGGCTCTTATCCACGCCGCTACGATGGTTGTAGCCGGTGTGTACTTGGTAGCCCGATTGTTCCCCGTGTATGTAATACAGACTCCCGATGTGCTGATGTTCATCACCGTAATCGGTGCCATCACCGCGCTCTATGCCGCTATCGTGGCTTGTGTGCAGACCGACATCAAGCGTGTACTCGCCTTCTCTACCATCTCGCAAATCGCGTTTATGATTGTAGCTCTCGGGGTATGTACCTCGATGGAGCTCGATCATGAAGGACACGGCGGTCTCGGCTATATGGCCTCTATGTTCCACCTGTTCACTCATGCTATGTTCAAGGCATTGCTCTTCCTCGGAGCCGGTGCTATCATTCACGCCGTACACTCCAACGAGATGTCGGCCATGGGCGGTCTGCGCAAATATATGCCCATCACCCACATCACGTTCCTCATCGCCTGCCTTGCCATAGCCGGTATTCCCCCCTTCTCGGGCTTCTTCAGTAAAGACGAGATTTTGGCCGCCGCATTTGACAAGAGCGCGTTCTGGGGCATCTGGATGTCGCTGGTAGCCGGTCTCACCGCATTCTATATGTTCCGTCTCTACTTCAATATTTTCTGGGGTAAAGAGGCTCACCACGAACATACTCCGCACGAAGCACCGAAAACCATGACCATACCCTTGCTGTTCTTGGCTGTCGTTACCTGCTTTGCCGGATTTATTCCTTTCGGCAACTTCGTAACACCTACCGGACTTTCCTACGATATTCATCTCAACTGGACCGTGGCCGGTACAAGTATCGCCATAGCCATCATAGGTATAGCGCTCGCCACCTGGCTGTATATGAAACCCAACGACAAGCCCACTCGCATGGCCGACTCTATGCGCAGCCTCCATACTTGGGCTTATCACCGTTTCTACTTCGATGAGATATACCTGTTTGTAACACACAAAATCATCTTCCGATATATCTGCGCCCCCATCGCTTGGTTCGACCGCCATATCATCGACGGCACCATGAATCTTATGGCCACCGCCACACAATGGGCCTCGTACCATATACGCGGGTTGCAATCGGGTCGTCTGCAATCTTACGCCGTTGTATTCTTGTTCGGCGCCTTGCTTGTAGCATTCATCGTATTGTGCTGTATGTAAAATTGGATATTAGAAACAGAATAAAAACGAGTTGTATATAATATGAACTTTTTAGCTTTATTTGTACTCATTCCACTGCTGATGATGGCGGGTCTCTTCCTCTCCAAAGAGATGAAAATGATACGTACCGTAGCAGTCATCGGCTCGACATTGCAACTGATACTTGCCGTTGCGGTGTTGATATTATTCTTGCAAGAACGAGCAGCCGGCAACACAGCCGAGATGCTTTTCACGATCGACAATCCGATAGTATGGTACGCACCGCTCGATATAGCTCTCGCAGTAGGTGTCGATGGTGTATCGGTTGCGATGTTGCTACTCACGGCCATCGTCGTTTTTGCCGGCGTATTCGCGTCTTGGAAAATCAATCCCCTGCCTAAAGAATTCTTCTTGTGGCTCACCCTCCTCTCGATAGGTGTGTACGGATTCTTCATTTCCATCAACCTCTTCACGATGTTTATGTTCTACGAGATAGCCCTTATCCCCATGTACCTGCTTATAGGCGTTTGGGGTAGCGGCAACAAGAACTACTCGGCCATGAAACTGACGCTCATGCTCATGGGTGGCTCGGCTTTGTTGCTGGTAAGCATCTTAGGTCTCTACTTCTACTCGGCTCCCGAGGGTGGTGAGCTCACTATGAACATTCTCGAAATAGCTCGCAACAACGCCATACCCCACGAAGTGCAGACCTACCTCTTCCCCTTGGCATTCGTAGGATTCGGCGTGCTGGGAGCCATGTTCCCCTTCCACACATGGTCGCCCGATGGTCACGCCTCGGCCCCCACGGCTGTGTCGATGTTGCACGCCGGTGTGCTGATGAAACTTGGTGGTTATGGCTGTTTCCGCGTGGCTATGTACCTTATGCCTTGGGCTACTTCCGAACTGTCATGGATATTCCTTATCCTCACCGGTATCAGCGTAGTATATGGAGCTTTCAGCGCTTGCGTACAGACCGACCTCAAATACATCAACGCCTACTCATCGGTAAGCCACTGCGGCCTCGTACTCTTCGCCCTGCTCATGTGGAAAACCACCGCTATGACCGGTGCCATACTGCAAATGCTCTCGCACGGTCTCATGACGGCCCTGTTCTTTGCCCTCATCGGTATGATATACGGACGTACCCACACCCGCGATATACGAGAAATGGGCGGCTTGATGAAAATCATGCCTTTCCTCTCGGTATGTTACGTGATTGCCGGTATGGCATCGTTGGGACTTCCCGGCCTCAGCGGCTTTATCGCCGAAATGACCGTGTTTGTAGGCTCGTTTGAGTGGACCGACCCCTTCCGTCGTGTACTCACCATCGTAGCTTGCACCTCGATAGTAATCACCGCCGTATATATCCTGCGCGTCGTAGGCAAACTGCTCTATGGTACCGTGCAGAACGAACATCACCGCGAGCTCACCGACGCCTCTTGGTGGGAGCGTCTCTCGGCCATCACCCTCATCGTATCGGTTGCCGCTCTCGGTATGGCTCCCGGCTGGATTGCCAACCTCATCAGCAACAGCATGAGTGTAATTAGTGAACGTATTATGCAATATATCTAATCAAGAATAACGTCTATGGATTTTTCAAATTTCTTATGGATGCGTGATGAATTGTCGCTCTTGGCGGTGATTCTTATCCTCTTCCTCTACGATACATTCGGCTCGGACAAGAGTCGCCGTGCATTCTCGACTGTAGCTTGTATTCTACTCGCCGCTCAGACGGCTTTCATGCTCATACCCGCTACCGCAGGCGAAGCCTTCGGCGGTATGTATCATACCTCGCCGGCTATCAACATCGTGAAAATAGTACTCAACATCGGTACACTGCTCGTACTCATACAAGCCATACCCTGGGTAAAAACAGCCGACGTGGTGATACGTCGTGGCGAATTCTTCATACTCACACTGATGACACTGTTTGGAATGTATCTGATGATTTCGTCGGGTAACTTCTTGCTCTTCTTCATCGGCCTCGAAACCGCCTCTCTTCCCCTCACCGCATTGGTGGCTATCGAGAAGTATAAACAAAACTCTTACGAGGCTGCTGCCAAATATGTGTTCGTGGCCCTCTTCTCGTCGTCACTGCTGTTGATGGGCCTCTCTTTTATCTATGGTGCCGTAGGTACCCTCTACTACCACGACATAGCCCTCGCCATCGGCAATGTGACCAAGTCTATCGCTGGTTCACCCCTGCTCTATGTAGGTATCGTGCTGTTCTTGGCCGGTATGGGCTTCAAAATCTCCATCGTTCCGTTCCACTTGTGGACCGCCGATGTGTACCAAGGTGCCCCCACCTCTATTACCGCCTACCTCTCGGTAATATCCAAAGGTGCCGCCGCATTTGCCCTCATGGTAATCTTGTTTAAGACCTTCGCACCCGTAGCCATCGTATGGCAATATGTGCTGTGGGGTCTCATCGTAATTACTATCACCGTGGGTAACCTCTTTGCCGTGCGTCAGAAAAACTTGAAACGCTTCATGGCTTTCTCGTCGATTTCGCAAGCCGGTTACATACTGCTCGGCGTCATTGCCGGTAGCGCCACCGGTATGACCTCACTTATCTACTACGTGCTGGTGTATATATTCTCCAACCTCGCAGTCTTTGGTATCATCTCTGTAGTAGAGAATGCCACCGGCAAAGTGAATATAGATGACTACAATGGTCTATATCGCACCAATCCCCGCCTGAGCGTAGCCATGATGTTGGCACTCTTCTCGCTCGCCGGTATTCCTCCTTTCGCCGGATTCTTCAGCAAATTCTTTATATTCTTTGCTGCCGCCGAACAAGGATTCTACGTGCTTGTATTCATCGCCTTGCTCAACACCGTGATATCGCTCTACTACTACTTGCTGGTCGTAAAAGCTATGTTCATCAAGCAAGACGATTGCGCCATACCCGCCCTCAAAAGCGATACCGCCTCACGCATCAACATCACAATATGCGTCATCGGTGTATTGGTTATAGGCTTGTTGAGCTGCATCTACACAGCCATCGATGCCCATGCCTTCGGTATGTAGCACTCATGCCACCATATACTTACAGCGGACACCACAGTGCCCGCTGTTTTTTTATTTATTAGTGTCCGATAAAAATACAACTTACTGTTTTTAGGATTTCATTATGCCATCGGCATAAGATGTTGCAGCCCCGTATAAGCCGATTTATCGGCGCAATGCGGGGTAGGTATTGTTGGAGGATCTACGATGCCGTAGGTATCGGACTATAATGATTATCATATTGGTATCGGTCCAATACCTAAAGGCATTGATTATTACGAATACCTTACATTCCCCGCATTGCGTTCGCCTACCGGCTCTCTTATACGGGGCTGTAATATCGATTACCTAACGGCAATCTTTTTATTATACAAATACAAGCCCTACGTTTTATTTCGCGACATAAAACCATTTACATCAATTGGTTATATCGGTTTTTGAAAAGTTTTATCGGACACCAATATTTTTTATTATAGAGATGAAAAACTGTGAAATTTGCCACGAAAATTAAGCGGATAATGTGAAATTATACCCGAATCACAAAAGTTGTATTTCGTACCTTCTACTATTTATACAATAGAAATATGCAGGGCTCCTTGGGCAGTTGGGGCTTACGACGCGCCCACTCGGCGAGAGTGAGAGTGCGTATAGTCTCCTCCTCACAGGTGATGCCGAGGGCTATACACAGACGCGTCTGTGGACGACAATAGCGCAAACAATCGTCCACCATCTTGCCGTTGCGATAGGGCGTTTCGATAAATATCTGAGTCTCGTTCTCGTTGTATATGCGCTGCTCAAGCCGTTTCAGGGCCTTGGCGCGCTCGCCCGGCTCTATGGGCAGGTAGCCATGGAAAGCGAAGCTCTGCCCGTTGAATCCCGACGCCATAAGCGACAACAATATCGACGACGGGCCTACCAATGGCACCACCCGATACCCCTTACGCTGCGCGATAGCCACCACATCGGCCCCCGGATCGGCTATAGCGGGACAACCGGCCTCGGATATGACACCCACCGATTCGCCCCCGGCCAGCGGTGCCAGATACCCGGCAATATCCTCTACGGGAGTATGACGATCGAGGGTGTAGAAGGTAAGGGTGTCTATGTCGATAGTGGGCTCGCAACGTTTCAAGAATCGACGTGCAGTGCGCACATTTTCCACTATAAAATGGCGTATGCCTACTATCACTTCGCGGTTGTAGGCGGGCAATACACGTTCGTGTGGCGTCTCGCCCAGGGTTACAGGTATAAGATATAGCGCAACAGATTGCATGATGATATGATTTATCGGCAAAAATAATTATTTTTGCCGATAAATACATTCTAACATCGAAGAGATGATACTACCTGCCGCATTTACCTCGCGTATGCAACAACTTTTAGGCACGGAATACGAGGCCTTCGAAGCCGCCCTGCTTACCGAGCCACAAGTGAGCATACGCCTCAATCGTGCCAAGATAGCCTCGGCACAACCCACCTACCGCCCCGTGCCATGGTGTAGCGACGGATATTATCTCGACAACCGCCCGGCATTCACTTTCGACCCACGTCTGCACGCCGGTGCTTACTACGTGCAAGAGGCCTCGTCGATGTTTCTCGCGCACATACTGCAATCGTGCTTCGACGCCCCCATACGCTATCTCGACCTATGTGCCGCACCGGGAGGAAAATCTACCCTTGCCCTCTCCACCCTACCCCTGGGTAGTATGGTCGTGAGCAACGAATATGTGCGTACACGGGCGCATATCTTGGCCGAGAACATCTCCAAGTGGGGCAACCCCTACACCATAGTGACCAACAACAGCGCCGCCGACATCGGCGCGCTACGACACTACTTCGACGCAATACTGGTCGATGCCCCCTGCTCGGGCGAAGGTATGTTCCGCAAAGACGCGCAAGCCATTGCCGAGTGGACACCTGCACAAGTGAACCTGTGCGCCGACCGCCAACGCGAGATACTCGCCGACGTGTGGGAAGCCTTGCGTCCCGGCGGACTACTCATATACAGCACCTGCACCTATAATATAGAGGAAAACGAGGCTATGCTCCAATTCTTGCAACGAGAGTTTGGAGCCAAACCGGTGACCATCGATACTCCTGTCGAATGGCATATACACCCCTCGCTCACCGACACTCCGGCCGCACGTTTCATGCCCCACTATACCCGTGGCGAAGGTCTGTTTATGGCGGTGATGCGTAAGCCCGGTGATAGCGACGAATGTGAACGCGACCAGTTATTGGTACGCAATGACAAACGTAAGAAATCGGGCGGAAAAAGTCGGAAAGAATCCTCCGTGAAGATACCGCCGGAGGTAAAATCGTGGATACTCGCCCCCGAAAAATACGCGTTCGATGCCGACGAGGCTCAAATCACCGCTGTCCCGATCGAATATACAGCCGATTACGCCCTGCTCTCAAGCCGGCTCGACGTCGTGCATCGAGGCATACCCCTTGCCACACCCAAGGGGAGAGGCTGGCAGCCCCATCATGCCCTCGCGCTCTCCACTGCACTGCGACGTGAGGCGTTCGACGCACTGCCGCTCTCGCTCGACGAGGCCATCGCCTATCTGCGTCGCGAAGCGTTAGCGGTGCTTCCCGACAGCCGTAGGGGTATGCGCCTCATCACCTACGACAATCTGCCCATAGGCTGGGGCAATCACCTCGGCAATCGGCTCAACAACCTTTATCCCCAAGAATGGCGCATACGCAGCGGGTATCGTCCCGAGGAGTGGAATATGCCCGAATGGTAAAGCTCGTTTTTATTCGTACTAAATGAACAACCTCGAAAAAATACCTCCAAAGGGGCCTTAAAGAATCCGACGTTGTTTTTTTTAAAAGCCGAATAAATTTTTCAAGAAAATTTCAAACAGCTTCTAACCATTTTCTCAAATCTTTTTCTAAATTTGCAATAAGAAGTGTAAAAGGGCCCGTCCCATCGACACATCGCATAGAGATTATTCAACCCTCATCTGTTCAACACAAAACACATACATCATGATTCTCAATTCATTGAAAGACTCAGCAGCCATCGAATCGCTGCACCCGCTTTTCAAACAAGCGTTTGATTACCTCAAAACCACAGACTTCTCTCAAGTACCCGCCGGCAAAATCGTTCTCGACGGCGACAACCTCTATGTATCGGTAGCCGAGCCCGTAGGCAAAACTCCCGAGACCGCCCGCATGGAAACACACGACAAATACATCGACATACAGATGCCGCTTACCGCCGTGGAAACCATGGGTTGGAAAGCCACTTGCGACCTGAAAGAGGTGACCGCACCCTATAACCCCGACAAAGACATCACCTTCTTTGCCGACAAACCCACCACCTACATACAGGTACAACCGGGCGAATTTGCCATATTCTATCCCGAAGATGGCCACGCTCCCGGCATAGCCGAAGGTAACTTCCGCAAAGTAATCGTAAAAGTAAAAATATAAGTCTCTTAGCCAAGCCCGCTAATAGATCTATATCTCCCTAAAATATCGGGTATGCTCAACCTCATAAAAAACGACCCTTGGTTGGAGCCTTTCGCTCCCATCATCACACGCCGTCACCAACAGGCTGTCGATAAAGAAAAAGAGTTATGCGGTAGTCGGGACACGCTTTCCGACTTTGCCGACGGTTACCTCTACTTCGGTCTGCACCGCACCGAAGAGGGGGGCTGGGTAATACGGGAATGGGCGCCCAACGCCACCGAGATATACCTCATAGGCGACTTCTCGCAATGGAAAGAGCTGTCGGCCTATCGATTCAAGTCCGTAGGGCATGGTGTGTGGGAGGTACGGCTCAAAGCCCACCAATTGCACCACCTTGACCTCTACAAACTGTCGATGCACTGGGCCGGAGGCCAAGGCGAGCGTGTGCCGGCATGGGCCACCCGCGTGGTACAAGACACCACCACCTACATATTCTCGGCGCAAGTGTGGGCTCCCGAAAAACCCTATACCTTCGGCAAGAAGCGGTTCAAGCCCAGCACATCACCCCTGCTCATCTACGAGTGCCACATAGGCATGGCACAAGAAGAGGAGCGCATAGGCACATACACCGAGTTCAAAGAGAAGATACTCCCCCGCATCGCCCGCGCCGGCTACAACGCCATACAGATAATGGCAATACAGGAGCACCCCTATTACGGCTCGTTCGGCTATCACGTATCGAGTTTCTTCGCTCCATCATCGCGATTTGGCACACCCGATGAACTGAAAGCCCTCATCGACGAAGCCCACCGCTTGGGCATTGCCGTGATAATGGATATCGTACACTCTCATGCCGTGAAAAACGAAATCGAGGGCCTCGGCCGATTCGACGGCTCGCCCGACCAGTTTTTCTACCCCGACCATCGTCGCGAGCACCCCGCTTGGGACTCGCTCTGTTTCGACTACGGCAAAAACGAGGTGATACATTTTCTGCTCTCCAACTGCAAATATTGGCTCGAAGAGTTCCGTTTCGACGGCTTCCGTTTCGACGGCGTGACCTCCATGCTCTATTACGACCACGGATTGGGCAAAGCCTTCGGCGGATATGGCGACTACTACGATGGGGGGCAGGACGAGAACGCCATCACCTATCTCACACTTGCCAACCGGCTAATACACGAGGTAAATCCCCACGCCATTACCATTGCCGAGGAGATGAGCGGTATGCCCGGACTGGCCGTCGGCACCGACGATGGCGGTATAGGATTTGACTACCGCATGGCGATGGGAATACCCGACTACTGGATAAAGACCATCAAGGAGCGAAAAGACGAAGATTGGCACCCCACCGGCATATTTTGGGAGCTCACCAATCGTCGCGCCGACGAAAAGACCATCAATTACGCCGAGAGCCACGACCAGGCGCTCGTAGGCGACAAGACCATTATTTTCCGCCTCATCGACTCGGAGATGTATTGGCACATGATGAAAGACGACACCAACGGCGTGGTCGATCGCGGTATGGCACTGCACAAGATGATACGCCTCGTCACCCTTGCCACCATCAACGGCGGCTACCTCAACTTCATGGGCAACGAGTTTGGCCACCCCGAATGGATAGATTTCCCGCGCGAAGGCAACGGTTGGTCTCACAAATATGCCCGCCGCCAATGGAGTCTCGTCGATAGCGATGAGTTGAAATACAAATTTTTGGGCGATTTCGACCAAGCCATCATAGAGTTGGTAAAGGACATAAAAGGCTTCGAACGACGACCCATCGTCAAACTATGGGATAGTGGAGAAGACCAGATACTCGCTTTCATGCGCAAAGACTTGGTATTCGTGTTCAACTTCAATCCCACCCGCTCGTTCGAAGGCTACGGTATTCTTGTCCCACGAGGCAGTTACCGGTGCATACTCGACAGCGACCGGGCGCAATTCGGCGGTCACAATCGCATCGACGACGATGTAGAATACCTCACCCACTTCGACCCGTGGTACAAAAAAGCACGGAAAGAGTGGCTGCAACTCTATCTGCCGGCTCGCACGGCCATGATATTGCAACTACAGAAGAAAAAATAGCGTGTTCGCACACGGTTTTTCGCATCGAAATTGCCGTGTACGTACACGAAAAGCCATAAAATAGGCCCGTGTGCGCACACGAAAGCAAAATTTTTCACTTTCAAGAAAAGCGATTAATCGTTTGCCTACAAGACAGTTAAGCCGAATATGTGTATTTCGACACCCAAAAATATGTTGTAAAACATATATATTTATTTGACAAGAGCCCCAAAAAGGGCTTACCTTTGTCGCAGTAACCTATAACAATCTTTTTTACCTTAAAAATTAATACCTATTGAAAACCTATAAAAAGGAGCTTTTGCGAAAAAGCTCCTTTTTGTTTTATTCCTCCTGCAAGAATAGCCTATTTATCGGGCCGTGTTCGTACACGGATTACACGAAACACACGGCACGTTTTTATAAAAAAAATGCATATAGATTGTTAATATTCCAAACTTTTTGCTACCTTAGCGGAGAATAAAGCACTGATTTGTGTTTTATAAGCTTTTTATTATACTCTCTAAAAGCTATATGTTCGAGTCACTGACATCATCGTGGGACAATACGTGGGCCTATTACGTGTTTTATGCTATTTTCGTGCTGACGATACTATTTACCATCACCGTCGTCATACTCGAAAATCGCAATCCCGTAAAAAGTCTCGCGTGGATTGTCGTGCTCGTATTTTTCCCCATCGGCGGTTTTATTTTCTATCTCTTTTTCGGCCAGCAATACCGGCACACCCGCATGATTTCGCGACGTAAACGGCGCATACTGCAACGTATGTCCGACGCTCATCGCGACAGCGTCGTCACGACCCCGCCCGATCTATCCGACGAGAGCCTGCAACAAATAGAGTTGGGATATAAATTGGGCGGTACACGATTGCTACCTCACAACCACATAGAGCTGTTTACCGACGGCGAAAGCAAGTTCGACGCCTTGATAAAAGAGTTGCAACGTGCCACCGAATTCATACACCTGCAATACTATATCTTCGAAGACGACCGATTGGGCAATACATTGAAAACCACCCTTATAGAAAAAGCCCGGCAGGGTGTGAAAGTACGCGTGCTATACGACGAGGTTGGGTGTTGGCGGGTAAAATCGCGATTTTTCAACGATATGCGTCGTAACGGCATCGACATACGACCATTCTACAAGGTAACATTGCCGCAACTCGCCAACAAATTCAACTACCGCAATCACCGCAAAGTGGCCGTCATCGATGGTAAGGTAGGATTTATCGGAGGCATGAATATCGCCGACCGTTACCGCGAAGGGGTGAAATGGGGTAATTGGCGCGACACGCACGCCTGCATCAAAGGCTCGGCCGTACACGGTTTGCAGACCGCCTTCTCCATTGATTGGAGCTTCACCACCCGCGAATTCCTCTCCGACGCCAAATACTACCCCGCCATCGAATGTGAGGGCGACACCGATATACAGATTCTCACCAGCGGTCCGCTGGGCGAGTGGAAAGAGATTGCCCTATCGTTTCACAAAGCCATCTCCAACGCTCATAAATGCATTTACATACAGACGCCCTATTTCCTCCCTACCGACAGCATACTCAAGGCCCTACAGATTGCCGCGCTATCGAAGGTAGATGTGCGCCTCATGATTCCCGCACGTGGCGACAACCGCATATTGCAACTCGCCTCCCAGTCCTACCTCAAAGATGTATTGCTCGCCGGGGTAAAAGTCTATATGTATCAAGAGGGATTTTTACACGCCAAGACCATAGTCATCGATGATGAGTTCTCGACCGTAGGCTCCACCAATTTCGATTTCCGTAGTTTCGACCACAATTTCGAAATCAACGCATTTCTTTACAGCCGCGAGACAGCCACACGCATGAAGAAAATTTTCGAGAACGATATGCAACATTGCCGCCGCATCGTCCTCAACCGTTGGGTACGTCGCCCCATCACCATGCGCGTCGTAGAATCATTCCTACGCCTCATGAGCCCCGTGTTGTAGATTATAAATTTATATTTGTCCTATGGCTAATTCTTACACACAAATATATCTTCAAGTCGTATTTTCGGTCGCCTACCGCGACGCAATTATATACGAAGAGTTCCGGGAGAAACTTTATCGTTATATAATTGCCGGATTCGAAGCAAAAGGACATAACGTTTTAGCCATTGGTGGTATGGCCGACCACATTCATATTCTATTTCGATATAATATAAAACAGCCGTTACCGGAATTGGTACAATCCATAAAAATACAATCTACTAAATGGATCAACGACAATCGATATACCCGTTGCCATTTTGCTTGGCAGGCGGGATATGGGGCTTTTTCATATAGCCAATCTCAAGTTAATGCTGTCGTTTCATACATCAACAATCAAAAGCAACATCATCAGAAACAGGCATTTATTGATGAATATCGCCAAATGTTGGCTAAGTTTAAGATTATGTTCGAAGACAAATACACCTTTCAAGAGCTAAAATAAGCTATTAAGTCCGATACCTACGGCATCGACAATACGTCCTCGCATATACCCCGCATTGCGCCGATAAATCGGCTTATACGGGGCTGTAATATCTTATGCCGATGGCATAAATGTTTCATAAAACGAGATTATTCCGTTCTCTTCATCTAAATCGATTTGTTATCATTTGTAATTATTGATGACCGATAAAGCTTTTCAAAAAAAGTCATAATCGTTTACTATAGATGAATTTATAGCACGAAATAAAACGTAGGGCTATTTGTATTATAAAAAGATTGCCGTTAGGTAATCGATATTCCAGCCCCGTATAAGCGAACCGATAGGTAAGCGCAATGCGGGGTGAGACCGAGGCATTTTCTACGATGCCTTTAGGTATCGGACAAATTCATACCCAAATCATTAAAAATCGGGTAATTGGTCTTCGAGGTAATCTTGTGAGACATTGATGAGTGAGAGGCGACCGGTCGTGCGGGTAAATGCCGTGTAGAGCCATCGATAAAAATCGAGGCCGAGCGCGTCGGGGTGAATATACCCCATATCCACATACACGTTCTGCCACTGTCCGCCCTGCGCCTTATGGCAGGTCACGGCATAGGCATACTTCACCTGCAAGGCGTTGAACCACACATCTTGCTTCAACCGTTTCATACGTTCGCGTTTCGAACGAATATCGGCATAGTCCTCCATCACCGCCATAAACAATTTATTATTTTCGGCTGCCGACAGCGCCGGCGACTCCGATTGCAGAGTGTCGAGTATCACCTTCGCCTCCAACTCCACCTCATAATCGGGGAAATAGAGAGCTACATCGGCAAAACGGAAACCATACATCTCGCTCGTACCGCGCACTTTCACCACGCGCGCCACATCGCCGTTGGCTATAAAATCGAGATTTTCATACTTCTCGCACCAATAATAGTTATTGCGTGCCACCAGCAGCAGGTCACCGGCTGTGAGCTCCTCCTCACGATAGAGTATGCGGTTGCGTACCCCTTGGTTGAAGATATTGGCACGCTTGTTGCTACGTGTCACTATCACGGTGTTGTCCATTCCATCGCGTCGATAATCGCTCGACAGCATCTCTATCAGCTCATCGCCCCGCACCCTACGCACGTCGGCAAAATCGCCCAATTGTATTTTCGGCACCGGCAATGGTGCTTGTTGCATACAAGTGCGCAACCGTGTCGCATTGTACAACACGCCCGACTCCTCGGCCTGCCGCACGACGTGCGTCAGCTCGTAGCCATACACCGGGTAGCCATAGCGTCGCACATAGTTCTCGTCGAGCGCCGGACTTTGCGCCTGTCCCACCGGGGGCAGCTGCGCCGTGTCGCCGAGCAGTATGAGCCTACAACCCGAGCCCGAATATACGAATTCGAACAGATCGTCGAGCAGCAGCCCCGAGCCATACGTCACCGCATCGGTCGAGCCATTGGCTATCATCGAGGCCTCATCTACGATGAACAGCGTGTTTTTATGGGAATTGTGAGCCAATTGGAAACCCGAGAAATCACCCGTGAACGTACGTTGGCGATATATCTTCTTATGTATAGTATAGGCGGCATGCCCCGAATAGGAAGCGAAAACCTTGGCCGCTCGGCCGGTCGGAGCCAACAACACACAAGGACGCTCGAGCGATTCAAGCGTGCGCACCAATGCCCCTATGAGCGACGTCTTTCCCGTACCGGCATACCCGCGCAGCAAGAATACCGACGGCACATTATCGTCCCAGAGAAAGGTCGATAGATGCGCTATCAGCTCGGCCTGCTCCTCCGTAGGAGTATAGGGCAGGTTATCCGCAAGTTTGCGTATGAAATAGTCGTTCAGCATTGTGCTTTATAGAGGTATAGAGCCGTAAGGCCGGGAAATATACAGACAAAGATAGTGTATGAGGGGTAAATAAGCAAATACGGGAGAGGTTTATCGCTCCTCAGCGCATTTTCATTTTTGCAAAATTTTCAAGAAAACAGCGTCTAAAAATACACGATTTTTCAAAAACACATGATTTTTACCACTCAAACAGCCTATAATTTCAAAATCCGACTATACAAATCCTTTATTTTCAAAAAAAATTATAATGGTTATTATCTTTTTTCAAAACATTTTATACCTTTGTCCTTTGGATAACACCACACAATCATATTTTGTAGTCACAAAAAACGAAACTAAACCTATAAGCCCTCACTCACAGCACAATCGCATTGCGTATGCGTAGTAAGAAGTCTCAAAAAGAGGAAAGTCATCTCAAAAACATATTAACTATGAAATTTCGTATTTTCGCTTGTCTCATAGCCGCCATGTTGGTATTCGACGCATCGGCCAAAGAGAAAAAATCCAAAAAGAAAAAACAAGACAAGACCGAGCAGGTGACTGCCGACAACACCATCACCATCAAAGGTCGTGTGCAATTTACCTACGATGGCTATTGGGATCGTACCGATGTACCCCAACCTGAGTTCAAAATGTCGGTATATCAACGCCAAGGCACCGGTAAAAAGGTGTATGCCGAGGCCGACGTGGTAAACAATGAATATACCCTCACCTTCGTAGCCGAGAAGCCGGGTGTATATATCGTCGATTGCGGTCACTGGCAGAGCGTGCAGGTGTGGGGTGAGGACGAAGACCTCGAAATCAATTTCCGCGGCTACGACACAGCCCGTGTGAAAATCAAAAATCCCCCCTACGTACATATCAAAGGCGGTCCCAAAAACGAAATTATGAACCAAAAAAATTTCTGCGGCTATCGTAATTACCAAGGCACCATCGCCGTATCGCAATCGGTATATCGTGCCAAGCTCGAAAACAGCGCCAGTCGTAAAATCTCAGGTGATATGTACGACTACATAAACAGCGATAACAAAGCCCGTATGCGCTACATCGCCGAGTATAACCCCACAACTACCAGCGTATTGGCCGTCATCGAATCGCTCAATCCCGAGACCGACAAAGAATTTATCGATGGTATCTTGGCACAACTCGAAGCCGCACACCCCGGCTACGCCCCTATACAGGAATACAAAGCCCGCGTGCAAGCCGAGAAAGAACAGAAAGAGCGTCTCAACAATGGCAAACCGGCTCCCCTCTTTGCCTATCCGCAAATCGACGGTACCATGCTCTCGCTGGCCGATCTCAAAGGCAAAATCGTGCTCGTTGATTTCTGGGCTTCGTGGTGCGGTCCTTGTCGGAAAGAGATTGTAAACCTCAAAAAATACTACGAGCAGTTCAAAGACAAAGGGGTAGAATTCCTCAGCGTATCGATAGACCAGAGCAAAGATGCTTGGCTCAAAGCTGCCGCCGAAGAAAATATGCCATGGTTGCAGATGCATGCCACCGATGCCGGTAAAAAGATAATGAACGACTATCAATTCGGTGGTATTCCCTACATCATACTCATCGATGCCAATGGCAACATCTATGCCAAAGGATTACGCGGCGAAGCCATACCCGAGGCTATACAAAAAGCCATCGATGGTGTATCTCCCACCAACCCGGCCCCCAAAAAAGGCGTATCGATGGGAGGTATGATGATGATGTCGATGTAAGACCGATTACAAAGAAAACAAACCCAAATAATAATTTTATTCACTAAAAACAATTCTGTATGAAAAAACTAAATGCTATGCTGTTTATGGCCCTTGCCGCTGTATTCAGCTTCACATCGTGTAGCGACGATGAAAACGATACCGCATACGGTATCACCGGCGTAACCGTTACTACCGCCGAAGGCGCATCATACCAAGGTGTTATCAACCAAGCCGCATTGACTATCGATGTCACTGTTCCTATGACCACCCAAGCTGCCGAGCTCGAAGCTTGTACTATCTTAGCATCGGCTACCATGGGAACTACCGTGACCGTTAATGGCGAGGCTCTCGATGGCGCAACTTTCGACCTCAACGAAGCTATCGTGCTTACCGCGACCAACGGTACTGAAAGCAAAGCCTACACCCTTACCGCTGTAATCTCCGACGTTGCCGACGATCTCGCCGCCGGTAAACTCATCTCTGCTGACATCCGCGGTGGTGGTATTCCCAATGCTTATTGCTACAAAGTGGCTCAATACGATGGTAAATTCTACGCTTTCACCAACAGCTATATCGACTCTGTAGGTTATTACAATGTATATACCTCGACTAATGGTACTCGTTGGATCAAAGACGAGGCTGCCGGTGTAATAGGCGGTATGGGAGCTACCCCCGTTGTGTTAGATGGTAAACTCCATGTTTACTCAGGCACTCGCTATTTCGGTACCGACGAAGATGACAACGGTCCCGAAATGACTCAAGAAGAATTGTTCCCCGGCTATATGTGGACCACTATCAGCACCACCGGTTTCCGTCATCATGTAACCGATGGAAACACATGGGAAGACAAATATCTCGCCGGTGACGAGAACGACACCATCAATACATTCAACGAAATGATTTCTTGGGGTGGTTTCTCCTACATCGATCCCATCATCTACTCTTTCAACAACGAAGTGTATATGATGAATGGTCACGGCACAGGTTTCGGTCAAATGCAAGCCCCCAACCGCAGTGTTTACAAACAAGTAGGCGACACTTTCGAGCCTGTTGAAATCGTATGTGATGAAGCTCACCTCATGAATACTGTATTTGTATTGAATGGTGAATTGTTCTTCCTTGCCGGAACCCGAGGTTTCTTCGATCCTGAAACCATGTTGAAAAGTGTTCACAAATCGACCGATGGTGTAAACTTTACCTTAGCAGCCGATTCTACCGCTATCGGTGCTATCGCCGGTGCTACCGTTGTTACCAACGACGAAGGTACTACCGCTTACCTCTTCGGTGGTCTCCAATACGACGAGAATGGTGGTCAAGTAATGAACAACAACATTTACAAATCGACCGATGGTATTACTTGGGAAGTTGTTGAGGGTATCAACCCCGAATACAAAGGTACCTACAAACCCAACGTAATCGTTAAAAACAACGTAGCTTGGGTATTTGGTGGTTTCAACTCTGTAGCAAACTATTATGCTCCGTATTCATTCACTGTCGATGAAATGGATCCCTCGTTTGCCGCATGGGCATTCGCTCTCTAAGATTCCATACATAAGAAGCCGACAGAAATTTTCTTAAGTTTCTGCATACTTAAAACTCCCCCGCCACACGGATATTCCCGCTTAGGTAGCGGGGGAGTTTTTCCAATCGGAGCATTCGGCTCCATTTCCCCATAACCCCAACCATTAACTACCGGGAAAATTATATTATGAAAAAACTTCATTCCTTATGCGCCTTACTGGCGATAATCTTCAGTTGCAGCACCTTGTCGGCTCAGACTATGCAGAAGATTACCGGTACGGTATTTGATGAAAACGACAACCCTATGGCCGGTGTCACCATATCGGTCAATGGCAAGGGTGCCACCCTCTCCACCGGCGACGGCACATTTACCCTCACCAGCATACAACCGGGCGCCGTAGTATCGTTCTCGTTTATAGGCTACAAGACACAAAATGTGCCGGTAGTCAACGCCTCGTCGATACAAGCCATACGCTTAGAGCCCACTTCTACCACCATGAGCGAAGTGACCGTGGTAGGATATGGCAAGCAAGAGCGACGCGACATTACCGGTTCGGTATCGTCGGTGAAACTCGATGAGCAGAAACCCTTCCTATCGGTAGATCAACTCTTGCAAGGACGCGCCCCGGGCGTGTTCGTATCCAACTCATCGGGTGCGCTGGGTAGCGCCAATCTGCTCACCATTCGCGGTGTAAGTTCCATTATCGGTGAGAACAACCCCCTATACGTAGTCGATGGAGTACCTATCTACGGAACCGACCGTAACGCCAACTCAGTAGGTACGCACGGCGGTAGTATCAGCGCATTCAGTTTCGGCGGCACCATGACCGGCGGCGGATCGCTCACCTACAATACCGACCTCAATTACGACTTCGAGCAAAACCCGTTGCTCTCTATCAACCCCGACGACATAGAATCCATCGAGATTCTGAAAGATGCCTTTGCCACCTCTATCTACGGTTCGCGCGGCTCGGCAGGTGTGATACTCATCACCACCAAAAGCGGTTCGCACAACAGCAAACCCTCGGTTAACGTTTCGTACACGTTGAGCCTCGACAATCCCATCGGGAAACTCGATCTGCTCACGGGCGACGAATACGTCATGATTTATAAACAGTACTATCCCAGCGACACCTACACCCTCGGTCACAATACCGACTGGTTAGATGCCGTGACGCGCACCGCCATAAGCCACAACACCAGCGCGTCGATATCGGGCGGAAACGGCAAGACACGCTATTTCCTCTCGCTCTCCTACGCCAACAACGAATCCTATATCATCAACAACGATATGCAACGCTACTCGGCCCGTCTCAACCTCGACACCGAGCTGAGCCGTACCGTATCGACCGGTGCCAACGTCACCATTTCGTTTGTCGATAACAACGCCATGCAGGCGCCCACCATATACAAGCACGCCATAACCCGCGCGCCCAACCTGCCCATATACAACGCCGACGGCTCCTACTATATGGGCCACAACCTCAACACCAAAGGCGAAGACGACAACTTCAACCCCGTGGCCGAGGCCATGCTCAATACCTCGAAGAGCAAAGCCATATCGACCATCGGTAACGCCTACCTGCAATACGATCCGCTCGACTGGCTCGAACTGAAAACCGAGCTGGGTATCAACATCAACAGCAATCGCAACAACACCTATAAACCCGAACTTCCCCGTGAAGTTGCCGGTCTTGTACCCAACAATCAGGCATCAGAAGGGAACTCGTTGAAATATCGTATTGTAACCAACAATACCATCACCATCAACAAGGTGTTCAACGACGACCACTACCTGCAAGCCGTGTTGGGCCAGAGCTACGAGATAGGCCACGAGCATAGCAGCAATATATTCGGGTCGGACTTCTTCAGTAGCGATATGAAGGGTATCGGTGCGGCACAGACCAAGCGCGTAAGTTCGGCCGGAGAAGACACATGGGCTTTGCTCTCGGGTTTTGCCCGCGTAAACTACCAATGGTTGCGTCGCTACCTCTTCGGTGTATCGTACCGCATCGACGGCTCGTCGCGCTACAACCGCAACCACCGCTTCATCAACATACCCTCGGTATCGGCTGCTTGGCGTCTCTCCGAAGAAAATTTCATGCGCTACAACGCACCGTGGATCGATGAGATGAAGATACGCGCCTCTATCGGTTGGACCAGCCAGGACGCCAACAACAGCTACTACGGCGCGCAAGCCATCTACACACTCAATACCGCCTCGTCGTACGGCGGCAGTCAGTTCCTCGCCATGTCGCAACCCAGTAACATCAACCTCGACTGGGAAAAGACCATCACCTACGACGTAGGTCTCGACTTCGAGGCCTGGGAACGCCGAGTGAAAGCGACCGTGGACTACTACTACAAACGCACGTCGGATATGCTTTTCTCGTCGGACCTCCCCGCCTACACGGGCTACTCCACGCAGTTGCAAAACATCGCCGATATGCAGAATCAAGGTATAGAAGTGCAACTCATCACCGACAATATCGTGACCAAAGACTTCAAGTGGCAGAGCATACTCAATATGTCGCACAACCGCAACAAGATATTGAAACTCAACTTCGAAGGAAACCAATTAGACCAAGCCAACAGCTCGTTTAAATACTATGCCGAGGGTGAAGCCATGGCTCAATGGTACTTGCACGAATGGGTGGGCGTAGATCCCATGAGCGGTGATCCCCTATGGCGTCTCGCCGATGGTACGGTCACCACTACCCCGCCGGCCTCGAACTACGCCACCTCGCAAGCCAATAAGAAAGTATATGGCACGGCCGAACCGGCATTCTACGGCAGTTTCACCAATATACTCACTTGGAAAGGTTTTGAGCTGAATCTCATGTTCACTTTCTCGGTAGGTGGCCACATGATAAACTCCACCCGAGCCAACCTCTTGACCTATGCCACCGAGAGCGCCAACAACCTGTCGCGCGACATACTCGACTTCTGGCAGATACCGGGACAAGAAACCGACATTCCCAAGTTGCGCAACAAATCAATCGTGGGAAGTTACGACTACACATCGGGCATCACCACGACACGTTTCTTGGAAAAAAGCTCATACCTGCGATTGAAGACCTTGGAATTTTCCTACTCACTGCCCAAGCGCATATTGGCCAAGACCAAGACCTTCACGCAGATAAGAATATTTACCATGCTCACCAACCTCTTCACCGTAACACCCTATTCGGGTCTCGACCCCGAGGTGAGTGCGTTTGGCTCGTCGGCGACAGCCGCCGGATACGACAACATGACCATGCCGGCCTCGCGCAGCTATCAATTCGGTGTGAGAATAGGACTTTAACATAAGGAGTAAAACGACATGAAACATATCATATCAACACTCAGCGCAATCGCTTTGCTTACGGGATTTACCGCTTGCGAACTCGACTACGCGCCCGAAAACACGATGGTCGATGAGACTGTATATAAAACCGAAAAAACAGCCGAGGCCGCTCTCACCGGAGCATATACCCGTCTGTGCGTATTCTTATCGGGTGCGCCCAACGACCAAAACAACTACACCAACAGTTCATTTGCATTCCAGTTTGCCGAGATAGGTACCGACAATGCCTCGGTACACAGTTCGAGCGCCGGCTACAAAGCCATGGAAACTTGCGAATACACCACCGATCAGCACGACGGATTTATTAAGAGCATTTACATCTATGGTTACAATGCCATAGACTATGCCAACAACATCATATCGGGCGTGAACGAGTTTGGCGCGTACGATGCCACCACTATGAAAAAGCACATCGCCGAGGCTAAATTTATCCGGGCATACGAATACTTCACCCTGTTGTGCCTCTATGGCGACGGCGCCCTCACCGGCGACGACAACGGCCTGGGCCTCGTGATGCGCCTCACCCCCTACGACGGCTATAAGCCCGAGAACATACAGGCTCGTGTATCGGTAGGCGAGGTATATAAGCAGATCATAAAAGACCTTACCGACGCCATTCCCGACCTGCCTGCCACGGAATATGCCCCCTCGGGCCGTTTCCGCGTGACTGCGACCGGTGCAAAGGCCCTGCTCTCGCGTGTGTACCTATACAAAGGCAGCTATACCAACAATACCGAGGAGCTGACCAAGGCGATGAACTATGCCGGTGAAGTATTGACGTCGTCGAGCATCACGTTCAACAGCGACTACACCGACCATCGTACCAACATATTCCCCAGCAATATGTACATCGATGGCGACTACCCCGACCCCACAAACTACGCCTCGGAGCTGATATTGTTCCAGCCCAGCCGTATCAGCACCAACGTATTCCCCTGTGGGTGGGGAATGGTATTCTCCAAACAAAGTTTCAGCACGACACAAGAGCTGATGAACAGCTATCACCCCGGCGACCGCCGTGGATATGGTACGACCAACGAATACCTCATACAGACCGGCTCGACGAGCTCCTATTCCTCGCTTTTCGCCTCGATGAAGTATGACAATACGGCCAACTTCTCGGGAGCTTACAACGATGTGCAATATATACGCCTCTCGGAGATAAAACTCAACTATGCCGAGGCCATGACACGCGTAAACAACAATATCGACAGCGAAGCACTGAAACACCTCAACGACATACGTCGCAAACCCTTCCCCGATGAACAGAAACCGGCCGCCTTCACGGCAAGCGATTTCACCTCGGTAGAAGCATTTCTCGACTCGATGCTCGTAGAGCGCAACCGCGAGTTGGCATGGGAAGGTCACTATCGTTGGGACCTCATTCGCACCGGCCGCGAACTGCGTGTAAAGGGCATACCCGACAACCGCAAGATATTGCCGATTCCCGAATATGAAATTACCATATCCGACGGTGTGATAAAACAGAACAGCGGTTTCGCCGAGTAATAGTAACCCCTAAAAACAAAATAATTCATGAAAAAGCTCTTTTTACTAATGGCGGCGCTACTCCCCCTGTCGTGGGCCGTGGCTCAAGAACAATCCGCCGAAGACAATGGTATCAAATTCCTCGAAGGCACATACGCCGAGGCTCTGCAAGTCGCTAAAGAGGCCGGCAAACCCCTCTTCGTTGATTGCTACACCCAATGGTGCGGCCCTTGCAAGCAATTGGCCAAGACCACTTTCAAAGACGCACAAGTGGGCGAGATGTTCAACAGCTCGTTTATATGTCTGAAACTCGATATGGAGACTCCCGATGGCGTGGCTCAAAAAGACAAATTCGGTGTGAGCGCATACCCCACGATGGTATTTGTCGATCCCGAGACCGAAGAGGTAATACACAAAATGGTGGGATTCTGCGGCGCACAAGAGTTCTTGAAACGCACCACCGCCGGTATGTCGGGTAACAACATCAAAAACATGACCGCCCGCTACAACGCCGGTGAACGTAGCGATGAGTTTATGCTCGACTACATCAACGTGCTGCGCGAAGCCAACGCCAAGGAACAACTCGCGGCCCTTGTACCCTCGTTCCTCAACGACAAATGCGAGTTGATGCTTACCGACCGCAAGATATTCAGCTTGTTTATGAGCTATATCGACGATCCCTATTCCAAACCCTATGTATATTTCCTCGAAAACAAAGCCAAATTTATAGAGGCTTACAACGAAATGCAGGTGAATATGAAGGAGCGTTTCACTTGGAACCGCTGGGGACTGAAATTTGTGAAGAAAAACGACGACGGCTCATACACCTACGACAAAGAGGGCATGGCTGCCTACAAGAAATATATGAAGTCGTACAAGGTGAAAGATATCAAGAAAGTAGAGCTCGGTGCTCAAATGCACTATGCCGAGTGCACCGGCGACTGGAAAACCTACCTCTCGTGTGGAGACAAGATGATTGCGAAATACAACGCCGACCCGCTCGACGTGTATAACTGGGCACTACGCATCGACAAAAACTGCACCGACCAAAAACAACGCAACCACGCCGCCATATGGTGCGACGACATGAAAGCGTCGCTCGAAGCCGAAGAGGCTAAGGCCGCCGCTGCTGCACAAGGTGGCGCACGTGCCATGCGCATGGGGCCCCAACCTACTCACTTCGCCACAATGGCATCGAAACTGCGCAACATCGAGTTTTAACGACACCCCATAATATCAACGAAAGAGCAGCCCCCGGGTTGCTCTTTTTATTTCCCATAAAAGGGCAAAAGGGCTAAAAAGGCGACAAGGCATAGAGGGTGAGACTATTTTTATACTATTATGCTCATACTATATGGTAATAAGGAATTTATTATTACATTTGTGCAATTTATATCGTGAATGTGATTTCAACGAACAATATCTATTATCATGAAAGAAAAAATATCAATAGAATACAGCTTGAGAAACGCTTCGCCGGCATCGGTGTGGACCTATATAAACTCGGCCAACGGACTGGGACATTGGTTTGCCGACCAAGTGAACTCCAACGGCAAAGAATTTACATTTTATTGGGGCAAAACGTCCCAAACCGCTACACAGATAGGTTGTCGCCAAGGCGTGTTCGTACGTTTCCATTGGGACGATGACGAAGACGAGAAAGCATTTTTTGAATTCCGCATACACGTCGTGGAACTCACCGGCGAGGTAGCCCTCGAGGTGATAGACTATACCTACCCCGACGAAAAAGAGGAGTGCATACACCTGTGGGACAAGCAAATCGCCACACTGAAACGTCGCCTCGGCTCATAAGTCGGCGCAGCGGATTGCATGGTTCGAGGGGCAAGCGTAGCGATAAACACTCAAAGAAAGCACCCCTTTTCCGAGGAGAGTGACATTATCTCCGTTTTTTTCCGTATCTTTGCCACAAATGGCAAATTGTATTACATGGCAATCATCAAGAAACTATATCTGTTCATACTGAACACGTTTCTGCCGCTGTTCCTGATGACGTTCTTCATCAGCTTGTTTGTGCTTCTCATGCAGTTTGTATGGAAGTATGTCGATGAGTTGGTGGGAAAGGGTATCGAGGTCGGCGTGCTTGCCGAACTGTTTTTCTATGCGGCGCTCACCATCGTGCCCATGGCTCTGCCTCTATCGATGTTGTTGGCGTCGCTTATGACCTTTGGTAACCTGGGTGAACGGCTCGAACTGCTGGCCATAAAGGCGGCCGGTATTTCACTGCGACAGACCATGAAACCGCTCATCGTGGCCGTAGTATTCATAGCCATAGGCGCCTTTTTCTTCCAAAACAACGTACTGCCCAAGGCGCAAGTGAAGATGTACTCGCTGCTCTTCTCTGTGCGCCAAAAATCGCCCGAGTTGGATATACCCGAAGGGGTATTTTACGATCAGATAAGCGGATATAACCTACTGGTAAAGAGCAAAGACCGCGAGACCGGCATGCTCTATAATCTGATGATTTATGACTTTTCCGACGGATTCGACAATGCCATGGTGATGCTGGCCGACTCGGGACGACTGAATTTTACCGACGATAAACAATACCTGTTTTTCACCCTGTACAGTGGCGAGTCGTTTGAAAACCTGCGCAGTCAGCGTACAAACTCCAAGAACATACCCTATCGGCGTGAATCTTTCACCCAGAAAGAAATACTGATACCGTTCGACGCCAACTTCAACCGTATGGACGAAGGGGTAATGCAGAACCAATACATAGGGCAGAACATCAACCAACTCACTCAATCGATCGACTCGCTCACCCATCGCGCCGACAGCGTGAGCGGCCGCATAGCCGGCGAGCTGAAGAAAAGCTACTTCAACGTAGAGAGCGTGAACAACCGCGCCATGCGGCAACGCCCCGATGAAGAGAGCGACGAGGTAATAGACTACACCGCCTACATCGACATAGACAGCATACTCGCCAACGCCTCGCTGCAAGAACGAGAGACCATGCTGAGCCGGGCACACGGACGGGCGGCGAGCGTGAAACAGGAATATGAGTACAAGAGCGTCACCACCGAGCAGCAACAAAAGTTGATACGCCGGCACGAAATAGAACGACACAAAAAATTCACGCTGTCTTTTGCCTGTCTCATATTCTTCTTCATAGGCGCACCACTGGGGGCCATCATACGCAAGGGAGGACTGGGCACGCCCGTCGTCATCTCGGTATTGCTGTTTATATTCTACTATATCATCGACAATGCCGGCTACAAATCGGCCCTCAACAACCGTTGGGAGGTGTGGCAAGGTATGTGGCTCAGCTCGGGTGTGCTGTTGGCACTCGGTATATTCCTTACCTACAAGGCGATAAACGACTCGGCGGTATTCAATAAAGACGCCTACATGAACTTCTTCCGCAAAATCATAGGTCGCGCCGAGACGCGTAAAGTAGAGTACAAAGAGGTGCTGATAGACGAGGCGATGCCCGACGAAATCATCACTCGGGTACAGTCGCTCGACAGTTTGTGTTCCACCATAGCGACGACCATAGGCGAGGGCAGGCAATCGTTTATTGCCTATTGGACACGAGGCTACGACCGTGCCTTGATACGCCGACTGCACGACGAGGTAGAGGCTTTTGTGGAGCGCGCGCAAAATTGCCGCTCGGCCTTGCTGGTGACCAAGTTGATGGACTACCCCATATTGCGCAACCTCTACCTCTACAGCCCCTGTCCCAACAAACAGGTGGGTTGGGCGGTTATGTGGCTGTTGCCCCTCACCCTGCCCCTATATCTCGTGGGATTGTGGGAACAGAAACAACTCCGTCGCGAGCTGGGCGCGGTGCGACACACCAACAAAGAGATTGCCGACATCGCCCACCGACTTGCAGCCGAGGCACCACAACACACCGATAATAATTGACATGAAATAGAGCCGTCGCGCGCCTCGCAAGATGATGCGTGACAGCATAAAAAACAATTGATATATGACCGACGTTATAAAACTGAACACCATAGAAGAGGCCGTAGAAGATTTCAAAGCCGGCAAAATAATTATAGTGGTCGATGATGAAGATCGCGAAAATGAAGGCGACTTCATCGTTGCCGCCGAGAAGATTACGCCCGAGCAGGTAAACTTCATGCTGAAAGAGGGCCGCGGCGTGCTATGCGCCCCCATCACCGAGCAACGTTGCGCCGAACTCGAGCTCGGCAAGCAGGTAACCAACAATACCTCTATTCTCGGCACACCTTTTACCGTCTCTGTCGATAAGCTCGAAGGCTGCACCACCGGCGTATCGGCCCACGACCGCGCCGCTACCATACAAGCACTGGCCTCCCCCACCTCTACCGCCACCACATTCGGCCGGCCCGGTCATGTCAATCCGCTCTATGCTCAAGACAAGGGGGTACTGCGTCGTGCCGGTCACACCGAGGCCGCTATCGACATGGCCCGCCTCGCCGGACTGTATCCGGCTGCCGCCCTCATCGAAATCATGAACGAAGACGGTACCATGGCCCGCCTGCCTCAACTGATAGAGAAATCGCGCGAGTGGAATATCAAAATCATATCTATCCGCGACCTCATTGCCTACCGCCTGCAACAAGAGTCACTGGTAGAGATAGGCCCCGAGGTGAATATGCCCACCGCCTACGGCGATTTCAGACTTATACCCTTCCGCCAGCTATCCAACGGATTGGAACACGTAGCCCTCATCAAAGGCTCGTGGAGTGCCGACGAACCGGTGCTCGTGCGAGTACACTCATCGTGCATGACGGGCGATATATTCGGCTCGCGACGCTGCGAGTGTGGCGACCAGTTGCACTTGGCCATGCAGACCATTGAGCGCGAGGGTAAAGGTGCCGTGGTATATCTCAGTCAGGAGGGACGCAGCATAGGCCTCATGGACAAAATCAAAGCCTACAAACTGCAAGAAGAGGGGCTCGATACCGTAGAAGCCAATATACGCCTCGGCCACAAAGCCGACGAACGCGACTACGGCGTAGGGGCTCAGATACTGCGGCAGATAGGCATACGTAAAATGCGTCTGCTCACCAACAACCCCGTGAAACGCGTGGGACTCGAAGCCTACGGCCTCGAAATAGTCGATACCCTACCCATAGAAATCGCCCCCAACCCCTACAACATCACCTATATGCGCACCAAGAAAGAGCGCATGGGCCACGACCTGCACCAAGTAGATTGAGCGGCAGATTGACATTTAGTTAATTCTCTACAGCTCGCCTTCTTCTTAGTGGGAGAACTTGATTGACATCAACTTATATCGTCCTCCCCTAAGTTAGGGGCGAGCCAGGCCGAAGAGAAAACACTAAATGTGTTTTCGTGCCGTAGCGAGGGGAGCACAGTGCTCTGTGCGACGGGGGCCTCGAAGAGATGCCCGAAAGGGCGGAGGTGTGTGTTATTTCTACTTTGATACACTCTTACCTAAAAACAGTTTCTAAACTTCACCTATGGAATATTGCCGCCTATACCCCACTAACCCCTCGCCCCGCGAGGTAGAGCGCATCGCCGAGCTGTTGCGCGACGGTGGTGTGATAATATACCCCACCGACACTCTCTATGCCATAGGGTGCGACGCGCTCAACGTACGCGCCGTGGAACGTGTGTGCCGCATCAAGGGACTCGACCCGCAGAAGGCCCTGCTCTCTATCGTGTGCCCCGACTTCAGCATGCTCAGCCAATATGTCAAGGTAGCCAACACCCACTTCAAACTCATGCGTCGCAATCTGCCGGGTGCCTTCACTTTCATACTGCCGGTAAGCTCGCAACTGCCCCGCATATACAAGCATCGCAAGACCGTGGGCATACGCGTACCCCACAACCCCATAACCCGAGCCATTGTGTGCGCATTGGGCAATCCCATCATGTCCACCTCTATCGCACCGCACGACGATGAGCCCGAATATCTCACCGACACCGGCCTCATACAAGAACACTATGCCCACCTCATCGACCTCTTCGTCGATGGCGGGGAAGGCGGCACCGAACCATCGACCATCATCGATTGCAGCACCGACGAGCCCTGCATCACCCGCCAAGGCCTCGGCCTCCTCATCGAGTAAAATTCGGCAATAAAAAGCCTTGTCGAGCCACAGCAATTAAACACCTATTTTCCAATAATTTGATCAATTACCAGCCAATTTCCCTTGTAAAAAACACGCATTTCTGCCACGTCCCCAAGATTTTCTGATTTTTTGGACCTGCACATATCTGCTTTTTCGGTAGGCATTAAATACCACACGCAATATTCCTACCGGCAACCCACAATCGGCTATTGTGAATTGAGGAGATAATTTTGTGCTCCCATATCTTGTACCCTCATTTCTCCCCATAATCGATTAATACCTACCCTCCACATTCTCCCTTGCAAATCCGCCATACCAAATTCCTAAAATTTCCTAAAATTATTTTCTATTTCATTATTATCTGCAATATATTTAATACATTTGTAATGTAGAAAAAACTACCATGAAAAAAACATTCCGTAAAAGAGCTTTTTATTTTTATAATAAACTAGAAGCAGAAAGAAAAACACTTTTCAAATCTACGGTTTTCTCTTCTGTTCTTCTTATTATTGGTTATTTCGTGAATAATTCGTCACTTTTTACAGGAGAAGCTACTTTTAAAATGCATCTATTCGAAAATTTATCTCTATGTTTTGACTCTAATGATAATGATAGTATTCCGAGTGATATCGCTTATTTTAATATTGCATACGATAAATGCTTATCCCCTGTTTTTATTAATGGAGATTCTATTGGACTGGCTCAAATCTCAGATAGGTACAAAATTAATTCGTTTCTTAAACTTCTAAAAAAATGCGACAACTATAAATTAATTGTTCTTGATGTATTTTTAGACTCAATCGACAATGCTCGTTTTCAAAATGACTCATTAGCTGAAACCATAGTGAGCTTTGGCAATCGGATTATTCTAGCAGATAGAGATGATGCAACTTTCGCTTATCCACAACTAAAGCACCTAACTTCAAAAGCAAAATATAACGTTACCAAAATATCAAAAGCTTTTTCTCGATACAAATATATGTATGGAGAAGAAGCAACTATTCCATTACGATTGTATCAATGTCTTAATTCTAATGTTGAATATCGTCGAATAGGTCTACTTGATTGGTGTAATATCTCTCCATATATTCAAGATATTTTTTCGTTATATTTTTTAAATAATAAACTTATTCAAAATAGTTTATTCTTGCAATTTGATAAATATACCATAGCTGGTTACAAAAAAGTTATAACTAAGGACGGCTCTAAATTAGAGTTGTACGATTATTATAATGTAGGCTATATTTTGGATAATAATATAGAGAATGTAGACATTTTATTATCAGATTATATAGACAATAAAATTGTTTTCATTGGTGACTTATCGAAAGATGAAACTGATTCTCATAGTACATATATGGACACGAAAAAAGGCTCAGAAATTTTAGTTAAAGCATATCACTCAATTAGTGATAGCTTGCTATTAGTGTCATTCCCATATATATTATTTTGGTTTATCATTTTCTCCCTTATATGCTTTTTAATTATAAGTGATAAACCTTTAGTACAGCGATTCAAAATTTCGGACTTTATTTCTAATAAGTTGACATGCTTTTTAATATCTCTTATATCTTATAGTACATTATTATCACTAGCAATGTTATGTGACTATTTCGTATTTAATAGAAGTTATAGTCTTACTATACCGATTATATTCTTCACTCTTCTAAAACTCTATATTCAATACAAAAAATATGTCTAAAATTGCGTTAAATAAAAGATTTGGATTTGCAATGTTGCTAATCCTACCATTAATATCAGCGTTCTCGCCTAGTGATAACGTTAAAATATATAGAACAAACAAATACATCATTACAGATATTGTACCTCGTTCTGCCGTTATTAAAATTAATGGGAAATATATAAAATGTGGGGCTCTGTTTGAAGAAAACGATACAATAGATATTCCTAGCTATGCCGCAATTAGAGTAAAAAATTTAAGTACGCAAAAACATTCAGACATCAAAGGCGGAAAACCTCTAAAGTTGACCATTAAAATGTTTAATATTTATAAGCAGCTAAACACAAAGGGAACAAAGAATCTTGAAGCTATTAGAAATTATCTTAACAAAGGGAATTGGTTAATGATTTCTGATACTGCTTTTATTGATTTTCCTATAGAGTTAAGTTCTAATGAATATTTTATATTTAAGGCCATACCGAGTTTAATAGAATTTAAACCTACATTCAATCATGATAATCACGAAATCACTATTACAAAGCCTGATTTAACTCAAATCGGTATTTATACCGATAACGACTCCATTATTCAATTTCAAGTTGAAGTTCATAATTCTCTTGAGTCTGTCTTTGTAACTGATTCTTTAAGAATTGAGTATATTCATTCTAAATAAACGAACTATGCTAAAAAAGACATATATATATATCATTTCGTTTTTGCTGATTGGATTTTCCTTTAATTCATCTGCAGAAAAACGAGTAGCTTTTATTATAGGAAATTCTGAGTATATAAGTGACGGATATAATTATCTTTCTCAACCCATAAATGATGCAGAGGCTGTTGATAAAGCACTAAAATCATTTGGATTTGAGACCATATTAGTAAAAAATGCTACTCATAATCAAATGATAGATTCTTTATTAAAGTTTACTACAATTTTAGAGGGTGCAGATGCTGCCGTTTTTTATTATTCCGGACACGGAAATTCAATCAACCATCAGGAATATATTGTCCCTGCTAATACTAAATTTAGAAGTGTTGCTTTGGAGTCTCAATTCTTAAGCCTCGAATCAATACAGAGAGAAATGATTAAACGTTCAAAACTATCGATTATTTTTTATGATGCTTGTCGTAATAACCCTAATGCAGAGATCTCAATTATTAGTCAAACAAAAGGATTTATTGATACTTACAAACGACAAAATAATATAATGGTCTGTTATGCAACGAAACAGGGAGAAACAGCAGTCGCAGGAACTAGTACACTAAGCCCTTTTACAGAAATCTTATTAGATAATATTTATAAGAAAGAAGATTTCAAAACCCTTTGGCATAATCACATAGTTTCCGATAGCCGATTAAAACAAAGGCCTCAAAATACTGGAGGATATAGCAATACATTCTATTTTAATCGGCCATCTTCCTTTGAAACAAATGAATCTCTGGTAAACACCTTTAGCATAGAGAATCTAAACATTGAACAATTAGAAAAACTTGCAGAAAAAGGCGATTCTCGGGCTTATATCCCTGCTTCAGAATTTTACCTAAAAAATGCTTTTGGTTTTCAAGACTACGAAAAAGCCTATTCTTATGCTTTAAAAGCGTGGAACTCTAATATTGAGATTGAAAATGCTAGAGAAATTTTCAAAAAATTAGAGTCTCTTGGTTTTTTCTACATTTATAGATATAACAATCCTATTAACAAATAAGTAACCTTATGAAAAAACTTCCTTTTATTATTTTTTTTATCGTAAGTATTATCCCGTTTTCTTTTGCCGATAAGGGCCTTCAAACAAAAGCCGATAGGGGAGATATAGAATCTCAATATCTTATGGGAATTGTGTATTCGAGTTATGATGTTCCTGATTATGACTTTGAAATTGCTTTAAAATATTTGAGAATGGCAAAAGCTAATGGCCACCAAGGAGCTGAATATCGATTATCGGAATTAACTTCTCGTGGATATGATGGTTGGGGAGATTTTAGATTAACTCCATTCTATGATTTAGGTATTTTGAATAGTACCGAGGAAGCACGTCTTATTGATATGGTATCTGATGATGACGCTGGAGCGTCTGTCGTTTTAGCCCACTCTTTTTTTAAGAAAAAAGATTATTCAAATGCCTTAAAATATTATGATTTAACCATAAAATTGTTAGATAAAAACAAACTTGGTTCTATTGGTGATCGTGAACTTGAAAAAATGCATGTCGCGATGGACGCAATTACGCGAATAGCATTTTGTTATGAACATGGTTTAGGCATAAATAAAGACTTGTATCTGGCGTTATCTTATTATTCAATATTAGGAGGATATATAGAAACTCCGCATTCTAAAATTTGCGAAATAATGAACTCTATCGCTGAAAAGTATAATAGTAAATTCGTTTCAGAATTAACTTCAACTTGTGGGGGGCAAGTTTACGATGGTTTTGTTCCAGAACCAACTGCTATGAGACCTTGGGATAAAATAGGAATATTATATATAAAGTTAATGGATTATAAACGAGGGAGTGAAGCATTAGCGGAATATTTAGGTTTACAAGGTAATGGTGCAAGAACATTATGGATTGGAGAAATGTTTTACAAAGGTTTAGGTAGACAACAGAATTATGATGAAGCATTTAAGTGTTTTAATTATATTGTAACTCAAGCTAACGCCGCATGGGAAGAAGAGATTCTTAACTCATATCCAGAAATATATGCAGATGCATGTTATCGGTTATATGAGTGTTATACCTATGGACGTGGAACGGCAAAAGATTATGATAAAGCTCGTTTATTTTTTAGAATGGCTTTAAAATATGGAAGTTCAAGTGCGTTATATGATGATCAGAAAAAATATGAAGTTTTACAGCACTAATATCGTTTTATTATTTTTGTTTTTTTTTAATACAGCACGTTCTCTTGAATATACTGGCAATCTCTATGGAGCTAAAGATGATAATTATAACTTAGCAATTGAGAAAGCTCGGAATATTTTAAAAGAAAGCAATTCTCCAGAATATAAAATAATAGAAGCCAATTTTGTTTTAGGACATTTCTTTGCACACGGGCATGGATTGGTCACTAATATTGATTCTGCTATATATTATTTGGAAAAAGCATCACAGCTTGAGTTATTATATCCTAATAAGTATTATAACTATGATGCAACTCGCTTATTATCTCAAATTTATTATGATTCTAAATATAAAAGAGAAGATAAGTCTCAATCATTTAAACTTCTAACTTTAGCAGCTGAATTAGGTGATATTAGATCTAATCTTGAGTTAGGGGAAATTTATTTAAAAGGCTATGCTACAGTATTAAAAGATTCTATTGTATATGATACAATTACTACAACTCATAATGGTAAAATCCAAAAAGGTATTAGTTATCGGCATTGTATTGCTCCTACTACTCGTACCATAAAATACCCTTTTCTTGCAATTGACTCAATAAAAGGATACAACTATTATATAAATGGATATGACCCGAATAGAAAATTAATTGGGCATCAATATGTTTTAACAAAATTAGATTTTGCAAAAGCTTATATAAAAGGTAATTATTTGAATTTTGATTATGTCGCAGCTTTCCGTCTATTATCAGAGTATAAAGATTTACCAATAAAACATGATAAAGAATTAGCAGAAGCCTTATGGATTCTTCAAGCTTTATATCGATTTGGGAGGGGAACGCGTATAAATCCTCTAAAAGCAAACGAAATTCTTAATCGGGCAGCAGAATGTGGACATACTTTAGCAAAACATGCTATCTCTTTTATTCAAGGCAAATAGACACGATGGAACGTTGATAGTCCACTGGGATAGTAGAAATTCAAACGTTAGGTATTTGTATTCAAAACATTTTCTCTTATATTTTTTTGTAGCCTCGAGCCACAGCAATTAAGCCGGAATTAAACCAACATAAACACCTCGTTTTATGATATTTAAAACAAAAATCCGACTTAATTTACAGAACAACAGAGTAATTAACCCATACAAACCGGGGTCCTTATACTATATCTTTCGTTCGATCCCTTATACATCTGGGCCTTTTTGCAAACAAATATAATAATGAAGATGAGAAGACGAGACTATCTCAGACCTTAAATGCACATCTTTATATACCAAGACAAGTTATGAATATGTAGCAATATGTCTTGTATTTTATTCAAAGACATTTATTCTATTTGGATATTTTTCCCACGAATCTTCCCGATAATTTCTATCTTTGCACTAATAAAAACAGATTCTATGAGAATAACTATTTTATCGATACTGATGTGTGTATCGTCGCTGGTGTATGCGACCGATGGGGTGTATAAGTTCGATTTCACGGGTGGTAAGGCCCGCAAGGGCTATATTGCCGTCACCTCGGAAATGACCTATACCGATGAACGCGGATATGGTTATGATTTGCAACCGACGCCGGAGGCCGGTAGCAACGCCCCCTTCTTTTTCTCAGTGCAAGTACCCGATGGGAACTATAAAGTCACCGTAAAATTAGGCTCGGGCAGGGAATCGGGCGAGACTACGGTGCGGGGTGAGTCGCGCCGTCTTTTTGTGGAACGTTGCAAGACCGAGACCGGAAAGTATGTAAAATGTACCTTCAACGTGAATAAACGTACTACACGCATATCCGACACCGAGCGTGTACGTATAAAACCTCGCGAACGCAATAAATTGAATTGGGACGATAAACTGACGCTCGAATTCAACGGTCCGCGTCCCCGTGTGGCCGAGGTGATAATAGAGCCTACCAATAAGCCGATTACGGTGTTCCTATGTGGAAACTCTACGGTGGTCGATCAGGATAATGAACCGTGGGGAAGCTGGGGACAAATGATACCGCGATTCTTTACCGACAAGGTGGCTGTGGCCAACTATGCCGAGAGTGGTGAATCGGCCAATACTTTCCTTGCTGCTCGTCGTCTCGATAAAGCACTTACGCAGATGAAAGCCGGCGATTATGTGTTTGTGGAATTTGGGCACAACGATCAGAAACAAAAGGGTAAGGGAAAAGGTCCGTGGACCTCGTTCTATGACAGCCTGAAACAATATATCGTAAAGGCTCGGGAAAAAGGAGCAACCGTGGTTTTTGTCACACCTACACAGCGCCGTAGTTTCGGCGACGATGGCAAGATAAAAGATACGCACGGCGAATACCCCATGGCTATGCGACGCCTCGCCGAGGAGGAGGGTGTACCGGTGATAGACCTCAATGAAATGACGCGTTGTCTCTACGAAACATTGGGCGTGGAGCGGTCGAAATTGGCCTTTGCGCATTATCCGGCCAATACCTTCCCCGGTCAGACGGTCGCATTGGAAGATAATACACACTTCAATCCCTATGGCGCATATCAGATAGCCAAATGTGTGTTACAAGGCATCAAAGACAATAAGCTGGGTTTGGCCAAGTATATCAAAGATTTCAAGAGCTACAACCCTGCCTACCCCGATGTGCCCGAGGCCTTCGATTGGGACCTCAGTCCCTTTACCGAGATAGAAAAGCCTGATGGAAATTAAGATGCTCGCTTTGTTTCGAATAGTTGTATAAAAAAGAGACCTTAAATAAAATATCTAATATGATGAATTCGAAAAGTGAAAAATTTAAATCCTTGCTGCGCTCTACGGCAAGGGTGGGGATAGAATAGGTAATTTTAGCAAACCGCCAATTTGGGTATAAATTTGGCGACCGTAACCGCTAAATTTGGTGTAAATTTGGCGGTTTGAGGAATAATACCTATTTTTGTCGAAAATAAAAGAGCTATGATTGTAAGGAGTATAGAACAGTCTATATTGAGAGATTTCCAACGTAAAAAGGTGATAGTTTTGTTGGGTGCCCGCCAAGTGGGTAAAACTACACTATTGGATAACCTGCGCGGAAATGCCGGGAAAATATTATCGATAAATTGCGATGATATAGATGATGTGCTCCTAATAGAAGAAAAATCAACAACAGAATTGCGTACATTGTTTGAACCATATGAAATGGTATTTATAGATGAGGCGCAGAGGATAAAGAATATCGGTCTGACGTTGAAGAAAATAGGCGACCTGAAATTGAATACGGAGGTAATTGTTACCGGTTCGTCATCGCTCGATTTGATGGCCGAAATCAATGAGCCGGCAACAGGTCGCCTGATTGAGTATCGATTATACCCGTTTTCTTTAACGGAATTAGCGGCGAATACTTCCGAACGTGAGGAACAGCGACTTCTGGAACGTCGCCTGATATATGGACTTTATCCAGAGGTTGTTACCTGCCCGGGTGACGCCAAACGCACATTAATGACCTTGACTAATAACTATCTATATAAAGATTTGTTGTCGTATAAAGGACTGAAGAAACCCGATGTGTTGCAAAAACTTGTCCGAGCGTTAGCATTACAATTGGGAAACGAAGTCTCTTATAACGAATTGAGCAATCTACTCGGTGTAGATAAGGAAACGGTTGAGAATTATATCAATTTGTTGGAGAAATGTTTTGTCGTGTTCCGTCTTGATTCGTTCAGTCGTAATTTGCGTAATGAAATAAAGAAAGGGAAAAAGGTGTATTTCTATGATAATGGAATACGTAATGCCGTCTTATCCAATTTTGCTCCGGCGGCATTGCGCAATGATATGGGGGCATTATGGGAAAATATGATGGTAAGTGAACGTGTAAAACGTAATGCTTATGAGGGGAGTTATGCTCAGCTCTATTTTTGGCGTACACACGATCAGAAAGAAATCGATTTGATAGAAGATGAAGATGGCGTGCTTCACACGTATGAGTTTAAGTGGAATGGCAAGGCGAAGGCAAAACAACCTACAATATTCACGACAACCTACCCCAGTTCTCCCTTCGAGGTCATCACGCCCGAGAACTTTTGGAATTTTGTGAAATAAGAATCGAGCAGATTTGAGGTCTCATACTCCTCAATCTGCTCGATATATTTAAGAACCTCCTTTTTTGTGATGTATTACTGCAATGGGTAGTAGCGGTCCTGCATATCAAATTTTACGAAATCTTCGTAGTCGTAGGTAAATTCATCGCCGAGGGCTCGAGTCATTATCTCTTTCCAAATGATGGCCCGGCATGGCGCATTGAATGTCTGGTCGCGGTCGTAGGTGCGCATGATGCTGTTTTCCGTGGCGCGCCACACCCCTTTGGAATAATAGTGCGCCCCTTCGTAGCAACCGATCTCCTCATCGGCATATCGCTCGTCGCCAATGAAATCGCTCCACCATACAGCAGTGTTATCGTTGGTATAGGCAATATTGCGACCATAGTCGTATCGGTCAAACTCGTCGATATACCAATTTTTTGTATCATCGGGTATGGCCGAGTTGTTACCATTCTCTACATATTCGTCGGCCAGCCAACCGATGGAGTGTCCCACGCTTTCGTGCCAAATGGTCTTGGCAAATTGCGTTTCGATGGTCGATACGCTGAACGAGGTGCGGTTGTGTACATATTCCATACCGGCCGAGCCTCCGTGTATCAGGTTATGCGCGATGAGCATCACCACGCCACCAAAGGGTGATAATCCGGTGTTTTCCTCGATATATTCCATGATACGGGGAGTGTCGCAAAGGTAGTAGCGGTTGGCCAGGTTGGGCTGGTGAGTATTGAAGTAGGTCTCTACCTTGTTTTCGTACGTTGCACACCAGTCGGTAGAGTAGGTCATTCCCTTCTCGGGCGACTCCACATACAGCAGATATATATCGAAATAGTCGCGCAAATTGTTCATGGGGTTTATGGCAAACATCTGCTCTACGCTGAGTTTCATTACCTTCTCGGCAATGCCGTTGATGGCGTTGCAAGAGCGGTCGAATCCGTCGCACAATATAAACATATTGATACCATTTCCCTTGCTGTGTGTCTGATATAGCTCGAAATCGCCATTTTCCCGATAGGTATTGTTGGTAAGGCTGTCGGGATCGTAGAGTGTGAGGAAGTATCCGTCGGCCTGTGGCGCCACACTGTTGGTCAGCTGATATTTCTCGGTATCGATACATAGTCTGCGCCATATATCGACCGGCATACCTGTAAATCGTGAACTCTTGATGCCGAGGTATATACGTTCAGCGTCGAGATTCATCAGTCGGGGCGGTATGTTTCCTGTGAGGCGACATTCGGCTGTGGCAAAATAGGTGAAGCCCGATAGGGAATCGGGAAGCGTACCTTTGAATACCCGCGAGGCTTTTAGGTAGGTCAGATTTCGCATATCGGCTATTTCGGCCGGGAAGTCGATAAACCCCTTCTGCTTATTGTTGTCAATGGTGAGGGAGTCAAGGTTTACCAAGTGTGAAATACCTTCGAGTGTGGAGTAGTTTTTCGATTTCAGCGTGAGGCTGGTGATAGTCGCCAGATTTCCGGCCGTCAGCGAGTCGGTATTCAGCAGGGTGAGTAGGGCCTCGCGCAGATTTTCGTCGGCAATCAGTACACTGTCTTGTGGAACGACGGGGCATATCACGAGCAGGTCGTCGGTATAATCATCGTCGGAACACGATACCATACCGCTCAGAATAAATATCGAAAGTGCAATGTAGGCTGCAATTCGAGAATGGAGTAGGGCTTTCATTGTTGTTTTTAGAATGTATCGAAAGATTTTGCAAAAGTAGATATTTAATCGATATATCACGGAGTTAGAGATCGTTTTTTGCGTTTATTCTCGATGTGACACACGATACAGATACTTAATTCGTAGAGTATATACATGGGCAGCGATACGATTGTCAGCGTGAATAGGTCCGACGTGGGAGTGATGATGGCAGCCAGAATGAGTATTATTACCAATGTGTGCCTGCGATATTGGCGCATAAATGAGGCAGATAGTAACCCGAGGTGAGCAAAGAGCAGGCATAGAACGGGGATTTCGAATACAATACCCATGGCCAACGACATGGTCATCAGTGTCGATATATAGGAGTCGAGGCTTATCATGTTCACAACATCGTGGCTCACCTGGTATGTGCCCAAAAATCGGAAGGTGAGCGGAAATATCAGAAAGTAGCATACCGCCATACCGAGTGCGAACAGCAGATAACTGTAGCCTACACCTCGCACCACATAGAGGCGTTCATTGCTGTATAGGGCCGGCGATACGAAACGGAACAGCTGATATAGTATGTAGGGCGACGCGCATATTATCCCGGTGCAAAGTGCTGCTTTTACATGCACAATAAATTGGCGGGCAAGACCGGTGTTGATAAGTTCTACGGGAGCGTCGTGCAGTATGTGGTGGTCGTTACCGATAGCTTGGCCCAACAGCCGATAGGTGATGAAGGTAGCGTCTTTGGGCGCGAGAATGATCGTAAACAGAATGTCTTTGAAGAGGAATGTCACGATGGCGCACACAAGCGTGGCGACAACGCATTTGATAACCGCTGTCCGCAACTCGTCTAAATGGTCCCAAAAAGATTGAGCCTCACCCTCGGGTTTCATTCTTTGCTCTCTTCGTCCTCTTTGGTTTGGTGGGCGTCATCTACACCGTTCATGCCCTCTTTGAATGAGCGCACTCCCTTACCGATCCCTTTCATCAGTTCGGGTATCTTGCGACCACCGAACAGCAATAGTATCACAAGGGCAATAATCAGTATCTCTTGGAGGCCTATACCTCCGATAAACAAAAGCTTCGACATATTATTTCTTGATTATGTATTTTACAAAGGCCCAACCACCGAAGAGTTGCAGTAATAATCCCGGTGTGCCGATTTTGATATCTTGTAAGGCTCTTGATAGGCTGCCGGTAATGGCCCATTCACCAAGAGCACCTATGGCTTGATAGGTGCATATTACTCCACAAAACAGTAGCAAAGATACTCTTTTGTAACGATGTGCGCAATAGCTTGCCGTCAGTGCCAGAATGATAGACTTGAATAGTATTATGGGGAGCATATCCGTTGCCGGCATACCGAATAGCAGGGAGTTGACTATGGGCGACAACGTAGCGGTAAGCAAGCCTACTCGCCACCCGTATTTATAGGCCCCGATGAGGGTGAAAAAGTAGATGGGGAGCCACGTCAGTCCGCCTTGGGGTATGAGGTGGCATAATTGGGGTAGAACGATATTGCCTATGACGAACAGTATCGCGGTGGTGTAGGTTTTCAGGTCGGAATATTCGAGAGAATATAATTTTGTGGAAGTTTGCATAGCGTTTTTGTTATTTTTGTAAAAATAGAGAAATTTGTTTCACACATTCGGCAGGCGTCCCGCACTCGGCACAAAGCTTCTCGACCGGACAAATGTCGGTCCCGGCCCGATTGATAATGTGGGGTACGCGTTGACCATATTGTACAATCACGCCGTGGTCACACAGAAGTGCCTCGGCCGATTGGCTTATGACATCGGTGTATATCTCTTGCACACTGCCGGCACAGATTATTGCCGCGGCTCCTTTGCCTACCACCTTGTCGGCGATGAAAGCATGGTGTAATATCTCGGGCCGGTTGCATAGGAGCTCGTATAGATCTTTTACTCCTCTTCGGTCGAACGTGTATATATCGCCCGAGGTGCTACCTACGACACAAGAGTGCTCACCATCATGTAACAACTTGATGAGGGTATCTTTCTGCTCGGTGGTAAATCGTTTTATATTCATGATTCACGATGAGGTTAGAACTCTTTCCCTTGCTTCAATAATTCTACGAAATTGTTGATTCGTTGCATTTCACGTGGGATTCTGATATTTTGCGGGCAGTGCGGTATGCAATGATCACACCCTATACATCGGTCGGCCTGTCGCAAGCGAGGTACGGAACGATCGTAGCCTATGAGGAACGCCCGACGTGCTTTGCGATAGTTGCTATCTTGCGACGATGAGGGCATTTTCCCTTCGTTGATGCATTTGTTGAAGTGTAGTAATATGCCCGGTATATCGAGCCCGTAGGGGCACGGCATACAGTATTTGCAGTCGTTACAGGGTATGGTGGGGTATCGCAATAGGGCTTGCGCGGTCTCTTCGAGAAAGGCTTTCTCGTCGTCGGACAGCGGTACGAGCGGGCTGTATGTGCGCAGGTTGTCTTCGAGGTGCTCCATATAGGTCATACCACTCAGTACGGTGAGTACCCCCTCGGGGGTGCCGGCAAAGCGGAATGCCCACGATGCTACGCTGTTGGCCGGCTCGCGCTGGCGCAGTTTGGTGGCGATGTGGTCGTGTACCTTCGATAGTCGCCCGCCCAACAGCGGTTCCATGATGATGGCGGGAATACCGCGCTTCTCCAACTCGGTATAGAGGTATTCGGCATCGGTGTTGCGCCGGTTTACCTCCTTGGCATGCTTCCAATCGACATAGTTGAGCTGTATCTGTACGAAATCCCATTTGTATATATCGTGCTTGGATAGCAGATAGTCAAATACTTTGATGTCGCCGTGGTATGAGAATCCGAGGTTGCGGATATGCCCCTTTTCTCGCTCTTCGAGCAGGAAATCGAGTATGCCGTTGTCGATATATCGGCTGTTCAATTCCTCTATGCCTTTGCCCATACCTACGCCATGCAACAGCATATAGTCGATATACTCCACTTGTAACTCTTTGAATGAGTTGTGGTACATCTTCAGCGACTCCTCACGGCTCCATGTGCTTGGGGCGAAGTTAGATAGCTTGGTGGCAATGAAATAGGAGTTTCTCGGATGTCGAGCCAGGGCTATACCAGTCGCTTCTTCCGATTTCCCGCGACAATACGCAGGCGATGTGTCGAAATAGTTTACACCATAAGCCATGGCTACATCTACGAGGCGGTTTACCATTTCTTGGTCGATGATGGTATTGCCGTTCTCATCTTTTTTCTCGGGCCAACGCATACAGCCATATCCCAGCAACGATACCTTGTCGCCTGTAGAGGGACAGGTACGGTAGCTCATCTGTCCGGGGGGTAATTCGGCAAGTGTGAGAGTGTCGGCCGATAGCGGCTTAGTGTTGTCACTGCAGCCGGCCATGGCAGCCGAGGTAGCGGCGATACCGAGGCCGAAACGTTTCAGAAATTCTCGACGATTGATATTTTTATTATCCATAGAATTGAGACTTTCGTTGGTTATATTGTACGATGCTGTTCGTGACCTTCGACATAGATGGCGCTGAATGGCCGTGCCGGACATAGATTTTCACAAGCCCCGCAACCGATACATTTTTCTACGTTGATAATAGGTACCTTGGGGGCGCGACGATCTCCGGCTACAGACTCTACCATTGCAATGGCACCGGTGGGGCAATGGCGAGCACAATTACCACATTTGTCGCCGACTGTCAGCGGAATACAATTTTCCTTTATCCATACGGCATGTCCTATTTGTGTGGCTGATTTCTCGGCGGTATCGATGAGGCGTATGGCACCTGTGGGGCACACTTCCGAACATTTGGTGCACTCGGGGCGACAATATCCTCGCTCGTATGACGAGTGCGGTTGCATGAGCGTGGAGAGTGCGTCGCTTGGGCGCAACACACCGTTGGGACAGGCCGATACACACAATTGGCAACCGGTGCAGTGGGAGGCCATATTACGCAGACTTTGTGCGCCGGGCGGAACTATCGGGGTGTGGCGAGTGGGTATTTTTTTGTCGGTAATGACAGCCAATCCGCCATCGACCTTTTTCTCTTGCGCCTTTACGACAGAGGTCAGTGTGAGGAGTGCGCCGAGTGATAGAAACTTCCGTCGGTCGATACCTTCGCTCCCCGGTCGTGGCGCATATGCTTTCCGTCGATGGGTGTACGATATGGCCCCCTTGTTGCATATCCCTATACAATCCATACAAGCCACGCAACGGCTGTAATCGATGGCTTGGTGCTCTACGTCGATGCAGGCGCTTTTGCAGTTTCGGGCGCACAGATTACATTTCTTACAGGCCTCGGTATCGATTACTGGCTTGAAAAGCGAGTATCTGGCAAGCCCCCCCAATACCGTACCCACGGGACATATCGTGTTGCAATAGGTGCGACCATTGCGCCAAGCAAGCAGGCCTATTACCACGAAAGTGATGAGGGCGATAAGGAACGTGGGCACACCGCGTAGCCACACCTCGGTCTCATAAAAGGCATAGCTGTCTATTCTCTCGGCAAGGTAGGCCAGCAAGTTGTTGCCCCATTGATATATCGGGGCAAAGATGTTTTGCACTATACGTCCGTAAGCGCTGTATGGAGCAATGAGTGAGGCTATGGCGTTGAGGCCCGATAGTAATAGAACTACAAACACGATAAGCACGATGAGGCGCAACCATTTTTTCGCAGGCGAATAGCTGTAACGATTTTTCTGGCTTTTACGCCCGAAAAATCCTAAAATGTCTTGAAATATTCCCAACGGGCAGATAATGGAGCAATATACCCGTCCAAACAACAGAGTGAGGAGTAGCAAGGCGACAACCACGCCTACATTCAATGCGAGTATGGCGGGTAATAGTTGTATTTGTGCCAGCCAACCGAGCCAGCGGTGTAATGTTCCGGTAAAGTCAAGAAACAACAGCGTGATTCCTGCCCACAACAAGGCAGCAAGCAGTATTCGTATTTTTCGTAGCATAGTGTGTAATTATCAAGGTACAAATATAGTAAAATTAGTGGCTGAGCACATTTTCTTGAAATAAAATTCAAAAAAATTACTTGTTTGTAATTATCTTTGTACACAGAACGAACATTTCTATGGAAACAAACGATACTATATCTACGGCCAATCTGCATCTGCTGGTGAAAATATTCCGTGGCGGGATATATTTTGCGACCTACAATCCGCTCGAAGACGATACCTATCAAGGGGTATCGATAGTGGCTGAGGCTCGCGATACATTCTCGTTGGAAACGATAAAAGATCTCGTGTATGAAAACCCGTTGCTATTGCAAGAATATGCCCGTACCTACGTTTTGGTCGATACGACGCGCTTCACCTTTGTGCCCGAGAACATCGAGCCGCAAGAGAGTGAGCGACCGGCCTATTACGATTACTGTTTTCCCGGGCATACCGATTATGTGGTCGAGAATCGGTTGCAGATAAACCGAACCTACTCGCTATTCGGTATCGATCACGAGCTGTATGCTTTTTTGTGTCGTACATTTTCCAATCCGTTGATATTGCACCCGCTGACATCGCTTTGTGAATACTTTGCCCAGCATAGTCGCAACGGGAATGAGGCCAAGGTGTATCTGCATTTGCGAGAGAAACGTCTCGATGTGGTGGTGTTTAAGCAGGGACGATTACTGCTGGCCAATACCTTCGCGGTATCGACGCCCGAAGATGCGGCATACTTTACATTGCAGATATATAAGCAACTGAGCCTCGACCAGGTGCGCGACCGCATATACATGGTGGGTGATAAAGCCTTGCGCCAGTCGCTCACCCCTATGTTGCAGGAATATGTGCAGTCGGTGTTGCCCTATCCCTTCCCGTCGCAACTGTTCCGTATAGGAAAAGATACGATTGATGCACCGTTTGAACTCATAACCATACCATTATGCGCATTATAAGTGGGAAATACGGCCGTCGCCGATTTGACGTGCCGACCAATATAAAAGCTCGTCCTACGACCGATTTCGCCCGTGAAAATCTGTTCAATGTATTGCAGAATATGATAGACTTTGAGGGTATGAAGGCACTCGACCTTTTTGCCGGTACCGGTGCCGTGAGCTTCGAACTTGCCTCGCGTGGTTGCGCCCGTGTGGTGTCGGTCGAGAACTATCCGGTGCAGTATAATTTTATCCGCAAAGTCGCTACGCAATTAGGAGCGAAAGAAATGATGCCTATCAAGGGCGATGTGTTCCGTTTCGTGCCGGCCTGTCGAGAGAAATACAATTTTGTTTTTGCCGACCCTCCCTATGACTTGCCCAACTTTGCCGAGGTGGCGCCCTTGGTGCTCAACTCGGGCATATTGGCTCCCGGCGCGATATTTATACTCGAACATTCAAAAAATTACGATTTCTCTACGCTGCCCCATTTCGAGCAGAAACGCACATACGGCAGTGTGAATTTCAGCTTCTTCCACCTACCCGACACAAATGTGGAGTAGAGCGGATTAAAATCTTGCTACATATTCGTGGTAAAGGCCCGTGAGGCGGGCGAATGCGTATCGCTCCACGGCATCGAGAGGCACGCGCAGGTAGGCCGATAGCGCATCGTTGGCGCGTACTATTTGCAGGGTGTGAAATGTGGCATGAATGACGCGATGCGACAAAACGTGTCGTAAGGAGTAAGCGGGTAAGGCTATCGTTATATCGCCTACATCGCTCAATAGTGCCCGATATTCGCCACATTCCTGTAACTCACCGAAAGTCAATTCTTTGTCACTCTCTATCAAGATGTATTCGTAGAGGTTGCGCCAAATGTCACGACCACAGCGTTGGTGTATGAACGTATGGTCCTCGTGTTGTATGACGATATAATTGAAGTACCGCGGGCGTACGACGGTTTTGCCCGCTTTCACAGGCAGCTCGTTAGCCCTGCCGGTCGCAGCGGCCTCACAATACGATAGTAGCGGGCAGGTGTCGCACTGCGCGTTACGAGGCAGGCACAGTAATGCACCGAGTTCCATGAGGGCTTGATTGTGACGCGACGGATTTTTGCGGTCGAGCAGTTCGTCGGCAAGGCCGGCAAACAAGCGCTTTCCGGCGGTGCTGTCAATAGGCGTGTCGATGGCAAAAAGGCGCGAAAGTACCCTATACACGTTGCCATCGACCACGGCATGAGGCAGGTCGTAGGCAAACGAGGCAATGGCGGCGGCCGTATAGTCGCCTACCCCTTTCAATGCACGTATATCGTCGTAGGTGTGAGGAAACACCCCATCATGCTCGTTCACAATCTGCCGGGCAGCATGGTGCAGGTTACGGGCCCGGCTGTAATAGCCCAACCCCTCCCAATATTTCAGCACCTCGGCCTCCTGCGCCTCGGCCAGGGTGGCGACGTCGGGAAATCGCTCGATAAAGCGCAGATAATAGTCATAGCCCTGTACTACTCGCGTCTGCTGCAAGATGATTTCCGACACCCATATATGATAGGCGTCGGTAGTCTCGCGCCATGGTAGTTGGCGCTTGTGCTCGTCGAACCATTGGCATAGCAGTCGGGATATAGTTTTGTATTCGGGCATAATGGCGTCTATTTTCGCACAAAAATAACCCCAATCCCTCTAATCCTCAAACAATCCTCCGGAAAATTATTTTGTATCGTAGTATAAATTCCGGAATAAAAGGGTGTATTTCGGGAGGTTTCACTATCTTCGTGGGAAAAAATGTAATGGTTATGAAAAAATTGGTTTTATCCTTATTATTTATCGGAATATGTAGCGCTATGCAGGCGCGGGTGGTGACTACCGAGGTGTATAGCGCAAAGATGCGCCGTACGATACCTTGCGTGGTGGTGTTGCCCGACGATTACAATCGCAAGGCCGAGTATGCGGTGGTGTATCTGCTACATGGCTATGGGGGCGACGAACATTCGTGGCCCGATATGCGACCCGACCTCTCGGCGGTAGCCACGCGCGATAGTCTCATATTTGTGTGCCCCGATGGCGAAAAGAGTTGGTACTGGGACAGCCCCGTGCGTCCCGAGTCGCAGTTCGAGACCTTTGTAGCCGAGGAGCTTGTGCGATATATCGATAAGAAATATGCCACCCGGGCTTGTCGCGAGGGTCGAGCCATTACGGGGCTGAGTATGGGCGGACATGGGGCCTTGTGGCTGGCGATACGTCACCCTGAGACGTTCGGTGCAGCGGGCAGTACAAGCGGTGGGGTGGATATACGCCCCTTCCCCGAGAATTGGGACATGAAGTCGCAACTGGGGACCTATGCCGAGAATCCCGAGCGTTGGGACGCGCATACGGTCATCAACCGGCTCGATGGGTTGAAAGAGAAAAACATCGCTCTCATCATCGATTGCGGGTATAGCGATTTCTTTGCCGAGGTGAACAATAATCTGCATACCGAGCTGTTGCAACGCGGAATACCCCACGACTATTACACCCGCCCCGGGGCGCACAACGGGGCCTATTGGCGCAATTCGCTCGATTATCAGTTGTTGTTTTTCAACAAATATTTTCAATCGGCCCGGTAAGAAGCTATTTTGAATTTTATTGAAAAATTAAACTCTGCTTCAAAAACAAAGTTTCGGTTTCTTTAAGGCTCTTTTGGATCTCTTTTTCATCAAACCGCTTGGAAATAGCCCGCTATTACCTACGCAATTTGATGAAAAATCCATTCCAAAATACCCCTTAAATAATCTCGACAATAAAAATCAAAACAGCTTCTAAGATTTTGTTAACACATTGCCTCTATTTTGCACAAACTATGTTAAATCGCGACCGATTTTAACATAAAAATTTGGTAAGAATCGAATCCCCCCTTATATTTGCACTATGTTTTTTCATAGTATTAAATTTAAGGTTTACACAAAGGGCAAAGGCTACCGCGAGGCAGCCTTTCTCTTTTTTAGTCAGGGGATTATTTATTCAGTTCTTGTAAATCATTATTTATCATTTTTGGGTGTCCATAATAGATTCGAGTTCTTCTGCATTTTTAGCAGATTTACCAATCTCTATATTGATAAGTGAATTTTGTACATCGTTAATGGTTATATATAGAGTATAATGGATTATTGTGTCATCGGTCTGTGTAGATATTGTTTTTACGGCAGATGCCCCACAACAGTCCCTACTACACCGCTAACAATAGTATCTGCGACGCTTTACACGATTAAGCGACTTGATCAGTTTTTTGATTGCCAACTATTTCCCCGTGCTTGATTTTATATTCATCGACTATCTTACAAAAATATAAAGAAGTCACGTCACTCTCTTTGAGGTAGATTTTACACTTACCTTTTTCCGTTACATTTTATAAAAAATCTTAAAAATAGGGACTTTTTATTTTTATATACAATTATTTAATACTTTTACACCCAAATATTCACCAATTAACTTTAAGGTATGAAAAAACTTTTACTTTTTACGTTATTGTGTGCATTGATGATGCCGGCCAAAGCCGACATAACGAGTGTCACACAGCTGTATGGTAAATACAAATTTACCTCTACAATGACGGTCACAGAGGCCGGCAAGGCTTATGCCGATAAATTCGCCGCCGAAAGTGATGTGACCATTACCAGCCATAATGTTTACGATGCAAGCCTCTCGGGGCTCGCTGGCGGTACCGGTGGTGCGATGGGTATGAACAAATTCGACGCCACGACAAAAAAATTCGGAACCTTAAATCCCAACAGTCCTAATCATTGGACTAACTCGGCAATAGGTATCACCACTATCGATGGCGCATATCCTTGGGGTGGTAATTACGAATTGTATTTCACATTCGACAATGATGGCAACATGACTATGGACGATTTTTCTCTCGTATTGGGTAATCACCAAGAGTCATCGACCACCATTCTGGCCACTTTCACCAACTGTAAACTCACTCTTACCGAGAAAGAGTCTGTTATACTCGACGACATGTCGGGAAATTGGGAATTTTCGGCAGCCGGTTATGCCGATAGCTCCTCGACGTTCACCACTGATTTCGACATGATACTCACCGCGACCGACGACACTTATAGCAAATACAATGCAGCCATTACATTCGATGGTTACGACGAAATGTCGTTCAGCGATGTAACGTTCGACGGCCAGAACCTCATCATTCCTTTCCAAGATGCCTATGTAGATGCTACCAACAAAATCGCTCTCTACAGCTATATATCGCCAAGTCGCACAGGTAATCTCATACTCAAAAAATCTTCTACCACATCGATGACCTTGTCGAGTGGTCTGCGTTTCGGACAAGAAACCACCATTGAAGGCAAGGACACAATTGTTTCCGTACAATACTATATATATGGTATCGCCTCGAAAAAGGCCGACAGCGAACCTGTAGATTTCGTAGGCACATACACCATTACAGCCGGTTCGATAATATACAATACTTCTCGTAATACCGACTATACCTACCCCACCACATTCGATATGGAAGTCGCCTATGACGAAACTAATCAACTCTATCTGGTAACAAAATTCTTCGGAGAAGATATTTCTAATTTAGGAGGTTTAGCCGCATACGTATCGAGTAGCGATCCCAACACGCTCGAGATCTCTGTCGGTGACAACGCATTTGTAAAAGCGCTCGAAACCGTAGACAGCAAATACCCTTATCTCGTATTATGGGATAACATCGGCACCAACACCGGTAAAGTAAGCCTCACCCTCAATGCCGATGGTAGCGCTACCATCTCCGACTTTACCATACAACATCTGTATTGGGGCGAAGGCTCTTCTACGCTCGACGCTTTCTTCACCGGCAACACCATCACCAAAGCCGGTAACGAATCGTCATTGCCTATCGATTACAGCAAATCTTACACCATAAAATTTGATCCGTCTCGTATCCATGTAAGCAACGATTCTATTATCAGTTTCCCGAGCGAATGGACCATCGACTTTACCGATTACGGCGAATATGGTGTTTACCTCAAATCGTTCCTCGGACAAGACATCGCTACGCCCAACCAAGGCGGTCTCATGATCGACGTGCGTGAAGATGATATTCGCACTTTCGACATTAACCTGGCTGCCGGTTACTATGCTATGGCCATACTCAAAACCGTGACTGCAGGCGAGCAATATATCCTCATACGCGATGCCAACGGCGGTACCACCGACAAACTTACCATTACCATCGACGCTGCCGGTAATGCCACTGTAAGCGACTTCACCATCACATTGCTCGACTACTCCACCAACGTCGAGACAATTATTGCCCGTTATGGCGACGAACCCGCACAAGCCATCGATTATAGCAAGGCCTACACCGTGAAGTTCGACGCAAGCCGCATCCACGTAAAAGACGACTCTTTCGTAAGCTTCCCGAGCGAATGGACCATCGACTTTATCGATTACGGTAAATATGGTGTTTACCTCAAATCGTTCCTCGGACAAGACATCGCCACGCCAAACCAAGGCGGTCTCATGATCGACGTGCGTGAAGATGATATTCGCACTTTCGACATCAACTTGGCTGCAGGCAACTATGCTATGGCCATACTCAAAACCGTGACTGCAGGCGAGCAATATATACTCATACGTGACGCCAATGGCGGTACCACCGACAAACTCACCATCACCATCGACGCCGAAGGTAACGCTACGGTAAGCGACTTCTCCATCACATCGCTCAACTATAGCACCGGCGAAGAAACCACTCTCGCCATATATGGTGACGAACCCGCACAAGCCATCGATTATAGCAAGGCCTACACCGTGAAGTTCGACGCAAGCCGCATCCACGTAAAAGACGACTCTTTCGTAAGTTTCCCGAGTGAATGGACCATCGACTTTACCGATTACGGCGAATATGGTGTTTACCTCAAATCGTTCCTCGGACAAGACATCGCCACACCAAACCAAGGCGGTCTCATGATCGACGTGCGTGAAGATGATGATTACACTTTCGACATCAATCTGGCTGCCGGTTACTATGCTATGGCCATACTCAAAACCGTGACTGCTGGCGAGCAATATATCCTCATACGTGATGCCAATGGCGGTACCACCGACAAACTTACCATCACCATCGACGCCGAAGGTAATGCTACGGTAAGCGACTTCACCATCACATCGCTCAACTATACCACCGGCGAAGAAACCACTCTCGCCATATATGGTGACGAACCCGTTGTCGAGGAAGGTATAGACTACTCCAAGGCCTACACCGTGAAGTTCGACGCAAGCCGCATCCACGTAAAAGACGACTCTTTCGTAAGCTTCCCGAGTGAATGGACCATCGACTTTACCGATTACGGCGAATATGGTGTTTACCTCAAATCGTTCCTCGGACAAGACATCGCCACGCCAAACCAAGGCGGTCTCATGATCGACGTGCGTGAAGATGATGATTACACTTTCGACATCAATCTGGCTGCCGGTTACTATGCTATGGCCATACTCAAAACCGTGACTGCAGGCGAGCAATATATCCTCATACGTGATGCCAATGGCGGTACCACCGACAAACTTACCATCACCATCGACGCCGAAGGTAACGCTACGGTAAGCGACTTCACCATCACATCGCTCAACTATACCACCGGCGAAGAAACCACTCTTGCTATATATGGCGATGAAAAGAGTAGTGGCATCGAAACCGTATCGGCAGCCGACAAAGCCACGGTATATGTTAGTGACGGTGTAATATATGTGGGTGCAGAACCTACTTATGTGGAGGTTTACAATACCGTTGGTGTATGTGTATATACCGGAAAAACCACTCAGATTACAGGCCTCAGCCGAGGTATTTACCTCGTAAAAACCGGCAAAACCATAAGCCGTGTAATTCTCTAATACGACTTTAGAATCCGGCGAGACAATACTTATTTTTAAGCTTTCTCGCCGGATTCTATTCTCAAATCGCAATCTCTTTCAACCCTTTTCAAGAGCAGATTATACTCAAAAAAAAAGATTCTTATCAAACCTTGACAAATATGAAGAACAAATACTTTGTCGCATTAATGATGTGTTGTTTTGCTTGTATCTCGTATATTCCGTGTACAGCGCAAAACTTTATAGGGAGTAACTCGGTATTGGAATTATCGCCTATGGGGGATCGTATAGGGTTGTCGTTAGAACCTAAAACCGCAATAGAAGACACGATACTCAATCTCAAGGGAGGAGACCAGTTCACCATATCGGCAGGCACCATCACCGGAGGCAGCAATTTCAGCGGGAAAGTCGCAGTGGCTTTAGTGCGAAACGGCGCTTTAGTGGAGATCCTTGCCGAACAAAATCTGGGTGTCAGTGGAAACACCACGCTCTTTTTCAACTGTAAAATAAGCGAAAGCACTCAAGTAAACGAAGGAGACATCATTCGTCTCGTATCTTCCGCCGGCAATGGTATGTATCAAGCCATCAACTCGACCTACGGAGGTATTGTAACTCAAATTCCGGCTACCGGATATAAAATTCCATTTCATAAAATAAATATACCTGAAACCATTCCCGGGATAACCATCACCCAAGGTGAATCGGTTTTATATCGCGACAAAATAGTCCGTGGACGTAACTACGCATTCTATATCACACCCGACAATGCCAACCTAAAAATTATCGTCGAGGCCAACGGACAACCACTAAGTGAAACCTATGGTTACTATGCACTGAACAATGTATTGGGCGACATAGATGTTTCGATACGCGTATTTAACCCCGACACGGCTGTAACATATCAGAAAATAGAGGTGTCGGACTCGGTGCGTATTACCGACATTCTCTCTCAAACTGAAATGGATTGCGTTTCGTTCCTCGTGATATCGGGCGATATGAAAGATGAAGATATTTACACCATACGCGACCATATGCCCACTCTCGAAACTCTCGACCTGTCACAGGCCAACGTCGAGAACAATTATATGCCCGAATATGCTCTCAACTATCGCAGTTCGATAAAAAAACTATTCTTACCGCTTTCGGTGGAAGGATTTGGCAGTGACGCATTCAGGGGTATGACAGGTCTTACCTCTATCGTACTTCCCGAGAAACTATGCGTATTCGGCTACAACCAATTCTTTGGTTGCTCCAACCTCAAAACCGTGTGGGTAAAATGGGATCCCTCGAAAAACGGTTCAACCACAGGATTTCCCATTCCGCCCTGTGCTTTCCGCAGCACTCCCTACTCCTACGATGGAACTCTCATCGTACCCAAAGGCAGTCTCAACGCCTACAAAATGACCTCGGTATGGGGCGATTTTGCTACTATCCGCGAGGAATATCCCGTAGATAAATTGGTTTTGGGCACAGACGACGAAGCTCTCTCAGAGAATGTCGGAATAGAGATTTTCACCGACGGAAAGAGTTGTATCGTAAAGCAAAGCAGTGAACGCCAAATACCCATTGCCATATACAGTATCGGAGGAGAACAGGTTTACCGTCGCACGCTATACGACACTCGGACGGCGATAGAACTTGCTCCGGGCTTCTATATCGTAGTATCGGGTGAAAAACGTCAGAAAATAGTCATTCGATAACATAACAATTAATACCGATTACGAAATAACAAAAACGAGATTTAATGAGACTTTCGTTCACCAACCCCCACAAGATAGGACGCATCTGCAAGACATACTTTGCCGGGGCGCTACTGCTGTGGAGTATTACCGCCATGCCCATACCGGTTATCGCGGCGGGCAATGATATGCCGCAAACAGTGAAACCGACCGGAGGCAAACACCTTACCGGTACCATTACCGACAAAAAAACCGGCGATATATTGCCGGGTGTCACCGTTTCGGTATGGAAAAACAATAAGCTGATTTCGAGCGCGTTCACATCGGCCGAGGGTAAGTATCGCATACTGAAGCCCGAAGGCAAATACGAACTACGTATCTCAACCATCGGCTATAAAAGCCTCACGATAGAACCTACAGGAGACGTACTCGACCTGCAACTCGAAGACGAAGCAACAACCATGAAAGAGGTGGTTGTAACCGGATTCTTCAACAAAAGCAAGGAGAGCTTTACCGGTGCCGTACAACAGGTGTCGGGCATGGAATTGAAACAGATTTCAAGCACCAACATCTTCACCGCGCTCTCGGCCCTTACCCCGGGTATGGAAATGGTGCAGAACCACAGTATGGGATCTAACCCCAACCATGTGCCCGAACTTATCATACGCGGTACAAGTTCTTTCTCGAACGAAGGTCAATCGGTAAATCAGCCGACAATCATTCTCGATGGTTCGGAAATCACCATGCAAGACCTCTACGACCTCGACATGAACGAGGTAGAGTCGATCAACGTATTGAAAGACGCCTCGGCCTCGGCATTGTATGGTAGTAAGGCTGCCAATGGAGTGATTGTCATCACCCGTAAACCCATCAAAGAATCGAGCATACGAGTTGCCTATAACTTCACAGGTAATTTCCAATTTCCCGATTTCAGCGACTATAATATACTGAACGCCTCCGAAAAATTGGAATATGAACGATTGGCAGGGCTGTATGACGCCGGTGGGGCCATAAATTCCATCACCGGACTGCCCGAGCAATACGCGCTCGACGAGTTGTACAACCTACGATACAAAGCCATACAACGCGGACAGACATCGGACTGGATGAAACAGCCGGCGCGTGCAGGTATCTCGCACGATCACTCTCTGCGTGTATATGGTGGCGCATCGAATTTGCGCTATGAACTGACAGGACGCTTTGGCAACACCAACGGTGTGATGAAAGATGATTACCGCAAACGCTATAATCTGGGCTTCAAACTTGACTATTTCGTAAGCAACTCCATACAGATTTCGAACCGTACCACGTATGCCGAGGTATCGGTAAAAGATACCCCCTATGGCAGTTTCTCGCAATATACGCAGATGAACCCCTACGACGCCATGTTCAATGCCGACGGAACGGTAAACACCGAGTTGGCTTGGGACTTGAACAACCCGCTGTATGAGGCTACACTCGGAAATTACGACAAGAGTGGCACACGCTCACTTACCAATACCACCGATTTCCGCTGGGACATCAACAAGGAGTTCCGCCTTACCGGTCACTTCACCATCACTACCAACAGCGGTTGGGACGAATCTTACACCTCACCCCTATCGCAATACTACAAAAACGAGTCCGATTTCACCAAAAAGGGCTCGCGACTGCAAACCTCATCGAAAGGAGTAAATTACAGCGCCAACATTGTAGGTGCGTACAACAAATTTTTCAAAGACAAGTCCCTGCTGTCGCTTACTGCCGGCTGGGAGCTCAACTACTCCGACAGTGAAAGCGAAACGACACGTGCCATCGGATTTTTCAACGACCAACTGTCGTTTATCAGCAACGCCGCCGGTTATCCCACCGACGAACAGCCATTCGGCAGCCAATCCGAGACCTCCGATGTAGGCGCGTTCTTGACGGGCAGTTACACTTTCCGCAATCGTTATCTGGTCGAAGGCACCTATCGTCTCACCGGTTCATCGCTCTTTGGCGAGAACAATCGTTTCGGGCATTTCTGGTCGGCCGGTGCCGGTTGGAACATTCACAACGAAGATTTCTTGGGCGGATTCGACAATATCGACCTTTTGAAATTGCGTGGAAGCGTAGGTTATACCGGAAAGGTGAGCTTCAGCGCATTCCAAGCCATGACCATGTACCAATACCTCAACACCTATGAATATAAATATGGCATAGGCGCAATACCTCTCACCATAGGCAACGTAAATCTCAGTTGGGAACGTACCCTCACCTACAACGTGGGTGTAGATGTGAGCCTCTTCAATCGTCGCCTCAATCTCGTAATCGATGCCTATATAAAGAACACGCAAGACCTATTGCTCGATAAGTCGATGGCGCCCTCTACCGGTGTGACCACCGCCACCGACAACCTCGGCGAGATGCAGAACAAAGGTATCGAGTTCCAACTTGATGGTTACATATTCCGCACCAACGATTTCTATTGGAAGCTCGGTGTCATGGGATATGCCAACCGCAACAAAATAACCAAGATAAACAACGCCCTCGAAGAGATGAACAAGCAGAATGAGGAAAATCAATACGCTTCACTCACTCCTCTGCCCCAATATGCCGAAGGAGAATCGGTATCGGCGTTGAAACTGGTGCGTTCGGCAGGTATCGACCCTGCCACCGGACAGGAAATCTACATCAAACGTAATGGGGAACTCACTTTCACCTACGACACGGCCGACAAGGTATTGATAGGCGACACCGAGCCCAAATTTACCGGTTCTATCAACACCTCACTCTATTACAAAGGCTTCAGCGTATATGCCTTGTTCAGTATGCGTTGCGGAGCATGGGTATATAATACCACCCGTGTCACCAAAGTCGAAGGCTCCGATCCCAAAAACAACGCCGACCAACGGGTATTTGACAGCCGTTGGAAAAATCCCGGAGACCTGGCACTTTACAAAGACATCGCCGACCAGTCGCGTCCGCAACAAACCGACCGTTTCGCCGAGAAAGAGAATACTCTCACCCTGCAATCGCTCAACTTCGGCTATGAATTTCCGCAAAAGATATGTTCGAAATTGCGTATGCGCAATCTGCGTGTGAGCCTCAATCTTACCGATATTATGCGCATATCTTCTGTAAAAATAGAGCGTGGTACCGACTACCTCTATAGTCAAGGATTTGAATTCACGCTTAGTACCACTTTCTAAAAGACCCGAACATGAAACGATATATATACCTGCTGATAAGCTGCCTGATTTTCGCCACATCGTGTGAGAACTTTTTGGATATCACCCCCGACGGACAAGTGAAAAGAGACGAACTGCTCAACACTAAATCGGGTATAGAAGATGCCCTATATGGAGCCTACTCGCAACTACGCAACTCCTCGCTCTATGGTCAGGAATTATCATTCCACACCCTCGAGATACTGGCACAATATTTCGATTGTTATGGCAACAGTAACATTACCGCCCTCGGAAAATATGACTATACCAATACGTCGGTAAAATCGATTTTCGAAGCCATCTGGACCGAGATGTACAAAAATATCTCCAACGTAAACTCTATTCTCGATAGTGACCTGATACACAGCTCCGAAGAATTCCCTTTCAATATTTACAAAGGTGAGGCTCTGGGGCTGAGAGCATTTATGCACTTCGATCTGCTACGCCTCTTTACCGAACAGATAACCCTCAACCCCGAGGCCGACGGCATACCCTACGGCACGGAATTCTCGCTCAACACACCCGACTTCCGTCCTGCGAAAGAGATATATCAGCTCATCATCGCCGACTTGCGCGAGGCTGAACGCCTCCTTGCGCAGGAAAATGAGGTTGAAAGCACTACCACTTTCATGACCGAACGTAAGATACATTTCAACCTCCACGCCGCACGGGCCACCTTGGCACGCGTGTATCTCACTATGGGAAACAACGACAGCGCCTACTATTACGCCGATAAAGTCATAGCCGAGAGCGGTCGCACTCTCACTTCCAAGACCGGTGTAAACGGTGACTTGGCCGGTGTATTGTCTAACAATGAAACGATTTTTGGCGTGTACTATGCCGGCTTCTACACCCGTGTATATCCCAAGTTGCAACAGACCGTATCGTTCTCGTCGCTCAATCCGCGCAGTGACCTCATGAGCCGATACGAAACGACAAGCGGACTCGATTACCGCTCGGCAGCCTACTTCACCACCACCGAGACCGGGCAAGTACGTCTGAGCAAACTCACCGACATATATGAGTTGCAAAACATTGCCGGAAATCGCCCCACGGACCTGACACTCGGTATCAACCTCATACGTCTGCCCGAGATGTATCTCATAGCCGCCGAGACGTTGCTCGCCACCGACTACGATCAAGCTCTGGCGCTCTACAACGAAGTAATAATCCACCGCGGATTGGAGGCTCTCGACGCTCGCCCCACCCCCGAAATACTCACCCAAGAGATTATCAACGAGGAACGATATAAAGAGTTTGTGGGCGAAGGTCAGACCTTCTTCAATATGAAGCGACAAAACCTGTCGATACTTGCCGTCGATGGAGAGACCACATACAGTCCCTCTAACTCGATATACGTAGTACCCATTCCCGATATAGAATACGAAAACCGCTATTAACTCCCGACATCTATGAAACGCTATAAAATATCAGCAATCATTATCAGTCTCGTTGTAGGTTCTTTGTTCACAACAGGCTGCTATGATACCAATTACCTCATCTACGAAAAGGATTATTCCGGCGTATTCTTCGGCAGTGATTCTGTACAATATTCCTTCGGTGTCACCCCCATAGAGATACGCGAGCATACCCTACACCTTCCCTTGCAAATAATGGGTGTTACCTCACCTGTGGCACGAACCGTAGAGTATGAAGTCATACCCGATACCACAACAGCCGACGATGGTGTACAATACCATATAAATGAGGCTATAATACCCGCCGACTCTGTCTCCGGATACATATCGGTAACACTGCTGCGCGACGGCCTCGAAGGAAATTACAGCGAAGGATACAAACGCTACAAACTGGGCTTGCAACTCAAAGCCAATGAAAATTTCGAGCCTACGCTCAACATTTCCAACCAGATAATCGTATTACATTTCGACAACGCAATAGAACAACCCGCTTGGTACGATTATAAAAACGATAAAGTATGGTCTGAATCAATACTCGGCAAGTGGCACCCGCTGAAACTTATTAAAATGGTTGAATATTTCCACGAATTAGAAAACATCTTGCCCGAGACCTATAGGAAGATTGCAGCCGCCTATGGTGAGAACTTGGAATCGATTCCCTATGGAGACCCATACCAATACAAAACCACTTTCAACAAGTATATCTACGCACCTATGTATGAGTACTTCAGCAACCCCGACAATCACGACGAAATCGTATCTCTATACCCCGATTTCCCGTTTGATTTTCCCAATCCTTTTGCCGGTAACAACTGATAATCACACACGATATAAAGAGTACAGAATATGAAAAAGATAAAATACATTTCACTGCTATTGTTTCTCGCAATATGCGCATCGTGTATTAACGACGAAAGTCACGAGTCTAATCTACCCATCTCCGAGATTATTATAGAGGCGAGCTCAATACAAGAGGTGTACAATATCGAGAAAAACGACAACCTCACCATCAGTCCGGTAATATCTCAGACCAACAAAAACAAAGATGTGACCTACACATGGGAAATAAATCAAGAGGTATATTCCCACGACAAACAATTTATATACTCAGGTGATGTATTGGGTAGCTACAAATGTCGCTTGATACTTGCAAACGAAGACGGAAAAACATTCTTCCCGTTCATTGTCAATGTAAATTCTCCTTACGAAGAGGGTATCACCATCGTGAGCAAAGACTCCGAAGGAAACAGTATGCTCTCATTCATGCTGGGAAATCCCGATGGAACCGACAGCGGTATATTCAAGGAGGGAGACTGCTTCTCGGTCAATAACACCGATATACCTTTCGCCTCGAACGTATCGGATATCATACAGACCAACGAAAACCTCATTATTGCGTGCCGAGGCAAAGAGGAGGAGGCTACCTCCACCCTATACTATCTCAACGATAAAACGTTCGTTGTAGAAAATATGGTGACGGTCTCGGAATACCCCGATTTCAGACCTACAAGAATGGCTGTTCCCGAGATGAACTCGGTAGGTACAGCCTATCCCATACTGAGCGACGATGGCAAAATCTATGAATTTTCCACCCTCGAAGGTGTAGTGACCGAAGCCCGAAAATTACAATCGAACTATTCCCAATCCTATGGATATTACCAAGAAATTACCGGATACTATTACCTCATATTTTGGGACAAAGTAGTGAATGGTTTGTGCGAATTATACAACGGATACGGACCATACTATTGTAGCAATAAATATCACCTCTCTCGCCAAGAGTGCATCGATTCTACCCAATACAATTATTTCTATGGACGTGAATTTGTAAATATGTTTGTTCCCCGCCTCACGTCGGCACAAGCCTCCACCGAAAGCGCACAAATTGTGGTCCTGACGAAATCGGGATTTATCAACCAGAAAACAATATTAGACATCGGTTTTTGGCAATACAATTATGAGACAGCTCAAAATGTATTGATCGATAATGGCGGATCTACGATGAGCGGTATAGGTACTTCGAGATTCACCGAGGGTACTCCTCATGTCGCCAACCGCACCTATTATTCGCTACTCTTCGGAGTGGAAAACGACATCTATCGTTGGAACTACACATCGAGCGAATGGATTATCAACGCCAAGATACTCACAAGTGTAGGTAGCGACAAGGCCATAATCACAAGTATGGAAATAAGCGCCGATCACACCCGCACATACATTGCCTATTACGAGCCTGATGAAGAAGGATTGAACGGACACGTAGCTGTAATCAATACCGATACCGGCGAATTGCTCGCGCAGTACGACAACATATGCTATCGTCCGGTAAAAATCATGTACAAGAAAAAATAGTGCCATATGAAACGCATACTCCTTATTACGCTGCTGGCCATCATGGTCACTCCGATATATGCTCTGCCTGTAAAATTGTCGGGTAAGGCTTTGGTCGAGAAGGGCAGCGCCATCACCGAAATGGTGTTGGCTCGCTTTCATGCCGGAAAATCGCAAGAGAGCCTACCCGTGGACATGGCGAAAAACAAGTATAGTATCACGGTCGAATGTACTCCCTCCTGCTTCGGTATGCTCTACGCAGTAATTACCGACAGCGAAGGAAATAAACGGCAAGAATATCTTCCCATCTATCTGTCGGCAGAGCATAAAAATGTGCGTCTCGACATCGATTTCGCGCCCAAAGGCGCGCCTATCGTAAAAACGAAAAATCGGGAATTGTCCGCACTGTTACAATTCAACGAATTGGCCTACACCCACTATCTCACGGGTACGTTGCCACAAGAAGAGGTTAAACCTTTCATCGATAAGTTTTTCGATACCGCCCACTCGGCGATAACAAGCAACAAATGCAACGACGAAGTGGCCTCGTATATAAATATCGGCGCATACATACAGACCGTCAATACCATAGAACGGTTGCAACGCATGGAGGCCAAAAACGACAGCTATATCGCCGCATTGAAGGCTATTACCGACAATCTGCCTGCCGAGAACAAAATCTTCGACAACACCGCCACGATGCTTTACTCGTCGGGTGCGCAATGTGTGTTACAATCCATTTCGCATAAAGAGAAAACCGCCGAGGCCCGTCTGCAACTACTACGTCAAACTTATACCGACAGCATTGTCGTAAAGACGGTCGAGGCGCTCATTCTCAACAATTATATATCGACCTACAATTACAACATCGATGCCAATGCCGGATATGAGCGACTGGTGAAGATGACCGAGGGTAATCCCGAGGCCGAGAAGTATCTGTCGCAATTCCGTATGCGCTCCAAGTCGATAGTGGGAGCTGAGGCTCCTCATGAGGCGTTCCTCGACATTGATGGAAACGAAGTGCGATTCTCTGATTTCAAAGGGAAGTATATCTATGTCGATTTCTGGGCCTCGTGGTGTGGTCCCTGCGTACGCGAAATACCCCATCTCCAGAAATTGGAAGCAGAGTTACAAAACGACAATGTGGTGTTTATAGCCATTTCGCTCGATACCGACCGCAACGCTTGGATACAGAAAATGCAACAACTCGGCATGAGCGGCCATCAATACATCGTCAAAGACAACAAATTGGCCACCATGCTCAATATCAAGGGTATTCCTTTCTATATCATTTACGACAAAGAGGGTAAGCTCTTGGAGTACAAAGCTCCGCGCCCCAGCACAGGCGCCCTCCTCAAAGAAAAACTCGAAAGCCTCAAATAAAAAACCACATTCCTATATACGACACAGGCGGCCCGCAAGGTCGCCTGTGCTGTTTATACGTTTCGAGTGTGGCTATGCTTTGGGGGTGAGGCCTTTCTCAGCGGCAATCTGCAACATATATTGGTAGGCCGCCTCGCGTTCATTGGGTATTATACCATCGAGTATGGCATCTTTTATAGCCATTTTTATATCGCCCACCATACGGCAAGGCTCCAAGGCAAATATCTGCATGATTTCCTCGCCCGATACAGGTGGCTGGAAGTTACGCACCCGGTCTTTCTCCTCTATATCGTGCAACTTGGTACGCACCAAGGCAAAATTATCGAGAATACGGCGCACCTTCTCCTGATTTTTAGAGGTAATATCGGCCTCACACAGCATCATGAGCGAATCGATGTCGTCGCCGGCATCGAAAAGTAACCTCCGTACGGCCGAGTCGGTAACGATATCCTCTACCAAGGCTATGGGACGCATGTGCAGACCTACCATCTTCTGCACGAATTTCATTTTCTCGTTGAGTGGCAACTTCATACGACGGAAGATACCGGGAATCATCTTCTCCCCCACAAAATTGTGATTGTGGAAGGTCCAGCCCAGGCGGGCGTCATATCGCTTGGTCTGAGGCTTGGCTATATCGTGCAACACGGCAGCCCATCGCAACCACAAATCATCGCTTTTCGCGGCTATATGGTCGAGTACCGCCAACGTGTGGTAGAAATTGTCTTTGTGGCCTCGACCCTCCACGGTATCGACACCCTTTAACGCGCTCAGCTCGGGGAAGATAATCGACAACAAGCCACACTTTTCCAACAACAAGAAGCCCAACGAGGGGCGCGACGACATCATCATTTTATTGATTTCGTCGATAATACGTTCGCCCGATATGATGCGTATGCGTTCTTTGTTGCGAGCGATGGCGTCAAACGTCTCATCGACAATGCGAAATCCCAACTGCGTGGCGAAACGTATGGCTCGCATCATGCGCAATGGGTCGTCGCTGAATGTAATATCGGGATCGAGCGGTGTGCGTATAAGTCCGGCATCGAGGTCGGGAATACCGCCGAAGGGATCGACCAATTCGCCGAAATTATCCCCATTGAGGCATATAGCCAAGGCGTTGATGGTAAAGTCGCGACGATTCTGGTCGTCGGCAAGTGTACCATCTTCCACTATCGGCTTGCGTGAATCGTGCGTGTACGACTCGCGACGAGCTCCAACAAATTCTATTTCATGATTTTTGTATTTCACCTGTGCCGTCCCGAAATTGCGGAACACCGACAGATGCGCTTTTTTACCCAATTTACCGGCAAATGCCGTGGCCAACTCTATACCACTGCCCACCGTCACCACATCGATGTCTTTCGACGGGCGTTGCAAGAATATATCGCGCACATAGCCCCCTATGACATAGCAAGGCACGCCCAGCTCATCGGCCGTAGCGGTGAGGAGGGCAAACAAGGGGTGACCCAGGTGTTTCTGCAATAACGAGTCGTCGAGTTTCATACCAATACGTTTTAGAAGCTGTTTGAATTTTAGAGATTATTTAAGAGCTGTTTTGGTATGGATTTTTCGTCAAATTACGCAAGTCGTAGCGGGCTACGGCCAAGCGGGTTTGACGGAAAAGGCGTCCAAAAGAGCCTTAAAGAATCCGAAACCTTGTTTTTTGAAGCCGTAATAACTTTTTCAAGAAAATTCTAAAACAGCTTCTACATGGTGCGAAGATAGCACAAAGAAAAAAAAGACGCAAATCCCCGTATGCGGAGTTACGCCTTTTTCACGTTTCTTTTTCAAAAGTTATTCCTCTATTCACATTTCGCCGTTTTCGGTCTCTTCGAGTGGATTAGGCCCATATTGATTCTCGCCCTCCTCGCCTCGACGGCACATTGCAACGATAAATATTATACTCAACGCCAATGTCAAAATAGTGTTTATCAATATGTTCGGTATCAGCCCCAACAATATCGTTATCAGATAGTATGCAAGCAACCAATATCCGCTACGGCCTATATCGTGCAGACGTCGTACCTCTACGGCCAAGGTGGGGATAAACACGACTATAGCAAAAATCAACAATACTATCGTAAACGGGTCAAGATAGACTGCCAACATGACCGCAGCCTCGTCGGCCATATCTATCGCGCCGGCTATGATGCCCCTCACCAAATCGGCAACAATCGCTACCACCAATAGCAAGCCTACAATCGTAGAGAAAAGCCAAAACCACCAATACTCCGAGCGAGTAGCCCGACCTTTGAACACGGCATATTTCTTAAACACCGTTTTTACAGCCGAAATAAAATCCATTCTATTTATGTTTTAAGAAGATATGCAAATATAACGATATTTTCGATTAACAGGGCATATAGTTATCCATATTTTTACGTACACTTATTAATCCATTATATATCTGCAACTTACAATAAATACGCCGCAATAAAAATATTTTTATTTGTTAAATATCGCATCAATTACTTGCATGGTATTTTTCAACGCCCTATATTTGCAAACAGTTTTGTTAAACACTAATATTAAACAAGCGAGTTATGGCTAACGAAAACAACAACGAACGCCTCATACTGCAAGCCGCCGAAGAGGAATTCATACAAAAAGGGTACAATGGAGCCAAAACCACCTCCATTGCAGCTAAGGCCGGTGTTACCCACGCCATGCTACACTACTATTACCGCACAAAAGAGAACCTCTTTCAAAAAGTGTTCTCGGCCAAAGTGCAACAAGTCGTACAGCCATTCAAGGAGTTGCTCGAAAACGACAAGAGTATCACCCTCGAAAAAGCAATACGCGACTTTATACATCTGCACTTCTCGTTTTTGAAAGCCAACCCACTCCTCATCAACTTTGTTTACAACGAAGTAATATCCAACCCCACCAATCGCAAAGTGGCTATCAAAGCGATATATCCCACCATGTCGCACCTCTATGCTCGGGTGTCGTCGCTCATCAATGCCGAAGTGGAGGCCGGAAATATCACAAAGATAAAACCTCTACAACTCATTCTCAATATATTATCATTGAACATCACAACCTTTATGGTTTATCCGCTTATTGCCGAGAATATGCAGCAAGAACAGGCCGCGCTTTTCCTACAAGAACGTGAAAGCTGCAATATCTCATTCATTCTCAACGCCATAAAACCCTAAAACTCGAGTATAATCGGCTTAGCCCATCGCATACGACCGGAGATGCCGTTTTATTTTCGAATCATCATTAACAAAATTGTTAGATATATAACCTATGAAACAAAGGCTAACCCTCACCCTGCTCGGTGTACTGTTTTTCCTCCCGGGTATCCGGGCGCAGGTCTCGCTCGATGAATGTCAGCAATTGGCGCAAGAAAACTATCCCTTGGTCGCCAAGTACAATCTGATAGAGCGTAGCACCGAATACTCTATCAAAAACATCAATCGCGGATACCTGCCCCAATTAACACTCAGCGGACAGGCTTCCTATCAATCCGATGTCGCGTCACTCCCCGACCTGCTCAACAATATTCTCGCACAAAACGGGTACAATCCCCAAGGGTTGGGCAAAGACCAATACAAGATAGCACTCGACCTCAATCAAGTGATATGGGACGGCGGTAATATGCGTAGCCGTAAAGAGATAACTCGGGCTCAAAGCGGTGTGATGACAGCCCAAACCGATGTCGATATGTATGCCGTTCGTTCCCGTGTAAACGATCTGTTTTTCGGCATATTGCTTATCGATGAAAAATTACAACTCAACAAGGATTTACAAGCCCTATTGAGTGATAATTGTCGCAAATTGGAAGCCTTGAAAACCAATGGTATTGCCACTCAGAGCGACATCGACGCCGTAAAAGCGGAGTACTTGCAGACACGACAAGACGAGATAAAGCTCAACACCATGAAAAGCTCCTACACCCAGATGTTGTGTATTTTTATCGGGAAAGAGCCAGCATACATCACCCGCCTGCAAAAGCCCGATGATACGATGCCCGACGTAGCCAATAACAATCGTCCGGAGTTGGCCCTGTTCAATTCCCAAATAAAACAGACCGACGCGCAAAAGAAACTGCTCAACTCCATGGCGACACCCCGCCTCAGCCTGTTTGCACAGGGCTACTACGGCTATCCGGGACTGAATATGTTCGACGATATGTTCGACCACGATTGGAGCCTCAACGGCATTGTAGGCGTGCGCCTCACTTGGAACATCAGCAACCTCTACACCCGTCGCAACGACAAGCGTAAACTCGACATTTCTCGCAACAACATCGAGACAGCTCGGGAAGTATTTCTCTTCAACAATCGCATGAAATCTACCCAAGACCTATCGACCATAGAGCAGTACCGACAAATGCTGCAAGAGGACGATAATATCATCGCCTTGCGCACCTCGGTGCGAACCGCCGCAGAATCGAAACTGTCGCACGGCACAATCGATATAAACGCCCTCTTACAAGAGATTACCCGTGAGAGCAAAGCCCTCATCGATAAGTCGTCGCACGAAATAGAACTACTGAAAAGTATTTACGAATTAAAACATACTATCAACCAATAACGCTTACAAAAATGAATGTCAACAAATTTTTAGCATTAGCCATAGCCACCCTACTCACCGCTTGCGGCAATAACGATGGTGTATTCGATGCGTCGGGTATTTTCGAGACTACCGAGGTCATCGTTTCGGCCAAAGGTACAGGAGAAATCAAACAGCTATATATCGAAGAGGGACGAGAGCTTACACCCGATGAAAAACTCGGACTTATCGACACCACCCAATTATACTTAAAAAAAGTACAATTACGCGCCACACTATCGGCCAACGAAAGCCGCAAATTAGACGAAGAACGGCAATTGGCCTCTCTGCGCCAACAAATCGCCAACCTCAAAAACGAGCAACGCCGATTTGAGGAGCTGGTCAAGGCCGATGCCGCTTCACAGAAACAATTAGACGACATCAATTACAACCTCGAAGTGCTGGAAAAACAGCTTAGTGCCACCTCAGAACAAATAGCTGGTAACAACAATAGTCTCTCCGACCAAAGCATCGGTATCTCCGCACAAATGGCACAAATCGACGACCAGATAAGTAATTGCATCATCAGCAGTCCCATCAAAGGTATAGTACTATCACAATATGCCGAGCAGGGCGAATATGCCGCCCCGGGACGCGCGCTGTTCAAGGTTGGCGACATCGACAATATGAAACTACGCACCTATATTACCGCCGAGCAACTCACTACCCTCACCCTGGGACAGGCGGTTAAAGTGTATGCCGACCTCGGTGTTACCGATCGTAAAGAGTTCGACGGCATTGTCTCGTGGATAAGCGATGAAGCCGAATTTACCCCCAAGACCATTCAGACGCGCTCGGAGCGTTCGAACCTCGTATATGCTATCAAGATAGATGTAAAAAATGACGGCACCATCAAGCGAGGAATGTATGGCGATGTAAAATTCTAACCTATCAATCTCTGCGACTATGAGTATCGTTTCAGTAAAAGAGATACGGAAATCCTACAACAAAGGCCGCACACAAGCCTTGAAAGGGGTGAGTTTCGAGGTGGAGCCGGGTGAAATATTCGGACTTATCGGCCCTGATGGTGCCGGTAAAACCACACTCTTCCGTATCTTGACAACCCTGATTCTCGCCGACACGGGAAGCGCCTCGGTCGATGGATACGACGTGGTAAAAGAATACAAAGATATACGACGACACATCGGCTATATGCCGGGACGATTCGCCTTGTACCAAGACATGACCGTAGAAGAAAATCTATCGTTTTTCGCGACCGTATTCAACACGACTATCGAAGAAAACTACCACCTCATCGAGGATATTTACGAGCAGATAGAACCCTTCAAAAAGCGTCGTGCCGGTAAATTATCGGGTGGCATGAAACAGAAATTGGCACTTTCATGCGCCCTCATTCATGCGCCACACGTATTGTTTCTCGACGAGCCTACGACCGGTGTCGATCCCGTGAGCCGCAAAGAATTCTGGGGAATGTTGCAAAAGTTAAAACGCGACTACAACCTCTGCATCGTGGTATCTACCCCCTATATGGACGAGGCCATACAATGCGACCGCATAGCGCTCATGCAAGAGGGGACGTTTCTCTCCATCGACACACCGCAAAACATCATAGCCGACTACTCCGAGACTTTGTGGGCCGTAAAGAGCGACAAAATGCACCGACTGCTCACCGACCTACGCCTCACACCCGGCGTAAAAAGTGCTTTTGCCTTCGGCGAAACCCATCATGCGACTATCGATACAAGACAACTCTCCATCGACGGACTCACCGCTATACTTCAAGAGAGTGGGCATAAATCGATAGATATAAGTATCGTAGAGCCATCTATCGAGGACTGTTTTATGAACCTGCAAAAATTGTAGAACCATGACCGATAAAATAGTAATCAAAGCCGAAGGTCTCACCAAGCAATTTGGCAAATTTATAGCCACGAACCACATTTCATTCGAGGTACATGAAGGTGAAATATTCGGATTCCTTGGAGCCAACGGAGCCGGAAAAACCACCGCCATGCGTATGCTGTGTGGCCTCTCACACCCCAGCGACGGACGGGCAAGTGTGGCCGGGTACGACATCGCAACACAAGCCGAAGAGGTAAAACGGCACATCGGATATATGTCGCAGAAATTCTCGCTCTACGACGACCTCACGGTAGAGGAGAATTTCACTCTTTTCGGCGGGATATATGGTATATCGAGACAGAAAGCGAAAGAAAAAACCACATCGTTGCTGACCGAGCTCGGGTTCGAAAGCGAACGTAAAACCATGGTTCGCTCACTACCCCTCGGCTGGAAACAGAAGTTGGCCTTCTCGCTCGCCATCTTCCACAATCCACACATCGTGTTCCTCGACGAACCCACCGGCGGTGTCGATCCCGTCACCCGTCGTCAGTTCTGGGAACTTATTTATCGGGCCGCCGACCGTGGTATCACGGTATTTGTCACAACACACTACATGGACGAGGCCGAATATTGCGACCGGGTATCGATCATGGTCGATGGTAAAATAGAGGCTCTCGATACTCCTGCCAACCTGAAACGGCAGTTCGGGGGCGCCTCTATGTACGATGTGTTCTACGCGCTTGCCCGCACCGCCAAAAGAGTCGACTAATCACATTAGTATCAAAAACAACTTTTCCAAAAGTCATGAAACAATTTGCAAGTTTCGTCCGCAAGGAATTCATACATATACTGCGCGACCCGCGTTCACTGCTCATATTGTTGGTACTACCACTGATTATGGTACTATTGCCGGGGTACGTAATAAAAAGCGAGGTAAAAGATATTCGTGTCGTCTTCCTCGACCCTTCGCACGACATCTATACTCGGCAGATTATCGACCGTCTGAGTGTCAACGACTATTTTATATTCAAAGGCTATGTGCAGACCGAAGCCGAAACTACCGGCCTTTTCCGCAAAGGAGAAATAGACTTGGCTGTCGTGTTCGGCCCCGAATTTGCCTCTCGACTTTTGCATACGCAAGACGCAAGTATACAACTTCTGGCCGATGGCAGTGAACCCAACCAAGCCGGTATGCGTGTAGCTTACGCGCAACAAATAATCATGGCCGCCCAGAAAGAGATACAGCGGAAAGCTGCCACACCACAACTCATCGCACCAGGAAAGGGTGGCGTGACATCGATGAACATCAACGTCGAAAGCCGTATGCTGTTCAATCCCCAGCAACGGAGTGAGATGGGATTTGTTCCGGGTATTGTAGGCGTCATCATGTTGCTTATATGTTGCATGATGACCTCGGTAGCCATCGTGCGCGAACGAGAAACCGGCACTATGGAAATTTTGCTTGCCTCACCACTACCCACTATCGATATCGTATTGGCAAAACTCACCCCTTACCTATGCATATCATTCATCAATCTCATGACCATTCTATGCCTCACCAACTTCATCATGGATATACCTATGATGGGTAGTTTCACTACCTACCTGCTCACCTCCATGATATACATCTTCACCTCGCTGATGCTGGGGCTGCTCATCTCCACCTGCGTCAATACACAGTTGGCAGCCATGCTCATTTCGCTACTGCTCATCGTACCCGGGATATATCTATCAGGCATGATATTTCCCATAGAAAGTATGCCCACAGCCGCCCAAGTCATCAGCAATATCGTACCGACCAAATGGTTTATTTCCGCCTCACGTAAAATCATGATAGAGGGCGTCGCGCTGCAATATGTTTCCCTTGAAATCCTTGCCCTCATCATCGAAGGTGTGATATTCCTCCTATTGTCGTGGAAATTTTTCAAAACACGATTGGAATAGTACTACCTCCTATAGACACATTTAACAACAAATACAATGAAAGCCCTCAAATATCTATTGGTAAAAGAGTACAAACAGATGTTCCGCAACTATCTGTTGCCCATCATATTCGTTTTACTACCTGTTGCCATGATGAATATGGTACCCCGTATCGCTACCCAAGAGGTAAAAAATCTCAATATGGCCGTCATCGATTGCGACCACAGCTCACTATCGTCGCGCCTTACGCACAAATTGGCTTCATCGGAGTATTTCAACCTCTACGCCACTTGCGACAATTATGAGCAGGCCTACGACCTGCTCGAACGTGGCGACATCGACTTCATCATCACCATCAATGACGATTTCGAAAAAGAGCTATATCGCACAGGAGATACCCGCATACACATCGATGCCAACGCGGTAAACGGTATGAAAGGAGGATTGGGGTGCAACTATCTCACACAAATAGTCATGCAGTATGCACAAGAGCTGAACGCCGAAGCCGGACTATCGACAAAACGACCGGCAACCATCGAGCCACGTTACCTCTACAATTCCTCTCTCGACTACAAGCCCTATATGGCTCCGGCGCTTATATCGATGATGCTGACTTTGCTCGTAGGTTTTCTACCGGCGCTCAATGTCGTAAGCGAAAAAGAGCGAGGCACGATAGAGCAAATAAATGTAACTCCCATAGGACGTATCGAGTTCATTCTGTCTAAGATGATTCCCTATTGGAGTGTAGGACTGTTCATCGTGGGATTTTCTATGATTTTGGCTTGGAAGATACACGGAATCGTACCTGCCGGCAGTATATGGCTCGTATTTCTCTTCAATATCGTGTATATACTCACCATTTCGTCGTTGGCTCTTACGGTATCGAACTATTCCGAGAATATGCGACAAGCCGCCATGGTGATGTTTTTCTTCATCATCATATTCATACTCACGAGCGGACTTATATCTCCTCTCTCGGCGATGCCTCATTGGGCACAAGAGGCCACGCGCATCAATCCTGTACGTTATATCGCCACCGCCATGCGCGACATATACCTCAAGGGCAGCACATTCTCACAACTCATATCCCAATTCATACCCTTATGCATTTATAGTATCATATCAAGTATATGGGCCATAGCCAGTTATCAAAAAAAAGAGTAAAAACAGTTCTGAACGAAGAAGATTTTCAGCATACTGAGACACAAAACACCCGGGTAGTCAAATTATGACCACTCGGGCGTTTTGTGTCTCTGCTCTTCGATAGAGGTGAATTTGAACCCTCCGTTATATCCGACACGGACTATTTTGTATCGGGGGTATTGTAAGGAGTTACCACGAGGCGATAGTCGCCACCACGAAGTAGAACTTCGTCGAATTCTATGGTCACCTTACGGGTTTCACCGGGTACGAGCGTGAAATAGTTGTCGCTCATCACAGCCGGAAGCAGGCGTTCGCCGTCGCTCGCACGCAAGGCTTGTACATGCACGGCAAAGGCTACATTAGGCGCCGACTTGGGCAACGAGAGGGTAGCTGTAATCGTGGCACGCCCCTCTTTACGGGTGATACGCGACGAGGTTTTCACCTTCACGGGTTGTAGGTCGTTGAGCGCAGTGAAGTTCTTGCGTTCGTTACCGCGCCAATAGTTGTTCTCCGACACGATGTTACCCTCGGTATCTTTCAGCGTAAGACGTATGAAATGAACATCGGAGAGCCCTTCAGAAGCCGGAGAGCCACCCAGCACGTCCATGCTCCACAGCGAGTAACCAAACCACCAACCGAGCTCTATACCGAACATACGCACATAGCGGGCTTGTACCTCGGGGAAAAGATGCTCGGCTACTCCTTCGCGTCCCTCGGCAGTCTTGAACACCTCTCGCCATTTCTTGGCGTCGTCGGACACTTGTATCTTATAAGCCTTGCCAAAAGCAGCCTCCCAATTAAGGCGCACGCCACCTACCGTCTGACGGCTTCCGAGGTCGATATATATCCATTCGTTGTCGGCCTTCTCGGCGGCCCAACGAGTGTCGTCTTTACCATCGACCACACATGAGGGGTCGAACTGCGCGGTAGATGAAGCCACCACCTTTTTACCCATTGAGATAATGGGACGTTCGCGGGCAAAATCGAGCACAAAGGCTTGTGCCGTAGTGTTAGAAGGCGACGAGACCATAGCCGACTTGCAATAGCGTTTCACCGGCTTTCCGTCCATGTTGTATATCACGGCTTCGGCCGTGAGGTTGTCGTAATCGCGAGCCGTGGTATTCACCACCTTCACCTCTTCGGTCATAGGATTCCAATAAATATGGAGCGGTTCGCACGCCGATTTACAGCCCCAGAAGGCACCTGTGAGGTCATAATAGTAGTCGTAGGTCTGCCACACCATCGAGGGGTATGCCGACTGTCCCATCCAAGTCATCACACCCGAGGCGTCGTTCCATATATGGTCGAGCCAACCCTCGTAGAGAGCTTTGTTCGACACCATGTTCACAAGTTGGGATTTACGGCAGAAATCGGCTGCATCTTTCGCCTCGCCGTAACCCTCGGTAATCATCTGTATGTATTGTTGCGGGAGCGCGTTTCCGGCATTGGAACCGAAATAGTGCTTATTCCACATCTCGTTGATGGGCCACCAATCTTTCTCGGGCATAAACTTCTTGAAGCTTTCGAAGGTAGGCACGACGGCGGTTCCTATCTCGGTGCGGAATCCCCAACCGCGTTTCCCGTCACCACCCGATGAGGGATCGGGATAGTCGGTAAAGTAGTAGCGTTGGTCGAACGCGCCCCAGAAACCGCTACCGCTCAACGCGCCCGAGTTGGAGCAGGCCTGGAAATAGCGGTCGCCACCATCAAAGGTATTGACATTGGTCTGCATCCAGCCCGGCAGAGGTGGCTCGGGCACGGCCTCATTATCGCCACACCACACAGCCACACAAGGGTGATTGCGTACCCGTTTTATTTTTTCTATCATATTATTGTTGAACACATTGAGATCATAAGGCAGATTGGGGTTGGAGTTGATCCAGAAATCGTCCCATACCATGAGGCCGTACTTATCGCAGTATTCATAAAATTCCTCGTCGGTGACAGAGCCGAGCCAGTTGCGTATCATATTGAAATTCATCTCACGATGTAGGCGAATCTTGGTTTCATACTCTTCACCGCGACAACGCAACATATACTCCGACATTCCCCAGTTGGCACCCTTCACAAATACCGGTACGCCGTTGATATGGATATGGAACACGTCACCATCCTTATCGTAGGTATATTTTTTGATACCGAACGACACCTCTTTGCTTTCCGACACCGCTCCGGCCTCATCGGCCACCTCAAAACGGCAGGTATAGAGATTGGGCTCACCATATCCGGCCGGCCACCACAGACGCGGACTGTTCACCACCAGTTGGGGGAAGTAACGTTTGTCAAATTTCACCGTTTTTACCTCACCGGCACCCAATGAAACCTCTTGAGAGAACTCGATATTTCCCGGCATTATCACACCGCGCACCGACACTTTACCCTGTTCGGTGGCATTGTTTTTTACATCAAGTTGCACGCTCAGCTCGGCCTTGGCACGAGTAGGCAGGTCGGTACGAATCCAAGGATCAGCAATCGTAGCGTCGCCGGTGTTGCTGAGCCACACTTTATCGGTAATACCGCTGTTGAGTCCCGGCACATAAGGCATCCAGTCCCAACCGCCACTCGACAGATAGGTGGGGCTGCCCTGGTTGGCCAGCGGTGTTTGGGGCATATGCACCAACACGGCAAGTACATTCTTACCCTCACGGCTCGCCTGCTCGGTAATATCGTAACGTCCTCGGTGCATAAATCCATCGAGCACGCCAAGCAAGCGACCGTTGAGATACACCTCGGCACGGCGATTCACCCCATTAAAATTGAGCCACACGCGCTCCTTGTCAAAGTCGTCAGGTATGGCAAATTCTGTACGATACCAGAAGTTGCGGTCATACTTCGAGCGATCGACATTGTGTATATTATCCCCGAAATTAGGGTCTTTCTCTTTTCCTGCATTTACATACGCGGTAAATACCGTACCCGGTACCACAGCTTCCACGGCTTGATCATTGCTATATTCCGGAGCTGAAATTCGAGCCGGGTCGGCTTCGGCCTCGGGCACTACAATCCACTTCTGCGTATCACTATGCAGATACTTCATCTGTGCCATTGCGGGCAAGGTCATCAGGACGACGACCAACGACAAAATTGTTCTCTTCATCATGTATTCGATTATGTGTTTATTCGATTTTGGTTTTCATACTTCACCTTTACAAAAGTAGCGAATAGCGCATAGTCAAAGCGCAAGCTATTCGGCAGAAAATATCACTTTTAGCGCAAAAATTCGAGTGCAAAAGCATTTTCGCACCGCAAAGAAAGATTATTCACGAGATTTTGGAAATAGACAAAAATACTTATAACATGGAGAATTCCACTTTTAATAGTTGAACTATCGCTTACGATACTCCACGCACACCTCACCGATGATACCCGATGGCACAAGCGCATCGCCGGGCTTCACAATCGAGGGATAAGCATAGGTATATCGTTCATCGGCCGGCAAAGAAGCGTCGCCTATCATACGATTTAGCAACGAGTTGGTTACATATATTTCGAAGGTGTTATCACCCTCGCGCACGACTTCGGTGATATCTACCTCCCACGGTGAGCACCACACTGTATCCACCTCTCGACCATTGACCACCACCCGCGCCACATCGCACAAGCGAGCAAACGACAAGAACACTCGCTCGTCAGTCCTCGGCAAACGCAAAGTTTTAGTATTGCGATATAGAGCTGTCCCCGAGTAGTACTTGATGGCTGGATTTGCGTGCGAAGTCCAATCGACGAGTTGTGGGAAACACACCTCGCCCACACCGCCCATCGCCTCGGCGAAAGTGACGCGCCAATCCCCACGTATGGGCTCGACCTGCGTACTATCGAGGCGCGGTATCGTAGGTAAAGTTGCGTCGCAGGTATCGGTCACCACCACAAAATAGGCCTCACGCGGTCGCCATCGCAACGGCATTACCAGCCCCGAGTCATTCCGTACCGACAGCCGATAGCGCCTACCCTCAACCGGCGACCACATCTCGGCATACTTCCGTGCCGTGCGCAATACAATGGTATCGTCGATCACTCTGTCGGTATGGTTGTCAAAGAAATATATATCGGCCTCGGAGGTTGTCCGATGAGCGAAGTAGAGTTTGTCGCGTTTCGTATCCCCCTTCAGCATTTTCACATCGGGAGCGATGCCGGCAAGGCGCACCGCCTGTTCCAACGGCATCCCCCAATACACCTGTCCCCGACCATAACGAGCCACGCCCTCCGGCGCCGGATTCTCGCCCCATATCTCGGCCACAAGACGACTATATTCGGCTTCTTGCCCCCTATCCACCCGAGAAGGAGAACCTATCGGACGCGCGCCATACACCGGTACACCTGCCCGAACGAATGAAGCGATTTTCTGCAATGCCGCCAAGGTGATTTCACCATCACGAGGCAACACTATCATGCGATAGGTCATACCATGAGGCAACACGACAACCCCATCGCACGCACTCATACGCGAGAAAAGCGCATCGGATGTAAAGGCATCAAAGTCATATCCTGCCGGAATATCGGGTAATCGGTATGTAAGAATTTTCACCGGGGCATTCTCGCCCAAATACACCGCCAGATCGACCACCGGCCGACCCTGCCGCATCATATAAGCACAACGCGACTGATAGTCCCAAAATCCTCGGCTATACGGCCAATAGGTATTGTTGCGATGCAGACAATAGTGACGTCCGCCCCCGGTATTACCCGGAACACGATCGAGCCAAGGCTGATAGGCCGACGCGCACACTACAAACTCGTTGATGCCATAGCAATAAGCATAGTCGGCAAGACTCTTGATATAGGCCAACGATTGTGAAAATTTGACATCGGTAAAGGCTTCGCCCGAGGCAATAGGCTTACCATACAGATGCGCGGCCGAGGAGCACTCCTTTATATCGTAATTACCATCGGGGTGTATAGCCCAAAATTCGCCTTGGGGTTTCGACACACGGCCTTTGGCCTGTATGGGGTCGGCCACGATACACAATGCGTTGCCCGTAGCCTGAGCCGTGAAATCGAGACCGCGAGCGCAACACAAGCTGTCGAATGTAGCGTAATAATTATCGGCTATGAGGTCGGCTATCGTGCGACGTACATCATAAAGCACACCAGCGCTCTCGGCAACCGAACCTACCACGTATCCGGCCATGACGGGCAGATATTTCCGCAAATCATATCCGCGTCGGTGAGCGAACTGTTGTTCGAAACCCGGTGTCCAATTCTGCGAACCGGCCTCGTGACTATCCATCGCCATGCCGTGCAACGGGATATTATATTTATATAATGTATCGGCTATCGCGCCAAAATAATGCGACCATTGCAACCGAGCGGCAGCGGCCGACATTTTATCACATTCGAGGCCCATCAGATTGGGACGCCCATGCTTCGTCTTGGCCCCGGTGGGTACATGCGCGAAGCGTAACACTCGCCACCACCCCGACGGTGCGTTCCATCGCAACACACCGGCAGTATCTACTCGATCGGTAAGGTCGATAAGCTCCTCCTCATCTATAATTTCGGCAGCCGTATAGCATGGTGTACGATCCGGCGCAATATATTCGGAATAGAGCGCAGCTTTCTCTTCCCATTGGTCTATCTTGGCCTCCGGCGAGAGCGACACATCGCCTATCTGCATATGGAGGCGAGGTTTATCGGGTGTATTCCAATCGTGGAGATTGAGCCTGAAATAGCGAGCTGTAACTGTCGGGAACGAAATGGTCTTTTGTCGCCACGACGAGTGTGCCTTATACACCGGCAGCAGGTCGCACACAACACGATAATGCACCCCGTCGTCAGAGGCTTCGAGTTGGCCGAGCGGAGGTAGAATGCGATAACCGGTTCCCACGAAGTGCTCGCCCGGCTCGCCCGGCACATTGGTCGCACTTGTCGTAGCCTTACCCCGAGGCGCCACCTGATAGGTGATGCTGCGAGCCGTAAAATTTTGGCCGAAATCGAGATTAAGATATACCGACATCGTGCTATCTTGAGCCGGAATACGTATCAAGCGATTGCCCTCTTCAAAAATTTTCGGCACATCGGGTAACACGATATTCGACGATACCTTCGGGGCTACCACACGACTATCGGTCGCGTCATCGCTCACGGGATAGGCAAGTACCGCCACATCTTTATAATACGACGATGGAGGAACAGGCAACGACAATTCCACATTTCCACCACCCTGCACCATAGTATCGGTTGTCGTAAGTCGTTGCATAGCCATATCGGGCGTAACCCACGGACCTCCGGCCACATATCCGTTTGACACATGACACTCGAATGTCAAACCCAATCGTCGGGCTTCCGAGGCCGAAAACCGCAACATCTGCCACCATGCGGGCGAAAAAGCTTCTATGGCACCGGCTGTCGTCTTATTGTGCACCTGATCATAATACACCACACCACCCACACCGGCACGTCGATAGGCTTCGAGGTCGGCGGTAATACCCTCTCGCGTAGTTTCGGTCTCGCCATGAAACCACCACACTTTCGTGCGCGTCGTATCAGGCGCACAAGCAAACGCCTGCACCATATCAACGAGAGAATCGGGTTGCGACACCGACACTCCGCTACACGACGCCAACAAAGCCAATAGTCCTAAGAGTATTACCATTCTCATATATATACATATTATATTACAAAATTAGCAGAAATTTTTCACTGAAACAAATGCCGACACTGTCTCTACTCTATAATTTTCATTCCAACCAGTCTCACTAAGAAGCTGTTTAAATTTTTATTTGTAGAAGATAGGCTGTACTCACCGTGCAATTTGTAAACAAGTTTACATTGCGCTCATTGGCACTATCTTTCGAGATTATTTAAGAGGTATTTTGGAATGAATTTTTCGACAAATTGCGCAGGTCGTAGCGGGTACGTCCAAGCGGTTTGACGGAAAAGGCGTCCAAAAGAGCCTTAAAGAATCCGAAACTTTGTTTTTTGAAGCCGTAATAATTTTTTCAAGAAAATTTTAAACATCTTCTAAGTATTTGGAATTTTTCTGAACGATAACAAATTTTTATGAACAAATATTTTGTTAATTCTTTTCTATTTTATATCTTTGCGGTGAAAATTTTTACAAATTTTTTTGTAATTTATTTTCGTTAATTTACGGTAATATATATCTTTGCGGAAGATTATGATTACATATACATATACCATAGTACAATTT
>JAFTRN010000039.1 GCA_017462265.1 Coprobacter sp. | reverse complement strand
AGCCGCCCTCACCCAAGGCGTGAACATCGTGAAGGTAGTTTACACCGACGGAACGGTAGAAGTTAAGAAAGTCATTGTGAAATAAGGCCCGCCTTATCACACCCCTCATAAAAGGAGCCGGACACCCCGGCTCCTTTTTTTGTGCCCCAAAAACTCTCCTTCTAAGTTAGGTGGCAAGCCGGGCAATGTAGGGACACTCGGCCCGAGTGTCCGAGTACGAAGGCATTTAAAGGGGCCACAAGTGCTAAAACGGCGACAAGGCCTGGCGAGTAAACCAAAGCTCCTCCTCTGAGTCAGGGGCAAGCCAGACCGCCTTGCAAGATTGGTATCAATAGTAGATTTAGCAATCATTTTTTGCAGGTATTGTCAAATGTCTTAATTTTGCAAAATAATAAGCTGTTTAAAATTTTCTTGAAAAAATTATTACGGCTTCAAAAAAACAAAGTTTCGGCTTCTAAGGAACTTATTAAGGCTCCTCGTGAAACGTAGATTTGGACGCAAACAAGATGTACTGAAACTTGTTTGCAAATCGCTATGCGGGTGCGTAAGGTCTTCTAAACAGCTTCTAAGAACACTGCTATTAATGGTAGATCGGAATTGATACATGGAATTACAATCGTTATATACCACTTTCCTCACGCCTGCTCGTCGCAAGGCGTTGCAGGGTTTTGTGCAAAATCGTAAGCAGCAACGGTTACACATCACCGGGCTGCAAGGTAGTGCTACGGCTTTGTTGTTGGCCATTCTGCCCGATTGTGGCACGACGTCGCTACTCATAGCCAATGATGCCGAGGAGGCCGGCTATCTCTATCACGACCTCACGCAGATAAGGGGCGATGAGCAGGTGGCTTTCTTCCCATCGGGATATAAACGGGCGTTGAAATACGGACAGCCCGACCCTGCCGCCGAAATATTGCGCACCGACACGATAAATCGCCTGCAACAGTCGGCTACACCGCTGATAGTGGTAACATATCCCGATGCCTTGTGTGAGAAAGTGGCCGATAACGAGGAGCTGGATAAGAATACGCTGCGGGTGAAGCGAGGCACCAAGTGCGATATTACGACAATAGCCGATTTCCTTATCGAATATGGATTCGAACGTGTCGATTATGTCTATGAGCCGGGCCAGTTTGCCCTGCGCGGAAGCATTATCGATGTGTATTCTTTCTCGTCGGACTTGCCCTATCGCATCGATACCTTCGGCGATGAGATAGAGAGCATACGAGCCTTTAATATCGATACCCAACTATCGCAAGACCCTGTCGATGAGATAGCGGTGATTCCCGATTTGCAACTGAGCAACGACAATGGTATATCGTTGTTGCAATTCATTGCGGCCGATACGTTGCTGGCGGTAAAAGACCTTCCGTGGGTATTGGAACGCATGCGCCATATATCGACCGAGTCGCTTGCTCAGCAGTTGCTTATCACCGAGGAGGGGGATATGAATGTGAAAGAGCGGGTAATCGATGTAGAGGAGTTCGCTCGTAAAATACTCGATTTCAAACGTATCGATTACGGACCAAAATCCATAGAGGGCAAGTCGGCGAGTCGGCTCGAATTCAATTGTGCCCCGCAGCCGGTCTATCGTAAAAATTTCGATTTCGTAAGTGAGTCGTTTCTCGAATTATTACGCGACGGCTACACGATCAATATATTGAGCGACAGCGAAAAACAGACGCAACGCATAGCCCATATTTTTGAGGACCGTGGCGATGATATACCCTTCACGCCGGTCATCAAGACGTTGCATGAGGGATTTATCGACCGAGAATTGAAGATTTGTTTCTTCACCGACCATCAGATTTTCGACCGTTATCATAAGTATCGTTTACGTAGTGAAAAAGCCCGCTCGGGAAAATTGGCGCTATCGCTCAAAGAGTTGCGCCAGTTCGAGGTAGGCGATTATATCGTGCATATCGATCACGGGGTGGGCAAATTTGGCGGCTTGTTCCGCACTGAGATGAATGGTACCATGCAAGAGGTCATAAAGCTTATCTACGCCAACGATGATATACTGTTTGTGAGCATACATTCGCTGCATAAGTTGGCCAAATATCGGGCCAAAGAGGGTGTGCCCCCTCGTGTCAATAAGTTGGGTACCGGGGCGTGGGAGCGCATGAAAGAGAAGACCAAGAGCAAAATGAAGGATATTGCTCGCGATCTCATCAAGCTCTATGCCCGACGTTGTAACGAAAAGGGCTTTTCGTTCTCGCCCGATACCTTTATGCAACACGAGCTCGAGGCCTCGTTTATATACGAAGACACCCCCGACCAGTTGAAATCCACGGCCGAGGTCAAGGCCGATATGGAGCGCGATCGTCCCATGGATAGGTTGATATGTGGTGATGTGGGATTTGGAAAGACCGAGATAGCCATACGGGCCGCATTCAAAGCCGCTTGCGACAACAAGCAGGTGGCCGTGTTGGTGCCCACCACGGTATTGGCATTTCAGCATTACCAGACCTTCAGTGAGCGTTTGAAAGAGTTTCCCGTGAAAATATCCTATTTGAGCAGGGCGCGTTCGTCGGCCCAAATCAAGGAGACACTTGCCGGGCTGGCCGACGGCTCGGTCAATATTGTTATCGGTACGCACCGATTGATAGGCAAAGATGTGAAATTCAAAGACCTCGGCCTGCTTGTAATCGACGAGGAACAGAAATTCGGCGTAGCGGTGAAAGAAAAGCTGAAACAGATGCGTGTAAATGTCGATACGCTCACCATGTCGGCCACTCCTATACCCCGCACTCTGCAATTCTCGCTGATGGGGGCAAGAGACCTGTCGGCCATCACCACGCCGCCCCCCAATCGCTATCCCATACAGACCGAGGTACATAATTTCAATGAAGATATTATACGTGAGGCGGTAAATTTTGAGTTGAGCCGTAACGGACAGGTGTTCATTATAAGCAATCGCATACAGCAACTCTATGAGTTGGAGCGCCTTGTGCACAGGTTGGCCCCCGGAGCTCGCACGATTGTGGGGCATGGACAGATGGACCCCGAGGAACTGGAACGAGCCATATTGGGATTTGCCGATTACGAGTATGATGTGCTTATAGCCACGACTATTATCGAGTCGGGCGTGGATATGCCCAACACCAACACGATAATTATCAACAACGCTCAGAATTTCGGATTGAGCGAGTTACATCAGTTGCGCGGACGCGTAGGCCGTAGCAATAAAAAGGCCTTCTGCTACCTGCTTACACCGCCGATGCGCGAACTTACCGCCGATGCGCGTCGCCGATTGCAGGCCATAGAGAGCTTCTCAGAACTGGGTAGCGGTATCCATATCGCTATGCAGGATCTTGATATACGCGGTGCGGGAAATTTGTTGGGAGCGGAGCAGAGCGGATTTATAGCCGATCTGGGCTATGAAACCTATCAAAAAATATTGAAAGAGGCGGTGTTGGAGTTGAAAAACGAAGAGTTCAGCGACCTCTATGCCTCTAATACGCCCGACGATGAGCAGGAAACTTACGTCACCGACTGTCAGATAGAGTCGGACCTCGAACTGCTGTTCCCCGAGGATTATATCCCCGGTGCGGCCGAACGTATATCGCTCTATCAGGAACTCGATAATATGGAAAAAGAGAGTGATATACAGAATTTCTCGGCTCGTCTGCGCGACCGTTTCGGTCGCATACCCCATGAGGGCGAGGAACTGATACGCGTCGTCACCTTGCGACGTATGGCCAAACAGCTCGGTCTCGAAAAGGTCGTCTTGAAACAGTCCAAGATGTTGCTCTATTTCATGCCCGACGACAGTTCGCACTATTTCCAATCACCCTCGTTCGGCAAGATTATAGCCTATTTGCAACAATACCCGCGTCGCTGTCAGTTGCGCGAGATCAAGGGGCGTCGTTCTATCGCCATTACACAGGTCGATAGCGTGAAGTGCGGCATGGAGATACTGCAAGATATTCTCGCCACCACCCCGGTATAGTTAAGCAGTTTCTAAATCAGAATGGATAGCCGATGGCGAGGTGGAAAGCAAGGCTTTTGCCGAAACTATCCATATTGTAATATCGGGGGCGGTCGTTGTTGTAGGGGGCGTGCAGACCTATACCTAAGTCGGCGCGGATTATAAGGAACGTAATATCATATCGCAGTCCTATACCGGTACCGAGAGCGATGTCTTTCAAGAAGGTTTTTCCGTTGAGAGTACCACCGGGCCTATTTTCTTCGGCTTTGAGCAACCATATATTACCGGCATCGAGAAATACCGCCCCTTGCAGTCCGCCCAAAAGCGGTATTCGCAGCTCGATGTTGGCTTCGAGCTTGAAATTACCGGTCTGGTCGAGATAGGCGTCGGTGTCGTCGGCCGGAGGCGCGTAACTACCCGGTCCCACCGAGCGTATGGTAAATGCTCTGATGCTGTTGGCACCCCCGATGTAGAATTGCTCGCTGTAGGGCAGCACGGTAGAGTTGCCATAAGCCCACCCTGCGCCCACCGACAGACGTGTCGCCAGCCAGGCGTCGGCCCATAAGCGTCGATAATATCTGAAATCGGTCGTACCTTTCACAAACTGCGAGAAGGGTATGTTGAGAAATTTCTTATGGCCGTTGCTTCCCGATATAACTCCCCCCAAGAGATTTCCGGCCGTAGATACGGAGGTCTGCCAGTAGATGTGATTACCATCTTTGTAACCGAAATATTTGTCGTAGCGGTAGGTGTATCCGATAACCGGTATCAGTTGGTTTTTGAAACTCAAAGCTATAGCCGGATTTTCGGCGAGGGTGCTATCGAATGATGCGGTGGAGTTGAACAAGTAATTATAGCCTATCTTGGGCAGATGTATGGTGTGAAAACTCGATTTCGACGTTTGGAAATCCAACGATGCCGATAGATTGAGCGACAGCATACGGAAGTATTGCGGCCGATTCAGTAACTCGGCGCCTAATTGGAAGGTCGTTTTTCCACCAAATTTTCGTTCGATGTAACTGTCCCAAAATAGTTTGCCGGGGAGCATACGGGGGAAGGTGAGAGAGGCTTTTACCCCAAATTCGTAAGAGTTAAGTAGCGACTTTTTCTTGTCGGAATTACCTCTACCGGTCTGCCATTCGTATGAACCCGAGAGTTCGAGCGACAGTCGTTCGCCCCCTCCAAATATGTTTTTATGCGCTAATCCGAAAATTGCACCCGGACCAATGAAACTATTGGTCGATGAGGTGACGTTGGCCTCGAACCAAGCCTCCATCGGAGTGTCCATTTCGGCGTCGAGCGTGATATCCAGCAGGTCGTTCGATGTGGAGTCGGGTTGCGAGACATTCAGATTTACATAGCGGAATACCCCCATACGTACCAGTCGGTTGAGCGATTCGCTCTGGCGGTCGAGGGTGTATAACTCGCCGGTTTTCAAGGATATGTTTCGCTCGAGTATTTTGCGACGCACCTTTAACGGATTTTGATATGTCAAGGTGATATTCTGCAAGTGGGTAGTATCGGTTTCACCTTTACCCGAAGCACTTTTTATATCGATAGCTACCTTGCCTACCCGATAGGTGTGTAAAGCCTCGGGTGGCGTGTTGCTACGCACCTGTATGCGCATGGCGGCCTTGTAGGGTTGTTGTGTGGTGTCGGCCTGATAGGCGATGTAGTCGGGGCGGAAAAAGTAGTATCCGTTGTTGCGCAGCACGTTGGTGATGCGGTCGCGTTCGGCCGATAAGGTCTCGGCATTGTATATATCTCCCTCGTGCAACAGACTGGCGTGGCGGGTAGAGTCGATAAGCGAGGTGAGTGGACCGACCGGCAGGGGAAACTCTATCGACGAGTATCGATAGGGGATACCGTAGGTTACGGTATAGTCGATACGGGCCTTTTTAGGATTCTTTTTATTGTAGAGCAGTTTATACGATGCAGTAGAGCCGAAATATCCGTAATTGGCTAATATATCGGGTACGACGGCAGTACGCAAGTCGGGTTGTACGGTTGAAATCAAAACCGGTTTTTTAGCGAATTTCTCGTAAAACCAATGCTTGAAGCCCTTCTCTTTTTTGGGGGTGACATGGGTATATACCCACAGCCCGAATGGGAACGGCCATCGCACATAGGGACTGTACAGCGCATTATTGGGCTTTACGGTCAAGGCCTCTTTTACCGCGCTTTCTACATCACCATCGAGTTTTACCCCTTTCTCTTGCGGCTCTATACGCATCTTTTTCACGCCGGTATATAGCACCTCGCCCTCACCGAGCCGGCTGGTGGTGTCGCAACCGATGAGTAGTAGCGGGAATAGTAATATGATGAGGTATCTTTTCACGGTTTCGGAGTTTGTGTAGATGTCTTTTGTTGTTTACTCGAGCGGCGAAACAGGTCTGAAAGTTTGGCAAGTTTTTTACGCACGGCAAATCCCACGCCGGTCTTGGTCACTTCTCCTTCGAGAATACTCTCTTGGCCGGTATGACGGAATATTTTGAGCAACATATTATCGCGTTTGTCGAGGAAATATTCCAATGCTATATCCTCTACAAGGTTTTGTTTCAGTGCATCGGCCGAATTGTCGTCGGGGCTGTAGCTGCCGCCGATAACGATGCGTATGCGATCGTTAAACAGTTTCTTGGATAGCTTATATGAATAGTCTGTGTGGGTGCTTCCATCGGCTTCGTCGCGACTGTTTATACCGAAACTGAGATCTACGCCTTTGAGGTTGTTGCGTGACCATTTGTTCAACTCGTTTTGCAGGAATTGATTCAACGGATTGCCCGAGAACAGGTCGCCTTGCGATGAGGCTCCGGGGCCGGTGTACATATTATATACCAACAAGCTCATGGCTTGCGATGCGCGCTGTTCGGCGGTCATGGCGGTCAATTCGTTCTGTATAGCCATATCGCCGGGGGCTGCCACGTCGAAGATTATCGAGAGGTTTTCGAGCGTACCGGCAATGGTTATCGATACGTTGAATTGCACGTTACGGGTACTGTTGCCCGATGTGACGCCTATTTGCAGTTTGTCGATAGCGGTGATGTCGAGCGACGGACTGGCAATATCGCCTTCCCATACCACGGCACTACCCTCTTTTATAGAAAATAATTTTTCGCCGATGAGCGGCGGGGTGTAACAAACGGTTCCACCTGATAATTCATATCGTCCGGTAAATCGGTTGTCGCCGAGATCGTTCATCGAGTAGGTGAGGCTGCCACCACCTTGCAGGTCGATATAGCTGTTTCCGTCGGGAGTGAGTTCTACCGATAAATCCACGGCGTTACCTATATCCACGTTTACCAGCATATCCATACCCGATACTTTACGCAGGGGCAGATTGGTGGTGGCTTCGGTCGTGTCGGCAAACTTGGTGAATGTCACCATATCGCCATAGTCGCTCACACCGGGAAGCGACGAGTTGTCGCGCAGTACATAAGTGGCCTCGGTGCCATTGAGCAGATCTACATTTCCACGTAACAGCAATGCGTCGGTATATCCTTTGGCCGAGAGGTTTATATCGGCCGAGGCTACTCCATAGAGCATTGAAGTTTTGTTTTTCTTTACGTTGAATACCTCGAAGTCGTTCCCGACTATCGATGCATCTACGTATGGACGAGCTATATCGGTGAGATTTACTTTGCCCTTTATCGACAGCGGTCGGTTGTTGGGGCCCATGATGGCGAATGTATCGATACCGGCCATATCGCCGTGCATCGACATTTTCGAGGGTGACGATAGGGTGTATTTGGCACCGATCATCGGTACATCTATCGCTCCATCGATAATCTCTATATCTCCGTCGATTTGAGGTTTGTCGGCACGACCTTTTACCGTAATATCGCCTTGCAACATACCGGCAAGACGTAGCATATCGCCATCGACAAACGCGTTGGCGAGGCGTAGCGGAATACCGGGTATATCTATCGAAGCGTCTATAGGTGACAGGGCGAGGGTATCGGTATCGTATGAGGCGTTTACCGATAGGGCTTCAACAGAATCTACCGCCAAGGCCGATTTTATCTGCATCAGTGTGGCGGAGGGTTGCCGATAGTTCAATGTGAGGGCAATATCGCCTACATACCCTTTGTCGTAGAATGTGGAGTCGAGAGTGATATGTCCATCGACATAGGGGTATTTCCCCGATAGATCGGCGGCGATGTAGGTCGAGAGATACGATTTCACCGGAGGCATACCGGGGAATGTCTGCAAAATGGACTCTACATCGAGGTTGCGAATATCGAGGTAGATGGTATCGGCTCCGGGGTGGGCGCCCGATTGTAGCGACAACGATTGCGGTGCGCGAGCCATTTCTAAATTGGCCGCTAATCGACCATCGAAATAGTAATCGATATAATTGTCGCTATTCAGCGTCCAATGGGGCATACCGAGGGTGGGGTGCTCGGGTAGCAGGGTGACGTGTACCAATGAGTCGCGCAAAAACGCGTCTATATCGAGCATGAGACTTTGTTCTCCCGCTTGGTTTTGCTGGCGTAGGGCGACGAGTAACTCTTGTGGTGCAATGTAGCCCGATATACCGGCCGATGCCAACATTTCCGAGGTCTCGGGGCGATTACCTACACGCACGGCATAGCGCACACTGTCGTCATTTTGCCGCAGGGCGACCGATAGGGTGTCTATAATCATCGATGACATGGCTATTTCCTGCACCTCGGTGGTAAACTCTAACGGCCTACCATCGTCGTGAGCCGACGAGAGTACCACCGAACCTATTTTCAGCCCGTTGTCGGCAAGTATCTTTTCTACGAGTTGCTCGGGTACAATCTCACCCTGCATCTCATAGTAGGGCATATTGTCGCATAGCGCTTTCGGGGCTATCGTCATACTATCGATGGCATATTGCAGAGTGTCTGTTACTGTCGTGAGCCGGGCGAGGAGTGTATCAAGTCCTGTCGGTGATAAGAACGAAAAACGTAATCCCGGCATATCGATGCGGGCATCGAGCGAGTCGTGCAATACATCGGCTGTGGCGGTGAAATATTCATACGAGGCGTCGGTATCGAGCAGATGCAATTTTAGATTTTCGAGGCGGCTCCTTAGGGTATATTCATTATTGGTATTGGCATATGCCTCTATATCTATCCGTGTCGATACGGTGATAGAGTCGTCGGTGAGCCGGGCAGTTTTCAAGTCGGCATTATCTATCACACCCGTTATTTGGGCTTTGTATTCGTCGTGTGATAATTTTCCGGCTATATCCATATCGAGCCGTATGGCGCTATCGTCGCTTTTTATCTTGCCTGTAATCTCGCTTTTATCGAGTATCGCCGATAGACACATATCGTTATAGCGATACCCGCCATAATCGACCGTGTCGATACATAGGTCGGCCTGTGCGTGCATTTGAGGCGAGAACGGATCTGTTCCCTCACCGGCAGCCGTGAGCGACATCGAGAGCAATCCCAGAGCCTCTCGAGGTAGAAATTTCGATAACGGAAACGATGAAATATCTATTTTAGCCCGATAGGCGGTGTCGGGAAATCGGTATCCGGCATCGACAGCAAGTCGGGCCGATGCTAAGTCCACATTAAGTTGTGCATCGGCATATTGCTCGTTACTGAAATCGACAGCAGCTTGTAGCAGTATCGAGTCGGGTATGGAAACCTGCTCTTCGACGGCGTCCCCGAGTAAGCCTGTAACGAACCCCAATCGATTGAGGTGAGCCGTGAGGTCAATGCGGGCCTTGAGACTGTCAATCGCCGTAGCCGATTGCACGGCGCCTTGGAGTAAAATATCGGCGTGGTGAGGCATCTCGGCATACAACCGCTGTAATTGCAAGTCGCCGAGCGTACCGCTCAATCGGGTATCGAGGAGTAGGGTATCAAAAGGCAGTTTATTGATAATCTCGGCCAGACTTGGATCATACAATATGGCATCGGCCAATCCTGCCGTTACGTCGAGAGCGACCGCTATATGGGCGTTGCTATCGGTGCTCATCACCCCGGCGTCGGCATATACATCGGCAGTTATACGGGAATGATTGGTGGCTAATGAAAATTCATCGGCCTCGATTGCCTCGGAATTCATGGAAAATCTCACATTGCCCTGTCTGATGGTAAGCCCCGAGCGTTCACGCAAAGATAGTTGCGATAGTCGGACGGCAATATCAGCCCCTCTATTATACACCGAGTCGAGGGCGATATTTATGTCGTATAGCTGTATATATTCCGTATCGAGTCCCTTTCCGGGTGTATGATTACGATTTCCATATATTACCTCGGTATCGGATAGTCGCACGGTCGAGGCTTGTATCGTCCAGGGTAAGGCGGTGGTATCGCTCTCTGTGGGGGCGATGGTATCGGTCGAAATGGGTATTACTGCTGTAGTGTCGATGATATACGACACCCCGGCACCTCGCAACGCGAGGGTATCGACCGTAACAAATTGCGTGCCTAAATCTACCCCCGTGTGGGCGATACCTATTTGCTCCACCCGGGTTGAGAGATACGACTCGGCATAGCTGCTTTGCATATCGTATGAAATATCGGCCAATTCTATGCGGGTGATGCCTAATTTCCAATCCAATGGCTCCGAGGTAGTAGTGGTGTCAGCGGGCTCGGGTGCTGTCGTCGCGGAGACTCCCGTGCGCATGAATACACTTCCGCCCGAGAGCCGTAGCAAGGCTACCTCGGCCTCCTCGGTGCGTAATCGTGCCGATACCTGCAAGAGTGAGGCCTCCTCGGCACGAACCCCGAATGTAAATCCGGTCGAGTCGCTCATATTGAATACGACACGTCGTAGCGATAGTTCGGGAACGACGGCTTGCAGACGTATCAGGGGCGGGATAGATACTTCGGTGTGAAACGCCCCTACGGCACACATCGTGTCGCCGGCTTGTACGATGGCCGCATCGGCTATGTCGAGCGTGAGGGGAAATCGCAGTCTGAAATCGCCCACCGTGATGCGCATTGTGTCGTCGGAAAACGCATTACAAGCCCATCGCACCGCGCTACGCTGTACCGGTGGTACATAGAGCAGTGCAAGCACCAATACGACAAGTCCTATAAGTGATGCAAGTGCGAGGGATAAGTATTTGATAATGCGTTTGCTCATTTCTTGAGAAACCGAAACTTTGTTTTTTGAAGCCGTAATGAAATTTTTAAAGAAAATTTCAAACAGTTTTTGAGAATATAACGTGCAAAATTACAAAAAAAAGCCCCACATCATTGTTTATTTTGTCCGAAAGTTATGCGCTTTTTCTCCGAAGCCGTACCGATATATCACAAACACGCCGACAGCTTATTTGTTCCGTATGCTTTCTTGTTGGTGATTTTGTTTGTTTTTTCGTCGGGTTGATACAAGAAAGTTAAAAATGACCGAAAAATACCCCCTATTTTGTCGATTTTTGAACCTCAAATAGGGTAGAACGGCCTACATTTGCCGCCGTGAAAGTGTGCAATTTAAAACATCACAGAATATGAGAACGTTGAAGTTTTTAATCGTATTGTTACTTGCCGTAGGGTTTGGATTTACGGCAGAAGCGCAAGTGCCGGCATTCCCGGGTGCTGATGGTTTTGGACGTTATGCCATCGGTGGTCGTGGAGGCTCGGTCTATTATGTAACCACCCTTGACGATGGCGATACCTATGGTACGTTGCGATATGGTGTGACCAAGCTGTCGAAAGTGACTATATTGTTTAAAGTGTCAGGTACGATACATCTCAATAGCGGGCTGAATATTTCTCAAAGTAATATAACAATAGCAGGACAGAGTGCGCCTGGCGATGGTATATGTATTGCCGGTTATCCGGTATCGGTGTCGGGTAGTAATGTTATTATTAGATATTTACGATTTCGTATGGGCGATTACAGCCTTACGGCCGATGAGGCCGATGGTGCCGACGCTTTTGGTGGCCGTTTCTGCGATAATGTGATTATCGACCACTGTTCTATATCGTGGAGTACCGACGAGTGTGCGTCGTTCTACGCCAATACCAATTTTACGATGCAATGGTGTATTATCTCCGAAAGTTTACGTATGAGCCTTCACTCCAAGGGTGCGCACGGCTATGGTGCTATATGGGGAGGTCTCGGGGCTTCGTACTATCACAATCTGATGATTCATCATGGCAGTCGTACGCCTCGTTTCGGTACAGGAAACCTTGGTGATCCTGCCGATCATATAACCGATATGCGCAACAATGTGATATACAATTGGGCTGGTAATGGGTGCTATGGCGCAGAAGGAATGACCATCAACATGATTAATAATTATTACAAACCCGGACCTGCAACTACTTCATCATCTAAAAATCGATTTATCAGTGTCGATGCTGCGACAAGCAGAGACGGAACGACAAGTATTTGGGGTAAATATTATCTGTCGGGAAATTATAATACAAAATATACAAATATCAATACCAATAATTGGAACGGAGTTGTGATCAATACCACTTCACTTACAAATGGTGTTGTAGGAAAAGCCGATATAAAATCGACAGAAATACAGGGAAATATACCGCTTCTCCATCAGCATACGGCACAAGCTTGTTATCCGCTTGTGGTAAAATATGCCGGTTGTTCACTTAGACGTGATTCGATCGATTTACGCCTTGCCGACGAATGTTATAACGGGACATACACATTTACAGGCTCAAAATCGGGTATATCCGGTCTTATCGATACCCTCGACGACCTATGGCCCGAGTGGGCCGATGAGACTTGGAATCCTTGGCCCGAATTGGCAAGCAAAACAGCCCCTGTCGATAGCGATGTCGATGGTATCGACGATAATTGGGAGGAATATAACGGCCTCGACTTTACCGATCCCACCGATGGTAACAAACGCAACAGTCAGGGATATACGATGCTCGAGGTGTATCTCAACAGCCTTGTAGCCGATATTACTACGGCTCAATATGCCGGCGCCGAAGAGGTGGGCCTTGCCGGAGAACCTTATGATCCGAATGCTAAATCGACCGATATGTATGTAACGTGGAGCATGGAATCGGGCGTTGCCGGTGAGGCTGCTACTGTGAGCAAAGAGGGAGTTGTGGCCTCATCGACCTATTATACCGAGTCGGAGATAAACAACTACTCTACCCGCACTACGTATAGCAACAAATACACCACCTTCCACCCTACTATCGAATACAAATCGGCTACTACGGCCGACAACGCCATCGTGTTCGAAATAGAAACTGCCGAGGGGGTAACATTCTTCCCCACGGAATTGTCGCTCTCGGCAATACGTTATGGTACGAGTGGAGGGTGGCTGCATATTACTTGGATCGACGCCGAGGGTACGGAGACCACCTTGGCTACAGGAATCCACGCTACCGGTAGCAGTGGCGAGGAAAGCGCGATGACTACTACCGTGGATATGACCGATGTGACGGTAAAAGGCACAAGCGGAAAATGTCAATTGGTGATTTATGTCTATAAACTCTCCCCGGCCAAAGAATTGGGCCTCGCCGATATAAAAATAGGTGGTCACGTGGGTTACACGGCCGCTATAGACGATGTGAAAGCCGACGCTGAAGCCGGTGAAGGTCGCATATTCAATATCAACGGCCAACAGCTGAACACCCCGCAAAAGGGTTTCAACATCATAAACGGTAAAAAACAAATCATAAAATAACCTTAATTTAATTTACATGATGAAAAAAAGATTTTTGACCATTCTCTCGGCACTGATGATATGCAGTGCGGGATTCGCAGCCGAAAAGGCGGTCGATGTAAACACGCTCAGCTCCGAGTTTGCAGCCGCTGCCGATGGCGACGTATTGTTACTCTCCGAGGGTACGTATAGCAGTAAGCTTACTTTCCCTGCCGGAAAAACCATTACCTTGAAAGCTGCCGAGGGAGCCGCCGTGACCTATGCCGGTACATTCGGCGGTAACGAAAGCGATACCGATGGCGGTATAATTCTCGATGGACTGAACATCGTGACAGGCAACAACTATTTTATCGATATGAAATATGGAAATGTAAAGTCCATAGTAGTGCGTAATTGCTCTATTTCTCAAATCGGACGTTGTTTTTTGCGTACCAATAATGCCGGATACTCCATCGATCTTATAGAGTTTGACAATTGTATCATTACAGACAATGGTGTAAATGGTTATTGTTTTCTCTACCCACAACATGGCGTAAAAGAGGTTATTTGCCGTAATAGTACATTGAAAAATTATATTTCGGGTGAAAGTTTTTTTAGCCCCAAAAACACGACCGCAGATATTACTCTTACTTTTACATTCGAGAACAATACCGTGTATAAGTGGTCTAAAAGTTCGTCGTATGCTCTCTGTAATTCAGAGTCGAAATACAGTGCCAACTCTACTTATACCTTCCGCAACAACATTATCTACACCCCCGGTGTAGCGGGACAGACACCGCGTATCGTGAAGGCTACCGGTGGTACGCTCACTGCCGAGAATAACCTTGTGGTAGATTATGGTTCGTATGTAATGTCTAATGCGACAACCAACATCAGCGACCTCACCATGGAGGGCTTGGGTATAAGTCAGATATTCCCCGATCCCGATAATGGCGACTTCACCATTGTATCGACTTCTCCGCTTGCTACCGCCTCTACTACCGGTGGTGTGATTGGTGACCCGCGTTGGTTGAAATCGTTTACCGCTGCCGTGAATTTCTCGGCCGTATGCACGCCCGAAGAGGGTGGTAGCGCGGCTCCTGTATCGGGGGTATATGAGGCCGGTAGTTCGGTTACCGTTACCGCTACCCACAATTATGGCTATCGTTTCGAAAGTTGGAAAGATGCCGAGGGTAATGTGGTTTCTACCGAGAATCCCTACACCTTTACCATCAGCAAAGATACCGAACTTACCGCCGTATTCGCTGCACAACAGATGTACACCCTCACCATAGAGAAAGATGGCGAAGGTGCTACATGGGGCGACTATAATCTCTCGCCTGCCAAAGAGGGCAACAGCTATGAGGCCGGTGAAGAGGTGACTATCTCTGTCGTGCCCAATAGCGTGACCTCGTTCCTCTACTGGGGTGATGGTAGCAGCGAAAGTAAGAAAACCATCATCATGGATAGCGACCAAAGCTATACCTTGCATTACGACGTCGTGCCCTTCATCGTAGGTTGGGATTTCGATATGACCACCAGCTCGTCGCGCGGACAACGCCCCGGCGATTACTATTACAAAACCGACAATAAGGGTATCATGAACTTCTACAATGGCGATGGCTCATCGACCAACTGGGGCGGTTCTACCATGACTTTCGGTGGTGTGACCTTCGATTGCGCTCGTCGTTATACCGACTACAGCGCCATGAGCAATCCTCGTAGCTTCGTGGCCAAATTTTCGGCTGCCGGCTATGAAAACATCAAAGTACATAGTTATGTGGCTGTAAACAATTCGTGTGTGCACATGGGCCAAAAATTGCAGTACTCTACCGATGGTAAGAATTTCACCGACCTCAAAACGCTCACACTCTCCGGCAGCAGTACCGAATGGATAGCCTTCGATGCCGAATTGCCTTCGACACTCACCGATGACGAGAAAAAGAACCTCTATATCCGCTGGATAGGCGACGCTACGACCGAATTACTCGGTACGCCGTCGAGCACCGATACCGAAGGTTTCTATCTGGCCGATGTATTTATTTATGCCGACGAGATACATGTCGATGACGTTACAGCTCCTGTCTTGATTTCGACAACTCCTGTTGCCGAATCGAATACCGCCTCGGCTAAAGGTAATATAGTACTTACATTCGACGAGAAAGTACAAGCCGGTACCGGTGACGTTACTCTCAACGGAGAGGTTTTGACACCGGTATTCGGTAGTAAAACAGCCAGCTATGCCTACAAAGGACTTACCTATGGTACGACCTACGAGGTAGTGATACCTTCGGGAGCCATTGTGGATATGAGTGGCAACATATATGCAGGAACGACCTTTAAGTTTACCACCATGGAGCGTCCGCGCCCCAATGCCAAGACTTTCGACGCGGTGGTTGCCGCCGATGGTACAGGCGATTACACCACTGTACAGGCCGCTATCGATGCCGTTCCCACCAATCGCACCAATCCCTACCTGATATTTGTGAAGAATGGTGTATATAACGAGTTGGTTCGTATCCCCGAGAACAAGCCGTTTATCCACCTTATCGGTCAGGATCGCGACCGCACCATTATACAATACAAGATAAATTGTGCCTCCGAAGGCGGTGATGGTTGGGAATTCTCAGCCAACAACGCCGCTTACTATCCCGCCAAAGACGATGGTACGGTAGTGAAAGTATCAAGCTCCGATTTCTATACCGAAAATATTTCGTATATCAATACCTGGGGTGTAGATATGCAGAATGGTCCGCAAGCATTGGCTATGCGCTCCTACAACGACCGTCAGTCGTTCTATAATTGCAGTTTCCGTTCGTTCCAAGATACCTGGTACACCACCACTCGTTCCGCCAGCGACCGTCACTATGTGAAAGACTGCTACATCGAGGGTGCTGTCGATTATATCTATGGTGCCGGCGATTGCTACTTCGAGACCTGTACGTTGTTCAATGTGCGCGAAACCGGTAGCGTGATTGTTGCTCCCGCTCACACCGAAAGCACCAAATATGGCTATGCGTTCGAGAGCTGTATCGTAGATGGTGTAGTCGATGATAAAGATGCTTTGGGCCGCCCGTGGCACAACAGCCCTATCGCCGTGTATATGAATACGACCATGAAACGTATCCCGGCAGCTTCGGGTTGGAACAATATGGGTACTATACCCGGTCTCTTTGCCGAATACAATAGTATGGACGTCAATGGTAATCCCATAGACCTCAGCAACCGTCGTACCGAATATACTTATACTCGCGATGGTGTAACCAAGACCGGTACATGCCGTGCTACGATTACAGCCGAGGAGGCCGCTAAATATACCTACGAAAATATGATGCCGGGTGCCGATGACTGGAATCCTCGCAAATATTTCGAGCCTATCGCCGCATCGGCCAATGTAGTGAAAGCCGGTGCTACTCTCTCGTGGGAGGCTTGCGACTATGCTATCTGCTACATTGTGTTGCAAAACGATAGCGTGGTGAACATTACCACCGAGTGCACATCGCCCGTAGATGCTGCCGCAGATGCTGCCGACTTCTCGGTGAAAGCTGTGAACGAATATGGTAGCCTCGGTGCCGCCAAGACTGCTGTAAACAGTGGTGAAAGCGCCATTGACGAGCAAGAGGCCGCACGCCCTGCGCTTGTAGTGATAGGTGGTAACGGCGAGATAGAACTGCTCGCACAGGCCCCCGTACAAGTAACCGTGCATACCGCTACCGGTACCTGTGTGGGTATCTATAATCTGCACCAAGGTGTACACTTCATCGGTAATCTGCCGGCAGGCCTCTACATCGTAAATGGTCAGAAAGTACTTGTGAAATAAAACACTGTTTTGATTATATTCTGAGATTCTAAGACTCTCAGATAGAAATTTTTTGTAATCTTTTTCATGGGAAAACCGCCGTCAACTTTTTTGTTGCGGCGGTTTTTATATATTGGGAACTTTCTATTCCTCGTAACGATTGTGCATGGCGGTAATCATATCATGTATCTCATGCCGGAGGGCAGCAGGAGTGAGCACCTCTATTGCGGCCCCTTTCGACAGCAGTTCTTGCTTGAAGTCGTAAGTCGTACACAGATAATAGCGGAATATCGTGTAGCCGTCGCCTCGCTCTATCTCCTCTTGTGAGTGGTGCAAAGGCAACGCCTTCAAATATTGTTGTTCTATTCCATAGGCTTTCAGCGTGATTGTTTGAGGGTTATCCTCTTTGATAACGCCGAATGCCGGTTCGAAAAATTCGTTGGGCTCGAATCCCTCGGGATAGTCGAAGTGAAGGTCCGTCGTCGATAGCGAGTGTATGCGGTCTAATGAAAAGGTACGTATCGTGTCGCGTTCGCAGCAGTGCCCTATGGCATACCATCGTTGGCGAAATACTTTCACGCAATAGGGGTGAAGAGTATATGCCTTTGGCTTGTCGGCATTGAAACTTTGGTATATCAGTTTTACCACGTTATTTTCCCGCATGGCGTTGATGATGGGGAGAAGGTGTTTTTGCCCCGAGGGGATCTCCTCGAACAAAATGCGGGAGCGTAATTGTCGGCTTTCGTTGATGATGTTGTTTACGGTCAGCAGGCTTATGGTCCATTTACGAGCACCATCATAAACCACGTCATCTACATTCTTTATGTAATAATGATAACCGTTTTTGCGCTCACACGCGATTTCGATATCGAAAATTTCGGCTATAGCCTCGCACGAATTGATAAATGTGCGCCGAGGCATTGTGCGTCCGTCACTTTGAGCCGATGCCAACCAGCGTTCATTCAACTCATTCAATGTAATCTTTCCCGCTCGGTAGATGGTGTCTATAATCCATATATATCGGTAGAACAAATCCTTTACCATAAAAATCTTTTTTGCGTGTTTATGTTGCTTGCAACAAATATAGCGACAAATGAGCGAGAAACATCATGATTGCTTGAATGTTTTTCAAAGAAATTTTGTAATTTTGAGGCATCTGTTCACTATTAAATATAATATTTATGCTTATACCATTAATTGTTTGTGGCATATTATTGCTGATATTGATTGTGATGTATTTCAAATACAACAATCGAGAAGTCTCTTTGCGTAAAGAAGCCGAGGCTCAGAGAGGTAAAATAGAATCGGTACACGATACGATGTGGAAGGTTTTGAAACAGGAAGCTGGTGTTACAGAGCAATACCGGCAGTCTTTTGAGCGTATCTATCCCGAGTTGATTGCTGGTAGATATGCCGGTGATGGAAAAAATCTCATAAAAATGATTCAAGAGTCAAATCCCATGTTTGACACTAAGTTGTATGATAAGTTGATGCAGTCGATAGAGGTACAACGTGCTTATTTTGCATCGGCACAACAACGTATGCTCGATATTATCCGTGAGCGAGAGACTCTATTGGAATCTATGCCGTCGGGGTGGTTTATAAGAAATAAGCAAGAAATAGAGTATGAGGTAATATCTTCGACTATAACGCAGGAGATTATTACTTCGCGCCGAGACGATAATATCGAATTGTTCGCATAGTAAAGTCCTATGCATAAGTTTGCATATATATTACCAATTTTTACGATTGCAATAATAATATGGGCTTTTCCCAATATCGGAGAGGTCTCTATTACATGCGGTGTATTGGCACTTTTGAGTGAATTTATATTATGGCGGATAATTCGTAGAGCCAGTCGCACAAAAGAATACTTAAGTGCCTTTGCTTATAATGTGCAACATCATGAAGCATGGGTGGAGCGTATAGAACGTTATGAAACCTATACTGATAGCAGAGGTAATACTCGGCGTAGGGTCGTGGTGGATTATCAACGCCACCCAGAATGTTGGCTTATGTGTCTAAATACCGGTGTGGATATATACATATATCAAAATGTTTATGATATGTATCGTATGTTATGGGGTACTCCGGAACATTGGATCGATCCATATCACCCTAATTGTGTGAGCGGCGGTGGCGGTCAGTTGTATGAGTGGAACAACGTGTATGAAGATGCAGCAACGCATACTTATGAGGGTTTATATGTGAATTATATAAACAATTCAAATTCGATATTTCGTAAAGGCAAAGTTTCGGACTATGAAGTCGAGGAATTGGGGTTAATTGATTATCCGGTATTTGTATCTAATTATATAGAAACGGACGTGATTTTAGGTTCTCCCAATCTTCCTAAATGTGTGGGATTCTCTGAAAAATCACAACGAGCGTTTCAACTTATAAATGCGATTTTCGGAGCAGAAAGACAGATACATGTATTTATCCTCGTCTTTAATGCCAAACAAGATGTTACAACCGCTCTCAGACAGCAAGCTTATTGGCAAGGAGGAAACAAAAACGAATTTGTTGTATGTTTGGGCGTCGATTTTAGTAATGTAGAAGCAGGGAAAGGAATCACTGAGACACGACAACCTATAGTGCAATGGTGCAAAGCATTTTCGTGGAGTGATGTGCCTCTCCTTGAATCTGCAACCGAGAGTTGGTTTATAGCAAATAAAGAGTTAAACTTTGCCGCTTATGCCAAGTGGTTGCGAGAGAATATTCATTTGTGGGAACGTAAGGAATTTACTGATTTTAAATATCTCGGGTTGAAATTATCTCCCAAACGTATGGCCTTAGTGTTTATAACGGCTGTACTATTTTGTGTGATAAACATTATTATATCATGTGGTGTGGCCTATTATCTTCGAGAGTATAATTATTACATATCCGACAAATACCAATCAATAGGATATGAATTGCTCGATAAGTACATTGTTGAAAAAATAAAAGATGATACCTCCTCGTACAAAAGTTATCCGTAAAAGTATTTAGAGGAACGCATAAATACAATTATCGGAAAATCTTGTATCTTTGTTTCGGTCAATGGGTTTACCACAAATACACACAAAACGGTATAATTATGAAATATTATCTCATAGCTGGAGAGGCGTCGGGCGATTTGCATGCGGCAAATCTCATGCGTGCATTGCAACGCGAAGATGCCGCTGCCGAGTTTCGTTTCTTTGGCGGTGATGCCATGCAAGCCGTCGGAGGCACTCTTGTGCGCCACTATCGCGATATGGCCTATATGGGATTTGTGCAGGTGGCTCTGCACGCGCGACAGGTATTGCGCAACATTGCCATGTGCAAACGCGACTTGGCGGCTTATGAGCCCGACGTGCTGATACTCATCGATTACCCGGGATTCAATTTGAAAATAGCCCGGTATGCCAAGGAACAGTTGGGTCTGAGGGTGCATTATTATATATCCCCCAAGATATGGGCATGGAAAGAGTATCGCATCAAGCAGATAAAGCGGTATATCGATCGTATGTACTCCATACTTCCGTTTGAGGTCGATTTTTATAAACGGCACAATTATCGTATCGATTACGTGGGAAACCCCACGGTCGATGAGTTGGCGGTGCGTCCCTATGCCGATGAAACGTTTGCACAATTTATAGCTGTAAATAATCTGTCGGATAAGCCTATTATCGCCTTATTGCCGGGCAGTCGCCTTGCCGAGATACGCGACAATCTCGAAATCATGATGCAAGCGGTCGATAAGTTTCACGATCATCAGGTGATTATCGCCGGTGCTCCCGGTGTACCCGAGGCATTTTATGCCCCCTATGTGCAGAAGGGGCGTGTGTCGATACTCTTCGGCAAGACCTATCGACTGTTGCAACAATCGCGTGCCGCGTTGGTAACATCGGGTACGGCCACACTCGAGGCGGCCCTGTTGCGTGTGCCACAAGTGGTGTGCTACTATATGCGGGGAGGACGGTTTACCTACTCGTTTTTCCGTCGCCTGATAAAGGTCGATTATGTGTCGCTCGTGAACCTTATAGCCGATGCACCGGTGGTGAAAGAGCTTCTTGTGCATCACTTCTCGCCGGCGAATGCTCGGGCAGAGTTGGCTGTGTTGCTCGGTGATACCCCGCAACGCGAGGCGATGTTACGGGGGTACGACGATATGGCGGCACGTCTCGGTGAAGTCGGTGCGCCCGAACGGGCAGCCCGTCTCATTGTGTCGGATATTCGTAAATAGTTCTTGGCCAATAAAATCAAAACAACTTCTTAATTCAAAAACATGGAATATATTGTTACGGCTCTGGCCATTTTTACCGGAATTGTAGGTATAATAGGCAGTATTATACCCGGATTGCCGGGAATACACCTCAGTTGGGTAGGTATGTTGTTGCTCTACTTCTGGGGAGGTAATTTCGTGGCCGACAACCCTATGTCGCCCACATTTTTACTCGTGTGGCTCGGTATAGTGTTGGCAATCAGTGTAATCGATTATTTCATTCCCGGTTATTTTACCAAGTTGTCGGGCGGTAGTAAATATGCCTCTCGCGGGGCGATGGCAGGCCTTATAATTGGTATTATATTCACTCCTATAGGTATGATAATCGGTTCGTTCCTCGGTGCGCTTTTGTCCGAAATGTATTATGCCAATAAAAAAATGACAGAGGCATTGAAGCCGGCTTTTGGTGCTTTCTTAGGTTTTATTGCGGGTACAGGTCTCAAAACCATTGTCGCCTGCGTGATGCTTATCTATATAATAATGTATATATAGTTATTCTACATTCTTTTCGGCCTCATTTTTCTTGGCGTTTTTCTCGGCGGCAAATCGTTTGTTGGCCTCGCGCATTTCGTTGCGGAACTTACTGCGTCGGCGTAACAAGAAAAACAGCAGTATTATAATACCGATGTTGGCCCCGACGATGGTTATAAACTCGGTGCGACCTCCGGGAAACTTGTCCCAGCCATAAACGGCCATCACTATCGTGTAGATAAATAGGAGGATAGGAATGAGGATATACGACTTTTTCATACGGCTTATTTTTGAATGAATGGTTTAGGATCGACCGTCCCGATAATGGGTAGTACCGGCGGATATATATTGGGAATATGCTCGCCTTGCAAGGCACGATATATGTGCAGGCAGCTCCATGCGTCGGTGGCCGCGTACTGCTGTTGTGCCGGGGTGAGCTCTGCGGCTTCCCAGTTGGAGAGCTGTTGCGATTTGGAAATTTTTCGTCCGAAAAGTATGGCATATACCTTTTGCAGGCTCATTTCATCGATGTCGTAGGCAGCCACAAACTGTTGCAACTCTATGTAATGATGTGGCTCTATCTCGTCGAGACGATGCAGTCCATGAAAGTCGTCTTTCAGTGACAGACCTATCTTCAGAATTTTTTTCGACTCCAAGATGCGTTTTATCGTATGTAGAGCGCTCATTTTGCACAACCTGAACAGGTAGCAGGTGTCCCATGTCGAGATTTGGACCAAGGCCACTTGGTGCACGACACCTTTTTTGAACGACGGCCGTGTCTCGGTATCGAGTCCTACAACGGCTTCCCGACATAAACGTTCGTAGGCAGCATCGGCTTTCTCGTCGGTGTCGATGACTACGATTTTTCCGGGAAATCGGGCGATTTCCATATCGGCTATGCAGGCTTTGTCTATGTGTATCATGTAGATGTGTTACGATTATAACCAACGATCGGCGTCCTCTTCATCGGCATACCAGTCCGATTGGCGGTGTTGGTAGAAGTTTTCTTCGTCGTGCGTGTGATGGTGGTGATGCCCACATTCACATTCGTATATATCGTCGCTTTCGGTGTCGAAGCATATGCGATGTAACGGACCGAGAGCGCTGAGCAATTTTGCTCCCCAATAGGTCTTGAAGTCTTCGCGACAGATGGTGAGCGCGGCACGCATACACTCCTCGTTCTCGGTGCGATAGGCCGATACGCAGTCTTTTATTACTTGATACAGGTCGGCCAGGTCCTCGGCCACACTGGCGGCGATGGGCAGGTCGCTGTATTGCATATCAGAGCTTTGCACTTGCAGATAGGCGTCTTTGTCGCCCAAGATATGTTCGATGTTACGACGTAAAAATTCGTAATATTCTTCGGTGACAAATTGCTCGGGAGTGTCGAAATATTCGCTATCCTCCTCGCCCTCGGGCAATAAGGTGCCTTTGAGGTAAAGCAACGGGAGTAGTTTTACACACGTCGATGTGAACTCCTCCTGTGTCATTTCGGTTGTGCGTTCCATAAAAGCGCAGAATTCTACGCCCACGGTTACAAATTCTACACTGTTTTTGCCAAAGATATAATTGTCCATTTTAGTGGTTGTTTGAACTTCGTTTTTTGAAGCAATGGTTTATTTTTCTAAGAAAAATCAAAACGGCTTCTTATAAATAGAGCCGATGTTGTACTATATAGCGATAAACCTCGGGCGGGAGCAGGGCGTCGGCCCGGTCCCCCTCGGCTATACGACGACGTATCTCGGTGGCCGAAATATCCATTTGCGGGGCCTCGGTCGCGCGCACCGATGCCGGCAGGTTGTGGGTGTCGATGGTATATCCCGGTCGCGGGTATATCTCTATCGGGTAGCGCTCTATGATTTCCCGATACGATTTCCAATGGTCGAATATCAGCCAATTATCGGCCCCGATGAGTAGGTGAAATTCACAGTCGGGATACTTGGCGGTAAGAGCCTCCAATGTGGTAATCGTGTACGACGGGCGAGCCAAGGTCATCTCTATGTCGCAATATCGCAGTCGAGGATTGGCTGCGATAGCCAGCGATACCATGGCTATGCGCGTAGCGTCGTCGAGCAGATTGTCGCTGTGCTTCAGTGGATTCTGTGGCGACACACTGAGCCATACCTCATCGAACCCTGCCTTGTCGAGCATATATTCGGCAATGGCCAAGTGCCCCTTGTGTATGGGGTTGAACGAACCCGAGAAGAATCCTATTTTTTTCATCTGACCGAAATCGCTTTATCAAAACATTTTCTTACTTCCCGATAAAGTCTTTGATTATGTTCAAAGTCTCCTCTTGGGCTACCATCAAGTCGTCGTTGATGACCACGGTGTCGAATTTCGGAGCGAAACTCAGCTCATATTCGGCTTTGGCCAGTCGGCTTTCGATGACCTCGGGTGTATCGGTGGCACGACCTTCGAGCCTGCGACGCAACTCGTCGATACCGGGCGGTTGTATAAATATCGATAGGGCGCGTTCGCCGTAGAATTTCTTGATATTTACGCCCCCTACGACATCTACGTCGAATACCACGTTTTTGCCCTCGGCGGTAAGTCGTTCCACCTCACTCTTCAGTGTGCCGTAGAATTTGTCGGTATATACCTCCTCGTATTCGAGAAAATCGCCGGCAGCAATGCGGGTGCGGAACTCATCGGGGCTGAGGAAGTAGTATTCTACACCATTCTGCTCCGTACCTCGTGGTGCGCGTGATGTGGCCGATATAGAGAAGGCCAAATTCAGGTCCTTAGACAGCAGGTAGTTGATGATAGTCGATTTTCCTGAGCCCGATGGGGCGGAAAATATAATCAGTTTTCCCGGTTGCATAGAAATGTTTTTTAGGGTGTTATCACGATGCCTTGCCGGCTGCTTCTTACATGGCGTTGAGTATCTGCTCTTTTATCTGCTCTAACTCATCTTTCATGCGAACGACGATTTTCTGCAGTTCGGCATGATTGGCTTTCGACCCCATGGTGTTAATCTCACGGCCTATTTCTTGCGTGATAAATCCCAATTTTTTACCTTGGCCATATCGGCCTTCCATGGTCTCCATGAAATATTTCAGGTGATTGTCGAGGCGATTTTTCTCTTCGTTGATGTCCAACTTCTCGATGTAGAAAATCATTTCCTGCTCCATACGATTCTTGTCGTAGTCGAAATCTTTGATTTTCGACAGCGCCTCCTCTATGCGCAGTTTTATTTTCTCGGTGCGCTCTTGCTCGTAGGGGGCTACCTCGCCGAGCAGTGCGGCAATGTTGCTTATCTTCTCGGTAAAGAGCTTTTGCAACATGATACCCTCCTGGGCGCGGAAGTCCATCAGGTGCTCGATGGCTTCGCGCACGGCCGTCATTATGAGTCCGGTCTCGTCGTCGCTTACCTCTACGGCATCGTTTTTCAAGGCGTCGGGCAGGCGGAGCAGGGTTTGAAACCAATCAGCGGGTTGCGGTATTTGCAAGCTGTCGGACAATTCGCGCAGTTGGGTATAATAGTTTTTGATGACTTCGGTGTTGAACTCGGTATTGTGGTCGGTGGTCGCTTTGTTTTCGATTTGTATCGAGAAGTCCACTTTGCCTCGTTCCAATCGTTGTGCAATCGCACTGCGCACTTCCATTTCGAGCTCCTTATATATCTGAGGTACACGCATAGAGAGGTCGAGTTGCTTGCTGTTGAGCGACTTTATCTCGACGGTGATTTTTTTACCGGGGAGTTCGGCAACGGCCTTGCCGAATCCTGTCATAGAGTATATCATGATAGTTTCATAGTTTTATTATGGCAAAGATAGTGCAACTATCATGAAAAAAAAAGTACTTGCGGAAAGTTGTGTGAATTTTTCCGAGCTTGAGAAATAACCCATTGATCCGCAAGGTCAATAATTCTTACGAAATCACGTGATAGCCCGAGCGGATGAGTTCCTCGCGTATGTTGTCGATATGCTCTTGGTTACGGGTTTCGAGCACCACTTGTAGGTAGCAGGCGTTGATGTCGGTGGTCTTACCTGCACGTTCGTGGTGTACCGATATCACGTTGGCCCCCATACGGGCTATAATGCTTGTCACGCCTACGAGTTGTCCGGGGCGGTCGAGCAGTTCCACGGTGAGCACATATGAGCGGCCCGATTTCTGCAAACCGCGATTTATGACGCGCGACAGAATGGTTACATCTATGTTTCCACCCGATACGAGGCATATTACTTTCTTGCCCTTGATAGGCAGCTTGTTGAACATGGCGGCCGCCACGGCTACCGCGCCGGCACCCTCGGCTACGAGTTTCTGTTGCTCTATGAGCGATAGTATGGCGGTAGATATTTCGTCGTCGCTCACGGTGACGATGTCATCGACATACTTACTGCAAATGTCGAATGTATTCTTGCCCGGCTCTTTCACGGCTATACCATCGGCAATCGTTTTCACGGCGGGTAATCGCTCTATGTGCTTGTGGGCTATCGACTGCACCATACTGGGCGCTCCTACGGCCTGCACACCATATACCTTGATGTTGGGATTCAACGCCTTCACGGCAAAAGCCACGCCCGAAATCAGTCCTCCGCCACCAACCGGCACAATGATGGCCTCTACGTCGGGAAGTTGGTCGAGCAGTTCGAGTCCTATACTGCCTTGCCCGGCTATCACATCGTCGTCGTCGAATGGGTGTACAAACGTGTATCCCCGCTCCTCTTTCAGTTGCAGGGCCTTCTGGTAGGCATCGTCATACACGCCATCGACCAGACATACCTCGGCTCCATATTTCTTGGTGGCCTCTACCTTCGAGATAGGTGCGCCGGCGGGGAGACATATCAGAGATTTTATGCCGTTTTTCGTAGCGCCGAGGGCTACCCCTTGAGCATGATTTCCGGCCGAGCAGGCTATCACACCACGCGATTTCTCTTCGTCGGAAAGTTGCGAAATTTTGTAGTAAGCACCTCGCACCTTGAACGACCCGGTAAGTTGCAGATTCTCGGGTTTCAGATATATTTCACAGCCGGGATTTATTTGAGGAGCATATATCAAATCGGTGCGACGAATGACCTCTTTCAGTACCAGCGAAGCGTGATAGATTTTGTCGAGCGTAATCATAGGTTTAGGCGTTGGTTTACGGAGTGCAATATTACAAAAAAGAATGAAACGAGAACACCTTAGTGTGAAATAAATTTTTCAAGAAATTTCAGAGTCGCTTCTGAATTCAGTTCGAGAAACTCGCTTTGGGAAATTATAAACATAGTGTATTATGCGTGTATGTCGAAAAAAAAGGTTATTTTTGTGGCACTGAAATAAGACTGAGAAAGAGGCACGCTTTCCAGGCGTGTATGCAGGGCGCTTGCGACTGCTACCGAACATCTGCGCATGGTGGCTTGTTTCAGTTCTATCGTTGATAACCGATAATAGTAATGGTATAACGGCTTCGAAACTACATTCGAAACAGATTTAGAAGAATACTAACAGCATCAGAAATATGCCGGTAATACTCAATATAGAGACCTCGACCGATGTATGTTCCGTGGCATTGACGTGCGACGGACAGGTCGCGTTCCACCGAGAAAATTATAAACCCATGTCGCACGCCGTGTCGTTGGCAGGGTATGTGCAAGAGGCGTTGGCCTATGCTCGCGACAGCCATCTCGCGCTCGATGCCGTGGCGGTGAGCCGCGGTCCCGGTTCGTACACCGGCCTGCGTATAGGTGTGTCCGAGGCCAAGGGCGTGTGCTTCGGTCTCGACGTGCCCCTTATAGCGGTCGATACGTTGGCCATATTGGCGTGTGCCGTGCTGTTTCGCCCCGACGTAGATGAGAACGCCTTGCTGTGCCCCATGATCGATGCCCGGCGCATGGAGGTGTATGCCGCCATATACGACCGTGCGTTGCAACCCGTGAAACCGGTCTCGGCCGATATTATCGACGAAAATTCCTATGCCTCGATACTCGATGAGCAGCGAGTGCTGTTCTTCGGCAACGGTGCGGCGAAGTGTAGCCCGGTGATAACTCACCCCAACGCCCGTTTCATCGACGATGTGCACTTGCTGGCCACCGATATGCTGGCTCTCTCGGAACAAGCTTTCCGCGCCGGCCGATTCGAGAACGTGGCCTATTTCGAGCCTTTCTATCTCAAAGAATTTGTGGCTACAAAGCCTAAAAACAAAGTATTATCCCAAGACTAACCCTCAACCCGATATGGAACAAGAAGATTTGCTTACATATAATACCCGTAAAAAGAAACTCGTATTGCCCGAGTATGGCCGCAACGTGCATCGCATGATAGAATATTGCGCGGGAATCGAAGACCGTGCCGAGCGTACCCGTTGTGCCCATGCCATTGTGAATATTATGGGCAACCTCTTTCCCCACTTGCGCGATATCGACGATTTCAAACACAAATTGTGGGACCATCTGGCCATTATGTCCGATTTCAAACTCGATATCGACTACCCCTGCGAGGTGATACGTCGGGAGAAGTTGAACGATAAGCCCGACAAAGTGCCCTATACGACCACCGGCATACGTTACCGCCACTATGGTAAACTGCTCGAGGAGATGCTGCACAAATGGGAGGAGATGCCCGAGGGCGAGGAACGCTCGCAACTGATCGTGTATCTGGCCAATCACATGAAAAAATCGATGGCGGCTTGGAACAAAGAGGCAGTCGAGGACGAGAAGATTTATAAGGATATAATAGAATATACGGGCAACAGAGTACCTATCGAAAAAGAGCAATTACGCCTGCGCGAACTGCCAAAAGAGAATAATATGCAACGGAAAACAAAAAATAATGGAAAAAAAGCGGGTAGATAACCGCTTTTTTTGTATCTTCCCACAAAATTCTATCACATGGCATCATTCGTAATCGAAGGCGGTCGTCGTATGCATGGAGAGCTGACACCGCAAGGAGCTAAAAATGAAGCGTTACAGATATTGTGCGCTACGTTGCTTACCCCCGAGACGGTGGATATATACAATCTGCCCGATATTCTCGATGTGAACAATCTGATACAACTCTTGCGCGACCTCGGCGTGGAGGTGTCGCGGCTGGGCGAGGGGGCTTATCGTTTCAAAGCCGAGCACGTGAACCTCGACTATCTGGCTACGCCCGAGTTTATGCGGCAGAGCGCCTCGTTGCGTGGCTCGGTGATGATAGTAGGCCCGCTGGTGGCCCGTTTCGGAAAAGCTGTCATTCCCAAGCCGGGAGGTGACAAGATAGGCCGCCGTCGCCTCGATACCCACTTCCTCGGTATTCAGAAGTTGGGAGCGGAGTTCTCATACGCGCCCGACAAACGGGTGTATGAAATCTCGGCGCGGGAGCTGAAAGGAACCTATATGCTGCTCGATGAGGCCTCCGTCACCGGTACGGCCAACATACTTATGGCCGCCGTGATGGCCAAAGGCAAGACCACCATATACAACGCCGCTTGTGAACCCTATCTGCAACAACTCTCCAAGATGCTCAATGCCATGGGCGCGCACATCTCGGGTATAGGTTCCAACCTGCTCACCATCGAGGGTGTCGATTACTTGGGCGGTTGCACCCACACCATTCTGCCCGATATGATAGAGGTGGGTAGCTTCATAGGCATGGCGGCCATGACAGGCTCGGACATACGCCTCAAAAACGTATCGTACAACGACCTCGGCATCATACCCGATAGTTTCCGCCGATTGGGTATCATTGTCAATCAAGAGGGCGACGATATACATATCCCCGCACAAGAAAGTTACGAAATCGATACCTTCATCGACGGCTCTATCATGACCTTTGCCGACGCGCCTTGGCCGGGACTGACACCCGATCTCCTGAGCGTCTTTCTGGTCGTGGCCACACAGGCCCGAGGCAGTGTGCTTATACATCAGAAGATGTTCGAGAGCCGACTGTTCTTTGTCGATAAACTCATCGATATGGGTGCGCAAATCATACTCTGCGACCCCCACCGAGCCGCCGTTATAGGTCAGGCCAAGGCCAATCCCCTGCGAGCAGCCACCATGGTATCGCCCGATATACGCGCCGGTGTGGCCATGCTCATCGCCGCCATGTCGGCCGAGGGGGTAAGCGTCATACACAATATCGACCAAATCGACCGTGGCTATCAACGCATAGACCAACGACTGAACGCCATAGGCGCGTCGATTACCCGCCAATCATAGACATCCATGATTACCCGCGACGAACTCATAAAAATAGGCACCTTCAACAAACCCCACGCCTTGAAGGGCGAAATATCGTTTACCTTCACCGACGACATTTTCGACCGTAGCGAGTGCCCCTATATCGTGTGCGAAATCGATGGAATATTCGTGCCTTTCTTCATCGAAGAGTATCGTTTCCGAGGCGAAGATACCGCCCTCGTGAAACTCGAAGACGTCGATACCGACGACGAGGCGCGTATGTTCACCGGTGTAGATGTATATTTCCCTAAAAGTTGGCTCACCGACGATGACGACGACTTTGCCGCCCCCGGCGACTTCTTCATCGGATTTACCGTCGTGGATAGCCTCTATGGTACGTTGGGACGCATCGTAGATGTGGACGATACCACCGCCAACACCCTCTTCGTCGTAGAGCGCGCCGATGGCAGCGAACTCCTTATTCCCGCCAACGACGACTTCGTAGTCGCCATCGACACCCTCGCCCACACCATCACCATGAATATCCCCGAAGGCCTGCTATCCCTCTGAGATAAAAAAGTGATGAACTTCAAAAACTTGTTCACGATCATTTTTTTGTTGAAAAATATACGGTCGTAGGGGAGGGTGGTATGTGAAAAATTTGTATATTTGCACCCGTTTTTAGGACGAAACCCCAAGGAGTGATGCTCGAGTGGTTGAAGAGGCACGCCTGGAAAGCGTGTATGCGTCAAAAGCGCATCGGGGGTTCGAATCCCCCTCACTCCGCAAGACAATAAAAGAGTTACGAATTTTTCGTAACTCTTTTTTATTATTGGTGTTCGATAAAGATTTTTGAGGATAAATTGTGTATCGATGAGGGGATAGAAAAGAGAGCAGATGTTTTTGACGTATCTGCTCTCTGATATAAGTGTTGATTAAACGGTGAGAATTTCGTTTAGTCGAATATTCTGTCCCAATCTTTCCATACGGCTTCGTTTCCGACGGCCCGAATGGCTTGCGCCACTTCGGCTGGGGTGCGTTCGTCGCTCACACTGAACTGTTCCGATGCCTGAGGGTGGGTGTAGTATCCGCCGGGCTCGGTTTTGGAGCCGGCACTGAGCGAGGTGGCACCAAGGGTGGCTATATGGTCGCGGAAATGGGGATTCTCTCGTGTCGATACCGAAATGTCCACATCGTGGTCGAATATGCGGTAGGCAAAGATGGTCTGTGCCAACTCTTTGTCGTTCATTACCACGTTGGGCTGGAAATTCCCTTTCGAGGGGCGTAGTCGCGGGAAGTTTACACTATAGCGGGTTTTCCAATATTTTTTACGCAGGTATTGCAGGTGTAGAGCCATGAAGGTGACATCGGTGCGCCAATCTTCGAGTCCCACGAGCACACCCATACCTATCTTGTGCACGCCGGCTTGCCCCATACGGTCGAATCCGTTCACGCGCCACTCGAAGTTTGATTTCATGCCTTTGGGGTGATATATTTTGTAGCGATCCCGATGGTAGGTCTCTTGGAAGCATACCACGCCGTTAAGCCCCGACTGGGTAAGGCGGTAATAGTCGTCACTGCTGAGTGGCATTACCTCTATCGACAGGTTTGAGAAGTAGGGGCGGGCGGTTTGCAGGGCCTTTTCGAGGTAATCTACGCCGGCATCGCGCGGATTTTCGCCGGTGACGATGAGCAGATTTTCGAACGGGCCTAAGCGTCGTATGGCCTTACATTCCTCCTCTATTTCTTCGGGAGTAAGTATCACCCGCTCTATGGGGTTGTTGTGGTTGAAACCGCAGTACACACAGCAATTCGTGCAAGAATTGGTGATATATAGGGGGATATACAAGCTTATAGTGTTGCCAAATCGTTGTTGGGTGTACATACGGCTTTGGGCGGCCATCTCTTCGAGATAGGGTGTGGCGGCAGGCGAAACCAAGGCCATGAAATCGTCGATTTGCAGATGCTGCTTGGATAGAGCTCGCTCCACATCGTCGGCGTTTTTGGCATATATGCGCTCGGTAATTTCGTCCCACCGATATTTTTCTAATTCTTCTGAAAACATAACAAGTCGTTTTGAAACCGGTTATTTGGTGCAGTCTTTCAGACTTTGCGTTATACGCATGGCACAGAAATTGGGACCGCACATCGTACAATATTCACCATCGTTTTTCGAACCCTCTTTGTAGTATTCCAAGGCTCGTTCGGGGTCGAGCGAGAGGTTGAACTGGTCTTTCCAGCGGAACTCAAATCGGGCCTTGCTCAGTGCGTCGTCGCGTACCGTGGCGCCGGGGTGCCCCTTGGCTATATCGGCGGCATGCGCGGCAATTTTGTAGGCAATCACGCCGTTGCGCACATCTTCCCGGTTGGGCAGCCCGAGGTGTTCCTTGGGGGTTACATAGCATATCATGGCAGTGCCCAGCCAAGCGATTTGTGCCGCACCGATGGCCGAGGTTATATGGTCGTAGCCTGGAGCTATGTCGGTGGTCAGCGGGCCGAGGGTGTAGAATGGGGCTTCGTGGCACGAGGTGATTTGGCGCTCCATATTCTCTCGTATTTTCTGCATGGGTACGTGGCCTGGGCCTTCGATAATCACCTGCACGTTGTGAGCCCATGCCTTCTCGGTGAGCTCGCCCAGCACGTCGAGTTCGAGGAATTGCGAGCGGTCGTTGGCATCGTGTATAGAGCCGGGACGCATACCATCGCCGAGCGACAGCGCCACATCGTATTGTTTTACGATTTCGCATATCTCGTCGAAATGGGTGTAGAGGAAATTCTCCTTGTTATGGCTGACACACCATTTGGTCATGATACTGCCTCCGCGCGACACTATGCCGGTGAGGCGTTCGCCCACGAGTTCGGCATGAGCTTTCAGCACACCGGCGTGTATGGTGAAGTAATCGACACCTTGCTCGCACTGCTCGATGAGGGTGTCGCGGTATATCTCCCAAGTCAGATTCTCGGCAATACCATTCACTTTTTCCAACGCCTGATATATAGGTACAGTACCCATAGGTACCGGGCAGTTGCGAATAATCCATTCTCGGGTTTCGTGTATATGGTCTCCGGTCGAGAGGTCCATGAGTGTATCACCGCCCCAATAGCAACTCCACATTGCTTTTTCCACTTCCTCTTCGATGCCCGACGAGAGAGCCGAGTTCCCGATATTGGTGTTGAGTTTTACGAGGAAGTTGCGGCCTATAATCATCGGCTCGGCTTCGGGGTGATTGATGTTGGCCGGGATAATGGCACGTCCGCAAGCCACTTCGTCTCTTACAAACTCGGGAGTGATGTGCGATTTTATGCCCAATGCTTCGTTTTGCAGATTCTCGCGTATGGCCACATACTCCATTTCGGGGGTGATAATACCTTGGCGGGCATAATACATCTGTGTGATTTCTTTTCCCTCCTTGGCTCGGTAGGGCAGATGCAGATGTTTGAACCGTATCTCTTCGAGGCTTGCGTCGTTCTGTCGCATACGTCCATATTCCGAGGTGACGGTTTGCAAGCGTTCTACGTCGCCTCGTGAGGTAATCCAGGCCTCTCGCATACGAGGTAATCCCTTTTCGAGATCTATTTCTACGTTGGGATCGGTATATACACCGCTGGTATCGTATACATATATCGGGTCGTTATGGTGTGCTATGCGTTTGCCGTTTACAATATTCACGGTATCGGTCAGGTTTACTTTGCGCATGGCCACCTGTATATCGTGTATTTTTCCCGGAAGATATATCTTTTCCGAACCGGGATAGCTATGTCGTGAGATTTCTTTTTTCATAAAGGTTGAGAATATTTGTTCAAAAACAGAATAATTTCTTAGTCGAGAAACGAGGTGAGCGGACTGCTGGCAATGGCATGGCGGGTTTTGGCTCCGAGACCGGCCTCGAAAGCACGGCGTCCGGCTATGACGGCCTCTTTGAAAGCGATAGCCATTTCCACGGGGTTTCCCGCAACGGCGATAGCCGTATTCACGAGTACGGCGTCGGCACCCATTTCCATGGCTTCGGCAGCGTGCGACGGAGCACCTATACCGGCATCTACCACTACGGGTACATTGCTTTGCTCTATGATTATCTCGAGCAGGTCGCGGGTGCAAAGCCCTTTATTGGAGCCGATAGGGGCGCCCAGCGGCATTACCGTGGCGGCACCGGCCTCTTCGAGACGTTTGCACAATACCGGATCAGCTTGTATATAGGGCAATACCACGAACCCCATTTTGGCCAACTCTTCCGTAGCTTTCAAGGTTTCTACGGGGTCGGGTAGGAGGTATTTGGGATCGGGGTGTATTTCCAATTTTATAAAATTTGTACCGAAGGCTTCGCGGGCGAGTTGGGCTGCAAGTATGGCCTCATCGGCATCGCGCACGCCCGATGTGTTGGGCAACAGTTGTATGCTATCTTTGCGCACGTGTCGTAATATATCGTCGTCTTGCGGGAGCTCCATATCTACGCGTTTCATGGCTACGGTCACCATCTCGCTTTCGGAGGCGAGTATAGCCTGTTGCATCAAGTCGTTTGAACTGAATTTGCCGGTTCCGACAAACAGACGGGAATTAAACTCCCGCCCTCCGATAATCAATTTACTCATAATGGATTGTGTTTATGGTGTTAAGAATATTTTTTGTTTCTGTTATGGGGTTTTCGGCATTGAGTATGGTTCCCGATAGAGCTATGCCGGCAATCCCGGTCTGCATCAAAGCCGGAATATCGTCGATGGTGATACCACCGATGGCGACGATCGGTGTTTTTATGCCGTAGGCGCGACATTGTCGCAATATATCGTTATATCCGTCGAGACCTAATACGGGACTTAGATTTTTCTTGGTATGGGTGAAACGGAAAGGTCCGAGTCCGATATAATTTACCCCGAGGCTTACAAGCCTTTTTATATCGTCTAATGTATTGGCTGTGCCTCCTATGATGGCATTCTCGCCGAGTATTTTGCGGGCTTCGTCGGGCGACATATCGCTTTTTCCCAGATGTACCCCATCGGCCCTACAGACCTGCACGAGATGTACTTTGTCGTCGAGAATCAGGGTGGCTCCATATCGGTCGCATAGCTGTCGCAAAGGGTGTGCCGTCGATAATATTTCGTCGTCGGTTGCCTCTTTCATGCGCAACTGTATCCAGCGACAGCCTCCTTTGAGGGCTACCTCGGCCGATGCCGGGTAGCTGTATCGTTCGTTGGTATGTGTGATGAATTGTAACATCAGAAGTTGTTTTGATTATAGTGATTGTCGCTTGTCAAGACCGAGCGCAGACTATATACCCTCTCGGGAAGATTGTGTAGTGTCAAATCGTTCCATAAATAGCCGAGAAATGCCGCTCCACCAAATCCGTAACGTTGTAATTGCGGCAGATTGTGTGGTGTGATTCCTCCCAAGGCATACACATGAGGACCGATAATGCCATCACAAGCCGCTTGTTCCAAATCCTTATCGGTGAAACGAGCCATATATCCCACCTTGGATATACTGTTATATATAGGACTGAGGAAACAATAATCGGTATCGACGCTATGTGCCACCTCGTCGAGGGTGTGGCAGGAGCGCCCTATCTTTCCGTGATAATCGGTCGGTTTGTGGGAATTTCGCCGGTTGAGATGGATACCGCCTATACCGAACCTATGCGTAAGGTCGAAATGCTCGTGCAGTATGAGCCTCGCATGGAATGGCTCGGGTATATCTTGCAATAAGCGCGCTACGGCATCGACCGGAGAGGTCGGTTTCCGTATGTGCATTTCGTCAATACCTGCGTCGAGCAGGTTTGCTATCAGCACGGCTTCGTTATCTACGTTCGATTCGGGGGTGATACCAATAAGTTTCATATCCTATCCCCCGCAAGCTGCGTGTACTACGGTTATCTTGTCGTTGTTGGCGAGAAATGTCTCGGCCCAATCCTCTTTTTTGATAATACGATTGTTTACGGCTACGGCAATTCCCTCGGTAGGAATGCTTTGGCTTATCAACAACTCGCGCAGGGTAGCACGGCCGCCTACGCATATTTCCTGGCGATTCAGAAGCACTTTGATACTTTCCATTTCGTTTAGGGTTTAATTGTTAATATTATGATGGGAGGAGAGTGTCTTTAGATACGACTTCGGCACATTCTATCTCGGGTATCGGTAGTAGAGGTTGTGGTGCGAAAAAATGATTGATAGGTCCGTGTCCTTTTCCCAAAGTGACATCGGCACCGGCTTTTAATCCGTCGCTTATATAGGCTTTGGCTTTTCTCACCGCCTCGGGCATATTATTGCCTAAAGCCAGATATGAGGCGATGGCCGATGATAGCGAGCACCCCGTGCCATGAGTGTTTTTTGTCGCGATTTTGGTCGAGGTATATACTTGTGGCGTGTTGTCGTGAGTGAACAGAATGTCGTTCATCTCTTGCCCTGATAGATGCCCCCCCTTGATGAGTACGGCCCGGCAGCCACGGTCCAATAGTATCTTGCCGGCTTGCATCATATCTTCTTCGTCGTATATTTCTATACCGCTCAGTAGGGCGGCTTCGGGTATATTGGGGGTGATGAGCGAGGCTCGAGGGCACAAATCTTGCATTATGATGTTGCAAATATCGTTCTCGACCAACTTGTGGCCACTGGTCGATACCATTACCGGATCGAGTACGATGTGGTGCGGCTTGTATCGGTCTAATGCCTCAATGAGCGCGGTGATAATCTCTTCCGAGAATAGCATACCTATTTTCACGGCGTCGCATCGTATATCCGAGAATACAGCCTCTAATTGAGCCGTTACAATGTGTGGAGTGATGGCCTGTATGGCGGTGACGCCTTGGGTATTTTGTGCCGTGACGGCAGTGATTACCGACATACCATATACCCCGAGGGCCGACATCGTTTTCAGGTCGGCCTGTATGCCGGCTCCGCCACCGCTGTCCGAGCCGGCTATTGTGAGACATGTAGGATAAAAAAATGCCATATATACCTTATATGATTACGAGGTGTATATGACTTACATTATGAGATATGGAATATATATGCTTTCTATGAACAAATTCCTTCCCGGCATTACCCGGGCAGGTTCATAGGGTGTAATCTCAGCCATATAGGCACCCCTTTTGTTATCGGTGACAAATGTAGCAATAAAATATTTGTTTTGATTCATCACCTGCAAAAAAATCTTTTATTCGTGGTAAAAAGTCCAAGTAAATTTGGTTTTTAACTCGTTTGTCTTTTGTTATAAAAAAGTGGTCATTTGACTATTGATAAAAGTGGACGACTATAAGAAGCTGTAATTGTGTTCATTGAATTAATGAAATTGGACAAAATATATTTTAAGAAGTTGTAAAAATCTTTATTTTTTAATAATTGTGTCGGGGTATTATTATATATTTTAATTTAAGATGAGGGCGAACGGAAAAATATTACTAATTTTGCAATATTAAAGCATTCAATAGGAGGATTTATATATGGTAAAAGAGAATATTCTGGCAACTATCGGTTCTACGCCGATGGTGCGTATAAACAGGCTGTCGCCCAATCCCGATGTGAATATATTTGCCAAATTGGAGGGGTTCAATCCTACGGGCAGTATCAAAGATCGTATAGCGATACGTATGGTAGAGGCGGCTGAGAAAAACGGTCTTTTGCATAAGGGTAAGACCATTATAGAACCCACTTCGGGAAATACGGGAATAGGATTGGCCATCGCCGGTATCGTAAAGGGATATGCGGTAGAGATAGTTATGAGTTCGGCGGTATCGATCGAGCGTCGTAAAATTTTGCGTTCGTACGGAGCAAAAGTGATTCTCACCCCGGCCGAGGAGGGTACAGATGGAGCTATTCGACTGGCACGACGCATGGTGGCCGAAAATCCCGAAAAGTATTTTATGCCCGACCAATTTGCCAATGCGGCCAATTACCTTACTCACTATGAGAATACCGCCATAGAAATATGGCAGCAGACAGGCGGACAGATAGATTATCTGGTGTGCGCGGTGGGTACATCGGGCACGCTGATGGGGTTGTCACGCTTCCTCCGAGCCATGAAACCCGACATCAAAGTGGTGTGTGCCCACCCTGTCAAAGGACATTATATACAGGGCTTGAAAAATATGGAAGAGGCCATTGTACCACAGATATATGACGCGTCGCTCATCGATGTACAGGAAATGATAGAGAGTGAGGAGGCGATAGATATGGCGCGACACATCATATCGCAGGAGGGTATTTTTGCCGGTATGAGCAGTGGCGCGGCCATGATTGCCGCCCGACGTGTAGCCGCTCGCATCAAGACGGGCAATATAGTGATGGTTTTTCCCGATAGGGCCGAAAAATATCTGAGTACCAAAATGTTCGATGCTTTCGCCGATTGAGAAATCGTAGAAGGGGAATATATAACTTTGAAGATTTGTTGTTGATTTAGAAACGGTTTGAACGCTTCTTAAAAACAATCTCTTGGTACAAATGTGCGGGCAAATTGTTTGCTCGCACACTCATTTACACTATCTTTGTACCATAATAAAGAGAAGCTGTCTTGAATTTTATTAAAAAATTTAAACATAGCTTCAAAAAAAGTTTCGGATTCTTTAAGGTTCTTTTGGTCCTCTTTTCCATCAACCCGCTTGGACGTAGCCCGCTACGACCTGCGCATTTTGATGAAAAATCCATTCCAAAATTCCTCTTAAATAATCTCGAAAGATAGTGCCAACGAGCGCAATGTAAACTTGTTTACAAATTGCACAGCGAGTGCAGCCTATCTTCTGCAAAATAAAATTCAAACAACTTCTGAATTATGAATACAAAGAATAGAAAATCTCGTCGTATGCCCGACGATGTGCGGGTGTATCGTGTGCCCGAAGATACTAAATTGCTCGATTATCTGTTTGCCCTGTTTGCCGATCGTAGTAAGACTACCGTGAAGTCCTATTTGGCTCATCGGCAGGTGATGGTAAACAATACGGTTACGACGCAATTTGATATGCCGTTGCACCGCGACGATGAAATTACCGTGAATTTTACCCGCGGATTCAAAGAGTTTCGTCACCCGCGTCTGCGTATCGTTTACGAAGACGAATTTCTGATCGTAGTGGATAAGGGTTATGGACTGCTCTCCATGTCGACCGACCGCATCAAGGAAAAGACGGCATATCATATATTGAGCGACTATGTGCGAAGTGAAAATCCCGCCAATCGTATATTTATACTGCATCGTCTCGACCGAGATACGTCGGGTTTGATGATGTTTGCCAAGAGCCAAGGTATTCAGGAAAAAATGCAACGTTCGTGGAACGAGATGGTGCTCGATCGTCGTTATGTAGCGGTGGTCGAGGGCATACCTTCGCCCGAAAAAGGAGAGGTGAAATCCTACCTCAAGGAAAACTCGGCTTTTCACGTCTATTCCACCGATGACAAAGAAAACGGACAATTGGCCGTGACACGATATGAGGTATTGGCATCGAACGGGCGATATTCGTTGGTAGAGTTGCAGTTGGCTACCGGACGTAAAAATCAGATACGTGTACACATGCACGATTTGGGCCATAGCATCGCCGGCGATCGCAAGTATGGAGCCAAGACCAATCCGCTCGGACGATTGTCACTACACGCCAGTCGTTTGCGATTTGTGCACCCCATCACCCGGCGCGATATGCTTTTCGAAATACCCCTGCCTGGCGGTTTTCATCGCGTTGTGCGCTAAAAACGTTCAAAAATCGTTGAAATAACGCAAGATTCTTATTACCTTTGCGTGCCTTAAAATGAGGATTCATTTTGAGGAAACAGCTTCTAAAAAAATCATTAGTTAGATATGAATATTTCGTATAATTGGCTGAAAGATTACCTCAATCTTTCACTTACCCCCGATGAGGTGTCGGCCGCATTGACCTCTATCGGTCTCGAAACCGGAGGCATCGAAGAGGTGCAGGCAATACGAGGCGGCCTCGAAGGACTGGTTATAGGTAAGGTACTTACTTGTGAAGAACACCCCAATTCCGACCATTTGCATGTTACGACCGTAGATTTGGGCGATGGCGTACCTACCCAGATTGTATGTGGCGCACCCAATGTTGCCGCCGGTCAGCACGTGGTTGTGGCTACGCTCGGCACGGTATTGTATGATGGTGACAATAGTTTTACCATCAAAAAATCAAAGATTCGTGGTGTAGAAAGTAACGGTATGATTTGTGCCGAGGACGAAATAGGCGTGGGCACATCGCACGATGGCATCATAGTCCTGCCCGAGACGGCACAGCCCGGTACCCCGGCCAAAAAATATTATAATCTCGAGAGCGACTATGTACTCGAGGTCGATATTACCCCCAACCGTGTAGATGCGGCGTCGCACTATGGCGTGGCTCGCGATTTGGCGGCATGGCTTCGCCAGAATGGCCACGATGCGACATTGAATCGCCCCTCGATCGAGGGCTTCAGTATCGACAATCCCGGAGGAAAGGCGATAGAGGTATCTGTCGAGAACACCGAGGCTTGTCCTCGATACAGCGGATTGACCATACGCAACGTGAAGGTGGCCGAGAGCCCCGAATGGTTGCAAAAGCGCTTGCTCGCCATAGGTCTGCGTCCGATCAACAATATCGTGGATATTACCAACTACCTGCTCCATGAGACGGGACAGCCCATGCACTGTTTCGACTTGAAACATATATCGGGCGATAAAGTCGTGGTGAAGACTATGCCCGAGGGTACACCCTTTGTCACTCTCGATGAGGTAGAGCGTAAACTCTCCGACCGCGACCTCATGATATGCAACGACACCGAGGGTATGTGCATCGCCGGAGTTTTTGGTGGCTTGAAATCGGGCGTGACGATGGATACCACCGATATATTCCTCGAATCGGCCTATTTCAATCCTATGTGGGTGCGTAAAACCGCTCGTCGCCACGGCTTGAATACCGACTCGTCGTTCCGTTTCGAGCGTGGTACCGATCCCAACAATACCATTTATGTGCTCAAACGTGCCGCTTTGTTGGTGAAAGAGTTAGCCGGTGGTGAAATCACGGGCGATATCGTGGATATTTACCCTACACCCATTGATACCTACCCCGTGACGCTGAGCTATGAGCATATCAATTCATTGATAGGGAAAGAGATACCCCAAGACACGGTAAAAAGTATATTGAACTCACTCGAAATAAATATCCTTTCGGAAGAGAATGGTGTGCTGTCGCTACAAGTGCCTACCTATCGGGTAGATGTGCGCCGTGCGGTCGATGTCATCGAGGATATACTTCGCATTTACGGATACAACAATGTAGAGTTTACCGACTCGGTACACTCCAACCTCTCATATAAGACGGCTACCGACAGCAGCTATGCCTTGCAACAACTCATATCGGAGCAACTGACCGGTTGCGGATTCAATGAAATAATGAACAACTCTCTTACCAAGGTGGCATACTATGCCGGTTGCGCCTCGTTCCCCGAAGAGAATTGCGTGAAACTGATGAATCCGTTGAGTGCCGACCTCAGCGTCTTGCGTCAAACACTCATGTTTGGCGGCTTGGAGAGTGTGGCTCACAATATCAACCGTCGCCGTCCCGACCTGCTTTTCTACGAGTTTGGTAATTGCTATCGTTACAATGCGGCAGCCGATGCCTCAGAAAAAGTGCTGGCTCCTTATAGCGAGGCGCAACACCTCGGATTGTGGATTACCGGAAACCGTGTATCGGGCAGTTGGGCGCATGCCGATGAAAAAACGAGCGTATATCAACTCAAAGCCTATGTCGAGAACATACTTACCCGACTTGGTGTGGAGAGAGGTCGCATCGTTACATCGCAGACCTCCGATGACCTGTATAGCGCCGTGCTGGTATATGCTACACGCGACGGCAAAGAGGTAGCCCGCATGGGTATTGTCTCTGCCAAGGTTTTGAAAAAATTCGATATCGACACCGAGGTATGTTTTGCCGAACTGAATTGGACGTTGCTCATGCGTCTTGCCGGCAAAAAGGTTACTTTTGCCGATATACCTAAATTCCCGCCGGTAAAACGCGACTTGGCACTCCTGCTCGACAATGCCGTGACATTTGCCGAGGTAGAGAAGGTCGTACTTGAGTCGGAACGCAAACTTATCAAAGACGTATCGCTCTTTGACGTGTACGAGGGTAAGAACCTGCCTGCCGGTAAGAAATCGTATGCCATTTCACTGCTTTTGCAAGATGAGACAAAAACACTCAACGATAAGCAGATAGAGCATATCATGGGGCGCGTCGTGGCCAATTTGCAAAACAAATTGGGCGCATCGTTGAGATAATAAGACGCTGACGAAATTCAGGAAAATAAAAAACATAAAAATATAAACACGAAAAAACAACCAATATGGGAAGAGCATTTGAATACCGAAAAGCCCGTAAACTCAAACGTTGGGGCAATATGGCCCGTACCTTTACAAAACTTGGAAAAGAAATCTCTATAGCCGTAAAGGCCGGCGGTCCCGATCCCGACGCCAATCCCCGTCTGCGTGTGTTGATGCAGAACGCCAAGGCGGCCAATATGCCGAAAGAAAACGTAGAACGTGCCATAAAGAAAGCCACTTCTAAAGATGAAGGCGATTACAAGGAGGTGCTTTTCGAAGGATACGGCCCTCATGGAATAGCCATCGTTGTAGAGACCGCTACCGACAACAATAACCGTACTGTAGCCAATATTCGCAGTTATTTCAATAAATTCGGCGGCTCTCTCGGTACATCGGGAAGCCTTTCGTTCCTTTTCGAACACAAAAGCGTGTTCCATATCAAACCCAAAGATGGAATATCGCTCGAAGACCTCGAACTCGAATTGATAGACTTCGGTGTAGATGAGCTCGATGCCGACGACGAGGAAATAGTATTGTATGGTGAGTTTGAGTCGTTCAACGCCATACAGAAATACCTCGAAGAAAACGAATTTGAAATCACCAGCGCCGAGTTCGAACGTATCCCCAACGATACCAAAGAGGTGACCGACGAGCAACGCGCTCAAATCGAAAAACTCATAGAGCGTATTGAGGAAGACGAAGACGTACAAAACGTATTCCACAATATGAAAGAAGCCGACGACGAAGAATAATTCGCCATCGACCTATACAAACGCGGGAGAAACCACATCGGTCTCTCCCGCGTTTTTTGTGTTTTCTCAGACACCAATAATATATCTACAACATCGGTTGTATAGAATTGTTAGGCGTCGGATTTATCAGAGGCTCTTGGTGAAACGGGCGGCAACCCAATTGTTTTTCTCGATGTGGCGGCTATACTGCAATCCGCATCGGGTTGCGGCCTCTTGCAATATGGGCAGGTCTTGCGTGTAGAATCCGCTCATATATATTGTAGCGCCATGACGCATTACCGAGGCGTAGGCCTGCATATTGTCGAGGTGTATATTGCGATTGATGTTGGCCAGCAGGGTATCGAACGTGCGACTGCTGTCGAGCAGTTCGGCACCGCCCAAGAGCACGTCGATGTTGTCGATATGATTCAGTTTCAAATTCTCGTGTGCGTTTTCGGTAGCCCAACTATCGATGTCGATAGCGGTGATATGGTGTGCGCCACGCATCGAGGCGAGTATGGCGAGTATAGCCGTTCCGCAACCCATGTCCAATACATCTTCGCCTGCAAAATCGTGTTGCAACAGCCATTCGAGCATCAGCGAGGTAGTTTCATGGTGCCCGGTACCGAATGCCATCTTGGGATCGATGAGTATATCGTATTTTGCTTGAGGTATGTCGGTGTGGAATGTGCTGTGTATCACACATTCGTCGCCTATAACTATGGGTTTGAAATAGTTTTTCTCCCACTCCTCGTTCCAATCTTTGTCGGCAATCAGTTGGTGGGAACACGATACGACACCTGCGATGGGCATGGTGTCGATAACCTGTTGCACGGCCGACTCGTCAAACAGATGCTCGGGTATATAGGCCGTCATGCCGGTCTCGTCGGGAACAAAACTATCGTATCCTGCATCGGCGAGCAGGGCGGCAAGTATATCCGACACCAGAGTTACATCGTCGGCGGTGATATTGAAACGGGTTTCGATATATTTCATGTGGTGATTATTGTGCGTTTTGTCGTTTTTCTTCTACTCGGGGTATAAGCACTTCGCGTACATAAGGGTAGGAGGGGAACAGCTCGCAAACGTGATGGAAATACTCCAACGCACCGGTATAATTCTCGGCTTTTTCCTCTACAAGACCGAGTGTCACAATGAGTTGCAGATACATCCAATTATCGGCACGTAACGATTCATCGCTTTCGTACAGTTGCAGGGCTTTATTGTAATATACTTTGGCCTGCTTGGTATTGCCACCGAGCGCGTTGGGCATATAAAATAGAATGTTTGCTCCCCAAATATTGGCTTCGGGGTCCTCGGGAGCGAGTTTGGGTGCGCGCTTGGCCTGTACGAGCATCGAATGGGCCAGGGTGGCAGCTTTTATAGGATTGATGGCTATCTGATAGCCGTGCAGGTTGGCCGATAATCCCAAGAGTGAGGCGTTCTCGGGATTTTTCTTTAATAGCGGTTTCAGTATGTCGAGGGCCTCTTCTATCAGTTCCTTGGCTTTGCTGTCGTCTTTGCCCATCAGGTGTCCGCTCAATCCGTAATAATAGGTAATCAGCTCTATATTTTCATCGAGGCTGTATGTGGCTGATTCGCCTTTCATCTTATTTATTACCTCTTCCCATTGCAATATGTTGCCGGTGATGAACAGGTCGTATATCTGCTTTTTGTAATTGGTTGCGGCCTGCATATTGCAACATACGATAAGGGCAAGAATAAACAGAAATTTTTTCATCGTTGGTGTCAGGATTTTTTTAGGATTCGAGTTTGAAATCGATAAATTCGGGTGCAAAGATACGATTTTTTTCTTGAACTTTTTCTGTGTGCGGTTAGGTCAAAAGGGTGAAAAAATGCTCTATTTTACCGGTAAGCAGATGGGGATAAAAAAGAAGTGCGGTTTCTCACGAGACCGCACTTCTTCATACATAAATACCAATTATTATTTTTTTTGAGCTGTAATTTCTATTTCTACATTTTGGCTCAATGCGGGAGCTACAGCACTGATGTTGAGGGTTGCTTTGCCGTTTTTGTCAACGGTACCGGTTACAGTGTTGATCGTAACATCGAGACCTATAATGTTTTTCTCTACGTTTATGTTGGTGCCATTCAAGGTGAGTTTTTCGCTGGTAGCGGTGCTGGCGATGTTTTCTACCGAGAGGACAATGTTACCGATATACAACAATTCGTCGTCGATAGCGAGGTCGGTCGAGTTTGCTTTTTGATTGAGTGAAAACTCGATGGGGCTTGACGATGAGGTCGAACCGGCTGCGGCCTCGAACAGGTTTTCACCATCTACGAGCAACACGATATCGCCGTCATAGGTGCCGGTAGCGTTTACGGTAGTGGGTTTTACATCCTTGTCATCATCATCGTCACCGCAAGCGACGAAAGCCATAGGCATAGCCAGAAGCATCAACAGATACAATAAGTTTTTTTTCATAATTCTTCGCTTTTTAGAAGTTGGTTAAATTTGTTTTTTTGAAGCCGTAATAAATTTTTCAAGAAAATTTTAAACAGCTTCTTAGATTTTACGTTTTTTTGTTTCTCGGGAGGAGTGCTTCTAATCCAATCGTATCGTTGGTACTATTTATATCGTTATTTCCATCACAAACGGTTGTCAATAAGCGGTATAATAGTGCGCTTTTACTTTTGTTTTATAAGACGCCTTCGCTTTCGAGCACAAAGATATATATTTTTTTTGAATCGCAGAAAACTTTTTGTGTATTTCTGCGTTTTCTTTGCATTTTTAGTTGGGAAAGAAAATGAGCTTACCCCGCAAGGACGACTATCTCCTGAAAAAATTTCTCACTTTCGAAACCATACGTAGGCTGGTGATGATACCTTGCACTACGGCAAATCCGGTCGAGAATTTACCGAGTATCGATATAGGTGAGTTGCCCAGTCGATAGAAAGGGGCTATGGTGTCCCAATATTTATGGGATATATTGCTGTGCTGACGCACGATTTTGGCCCGTACCTCTGCCTTTTGGCGAGCGAGCGTCTTCATAGTTATTTTTTGAGTCGCGGTGGTCATTGCTCGTTGTTTTTTGAGGTGGGGGTATTGTTTTCTTTTTGGGGTATAAACATCTTGTAGAAGAATCTCAATAGCGGATTTATCACGCAAGGGGTGCGCAATATCCACAGCAAGATAAGCAGTATCACGAAAAATCCGGCCATAATGGCAAAAGCGCAGGCTTCGCCGGTATAAGGCTCTATAAGGTGCACGGCGGCAAAAGATAGATAGAAAAGTGCCGTTGCTACCAATATTATCGATAGTATGAGCATGAGCAGTGCCGATGCGATGCGAGTGAGCTTTTCCACACTATCGAGTCGCAACCACTCATATTGTAGCGACAGATATTGTTTCACCTCGGCAATGATTTGGCGCAAGGAGGGGGCGTTATTGGTCATAAAACGGATTTGTTGAACATTGAAAGTCTCTCGTTTCACATGAGAGGAAACGAGAGTCGATATAGTTTTTTAAGAGGCTTTGTCGGTGAGAGCCGTAGGTCTCTTATAATTATGCTTCGGGAGCCGAAGACTTGTCCAATTTCAGTTTTGCCGCAATTTTATTGACGAGATTTTCCATATCCTCGCGGCTCAATTTGATACCGTTTTCACGTAATATCTCATTTATTTTATGACGGGTATCCTCGCCTTTTTCGGGGGCGAAGAGCAGTCCGAGAATGGCGCCGATGGCGGCACCTGCCAAAAATCCGGCAATTAACGATGTTCCTTTCATAACGTATATATTTAGAGTTAAGAAGCTGACTTGTTAAACGTTTACTGCAAAGATAAACAAAAAACAAACAAAAGAGTTGTCGTTTCTATAAAAAATATAACACTATCGCATTGTTTTTCTGCTCATCGCTTGTTCTACCGAGAGCCTCGAATATCATTTTGTATTATTTCAACGGAGGCGCGATAGCGAGTGTCGGGGTATATAGGGTTGAGGGCGAGGTAGCCCGAGGTGATTTTACCATTGGTGATTTGCAGGGGCGATTTTTCAGTGCGTAGCCTATGGTCGTGCATGAGCATCGAGGAATCGGCAAAGTATTCTACCCGATATAGCCCCGAGACCTCCTTGGCGACGTATCGGTCGTAAAAAATACGTGATACCATGCCCATGTTCATACGCAGATTTATCTCTATACAAGGGTGTAGTGCATATCCGTCGCAGGTCGTGTAAATCATCATATCCACACCGAAATAGCCTTGGTATATGGGCGAAATATGTGTGGTGAAATAGTCGATGAGCGCGTCGCGTACCGCTTGTAACTTGGCAATAGGTATATATTGTGAAAGGAGAGCCTCTATCTTACTGTCCGAGGCTAATAGGTTGCCTTTGTAGGCGCCGCGGTCGTCGGTTGTAAAGCAGGAATATCCGGCAAAAGTCACCATCGTACCATCGGCCCGAAATTCCATGGCAAAGTCTTGTACTTTGGGGTAATACGGCTCGCCTATCACGCCTCCCTGCTTGTGGAGTATGCCCTGTACCCGGCGGACCGTAGCGAGGTCGTAGCCTTGCAGTACCCAGCATAGTCCTTTGCCACTGCCCGACCAAGGGGCTTTGAGCAAGGCTCGGGGGTGTTGTAGCAGAAAATCTTGTACCGATTTTTTGTCGGTAAGGAGTTGAGGCAGGGTATGAGGTGTGGAGCAACCACATGCTTGCAGATGCAGTAGAATATCCCGGGTGTGTAGTCGGTGGCCATAGTCGCGTAGAACCGAGATTTTTTTATCGTCGGGCAGTAGTGCGGAGGGAATACCGTGGCGGACAAAGCGATGCGCTACTTCGGGGCTCCACCCCCAGGGGCTGCAACTCCTTATATCCGTGGGTAGGCATGTCGCCGTGGCGGTATGGCATGAAATGGCGAGTGCGTCGAGTATCGGTTGCAGTGGTGAGGCAAAATGGGGTGTTGGCAACCACACCGTGTCGTTTTTGTCGGCATACCACAGAGGCAGGGTAGCAAGGTCGTAGGCTATAGCGCGAGCCAAGGGGGGCGCGGTGTAGTTCTTGCTGCCTTGAGCCAGGGCTAAATCATTTTCGGGATTGAACAGGTAGAGTGTAGCCACAATAAAAAAAAGCCTCTTGGGGAGCCGTAATTAGAAAATTCAAATTATCCTTTAGAAACTATTACCCGCCAGAATGAGTGCGGTAAAGCGATGTTCTCAACATCGACAGCCTCGGCAAAGAGGGGGGCTATGTCTTCGTCGGTAAATCCGGCGATACCACACCCGATGCGTGTTACCAGGAATCGATATTCGTTATGTTCACGGGCGAATGTGATAAAATCATCGACATAGGGTTTTATCATATCCACACCGGCTCGCATGGTGGGTATGGCGTATGTGCGCCCGGTAAGACCTACGCCCACACCCCATTCCGCGCCAAACATCGTAGTGGCCAGATGCGCCGCGCCGCCATAATGTTTACCCCATAGGTTGCTGCCGAATACGAATATTTCACCCTCGGCAAGTTCTTTTATGAGATAGGGGGCGATACGATTGGTCGGTATGTCGGGCAGATACAACCCCTCGCGTTTCAAAACGGCCCAGAAACTATGCGGAAGAGTGACATTTGCCATGTCTATGGCACGGGCGAAGAGGGGCGCCATATCTTCGTCGGTAAAACCGGCCAAGCCACACCCGATACGTGTTACGAGAAACCGATTTTCGGGGTGCGCCTCGGCATAGTCGAGAAATGTTTCGATGTGGGGTTTCACGCGTTCTACGCCCGCCAACACTACCGGTATGGCGTAGGTTTGCCCCTTGATGCCCTCGGAAACTCCGCCGGCGCCAAACATTTTGCACGCCATCTGGGCGGCGCCACCATAATGATTGCCCATCAAGTTGGTCCCGAATACAAATATTTCATTGGCCGATAGTTGCTCTATTTGTTCGGGGGTAATCCTGTTTTGCAGTACGCTTTCCATAACATTTCATGTTTTACCATTTTGTCGGTACTCGAAAGTATCGGTATCGTTTTCTCAGTACAAAAATAGATATTATTTCGACACCAATCTTGTCTCTAATGAAAAAATCAAGAAGTTGATTAGATATTTCTTCCGGTAGGAATGACCAATAGGGGTGTGTCGGTATGAAAAATCATTTTATGCGCCAAGCCGGGATTGAAAAGCCGAGCGAATACGTTGCGCCGGCGGGTAGGCATGGCCAATAAATCGATATGCTCGTTGTGGACAAACGCCTGTACCTCGTCGAGTAGCTTCTCTTCTTGTTGTACCAGTGAGCAGGCAACATCGTGCCCCTCGTAATGTTTTTTCAGATAGCTCATCAGTCCCGACAATTTCACATCGTTCCATTGGTCCTTACGCGATTGTATGTGTACGAAATGAACCTTGAAGTGCAAGGCGGGAAACAGGCGCATGAAAGTATCTATGGCCAAGAGATCTTGTTGGTCGAAATTGGTAAAAAACGCTACGCTTTTCACCTTGTCCATACTTACGAAAGGAATATCTTCGGGGATAGCCAGTACCGGCACACCCGATGATTCTATCACCTCGGCAGTGACGCTGCCTATCAAGTCGAGTTCTTTATGACCGGCTCCGCGAGTACCCATGACTATGAGTAACGGGTTGTTGGCTTTGGCGTATCGATAAATTTCATCTTCGGGAATACCGTCTTTCCATACGGTCTCTACGGAGACGTTGGGCAGTCGGCCTTTCTTCACCTCTCGATTCAACGATGCGATGAGTTCCCGCATATCGGTCTCGGCCTTGTTGTGCACCTCTTTATACATATCCGTATTACTCTCTCCCGAGGCCTCTAATGAAAATATACTCACGGCCGAGAGGGTATTTACGTCGGGAATCAAATAGGTGTGCAACAGCACGATTTTGGCTTGTAAGGCGCCGGCTATGGTGTATGCGGTGCGGCAGGCCTTAATAGAATAATCGGAGAAATCGACAGGCACTAATATCTGTGCCTCCCGATTCTCCGATTTACGTTGTATTAATTCGTCAAAGAGTGGGGTGCTTTCGAGTATTTGCAAAGCCCTCGGCAGGTCGCTCTCATGTATTCTGACACGCACACCCGATGAGATGACCGGCTGTATGAGATTGACATTCTGAATGGCAACGGTAATGCCTTCATTTTCTAATATTCCTTTAATAATTTGCGCTTTTTCGTAGGTGTAGATAGCTACGGTAATCAATCTGTCTTCGCTCATATTAGTAGAATTTAGTTACACAACGATGTCAATCATATCAGAAACAATCAGCGCGACGTTTCTGTTCGGGCATTTATCCCGAAATTACGCGTTGGCCTCTTCGAGGATCTTCATCGCCATGTCATAGATGGTCGTGTTGTCGAGAACTACGATACCGCCATCGGGACCCGGCTCGATGTGGAGACCACAATTCTTTCCAAATTCATAATTGTTGCCGCCGAAATAGTTACGTACGGTTTGGACGGTTACATTCAATTCATCGGCGATTCTGTGTATGGAACCGTCGGGCAGACTGTCTTTGATACGACGGAGTTCGTTGAATGTGATTGTCTTTGTCATGGTGTATGAGATTTTATGGTTAATAATATCGGTTATTCGGATACTATTTGTTCTATATCCGACGACTAATTTAGTTTTTATTTTCGGGAATAGCAAATAAATCGTTTCTTTTTTTTAAACAAAAAAAACATTATTATGGTAAGTTCTTATTTATTACATAATTATGGAAATATATGGGCGTTGATTTTTCCAAAGGCTAACGTATAGAAAATCCTATAATGGGGGCAAACGTCAATATCGTGGCAAAAGTAAGATACACAACAGATGTGATGATGTGCACATATCGGGTATTTCTATAAGGGCAATCGATGCCGGACGATACCCATTTCCGCCCTCGGGTGTAGCACCAATATCCGGCGGCACCTACAAGTGTACCCCATATGATACCTACCAATATGTCGCCGGGATAGTGCACCCCGAGATACATACGCGAGTAGCAGGTGATTGCAGCCCATAAGATTGCCGTCGCCGTGTATATTTTGTTGCGGAACAATAGAGCTGTGAAAGTTACAATACCGGCCGCATTGGCGGCATGGCTTGAGAAGAATCCGTATAATCCGCCCCGATAACCGTTTACGATGGTGACCATTTGCGCTATTTCGGGTTCACGGGCAGGTCGTAAGCGCTCAAAAAACGGCTTACATACCGACGACGAAAATTGGTCGCAAAGCACGACCACCACGGCTACGACTGCGACGGCCCACAATGTCTCGCGCCAACCACCGGCACGCAATAGTGTGTATAGAATGGAGAGTATGAGTGGAATCCATATAATCTTACCGGTATAGATCCACATCACCATATCCCAATAGGGAGTATGCCACCCATTGAAAAACAGGAGCAATGATTGGTCTATGGTATGGAGTGTGTCAAGCATAATGGGCAAAGATACATCTTTTTGCCCACATCGCCAACAGCTGCCCTAAATGATTTCGAGTTTGTTGGCGGGTATCCAACCCCGATTTCCGTCGTCGAGTAAAATTTCACACCAATCACCTACTTTGTCGAGCAGAGTGACTTTGGTGCCTTCGTGCAACACGAACAGGTCGGTACCGCTGGCAGCTGGTGAACTCTTAATGGTAATAGTGGGGGCGAATATGATGGCGCGATTACGATGTGTGAGCAATTCTTTTTGTTCGGTCGCGAAATGGTTCGACGTCAAGGATATGAGCAAAGCCAATAGACCACCGAAGAAACCGATTTTTCGTAGTCCCACCTTAGAGGTGAAAAAGTAGAGCACTACTCCGCATAGAAAGAGGAAAAAGGTAAGTACGGCGATGGTAGCCCACCCGTTCGAAGAGAACAGATCGCGTACGGCCGTAATCCATTGTACGAGGAAGAAAGTGCCTACCGGCTCTATCTTATCGGTGATATGTGCGCGGGCCATGTCGAGATTGAACCGCGCGTCCTCGTTGCGGGGTTCCAAAAGCAGGGCGCGCTCATAGTTAAGAATGGCTTGGGGGTATTGTCTGTTTTTATAGTAGGCATTACCCAAGTTGTAATAGAGGGCGGCCGATATGCCATCGCGAGCGGCCGATTGCTCATAGAGTTCGATAGCACGGGCATAGTCGCCTTTCTGATAGGCATCGCTGGCGTTATCGGTCAGCGATTGCGCATGGGTTGTTGCGATACCGAGCAACAACAATATGATAATATATAGTTTGCGAAAGTTCATGGGTGCGATTATTTACGTTTTACGTTTTCCATTTTACCTATTATATCGAGTGTGTCGGCATAGAGCGAGTCCATGGCTTCGTCGGATTGCGCCGGAGCATACCGGGCAAATTCACAGGTGTCGATTACGCGTATAAGGTCCGATATTTGGGTCTCGTCTATACCATATTTTTGCAATTCGGCGGCTACATTGTCGCGGGTGAGTACCGAGTGTGGCAGTTGTAATTTGTCGCCGAGATAGCCCCATACGGCTTTGAGTGTTTCCTCGTAGAAATGCTCGCTGTTATGCTCTTGAAGGTATTTTCCGGCCACTTTCAGTCGGCGAATGGCCACTTTGTTGGCTTTCTTGGTCTTCAGTCGGGCCATATCGGCATTTTCACGGGCTTTTTTGTAATTGAGCAGTACGAATGCCAGCAACAACACTATGGGGACAATGTAGCACAGACGATACCCCCATGAACCATGGAAGAATGATGGATTGAGTTGCTGATGAAGATTACCCAATTTTATGTATCGAATGTCTTGATTCAGATGTTTCACAGCCTCTTTGTCGGAGAAGTTGGCCAATACGGTTCCCTCGCCCGAGTTTTCTCCCTTTTCCACGGTTATGTGGTATTCGGGTGTCTTCAAGGTTTTGTATTTCTGGGTAGTGAGGTCGAAGTAGGTAAATTCCACAGGAGGTAATACAAAGTCGCCGGCGCTTCGCGGTATGGCAGTGTATTCTATGGTACGCGAGCCCTTCACACCCGAGGTGGTGTTTTGTAAATCGGTTGCGATTTTGGGATCGTACACGTCAAAATCTATGGGGAAATTTACTTCGGGATTTTTCATATATTTCAGATTACCCGTACCCGATAGTTTTATCTTCAAGGTCATGGCCTCGTTGCTCTTGAGGGTTTCATGACTGATGGTGGAGGTGAGTTGCAGATTGCTACCTACGGCGTTCATATAGGTTGCCGGTCGAGGTGTGGGGAGCGGTTTCACCTTGATGGTAGCTTGTCGCAAATCGACCGTGCTTGCCACCTCTTGCGGCATATTCACCAAATTGCCCCAAAATCCCGGTACCGAACGATATACGACCAGCGATACATCTATTTTCCCTCCATCTATTTCTATCTCTCCGCTACGTTGGGGATAGAGCAACACTTTCTTTATATCGACTACCGAATAGTTGTACCCTTTGTAATTTTCGAGTTCTACTTCATAGCGGTCCATAGGTATTTCCTGAGTGACAAATCCGTCGAATTTGGGTAGGTCGGCATTGCTGAAACCGTTGAAATCGGCATTACGACAGTAGAGACGGACCGTAGCCAATAACGGCTCTTGCTCGTAAAGATTTGTTTTTGAAAGAATAAGACGTGCGAAAACATCAGGCTCTTCGCCCGATGCGTATGACGATTGTGCTCGTGTTGCCGATGACGACGGTGAGGTGGAGGATTGTGCGTTTTTATCGGGAGGAAGTATCTTCACGGTGAGACTATTCGAGGTCAATTGTTTGCCGTCGGCCTTTATCGTTGCCGCCGCAAAGGTGTGAGTACCCTCTTTCTCGGCACGTAAAGTGTAGGTATAAGAATACTTTGTGGTCTTGACGGTTTTACCACCCGAGATGTTGATAGAGGTGCTTTGTGCGGGACTCGGCCCATAAAGGACCATACAACCGGGGAAATCGGGCGCACGGAAGTCGCTACCCGAACTGTTTTGCAAGGTGTATGTAACTTGGAACTGCTGTCCGCTAACCACCTGTTTGGGTGCGGAAGCCGAAAACTGCACATCGTCGGCCACAGCCGTCGGTAGGGCCGTGAAACAGAGTGCTATTATTAGAAATAATTGACGCATCATTATAACTTTATTCTTTCTTCTTTACAGTGTCTTAAAAGATAATCTTGTGGAAAAACAGTAGCTTACCATTCTTTGTCGGTTTTGCGCTTTTGACGATTTTCCATAATGGCTTTTTGCGCTTTTTCTTGGGTGGCTTTCTCGTCTTGTTGCATAGCCTCTAATATCTGTTCGGCATTCTCTCGTGACATCTGTTCGGGGTGGGGCTGAGCTTCGTTGTTTTGAGGCTCGCGTTGCTCCTCCCGATTAGGATTTTGAGGCTTTTGTTGCTGTTCGCTCTGAGGTTGCTCTTGCTCTTTGTCTTGTTTCTTTTGGTCTTGTTTTTGGTTCTGATTTTGGTTTTGTTGATTCTGGTTCTGCTGTTGATTGTCTTGGTTTTGTTGCTGATCTTGTTGCTCTTTCAATTTCAGTTGTGCCAATCGCAGATTATAGCGGGCCTCATGATCGTGAGGGTTACGACGCAAGGCATTTTTATAGGCTTCGATACTCTCGGCATATTTTTCTTGCACAAAAAGGGAGTTGCCCAGATTGTACCAGTTTTCCGAGGCTTCGGTCTTGTCGGTATCGGGTGTCTCGTTGGCTACCAATTCGTTGTATTGCTTGGCGGCCTCTTCGAATTTGTTTTGTCGGAATAGAGTATTGCCGATGTTGTATTTGGCCATAGCCGATGCGGGGTTGGCGTCTAATGCGCGACGATAGTTCACCTCGGCCTCGGTATATTTCTCATTCTCATAGTCTTTGTTACCGGTACGCAACATACGTCGCTCGGTTTTCGAGTCGGCCTTTTGCGCCATCGTCGGCAACGTGAAAGTCCCCGATAACAGGAGTAAAAGTATATAAATCTTACATTTCATGGCGTTACTGTTTGTCGAAGAAGTTTATTTTCTTCATCAATCGATTTTTGGTATCTAAGATGAATATATCGAAGAGCAGAAGGGCCAATGCTATGCCGGCCAACCACGGAAATTGCTCGTTGTAGGCCGAATATACCTTGCTCTCAACTTCTGATTTTTTCATTTTGCGAACCTCAGCCAGCAGGGCACGCAGAGCACTGTTGGTATTGTCGGCGGTGACGTATAGTCCGCCACCGGCGCGGGCTATCTCTTGCCCTGTTTGCTCGCTGAGCTTGGTTATTACCACGTTACCCTCCTTGTCTTTACGGAAATCGCCGTTACGATCCGATAGCGGTATGGGTGCACCTTTGGTACTGCCTATACCTATTACATCGACTTTTATCCCCTTTTCGAGTGCGGCTTTGGCTGCTGCTATCGCGTCGTCTTCGTGATTCTCGGCATCGGTGATGACTATGATGGCTTTATCGGCCGACTCATCGGGTGAGAAGGAGTTCATCGCCAAATCTATGGCCCTGCCTATGGCGGTACCCTGTGTCGGTACCATCTCGGGCGAGATGTTGGATAGGAACATCTTGGCCGATACGAAATCGGCCGTTATGGGCAGTTGTGTATAGGCGTCGCCGGCAAATACTATCAATCCCACTTTGTCGTTGTCGAACTCGTCGAGCAACTTCGACAGCATCATTTTCGATTTTTCCAATCGTGAGGGAGATATATCCTCGGCCAACATTGAGTTTGATACGTCAAGGGCGATGATGATTTCTACACCTTGACGTTTCACGGTCTCTAATTTTGCTCCCAATTGTGGACGGGCTACCATGAATATGAGGAGTATAACGACCAATTGTTGTATGAAAAATTTCACTCCGGGTTTATAGCGCGAGGCATCGGGCATCAACTGTCCCAGTATATCGGCACGTCCCATACGGGCCATGTGGCGACGATTCTGCCAAGCGCCATAGAAATAAAGTCCCCACAGCACGGGCAGTATCAGGAACAGATAGAGGTATTCGGGATTTGCAAATCGAAACATGACTACAACATTTAAGGAATGTTACGTAATAGGGTGCGACGTAAGAGTATCTCGGCGAGCAACGACAGCAGAGCCACTATGCCCCAAGAAAGGTACAATTCCTCTTTGGTGCTGAACTCTTTCACGACCAATTTGGTCTTTTCCAACTTATCTATTTCGGTAAAGACATCTTTCAATACATTTTTGTCGGTGGCACGGAAGTACTTACCTCCGGTGGTATTGGCGATGGCTTGTAGTGAGGCCTCGTCTATTTCCACCTTCACGGGGCGATATTCTATACCATAAGGTGTCTGGTGGGGATAGGGGGCTTCGCCTCTTGTACCCACACCGATGGTGTAAACGCGTATGCCGAACGTTTGGGCGATTTGTGCTGCGGTCTCGGGCGAAATATCTCCGGCATTGTTCGTTCCATCGGTAAGCAGTATGATGGTTTTAGACTTGGCAGGTCCATCTTTTATACGGCTCACAGCCGTGGCCAGTCCGTCGCCTATGGCCGTGCGGTCTTCTATCATGCCGCAATGTACCTCACGCAGCATATTGAGCAACACCGTGCGGTCGGTAGTCATGGGACATAGAGTGAAACTTTCACCGGCAAAAATTACCAAACCTATGTTGTCGGTTGTGCGGCCCGAAATGAATTGTGCCGCTACATTCTTGGCCGCCTCTATACGGTTGGGGTCGAAATCGCGCGCCCACATACTCGTAGATATGTCGAGCGTGAGTATTATATCGATACCTTCGGTAGATTGTTTGCTCCAATTATTCGATGACTGCGGTCGAGCCAGGACTATTATCAAGCAACCTATGGTCACCAATCTCAATACGAAAAGCAGATGGCGCAAATATTTTTTATAACTGTTACCTATACGGTCGAACGCATACGTCGATGATACCTGCAAAGTCGCCTCGGCTTTTTTGTGCTTGAGTATATACCACACAATAGTCGGGACAAAGAGCAGAAACAGCCATAAATAGGAGGGGTGGGCAAAACTCATAGTCTGTTCTTATTTGAAGGTCCGTATTTTTCAAAATCATTATCAGCGTCCTTGCTCGTCTCAGCTGTCGGAGCTATGACCGTGGCATCAGTAACCGTCGGGGTGTCGTCGGACGATTTCTCGGGCTCGGCGACCTCTACGGGGCGGGTATCCTCCACGAAATTTACGGCTTTTCTCATGGCGGCTTCATTGTCCTCGGGCATCGGGCGCATCTTGGCAAACTTCACAAAGTCGGCCATTTCGAGTATCTCTTTCATCTGCTTGTTGAGCGCTTTTGTCTCTTTGTCGGCTCGCATACAGTCTAATATTTGCGAAGAGGTCATCTCCATGGCCTGTATGCCGAAACGACCTTCGAGATATTCGCGTAATATGTCGGTGAGGTGTGTGTAATATTCTTTCTCGCGCCCCTCTTGCCACAATTTCTCCTCGCGCAGTTGCGTGAGTGCTAATAGTGCCTTTTCGTGCGGAGGCAGGAGGTCTTCGGGGGCTATTTTTTCGCCATTGTTGCGTTGTTTCTTTTTATATATATAGTATAATACCGCTGCAAGTATGGCGGCACCTATCAGCCCGGCCAACAGATACCATGCCCATAGGGGCATATTGTCCCACAATCGCAACCACCAAGCCGACGATGGCGCGCGTACACCTTTTATATCTACAATCGATTTGCTGGTATCGACCTCCATTGGGAGTATTTTTATACTGAGGGCCTCGGTGTCGATGGTGTCGTCGCCGGCCAAGTATCGGAACGGCGGAATATAGAAGAATCCCGAGTCGAAAGAGGTGATGAGTATAGAACGGTCTATCTGCAATCGGTTATTGGCCAGGCGGGTAGTGTCGGGTCGGGATACCTCGAGTACCTCGATGCCGGTCACCAACGTGTCAGAGAAAGTAGGTAATAACCACACTTTTTCACCATCGTTTTGAGCCAATTCCAGTCTTATGCGCGTCTGCTCGCCCATCCACAGAGCGGTGGAGTCGATAGTGGCATGAACCGATATGTCGGCTGCGACAGCTTGCCGTATAGGCAGTAGCGAAACTACCAATACGGCCAACAGATAAATCGGTGTGAATTTATGTTTGATACGTTTCATCTTTTTCCTTTTTCACAGAAATTTGATTAGGGTGAAGTCGTGCTGAATTTTAAGACGGCTTCTGTTCCGACCGACGTTGTGGTTAGGCCCTTCGCTTGAATAGGTTCATCAAGGCAACGACAAAGTCTTCATCGGTAGCTATTGAGGCCATATCTACACGGCTTTTGCGCAAAGCCTCCTCGGTATGTTGTTGGCGTTCGTTCCACCATGCGGCGTAACGTTCGCGCACTCGTCGCGATGAGGCATCAACCCACACGTCGGTACCTCGTTCGGCGTCACGCAACTTTATAAGTCCCACGTTGGGTAATTCTGTCTCGCGCTTGTCATATACTTGCACGGCCACCACGTCGTGTTTGCGGTTGGCTATGGTCAGCGCGTTGGAGAAGTCCTCGGGGGTTATGAAATCGGATATGAGGAAGGTGGTGCACCGTTTCTTTATGGCATTTGTGAGGTATTGCAACACTTGCGACAGCGATGTGCCTGTATGTGAGGGGGTGAAGTCGATCAACTCACGAATGATATACAATACATGTTTTTTGCCTTTTTGGGGTGGAATGAATTTTTCTATACGGTCGGAAAAGAAGATAACACCGATTTTATCGTTGTTTTGTATGGTCGAAAAGGCCAGTGTGGCGGCGATTTCGGTAATCATCTCTTTTTTCATTTCTCCCACGGCACCGAAATTGCGACTGGCCGATACATCGACCAGCAACATAACGGTCATTTCACGTTCCTCCTCGAATACCTTGATGTAGGGCTTGCGGTGGCGGGCTGTTACGTTCCAATCGATGTCACGCACATCGTCGCCAAACTGATACTCCCTTACCTCGGAAAAGGCCATACCCCGCCCCTTAAAGGCCGAATGGTACTGTCCCGCAAAGATATTGCGCGACAATCCGCGAGTCTTTATTTCTATCCTACGGACTTTTTTTAGTAACTCGGAAGTTTCCATACGCTTATTGGTTACAGGGCGTTATAGCACTAAGGCACTTCTACTTTGTTGAGTATTTCGCTTACGATTTCCTCGGCTGTGATGTTGTTGGCTTCGGCTTCGTAGGTGAGACCTATGCGGTGACGCATCACGTCGTGGCACACGGCGCGCACGTCCTCGGGCACTACATAGCCGCGTTGTTTCAAGAAGGCGTAAGAGCGGGCAGCCAAGGCCAGATTGATGGAGGCACGGGGTGAGGCTCCGAACGCAATCATGTTTTTCAACTCTTCGAGACCGTGATCTTGCGGATAACGGGTGGCAAAGACTATATCCACGATATAACGTTCGATTTTCTCGTCGAGATATACTTGTTGCACGATTTTACGTGCTTCGATGATGTCTTCGGTCTTGAGTACCGGTTTTATCTCGGGACGGGTACCGGCAATGTTCTGGCGTATGATGAGCTTTTCTTCCTCTTTCTTGGGATAGTTGATGATGACTTTGAGCAAGAAACGGTCCACTTGGGCTTCGGGAAGGGGATAGGTACCTTCTTGCTCTATGGGGTTCTGGGTAGCCATTACCAAGAAGGGCTCATCGAGCTTGTAGGTGTTTTCGCCGATAGTTACTTGGCGCTCTTGCATCGCTTCGAGCAAGGCACTTTGCACCTTGGCGGGGGCACGGTTTATCTCATCGGCCAATACGAAATTGGCAAATACCGGACCTTTTTTCACTTGAAACTGCTCTTTGGCCTGGCTATACACCATGGTACCCACCACGTCGGCGGGGAGCAGGTCGGGGGTAAATTGAATACGGCTGTATTTGGCGTCGATGAGAGATGCCAATGTCTTTATTGCCAATGTTTTTGCCAATCCGGGTACACCCTCGAGCAGTATGTGTCCGTTGGAGAGGAGGCCTATCATCAGTGAGTCGATGAGGTGTTTCTGACCGACTATCACTTGATCCATACCCATGGTAAGCATATTGACAAATGAACTTTTACTTGCTATCAGTTCGTTAAGTTCTCGAATGTCCACTGTCTGTCCCATAATCTATATGTTTTTCTTCAATTATACGTTTTGTCTTATTTTTCTGCAAAAATAGGAATGATTCCGACTGTGTTTAATGTTTGAAGCGTTAAATTAACGAAATCATTCCATAAAAATTTTTAAGAAGTTGTTTTTTTGAAACTATAATGCGTTTTATGAAAAATCAGCTTCTTATTTATTTGTATCTCTTTTTCAGTTCGTCGGCCAACTTGTTTGCGCGGTCTATCGAGGCTTTATCGTTGGCGTCGATACCATACTTGCGAGCATCGGGTATATTCAGACTGAACCCGATGGGTATATTGTTGGGATTGGAGATGCGATTTCTGTTTTCCTCGTAGATATATACCCAGAAAACTTTATCGCCATAATATTCCAATGCCAGCAAGGTGAGGCGTTTACCCCGTTCCAATTTCACGGTGGCGATAGGTGGCAATGTGGTAACGTCGGGCCGGGGTGTCACGGTTTGCTCTGTGGGCTCGGGCGACGACTTCTCTACAGGAACAATCTTTTCGACCGAATTGTTCTCTCTGCCGGTATTGGTAGCGTGGAGTTGCTCTGCTTTGGCGTTTTCTGCCGGGGCGGGTATTTCATTTTGTGTAGGAGCTTGTGCGTCGGTGGTGAGGTCTGCAGAGGTTTGTCGGGGGCTGTCATCGCTTGCGGTTACAAGAGCGGCTATACGCTCGCTCCATATCTCGGCATACTGAGCGCGCCATTCGGGCGAGCGATAGAGGGTGACGCCGATAAATACGACTGCCGCTAACGTTATGGCGCATATTGTCGATAAAATCGGACGACGGCATATCTTCTGCCACAGAGTTTCTTCATCGACCAAAAACACTACTTCGGAAGGAATGTCGGCGGAGTCAGTGTCTCCGGTTTCCGGTAGGTTTATGATCTCGGGTTGAGGCTCCTTTGAGGGGCTGTCGGTAGGCGTAGGCTCTGTGGTATCGGTGGGTGTCTCTTCGTTTGGGGTTGCCGACATCTCTGCTTCGGTCTGAGCATTGGCTATCAATTCTTGCAATACAAAGTCGGCAAGCTCGTCGAGTTGCGTCTCGGTGAGGGGGGGAGTGTTTTCATCTACCGCTTCATTTGTTACCTCTTCGGTAGTCGTTGCTGAGGCTGTTTCGGTCGTGTAGATTTCTTTTTCAGACGTATTCTCCTCTTCCGATACGGGTTGAGGGGTTTCCTCTTGCGGTACATTTTCCGGTGCGGGGAGGGGAGCCTCTACGAGTGTAAGTTCTTTCTGCGAAGTGCTTTCGGGCTGTGTCGCGGTGTCTATAATCTCGTCTTTTTCTGTGTCGTCGGTATTGTCGTTATCGACGGTCGATATATCGTCGATAATGGCATCATCGGGCAATACCTCGGGTATGAAACAGGAGAAGGGGGCGTTTACCGCCTCGCGCATAGCCTTGTCGGGGGCGAACGAAAGTTTGTAGTGCCCGGCTATTTCCATCGGCTCGCCGGTGCGCACGTTCACACTGGCCCGAGGTTCCACCCAGATAGAGCGAAATTGTCCCAGCCCGTTGATTTTCAGATTCTCGCCTTGTGCGACGGTGTCGGCGGCCAAGGCGAAAAATTCTTTCAGGAATTGCTCGGCCTCTCTCTTGGTGCAATCGCATTTCTTGCTCAGGAGCTCGATGAGTTCGGGTTGTGTTATCTTGGTATTCATTGGGCGGGATTTTCTTTGATACGACTTTTCAGTACGGCTCCCGGCTTGAATGTGAGCACGATACGGGGCGGGATAAGCATACGTTTACCCGTAGCCGGATTGACGGTTACTCGTTCGAGCTTCTTGCGCGGCTCGAATACACCGAAGCCTTGTATCGATATGGAATCCATCGACAGGCTACGCTCTTTGATAATCTGCAACAAGCCCGAGTAGAGGTTATCGACCTCTTTTTTGTCCTTGCCGAGATGCTCTTGTAAGGTTGCAAAGAATTGTTTGTGTTCCACTATCTGTGCGTTTTTTCTTGAGGCTGATTTATAACAGTCTTTTAGAAGTTGTTTGAATTTTATTTTGCAGAAGATAGGCTGCACTCGCTGTGCAATTTGTAAACAAGTTTACATTGCGCTCGTTGGCACTATCTTTCGAGATTATTTTAAGAGGTATTTTGGAATGAATTTTTCATCAAAATGCGCAGGGAATAGCGGGCTATTTCCAAGTTTTTTGATGAAAAAGGCAGCCAAAAGAGCCTTAAAGAAGCCGAAACGTTTTTTTTGAAGCCGTAATAATTTTTTTAGAAAATTAAAACAGCTTCTTATTTCAAGGTGCTATATTACAATTTTTTTTTGACGTGACCAAATTTCCCGATGAAAAGGCAATAATTCGGGGGTGATAGGGTGTATTTACAAAAAAAAGACAGACCGCGGCCTGCCTTTTTGGAAATCTGTTTTTTAGTGCCTTAATCGTTCATAGAGTAGAGAAGTTCTTCGTTCGAGGCGGTGCGTTCCATACGCTCCTTGATGAAGGTCATGGCCTCGATGGAATTCATGTCCGATATATATTTGCGTAGTATCCACATACGGTTGAGAATGTCTTGCGAGAGCAACAAATCATCGCGTCGTGTGCTCGACGCAATAATATCTACGGCGGGGAATATACGCTTGTTTGAGAGCTTGCGGTCGAGTTGCAACTCCATGTTGCCGGTACCCTTGAATTCTTCGAAAATCACATCGTCCATTTTCGAGCCGGTCTCGGTGAGAGCCGTGGCTATGATGGTAAGGCTGCCGCCGTTTTCGATGTTACGGGCGGCTCCGAAGAATCGTTTGGGTTTATGCAACGCGTTGGCATCGACACCACCCGACAATACTTTGCCCGACGCCGGTGATACGGTGTTGTAGGCACGAGCCAGACGGGTGATAGAGTCGAGCAGAATCACTACATCGTGACCACATTCCACCATACGTTTGGCCTTTTCGAGTACGATACTGGCTACTTTTACGTGGCGTTCGGCCGGTTCGTCGAATGTCGATGATATGACCTCGGCATTCACGCTGCGAGCCATGTCTGTTACTTCCTCGGGGCGCTCGTCGATGAGCAATATCATCATATACACCTCGGGGTGATTGGCGGCTATAGCATTGGCAATATCTTTGAGTAACATGGTCTTACCGGTCTTGGGTTGCGCTACGATGAGGCCACGCTGGCCTTTCCCGATGGGAGCGAACATATCTACCACACGGCACGAAATATTGTCGTTGGGACGACCGGTCGTGAGTTTGAATTTTTCTTCGGGGAAAAGCGGGGTAAGGTGATCAAACGGTACTCTGTCGCGTACAAACTCGGGTGTGCGACCATTGATGCGTTCCACTCGCACCAAGGGGAAGAATTTTTCCCCCTCTTTCGGTGGGCGAATGGGGCCTTCGACCACGTCGCCGGTTTTGAGACCGTAGATTTTTACCTGTGCGGGCGATACATATATATCATCGGGTGAGGCGAGGTAGTTGTAGTCCGACGAGCGGAGGAATCCATAACCGTCGGACATCATTTCGAGTACACCCACACCGTTGAGTATGCCGTCGAAGTCGAAAGCCTTTTCGGCCTGGCGATATGATTGCGACTGCATATTATCGCCACCGCGACCTCTCGGAATGAAACGTTGGCGCTCTCCGCGGGGGAAGAAGGTGTGCAGATTCACAGCCGGTGCTTCTACGGTCGGCGCCGCTGTGGGAGTATTCTCCTTGTCGGCTTCGGCGTTTTCGGCCGGAGCGGTAGCGTCCGTCTTCGGAGCTTTTGCTTCGGCACTTGCTTGTTCGTCGGCCACCTTTTCGGGGACATCTATTTTCTGTATTTTGGGGCGACGTCCGCGTTTTACTACGGGTGCTTCGGCTACGGGTGCTTTCTCCTCGGTAACAGTGACGGCCGATGCGGCAGAGGCCTCACCATCGGTAAAGGCTATTTCTACTTGTTCGGTGAGGGCAGGGTGAGAATAGCGCACTCGATGCGAAGAACTGTTTTCTTCGGTGGTCGGCTCCGTTTTGGTTTCGGTTTCAGCTGCCTCGGTCGAGAGCTGTGTCAGTTCATCTTCGATTTTCACTCTCGGGCGACGTCCGCGCGGAGTTTTCTCTCGTGCCGGGGCGGGAGTTTCTTCGGCTTTCACCTCTTCTGTTTTGGCCGGTTCCTCGGCTTTGGCCTTGGTGCGACCTTGACGGCGAGTCTCTGTCGAAGCCTCTTTTTTAGCTGTTTGACGTCCTGCCATATTTATGGCCTGTTGGTCGAGAATGGCATATACCAATCCGTCTTTATCGTTTTTGTTTACGTCATTTAAACTCATTTCTTGGGCTATACCCTGCAATTCATCAAGACTTTTGTCTTTGAGTTCAAGAATGTTGTACATATAAAATAAGGATATTTTTCGGGCAGCTGTAAAAACATACGACGCCCCTCACATAAAAGGAACGTGCTGCCAATAAATAGATTGTATTTGTTTTTGGATTGACGGAATAAGCCAATAGAGAAAGAGAAACCTATATTGTTTACGCTAATTCCGATGCAAATATACATCTTTTTTCTTAAAAACGTTATTTCTGCTAAAAAGTTTTTCGATAAACGCTTTTTATTTCATTTGCTCGAAAATATACATTATATTACCTATTTTTTTTATCGTTGGTGTCAAATATAAAGTGAAGGGTAAGGTTTATATATTATAAAAGATTGCCGTTAAATCGATGAGCAAAGACTGACTATATTCAGATATTCATAGAACCAAAGGGCGAACATTTGCGTAGTACAGATAAGTGGAAAGAAGATACAATGAAACAAATAAGAGAGAATGCCGATATTCGTTTCTCTACTCAAAGCACCAACAAACTCCCTAAATAGAATCGATGATTCTTATACGAAAATAGTTGTGGTACGTGATAATGTTTTGCCTTGGATAGATGAAAAAGGGGTACAATATATCAATATTGAAGACTTTCTCTTAGAAAAGATAAATGAATTATAATACTTAAATAGTATGATAGAACGCCTAATTATACACAACTTTAAAGGTATAATCTATGGCGATTGGAACGACGATGGACGCCTATTGGAGGAATAATCTCTTTTTTTGAGATATGATTTCCTCGCTTTTGAAAATTGGTTACCTTTGTCTCTATGAAAAATTATGCGTTGATTACCGGGGCGTCGTCGGGTATGGGGTTGGAATATGCCCATCAATTGGCGTCCGTCGGTTGGAATATAATATTGGTAAGTAATTGCGAGGACGAGAATCGTCGTGCGGCGACCGATATAGCCTCGCGCTATGGCGTGAAAACTCACCCTTATTACATCGACCTCACCGATACCGATGCCGCTCAACGGCTGTACAACTACACTCGCAACAACGGTTTGCAGGTGGATATACTTATAAACAACGCCGGTATGTTGCTCTTTTCGACGTTGGAGCGCACCGCGCCTGAGCGACTCGATACAATCGTGGCCCTGCATTGTGCCACGCCTATGAAGTTGTGTCGCCTGTTTGCGGCCGATATGCGAGTCCGTCGGTATGGCTATGTGCTCATTATGTCGTCGATAACGGCCTGGACTCCCTATCCCACCATATCGCATTACAGCGCCTCGAAAGCCTTTCTACGCACCTTCGGACGTGCCTTGTGGTATGAGATGCGCAATTATGGTGTGGGCGTCACCACGGTGTTTCCCTCGGCGGTAGATACCCCCTTCTACAATCTCGACGACAAGATGCGTCGTCGCCTACTGCGATGTGGGGTGATGATGTCGGCCTCGTCGGTGGCACGGAAGGCGTTGCGGGCCATGTTCCGCCGTCGCCGTAGTTGTTTGCCGGGATTCTTTACCAAAGTAGAGGCCGCCCTGTGCGCCACCATGCCGGCGTGGGTACTACTGCCGATACTCAAAATCCCGGCCGTGCGTCGTATCCTCGAAAAGGTATAAAATAGAATGACAATACGCGTGATATTCATATTTTTGTATATCTTTGCAAAGTGAACATAGTGGCCTCCTTGGCTTCTTAATAGTATTAACAACAAAAAACATTCTGCCGATGAAGTAAAGCGTATAATTTGGTACGCACATTTTAAAAAATATTGGAAAAGCGTTTTAGCTTTGATTCTTGTTCTTGAAACTTCGACACTTTCACGACAACCAAGAGTAAAGCGATGGACGCTCACGTCATACGGCGTGGGCTTTACTCGTATCATTGGTTGTCAGGTAGTCGAAGACCTCAAGAACAATATCCGGGTTCTGTCCTGCGCTTTTTTTATGTGTGTATTTCTATGATAATAAGGACTGCGGAGTAACCTGAAAAGCCGACAAGTGAGTAGGGTATATTATACATAGAACAGATATGAAAAAAATAATTGCGCTTTTTATGCTGTTAGGAGCCTTTATGCTTGTATCGAATGAGGTATCGGCTAAAAAAATAAAAATTGTAACCAATCCCGATAATGCCAAAATATATGTAGATGGAAATTACGTGGGTGACGGATTTTATGTCCTCAATTTTAAGTCAAAGGACGAATTTTTCAATGTGAAGGTAGAATTACCCGGATTTGTAGAAAAATCGCTGAGAATATATAAGCACGATACTCGCAAGGCTATTCCTATCGACCTTAGAAAAGACGATTCTATGGAGGGATCTGTGGCTTCGGAGCTTGCAAATACATATTCGACTATTCGTGTACGCGAAGGAATTGATGAGGATATGGCCTGGAAATTGCTGACGCAGGTGATGCTCAACTATTTCAATGAGATGAAAAACTCGGATAAAGCATCTGGATTTATGAATACCCACTGGGTAGTAAAGACCTTCCCGAGTGCAGAGGTGAAAGTGCGTACCATGGTGCAAATAAAAGAGATTACCAACGAAGGATTGGCTTATCAGATACGTATATCTTCAGAAATTGCTCCGATGGACTCTTATGGTATGGACGGTTATCAACCCTGGCCGCGCGTACTGAAATTCTATGAACCGCTCATCAATGAAATGCAACAACGTATCGGAAAAAATTAATAGATTATGAAACGGATATTTGTAATTGTCGTTGTCCTATTGTGTACGATGGTAGTGTCGGCACAGATACGTATTGTCGATAATTTCGATGGGGCCACTGCGCTCGATTGGAACGAACATGCCGATAAAGATGTGAGCGCGCTGGTGAAGATGGGCGCTCTCGACCTCGAGGTGCATAAAGAGGGCTTTTATGTATTTTGCAGTTCGGACCTGCCCATATTGTTCGAATACGACTTTAAGATCATTATCAAACTCATCGTTCCCAAAATCGATGAAAAGAATCAGTTTGGTATCTTATTCGATATGGACGAGAATTTCAATCGATTGGCATTCATGTTCCAAGAAGATAAATTTATCGCCTGTCCCTATAATCGTGGAAAATTCATGGACGAAATGGGCGAAGAGCTGAAAATAAAACTGCCGAAAGCTCGAAATAAGAATATGGAGGTGGTGATAGAGCGTAAAGGCGGAAAGATTATCGTGTCGTACGACAATATGGAAGTTTTACGCTGGAAACGGCACCTGAATTCTCCCTATTTAGGTTTCATTACCTCGTCGCATCTCAAAGTCGATGAGGTGATAATAGAGCAGGCCTATACCGGCGGAGAAATGTAAAACAGCTTCGAAACAGAAACAACAAAACGAAGGTCACGATTTATATTTTCGTGACCTTCGTTTATGATTGGGGAGTAATAAATTATTGGAGGCCGGGAAAATATAGCATGCCACGGAAATCTTTCTTCGGCCCGGCTCGCCCTACAATAAGCGGAACCAACAAAACGTAGGGACGCTTGGTCTAAGCGTCCGCCGGAAGAAATCATCGTCTGGAAATCCAATAAAGCAACGTCTCCGACGTAGTATTTTGGTGGAATATGCGCCTATCCCCACAATTCCACTACGTTACATTATGGGGTTTCTTATAAACAACATCTTCGATGTATTTCTCTGTTGTTAAGGTCCATTTTTTGACCAACAATAAAACCTCGGAGAGGTTTCTTAGGAGGAAACCCCACGATAGAGCGTAGCGATTCGTGGGGAAAAGGCCTGTGAATAAGTGCCCTACGTCGAAGATGTTGCTATAATGAATTATTATAGTCCAATGCTTTTAGGTATTGGACTTCATATTAATATGATAATCATTATAGTCCGATACCTACGGCATTGAAATTTCTTCACCAATCCTTACCCCGCATTGCGCCGATAAATCGGCTTATACGAAGCTGGAATATCTTATGCCGATGGCATAATGAAATTCCAAAAGCTGTATGCTTTATTTTTATCGGACATCAATAATTAGTGTCCAATGATTAGAAGTGTTTCAATTCTTGATAGAGGCGATGTATGGGCAGTCCCATGACGTTGAAGTATGAGCCGCTGATGCCCGTAACACCCACGTAGCCTATCCATTCCTGTATGCCGTAGGCTCCGGCCTTGTCGTAGGGTTTGTAGGTTTCTACGTAGTGGTTTACCTCCTCGTCGGAGAGGGGGGCGAATGAAACCTCGGTCGATACGGCAAACGAAACCTCCTTGGCGAGTGTGCATATTGTTACGCCGGTGATTACCGTGTGGGTATGTCCCGATAGGGCGTGTAACATGGCGCAAGCCTCGGCTTTGTCGGCGGGTTTGCCATACACCTTGCCGTCGAGCCACACGATGGTGTCGGCCGTGATGAGCAGGGTATTTTCCCCCATTTTATCCCGATAAGCCTCGGCCTTCTTGCGTGAAATATAGAGGGGTATCTCTTCACCTTGCAGGGTGGTGGGGTAGGTTTCGTCGATGTCGGGCAATACGCTCACTCTATAGGGTAGGCCCAGTCCGCCGAGTAGCTCTTTGCGTCGGGGCGAATTGCTTGCCAATACGATGTCGTAGTCTTTCAAAAAATCCATAATCTGTGTAAATTTTCACTTTCGATGTCGTAACGATTACCAACCGAAAGCCTTTTCGCCCAACCATTTTCCTTGGGCTTTCAATACCTGCTCTATCACGTCGCGACCACAGCCATATCCCCCTTTGTAGGGCGATATATAAGCCGATATGGTCTTTATCTCGGGGGCGGCGTCGGCGGGACAGCAGGGCAATCCTACTTGACGCATCACGTTGTAGTCGGGAATATCGTCGCCCATATACAATATTTCCTCTTTTTTCAGTCCCGTTAGGGCGAGCCATTCGGTGAATTGTTCTATTTTGAGGGAGGCCCCCATGTAGATATGTTGTACGCCAAGTCCCTCGAACCGCTTGCGTATGGCCTCGGTGCGCCCGCCGGTGATGATGGCCACCTCGTAGCCCTCGCGCACGGCGAGTTGCAGGGCATACCCGTCTTTGATGTTCACCGTGCGACAGGGTTCGCCGTTGGGGTGCAGGGGTATGGTATTGGCCGATAATACGCCATCTACATCGAAGGCAAAGGCTCTTATCTGCGACAAGTCTTGTGCTATCTTACTCATTCTTAGATGCTGTTTAAATTTTATTGTCGAGATTATTTTAAGGGATATTTTGGAATGAATTTTTCGACAAATTGCGTAGGACGTAGCGGGCTACGTCCAAGCTATTTGGTGAAAAAGGCAACCAAAAGGGCCTTAAAGAATCCGAAACTTTGTTTTTTGAAGCCATAATAATTTTTTCAAGAAAATTTTAAACAGCATCTTATGATTTGTCTTTTGTGGCAAATGTGTGAATATGGCGGCTTATCAGTCGGTACAACTCTTTCTCGGCCGGGCTATCGAGCAAGTCGATGTGTTTCTGCATCACATTCTCGTCGTATCGCACGGCCGGACCGGTCTGCGCCTCGAGGGGAGACAGTGTCTCTATCTTCGAGGCCGTCTCTTTGATGAGGGGACGTAGCGCGTCGAACGACAACCCTTGACGGGCGAGCAGTCCGGTGGCGATGGCATACATATGATTGGTGAAGTTGCAGGCGAATACGGCGGCCAGATGCAGGTATTTGCGTTGCTCCGATGAGGCGACCATTACCCGGTGCGATATTTTCAGCCCTATGGTACGCAACAACTCGGTGTCGTCGGCACTATCGGCCTCGATGAAAACGGGTATCTCGTCGAATGAGACCTCTCTATCCTTGCTCAAGGTCTGTAAAGGGTAGAATATGCCATATCGGTTGCATCGCCCGGAAAACACCTCCATAGACATGCTGCCGGCGGTATGTACCCACAATGCGTCGTGACGGGCGGGTGTGCGGGCTATGAGACCTTCGAGAGCCGAGTCGCTCACGGCAAAGATGTACATATCGGCATCGGGCACCACACCCTCTATGTCGTGGGTGTAGTCGCACCCTAATTTCTCGGCTAAGTTGCGTGCCGACGTTTCTGTGCGGCTATATACCTGCGCTATCTCATATCCGGCGCTGTGCAACGCTTGTGCGAGGCGGGTTGCCATATTGCCCGCCCCTATAAATACGATGCGTTTTATCTCGCGATTTACCATTGACCTATGTGTACTTTCTCCCAAGCGGCTTTCTCGGTATCGAACGGCGCTTTTTCCTCGGCTTTATGTCCTAAGGCTACGATGGCCAATACTTGCATGGGAAGGGGTATGTTCAGCAATTCGCGCACGTAGTCCTCGGCCGATTCGCCACTGTCGGAAAATCGGTTGCGTACCTGCACCCAGCAACTGCCCAGCCCCAGTTCCTCGGCTTGCAGCTGTATGATGGTGGTAGCGATAGAAGCGTCTTCTATCCACACGTCGCTCTTCATGGGGTCGCCCAGTACTACGATGGCCAACTTGGCACCTGCTACCAGTTTCGAGCCGTGCTCTTTGCACGTGGCAAGGCGCTCGAGTGTCTCTTTCTCCTCGACGAGTACAAATTCCCACGACAGCGAGCGCTTCGATGACGGAGCCATCAGAGCCGCCTCCATTATGGTTTTTACATCTTCGGCCGAAATTTCTTCGTCGGTATATTTGCGGGTGCTGCGACGTACCCTTAGCAGTTCGTGAAAGTCTTTCATTTTGTATAATATTTATGTTATTGAGAAGCCGAAACTTCGTTTTTTTTAAGCCGTAATAATTTTTTTCAAGAAAAATTTCAAACAACTTCTTAGTTCGTTGTTTTACCAAGCGAAAATACAAATAAAACCGCAAATACCCCTTATTCTCCCCACTTTTTTACATATCATCACATTTTTACGGTCAAGTGAGAAGTGAAAAATGATGCTGTTTTGTGAAATATTTAGTAATATTGTACTCGTTATTTATCTTTTATTGAAATATTATGAATGGATTGAAAATTAGAACATCTAAGGGCGATTGTACTGTTACGGTTGATACGGATTGCTTATTGACTATGCAGATAAGTATGGATTGCGACAACGGGGAAATGTGTTTGTTTACACGCAAGATCGATTATGCCCGCCATACTCGAAGCACATATCACAAAACAGCGTTGCATAAAGGAGATACGTTGAAGATATGTGTCACTGATGACAGAGAGGAAAACGGCGATTGTATATCTGAAGTATATGAAAGACCTCGTCCTCGACAATATACCAAGGAGGAAATGCTCGCACAGATGGAAGAACTACTTAAAACGAAAGGATTGTTATGAAAGCTATACGATTGAAATATAACGATGAGGAAAAATTACTTGCCTTACCATCGGGGAATATTCAGATTCATATAACGAACAAGTCCGGAGAACTGCGCTTGTTGGCTACCGGCATTAGTGGCGACGATGTGTACTATTCATGGTTAGCTACCGATTTGAGTATGAGTGATATGGTAGAGATTGATTGTGTAGAAGCCGAATCAGAGAAGATAAGCCCGGCGGAACAGGTAATCGAAAAATTCTCAAAAGGCTACCCCGACGAATATTTATTGCAAGAATATTATCGGCTGAAAAAATCAATAAAGTAGATTAGAACATTATATTTCAACCAATAGGTATGACGAGCGTTTTGCATGATTACCATTAGGTAATCGATATTTTTCTTTAAAGAATACTCTCACGCTCAGCTTTCTTCCGTTGCGCAGAGCACTGCACACCCCTCGCGGCGGCACGTAAATACATTTAGTGTTTCCTCTTCGGGCTGTCTCGTCCTGCGATAAGCGGAATCCCGATCAACAAAACGTAGGGACGCTTGGTCCAAACGTCTGCCGAGAAATAAATGGTGTGGAAAAAAGCTCTCCCTATGTTTATAGAGGGAGTACCCGTTAGGGGGAGGGAGTTGGCGACACAGTCGCCGAGATTGTAAACACGCTATCGCTAAACCCTCGGCTACTCAAATTCGGCCCATTCGGGCAGATATTGTGAGAAACCGTTTGCCCAAAGGTCTATATCTTATTATCCGTGCGATAAAGCATAGCGATTCGTGGGGGATAGGGCGATGAATATAAACCGCTACGTCGAAGATGTTGCTATAATGATATTGTCCAATACCTAAAGGCATTGGTAATACGCACTCCTCATATCCCCCCGCATTGCGTTCGCCTATCGGCTCTCTTATACGGGGCTGAAATACTCGATAAGCGAGAGCAGAACCATACTTGTATGGATTATGCCGAGCGTAAGAGTATTCTGTAAGGAAAAATATCTTATGCCGATGGTATAATGATAGCCATTATACTGTATCTGAAGTTTTACCGGACATCAATAATTGCTAAAAACGAAGAGAGGCAACTCGAGTTTTTGTCAGGTTGCCTCTCTTTGTTGACTATGCGATAAATCTATCGGGCGATAAATTTACGGCCGTTGCGGATATATACCTTGCCCGGAATCGGTTCGCTCACGATGCGGCCCATTATATCGTATATCGGCCCATTGTCGGTATCGACTTTCGGCGATTTTATGGCACTGCTTGCACCGGTGAGGTTTATATAGAACAGGTTGTAGGTGTCGGCTTTCGTGATGGTGTGTGTGCCGGCGGCTACTGTGGCGGTGATGACATTGTTGCCTGTGGCCGATACCTTTTCACCATCGATTTTGATATTGGGCACTGTGCCATCGGCAAATACCAAGGTGAGCGTCATCTCTTCGCCTATGGTGAAGGAGATAGAGGTCTTGGATTCTATTTTCAGACACTCGCTGTAGGTTACGCCATTGACAGTGGCGGTACCTTTGCTGTCGGAGTAATTGCCCGAAATCGTGTAGAAACTGTTCGAGGGTGTCTTGCCGGTGAAGTGACATTCATAGCCTCCGGTAGGCACTACGACGGGTGTATCGCTACCCGTTCCACTATCATCGTCGCCCTCGTCACTGCCCGAGCCTTCGTCGCCTCCTGCTTCACCGCCACCTTCACCGGTGCCATCGCTTTCGGTGAAGAAGCCCACGAGGGAGGGTTGGTAGTTGATAATTGCGCTCTTCATGTCGGCTATTACGTCGTAATTACTATCCTCGGTGGCATTGTCGAAGGTCCAAGTGAAATCGCCGTGTTGCAAGCGTCCGGCACCATATGAGCCGGTGAGTATGGCGGGAATATCGGCCGCCGCGTCGGCTGTGTAGCTATACATCAGCGAGCTGTTGGTGTCGAAGTTGTTGTAGGTGCCGCCGCCTACCTTGGCTGTCACCGTAGAGGGTACTTGCTCATCGCGTGTCGTCGCTTCGTAAGCGTCAAATTCTACACTATTTTGTTGGTAAGTTACATATTTGAAATTAGAAGATTTCTCGGCAAACAGGTTCCCATACGACTTTATCATACCGCCATCCTCGCCCGAGAAGGTACCTTCGCCGTCGCCCGAAATATCGGTTCCTTGCAACGAAATCATCATCGGACGAGAGGTGTTGCGGTAGTAGTTGCTCTCTACAAACACGCTCGAACCGGTTGTGGCACCCACGCCATATTTGGCCACGCCGTCGAAGTAGTTGTTGTACACGTGTACCGTCATGGTACGTACACGCGGGTGGCGGCTGTCGCTATGGTCGAACCAGTTGTGATGATAGCTGATGTAATTGGGGCCGCTCTCCGAGGTCATACCGCACAGCGAGCATTTACCGGCGTCCCAGAAATGGTTGTACGAGAAGGTCATATATTGCGAATCTCCTTTCACGTCGAGCGAACCGTCGCCTTTGGCTTGGTCGCTGTCGCCACCGGTGTTACCGTAGAAGAAATCGATGTTGTGCACCCAACAATGACTGTTGTCGGTGTCGAGCGAGATACAATCGTCCATACACAGATATACGGCAAAGTTGCGTAACTCTACACTCGATGCGTTGCGGCACAGAATACCGAATCCCCGTATGGCGGCATCGTTGCCGATACCCTCTACGGTGATATTCAGGGTGCTTTGAGCGTTTTTACCTTTGATTTGCAGCCCTTCGGACGAACTTGACAATTTGTCCATATCAGTGTCTTCTATCGTGCCGATGATGCGGAACGCGATAGGGGTGGTGTCGTACCCTTTCTGGTAGGCATCGATAATGGTCTGAAACCCTACGCAGGTGGTTATCGTACCTTTGTTGCTGGTAATTACATCGCACGATACGGTCTTGGCATTTTTAGCGGTGATGTAGAGTACTCTCGCACCGGCTTTGAGCGTGCCATCGTCTTTGTAGGCACCGATACCGCCCGAGTAGTTGTGGTGGGCAAATCCTCCGCGGTCGTGGGCTTTCACGGTGAGTGTGCCGGTCTCTACGGCAAGTGCGATCAGTTCCGTGCCGGTCGCATCGACAGGTACTATACGCAACATATATTCACCGGCGGTGATACCTACTACGTCGGCGCGACCGTAGGTGCCGTAGTTGCGTACCAACTCGTCGTCGATAAGTTTATACTCGCCGCCTATGGTCTTGTAATACACGTTGTAAGAGGTGGCTTCGTTGGTGAGGCTGAAGGTCACATAAGCCGATTCAAACCAGCCACCGGCCTCATTGACAGATATTTGAGCCGAAGCAAAAAGAGGTAATAAGCAAGCAATTAAGAGTAATCTTTTCATTTTCATGGAATACTTTATTTTGAGGGTTACTTTCGCTAAAACATCACAAAATACGTGAAAAATAGTGTTTTGTGCAAATTTTTTGTTCGAAATTGTTAGATGTTATTTCATAAACACGAAATATACAGCCAAAATGAGGCACACGGCCGCTGCCAAATGGTTCCATTGCAGAGACTCGTTGTGGAAAGCTATCGTAGAAAATATACCGAAGACGGTGAGTGTGATAACCTCTTGTATCACTTTGAGTTGTACGAGCGTAAAGGGCCCTCCGTTTTCTCGGAATCCGATGCGGTTGGCCGGTACTTGGAAACAGTATTCAAACAGGGCTATGCCCCAGCTGAACAGAATCACCGCCCACAAAGCCCAATTTTCAAAGAATTTGAACTCGCGTAATTTCAGATGTCCGTACCAGGCGAATGTCATAAATATGTTCGATACAATAAGCAATAATATGGTATATACTCCTTGCATATAAATGGAAGTTGGTTAGTGTATTATTCTTTCTTTTTGATTTGTGGCAGATATTCCTCTTGTATGTGTGTCATACTGTTCCACAGATGACCCCGTAGTTGCGGGCTTACGGCCTCTAATTGTCGCATTATATCGCGTATCGCGGGGCGATGTGAAACCTTCTCATAGGGACAAATTTTTTCCTGTTGAGGATAGTCGGCCACCTGTGCCAGTGCTACCAACTCACTCTCGGGTACGAGGCACAGCGGGCGTATGATGCTCATCGCGAACTTGCGCATATCGAGCCGAGGCGGCATTGTGCCGAACGAGCCTTGAAACGACATATTCATGAGCAGGGTTTCGAGTATATCGTCTTGGTGGTGCCCCAAGGCTATCTTGTCGCAGCCCATCTCTCGGGCTATGGTAAAGAGGGCTTTACGTCGGTACCATGAGCATAGAAAACAGGGCGTCTTGCGGCGGTCGGTCGAGAGGTCAAACTCCGTAGTACGCTCCACATATTCCACACCGTTGCGTCGGCAATGTTCTTGCAGCGCCGACGAGTCGCTTTTGTAATCGATATTCGCCATGCGTATGTGAGCGGCTACCAGTGAGAAACGGGGTGCGAAGATACGTGCTCGCCGTGCCAGTAATTCCACCAGCGCCAACGAGTCTTTTCCGCCCGACAAGCCTATGAGTATGCGATCGCCATCGTCTATCAGCGCGTAATCGTTGATGGCTTTTCGCACTTTGATGTCGAGCTTCAGCAGTAATTGTTCGGTCGCGGTCGAGTGTTCCCTGTTCATATTTTCCACTTTGCGGTTGCAAAGGTAGATAAAAATCAGACATCTTTTCAAAAAAATATATATCATCATCGTATGTATATATGTGGTGATTTAATGGCTGTGTCGGTGTGTATATTGAAAAATGATTTTTATTTCAAAAATATTCTGAATTTTATCATATATCGGTGATTTTCGAATCGAATGGTGAAAAAATAAAAATAATTAATATTGTCTGTGTGAGATAATTGTATAACTTTGTTCTCGAAACGTACACTATCGACGATGAAACGAACAATCGAGACCGTACCATTTTATATGCCGGTCGATATATATATTAATATGTGGATGCAATCGTTGCTCCGCCGACATCGGTGGTGGCTGTTGTTGCTGTTGTCGCTCATAGTGGCGTTGTCGTTTCTTACTTCCGATATGATATATGTGGCTATCATATTGGGATTTGCCGCCATACCCACGATTATGATATTCCTTTTTGTCATGCGGCTTTCTCACCCCCATACTCATATGTTGTTGCGCGAACGTGTTGCGCATATCGACGACGGAGGAATCGCTTTGCGATATACTCATGGCGAGCGATACCACTTTCCCTGGGAATATGTGACGGGATATAAAATTACGCGTACATATATAATGCTGTATATGGCAGATGGTGAGGCCCCTGTGTTTCTTCCATTTTCGGCATTCGGTGATGAACAGGAGTATATCGACATAGAAAAGAGGGTTCTGCGAATACTTGCCGTGTAGATTTTTTTTAATAGCTTATCGTTTCTCTATTTCGAAAAAAAATCCTATTTTTGGGGATAGAAATCAACTTCTATTATGATGAGAAAATATATATACGTATGCCTTATGCTGTTTGTGTCGGGTATATTGTCGGCGCAGACACTCGACGAAGCTCGTAATATGTATCGTGCCGGTCGTTATGCCGAGGCGATGCCTGTCTTTGAAAAACAACTCAAAAAGAAACCTAAGAGTGCGACGCTCAACCAATGGTATGGGGTGTGCCTCTACGAGACCGGCGAACGTGCCCGTGCCGAGAAATATCTGAAAATAGCGGTGGCCGGGAAAATACCATCGGCCTATCGATACCTGGGAGACATCTGTTACGAACAGTACCGTTTTGTAGAGGCTGTCAATTATTATACCCGATACATCGAGTATCTCGATGAAAGCGAGGAGGAGGATATTGATACAGAGACCTACGAAACCCTGATAACTCATGCCGAACTCGGTGCGCAAAAACTATCGAAGGTGCAAAATGTGCAGGTGATAGATAGTATGATAGTCGATAAAGAACGCTTTTTTACCCATTATCGTCTTTCGAGCGAAGCCGGGGCATTACTTGACTATACCGCGCTTGTAGCCGATGCTGCACCCGCCGCGTCGCCGGCTTATCGCACGCAACGTGGCGACAAAATTATCTATGCCGTCACTACGACCATGTATGGGTGCGAACTTGTGGCACGCTCCAATATGGGCGATGGAACCTATGGCGAGGAGGAGCCTTTCGACGACCTCAGTACACCCTATGACGAGAACTATCCCTTCTTGATGAGCGATGGCGTTACGCTCTATTACGCTTCGAACGATGAGGATTTATCGCTGGGTGGGTATGATATAGTGCGTACTACTTACGATATTGTAGGTGAGGAGTATAATGAGCCCGAGGCATTGCCTATGCCCTTCAACTCGCCCTACAACGATTATATGATGGCTATCGACGAATACAATGGGGTAGGGTGGTTTGTCAGTGACCGATTCCAACCCGAGGGGAAACTTGTTATATACCTATATATATATGAGGAGAGTCCCCGAGTGCTTTCCGAGGCCGATACTCCCGACCTCATAAGCCGGGCCAAAATATCGTCGATACGCGACACTTGGCAGCCCGATGTCGATTATGGCACCATTCTCGCTCAAATCAATAAAATAGAGACCACGCTGCAACCGGTACAACAAGGAGGCAAGATGTCTTTTGTCATAACCGACGATATAGTCTATACCGACTTGTCGCAGTTCCGCAACAAAGAGGCTCGGGCGCTCTATCTCAAAGCGCAAGAGGCTCGTCGCCTGATAAAGGGGTATGAGACCGAATTGCAGAAATTGCGCGATGACTACACCGGTAGCAACAATCGCCAGGCGATAGCCAATCGCATAGGTGAGGTGGAAAATCTGCTGATTACCCTCTATCAACAACCCGACGAGTACGAAATGCAATCTCGTGCTGCCGAAATTACCGCATTATCGGTTCGGGAATAGGGTAATACCCCTGATATAATCACTTTTATAAAGTATTGTGTGGTGCTTATGTCGGGTTTCTCGTGCCATTTTTTTTACGATCTTATGGAGGATTTTTTGGTCCGCAAGGTGGATAAATAGGTCTATCGAGGGGACAAAAGTCTTGAAATATAGTATTGTTCGGTCTTTCTCCATTATACCGATTCCGATATATCGTAAAAAAAAATACATTTGCAAAACAAAAGTTGTTTTAAGATTTTTTTTCGAAAAAAACATAGAACCATGAAAAAGATTTACTTCTTCATTTTGATTTTTTTGTGTGTCTCGCTTTCGTTGCCGGCACAGAAAAAGGTACACACCATCGGTGACTCTACGATGGCCGAGTATGATGAGACTACAACCGATAAACGGGGGTGGGCTCAGATGTTCCAACAATTCTTTGACGAGACCATCACGGTGAACAATCGTGGTAAAAGCGGTGCCAGCAGCAAAAGTTTCTATCGTGAAAGTGCCTATTGGCCCTCGGTGAAAAAACAAATCTCCGAAGGCGACTATGTGATAATACAATTCGCACACAACGACGAGAAAAACGGAGGTATGGACGGAGATTCAGTGCAGATAAAGACCGGTGATACCTCGGCCGACTACCGAGGCACCACACCTTACGATACCTACAAAACTTATCTGCGCAAATATGTGAATGAGACGCGCGAATTGGGGGCTACCCCCATATTGGCGGGTGCCATTTGTCGCAAATATTTCTCGGGCAACACCATTCGTCGCAATGGTCAGCACGACTTGGGTGACTCCTATTCGATACTCAATGCCGACGGTACAATTTCCACGGGTAATAAACTGCCCGAGTCGGACAATACAATGGACTACATCTACGCCATGAAGCAGGTGGCCGATGAGATGGAGGTGCCTTTCCTCGATATCACCACCAAGACCGCCGAGTTGTATCTGAGCTATGGTGAGGCTGCTTGTACCTCGCTCTTCTTCTGCGACGGCGATAATACCCACCCCAAAGCCTACGGCGCTACGCTTATCGCTCGCCTTGTGGCGCAAGAGATGAAAGCGCAGGGTATTCTGGCCGATCATATCCACATCGATACCGACCTGCTTATCAACCCCGCGTCGATAGATTTCGGTAAGGCCTATATCGGTCAGGAGTTCGTGCGCGAGATTTCGCTCTCGGGTATAGGTTTGACACCGCTCTCGGGCGAGTTTACCATCTCGGCCAGCGAAGGATTTGTCGTGTCAAAAGACAAGAACAGCTATTCATCATCGATTTCGTTGGCCTACGCCGACGGAAGTCTCGACTATACCACTATATATGTGAAAGCCACGGTTGCCGGTGCCGGTAAAGTGGAGGGTACTCTCGAATTGACCAACGGAAATCACACCAAGAGCATACCCTTGGCCTATGAGGGGGTAGATCTTGCCGGTGGCGCGCCGGTATCGATCGTGTGGGAGCTTACGGCCGATGATAGCTATACCCTCACCGGACCTGCTGTCGCTGTCGCCGAGAGCTGGAGCAATATGTTCGTGCAACGCTATGCCGAACCCAAGGGTGGCGCGACCACATGGCCCGAAGGCTCGGGTATTGCCGACCGCAAAACGCAACGCAATCTCATCAATGGCGAAGCATGGCCCGGAGGTGAGATCGACGAAGTTTCTACCCGCTATATACAATTTGGTATCACCGCTGCCGAGAATACGATATTGCACATCGACTCCATCGGTCTGTATGTAGGTGGTGCCGGTGGTAATGGTATGCGTTGTCGCGTCTCTTACTCTACAAGTGCCGATTTTGCCAATCCGGTAGTCATAGCCGAGTATGCCTCATCGATGGTGTCGAACACCATGTATACCGTGCAGGCTGTGCCTGTCGTGGAGCTTGCCGCCGGTGAATCGCTCTATGTGCGGGCATATCCTTGGTACACATCGGCCGCTACAGGAAAGACCTTCTGTATCAGCAATGTAACTATCAGGGGCGCTGCAGAATCGACTTCGGCCGTGAAAGAGGCTGTAGTCGATGCCCTCCCGGTGCAGACACTATACTATAATATATGTGGAGCGCAACTCGGCGAGGCCCCCGCGAGTGGTCTCTACCTCGAAAAGGTAATCTACTCCGATGGAACAGTAATCGTAAACAAAATAATCAAATAAAATTTAAACAACATCTAACCTAATTTCTATCAGTTATGCGAAAAAACACTTTCTTGTGGTCGCTGCTTATGGTCGTGGCATTGATAGCGATGCCGTTGCGTGCAGTAGCCCAAACTACAGACGATGGTGTTGCAGCCGGAACGACAACGACGCTTGCCGGTTGGCTGTTCAATGCCGACAACAATGCCGCGCCTGCCGACAATCAGGTCGCTGCCCACACCGGTAATGGTCTGCTCACTTTCAGCGCGACAGCCGGTTACACCCTGAAAGCTGATGCTTACCCCAGCAACAGTCTTTTGCTCGATGCTCCGGGTAACTCATTGCTGGTTCTTGCCGATTGCGCTGATGCCGCCAACCACGACAACTATGCGCAATATGCCTTTTCTACTCGTCGTTACAAAGATGTGAAACTTGCGTTCACCTTTGCTTCCGACACCAACACCAATTGGTTTATCGCTTACTCTACCGATACCTGCAAGACATGGACCATTGTAGGGGAGTACAAAACCGATAAAGCTTGGTTCCAAGCCTATACCCCCGATAGTGTGTTGCTTGCCAAGGCCGGTGATAAAGACAGCGTAGTGGTACGTGTCATCAATGGCGTGAATGGTAATGGCTATTCGCCTTTCGGTACACGCATACAAGCCTTGTCGTTTACCGGTACGAAGATGGCTGCCGATGAGGTATTTGTAGAACCCGAAGAACCTGAGGTTGAGCCTGAGGAGCCTGAAACCGATACTCCCACCGAAGAACCCGAGCAACCTGCCGATGATGAAGAGGTGGCAGCCGGAACAACAAGGACGCTTGCCGGTTGGCTCTTTACCACCGAAAACAACACCCTTACCGAGAAAACCGTAGCTGCTCACACCGGTAGCGGATTACTCTCGTTCTATGGTACGAAAGGCTATGAATTGAATGCCGACGACTATCCTTCGTTCGAAGGTACCGGTGGTAGCTTGGCCTTCAAAACCACTAATAACGGTTCGCTCGTATTGGCTGATTTTGCCGATGCCGCCAATCACGACAACTATGCGCAATACGTTTTCTCTACGGCCGAATATCAAGACATAAAGCTCGCCTTTACCTATGCTTGTAATGCCGGTTCCAACCACTTTATCGTTTACTCTACCGACTCGTGCAAGACTTGGTCGCCCGCTGCCGAGGTGGTTACCGACCAAGCTTGGTGGCAACCCTACAGCGCCGATACCGTGTTGCTCACCGGTGCTACCAACAAAGACAGCGTGTATGTGCGCATACTCAATGGTAAAAACGGCGAAGGTCATGTAACCTACGACACTCGTATAAAGAAAGTCGATTTCATCGGTACGAAAATAGCCACTTCGGGTGACTTTTCTATCGTATGGCCTTTCGACGAAGGTAAAGATGCCCATGTAGCCACTCGTAGTGACAAATTGTTGTTTGCTTATGATATGCACGCAACCGGAAGCAACGTGCCCTATCTTGACAAAGCAACCACCAACAGTATCAACTTCACTCGTTTCCAACCGATTGCCAATAGCAAATCACCCACGGAAGATGACAAAATCACCTTCACTTTCAAACCTCAGGTAGGTGTTACATTCACCCCCACCACGGTTTCGCTCGATGGCTGTCGCTATGGTACCAGTGGCGGTAATCTCGATATTTATCTGGTATGTGGCGATCAACGCGTAAATCTTGTGACCGGAGCCAATCCTGCCCGCAACAACGAAACCTCGAGCTACACGTTCGATGTGACCGGTATCACCAACACGAGCGAGGAACTGACACTCGAAATATACCTCTACAACTTGGCCAATAACAAGCAAGTGGGTCTTGCCAACATCAAGATTGCCGGTACTTTCGAGGGTATTCCTGCCAGTGTTCCCGAATATACATTTGCCATCGCGCAGAATATTGCCGAGGCCGGTAGCATCAAACAGGCCCCGATAGGTAACAAGTTCAACGAAAACACTCAGATTATTCTCGAAGCTGTTGAAAACTTCGGTTATGACTTTGTAAACTGGACCGATGCCGAGGGTAACGTCGTGGCCGAGACACCGGCTTACACCCACACCCTTACCGCTGATGTAGAACTTACCGCCAACTTCAAGGCTGTAAACACCTACGCCCTCAACCTCACGGTAGAGAATTCCAACGACTACTATATACAACTCTCCGACGAAGGTACATTCGTCAATGGCAAACGTATGTATGAAGAGGGTGCCGAAATATCGCTCACCGCTTGGCAGAATGTGGTTTATACTTTCCTCAACTGGGAAGATGGAACGACCGAGACCACTCGTACCATAAAGATGACTGCCGATACCGATGTGACTGCTACTTTCAGCAACGCTCCCTTCATTTGTGGTTGGGACTTTTGGAATGCCGGTGGCGCTAATCGCATGGGCGACATCTTCAACGAATCGACCAATGCCGGTATGCTTTCGCTCCGTACCCTCGATGGTACTACCAAAGGCGCGCTCGACCGCAGTGCCCTCTCCAACAATCCTACCTACGAAGGTCGATATGCTTGGGTGAACTGGGGTACTATCGCTCAACGTTACTATTACGAGGTGACTATTTCGTCGAAGACCTATTACAACATTCGCGTGCTTTCCAAGATGCTTTGCTCGTTCAACGGTTATTCTATTCAGTTCTTGCAATACTCTACCGATGGTGAGAACTTTACCACGGCCGATACCATAAAGATAACCGATGCCAAAAAGTGGATCGAAAGCGAAATAAAACTGCCCGAGGCTGCCGAGAATCAAGAGAAACTCTGGATTCGTTGGTATCCCGATTACACCTCGTCGCTTGTAGGTACTCTCGGTGATCAAGATGGTACATCTATTTGCGATATCTTCATCTTGGCCGACCAAGTACTCGAGGACGACTTTGACGCTCCTCTCTTGCGCTCGACTATACCTGCCAATGAAGCCGGAAACGCCTCGGCAACCGGTTCTATCGTGCTTAACTTCAACGAAATCGTAAAAGCCGGTGAGGGTAATGTTACGCTCAACGGTGAGGCTCTTACCGATGTTACCTACAGCGGAAGCTCGGTGCTCTATCGCTACCACAACCTCGACTACAACACCTCATATACCGTGAATGTTCCTGCCGGAGCTCTCGTTGACCGTTCGGGCAACGCCTTTGCCGGTACATCGTTCTCGTTCACCACGATGGATCGCAAACAGCCCGAGGCCCGTATCTATGATGCCGTAGTGGCTGCCGATGGCAGTGGCGACTACCTCAATGTGGTTGATGCTATTGCTGCCGCACCTGCCGGTCGCACGGCTCCGTGGCTCATCTTCATCAAGGAGGGTTACTACAAAGGTCACATAGAGATACCTGCTACCAAGCCCTATATCTACCTTATCGGTCAAGACAAAGACAAAGTGACCGTTACCGACGACCGCCTTTGCGGTGGCGATAACGCTTACCACGTAAGTCAAGGTGCTTCGGTTGTGATAAATTCGGCCAACTTCTATGCCGAGAACATTTCGTTCGAGAACGAGTATGGCGTGCAACAAAATGCCGGTCCGCAAGCCTTGGCTATGTACACCAATAACGACCGTGCCGTGTTCTACAACTGTAAGCTGCGCTCTTATCAAGATACTTACCTCACCTCTACAGCCTCTGATGCTCACCGTCACTACCTCAAAGATTGCTTCATCGAGGGAGCTGTCGATTTCATCTACGGTGGTGGTGATGTGTATTTCGACGAGTGTACCATCAATATCGTACGTCCCAGCGGTGGTTATATCGTAGCTCCTTCGCACGGTCCTTCGACCAAGTGGGGATATGTGTTCGACCACAACGTCATAACAGCTCCCACCAATCCCGCATCGGCTACCGATATATGGTTGGGCCGTCCGTGGCACAACGCTTGTAAGACGGTGTTCCTCTACACCCGCGCCGAAGTTACCATTCCGGCAGCCGGTTGGTATGAAACCATGGGTACCATTCCCGCTATCTTTGCCGATTACAAGACGACCGATGCCGAGGGTAATTTGCTCGACCTCAGCCACCGTATCGATACCTATTACTACACCAGCAATGGCGAGAAGATATATGGTAAGGCCAAAAACTATCTCACCGACGAAGAGGCTGCGACCTACACCTATGCCAATGTCCTCACCGGTAGCGACTATTGGAATCCTCGTGAACTGATGGAGGCTGTCGATGCGCCTGTCGTTACCTACAATGCCGAGAAACGCCTCTCGTGGGCTGCTGTTCCCTACGCTATGTGTTACGTGGTATCGCAGAATGGTAAAGTGGTAGGCTTCACCGCCGAGTGCACATACACTCCCGCATCGTTTGCCGAGGGTGACGAATTCACCGTGCAAGCTGCCAACGAATATGGTAGTCTGGGTGCAGCTTCGGCTCCGGCCACCTATTCCGAATCTACGGCTATCGATAGTGTAGAGGTGGCTGCCACCGTAGTATCTACCGAGATATATACCCTCAGCGGTATGCGTGTAGCCGAGCCGGTACAAGGCGTCAATATCGTGCGTATGCACATGAGCGATGGCAGTATCGTTACTACGAAAGTTATTGTAAAATAACCTATACGTAATCTTTCTCATGAAATCGGGGCCGCGCAATGTGGCCCCGATTGTTTTTTTATTATTTGGTGTCCGATAAAGATTCTTGAAATCTGCGTAAGTCTGTGATTAAACGTGATTTATACGATAAAATAAAAAGAGGGGCTTGAGTTTGTATTATAAAAAGATTGCCGTTAGGTAATCGATATTGTATATCACAATATCTGCCCGAATGGGCCGAATTTGAGTAGCCGAGGGCTTAGCGATAGCGTGCCCAGCGGGAAGCGCTCAATCTGAATTTGTGGTGCACCTCGGTGATATTGCCCTCTATGATAACAACAAGATTGAGACCTCCGGACTCCGGGGGAGACTTTGGGCCTTCGTTTCCGTGCGAACCGCTACGCTCATCGCACGGCTACTCAAATATAGCCCTCCGGGCAAGCGT
>JAFTRN010000038.1 GCA_017462265.1 Coprobacter sp. | reverse complement strand
TTTGAGATTGAGCGCTTCCCGCTCATTGAAATGTCTAAATGCAACCGAGGGCACGCTATCGCTAAGCCCACGGCTATTCAAATTCGGCCCATTCGGGCAGATATTGTGAAAAACCATTTGCCCGGAGGGCTATATCTTATTAGCCGTGCGATAAGCGTAGCGGTTCGCACGGAACCGAAACGATACAAAAACGTGAGCGGGAAGCGCTCAATTTCCCTCGGACGCACGAGCCGTGCGTCCCTACGGCAGGAAGGTCACAATCCTGCAAAAATGGTATTGGTCAAAAAATGTAGTGATACTCGGCCCAAGCGTCTGCCGAGAAATAAACCTCTCGTAGCCTTTTTCGTACGATTGTGCATAAAAATCATGCAAATAAATTGCTGACGGAACTCATTTACACTATCTTTGTGCAGAAATCATTCATCACACGAAATCACGATACTATGATTAAAATATTCCTTGCAGCCTTGCTCGCCATCATCGCTTATACGCAGACATTCGCCCAAGACATACGAGAACAAAAAGCCCGAATAGAACGCATAAAACACGATGACGCCTATTATTGGGGCGAGGCAGTAGGGGCAAATCCCGGTACAGCCAAGAAGACCGCGTTAGACGAATTGGTGGAGAGTATATCGATGAATGTCGTATCGGATTTCATAGGAACCACCCACAACGTGGTGCATGGCGAAAATGCCGACACAAAGCAGGAATATAAGAGCGTGGTACGCACCTATTCGTCGGCCGTGTTGAATGGGGTGAAATCGATAAAGTATGATGTGGAGCGTGGGGTGTATATCTTTGCTTATATCACGAAGTCGGCTGTCGATACGATTTTCGAACTGCGTAAGACTAAGGTGTATGATATGATGCGTAGCGCGCAAAATGCGTTGGCCGATCGTCGCATCAACGATGCTTTGCGCAATTACTATTGGGCTTATAGCCTGTTGCAGACACTTCCTCGCCCCAACGAGGTGTATTATACGGTAGGTACTACCCCGAGAGTGCTCACCTCGTGGCTCCCCGAGCATATACGCTCTATTTTTGCCAAAATAAGGGTGGTGCCCGAGCTTGTAGAGAAAAACAGTTATAATCTCTATATCACCTACGATGGCAAGCCGATAAGCTCGTTGGAATATCGGTATCACAATGGCACCGAAACCTCGGACCTGCACGTAGCCAAAGACGGGCGCGGTAATGCGGAGTTTATTCCCGGGTATTCACCACGAGATTGGAAAATAGAGTGTGAATATGAATTTGCCGAATCGATGACCGACAATGAGGTGAAGATGGCTACCGAAGCGATGGCCGGATACTATTTCCCCGAGGCGAAAATCAAGGTAGATGCGGTGAAGACAGAGGGGAAGTCGGCGAGTGGCTCAACACTCTTTGCCGATGTGGCAACGGCGCAGAAGGCAACGGCGGCACACCTCGAGAATCTGCAAATGGTGGAGGCTGAGTATGACCGATACGATGAGCAGATAACCCGTATAATCGATGCCGTTTCGCAAAGAGATTACACGTCGGTGCAGGATTGTTTCACGACCGAGGGCTGGGCTATGTTCGACCGCCTTATCGCCTACGGCAACGCCCGTCTCTATGGTACGAATATCACTTACTCATTCTACCGCGCCAAAGACAAGGTGGTGTGTCGCAGCGTGCCGATGAGTTTCGCATTCAGAAACAATAAAAAGTTTGTCGAGGACGTAACATTTACTTTCGACCGCAGTGGGAAAATCGAGGCCGTGGCTTTTGCCTTGGGCTATGAGGCGCTCAGTGATATATGGAAACACGTGGAGTGGAACGAATATTCCCGCTTTTTCCTGGCTACATTCCTCGAAAACTACAAAACCGCATACGCGCTCGAACGTTTGGAATATCTCGAAGGCATATTCGACGACAACGCCGTGATAATAACCGGTACCGTGAGACCTACCCCCATATACGATAAGGATATAAACACATATACCGAACACTTGTTGGTGAAGCGTACTCGGCAGAGCAAACACCAATATATGCGTAACCTCGAAGCCTGTTTCAATGCCAATGAGTATGTGAATATACGGTTTGCCGACAACCTGATAAGCAGGGCCGATAACGGAGGCGAATTATATGGCATACAGATAAAGCAGGACTATTACAGCACCCATTACAGCGATAAAGGCTATCTGTTCCTATATGTCGATCTCAACAACAGCGACAAACCCATCATAAAAGTCCGCACTTGGCAAGTCGAAAAAGACCCCACATTAGGCGTCTATACCATGTACAACTTCTAAAAAGTTGCTTTTGATACAAAAGAATTAGCGACGATGCGCATCAGACGCATCGTCGCTAATTGTTATTGATGGGGCTATAGAATTATTTTCCGGTGGCGATGAAGTCGGTAATCCAGCGGCCGACTTCGCTACATTTGTAGGCTTTGCCGTCGCCACAAATGTCCTCGGTCACGATACCGGCTTCGAGCGAAGCGGCTACGGCTCGACGTATGGCGGCACCCTCTTCCATGAGGTTGAAGGCGTATTCAAACATCAACGCGGCCGACAGTATGGTGGCTACGGGGTTGGCAATGTCTTTGCCTGCGGCTTGCGGATAGGAGCCATGTATCGGTTCGAATACCGAGGTGTGAATACCTACCGATGCCGAGGGCAACATTCCGAGCGAGCCGGTGATTACCGAGGCTTCGTCGGTAAGTATGTCGCCAAACATATTTTCCGTCACCATCACGTCGAATCGGCTCGGGTATTGCACCAGCTGCATGGCTGCATTATCTACGAACATATATTCGGTCGTGATGTCGGGATATTCTTTCGATATTTCTTGGGCTACTTCGCGCCACAAACGCGAGGTGCAGAGTACGTTGGCTTTATCTACGACGGTCACTTTCTTACGACGCTGACCGGCATATTTATAGGCGAGACGCACGATGCGTTCTACCTCTTCGCGGCTATACACGCAGGTGTCGTAAGCGGTGTTTCCGTCCTCACTGCGACCTTGCGGACGGCCGAAATAGATACCACCTGTGAGTTCGCGTATACACATGAGGTCGGTACCCTCTACGATGTCGCGACGCAGGGGCGACTTGTGCAACAGGGAGTCGAAAGTGGTTACGGGGCGAATGTTGGCATACAAGCCGAGTTGTTTGCGCATACCGAGCAATCCCTGTTCGGGGCGGACCTTGGCGGCCGGATTGTTATCGTATTTGGGCGAACCGATGGCACCGAACAATACAGCGTCGGATTGCATACACAACTCGTGTGTCTCGGCAGGGTAGGGGTTGCCACACTCGTCGATGGCACAAGCGCCTACAAGTGCGTGTTTATAAGTGAGTTCATGGCCGAAACGTTTACAAACGGCCTCGGTTACTTGCAATGCCTGGCCCACGATTTCGGGACCTATGCCGTCGCCCGGCAATACAGCGATATTCAGTTTCATAGGGTTATGTTTTTTAGAAATTGTTTACTTATGATTGTTTTGAAAAAGAGGCAATTTTGAGACTTATTTCATATCTTCGATTTGGTTGAGCATTTTCACCGTGGCTTGTATGGCGGCTTCGGTCTGGTCGGCGTCGAGGCCTCGCGTCTTGAAGCTATGCTTGTGATATTGCCATGTAATGACCGTCTGCACGAAAGCGTCGGTCCGTCCTCCGGGTGGAATATCGACTGTGTAGTTGGTCAGCATAGGGAACTCGCGTTTCAGTTGTTGTTTGTAGATCGTGCGTAGCGCTTTTACAAAGGCATCATACTGTCCGTCACCGGTTGCGGTCTGCTCGTATTGCTTACTGTGAATTTCGATTTTTACCACGGCAACAGGGTGCAACCCTTGTGCCAACGACAACGAATAGTTGAGCAACCGTATCTTCTGGTTCTCTACATTGTGATTCAGTACGTCGGATATGATATAGGGCAGGTCCTCTTGAGTGACCTGTTCTTTCTTGTCGCCGAGCGTGATGATGCGTTCGGTCACTTTGCGCATATCCTCGTCGTCGAGTTCTATACCCAACGCTTCGAGGTTTTTCCGTATGTTGGCCTTTCCCGATGTTTTACCCAACGCGTATTCGCGTGTACGGCCGAAACGTTCGGGCAACAGATCATTGTAGTAGAGATTGCTCTTGCTGTCGCCATCGGCATGCACCCCGGCACATTGCGTGAACACATGCTCGCCGATGACCGGTTTGTTGGCGGGAATACGCACACCCGAGTAGGATTCTACCAAGCGACTTACTTGATTTATTTTGCTCTCGACTATACCGGTCGATAGGCCCAACTGGTCGTGCAACACGGCAAGCACGCTCGATAGCGGCGCGTTTCCGGCCCGTTCGCCCAGTCCGTTGATAGTGCAATGTACCCCCTGAATTCCGGCTTTCACGGCCGAGAATACATTGGCTACGGCGAGGTCGTAATCGTTATGGGCATGGAAGTCGAATCGGCAGTCGGGATAGCGGGAGATCATTTGCCGGCAAAACTCATAGCTCTGGTACGGATCGAGTATGCCCAACGTGTCGGGCAACATAAATCGAGCAATTTTCTCGGTATGTAGCGCCTCCATCATCTCAAAGATGTATTCGGGTGAGTGTATCATACCATTCGACCAATCTTCGAGATAGACGTTTACCTGCATCTTGTTTTTTTGTGCGGTTGCAATCTCGGCTTTGATGTCGGCGATATGCTCTTGCGGAGTTTTGCGTAATTGCTCAGTGCAGTGACGTAACGATCCTTTACACAACAGGTTGATAATATGACCACCGGCCTCTTTTATCCACTGTATCGATACGCCTTTGTCGATAAATCCCAGTATTTCGATGCGGTCGATAAACTTCTTTTTACGAGCCCATGAGCATACTTGTCGCACCGACTCGAATTCGCCACTCGATACACGCGCCGAGGCTATTTCTATGCGGTCGGTTTGCAATTCCGTGAGCAAAAGACGGGCGATACTCAACTTCTCTTGTGGGGCAAATGCCACACCCGATGTCTGCTCTCCGTCGCGTAGAGTTGTGTCTAATATCTCTATGCGAGGTGTATTATCTATTTGCTTTTTTCTTCCCATGCCTCTATGGCCGACTTTTGGCTTAAAAGGTAATCAATATCATCGAGCCCGTTCATCAGACAATGTTTCTTATAAGCGTTGATTTCGAAATTCTCGCTGCGACCGGTCGATTTGTTGGTGATGGTCTGAGCCGGGAGATTTACCTCTATTTCGGCTTTGGGGTTGGCGGCGATGGTGTCGAACAACTCTTGTAAGAAATTCTCGGTTACTACCACAGGCAGTACGAAATTGTTCAGCTCATTGTTCTTGTGAATATCAGCAAAGAAACTCGAAACTACCACTCTGAATCCATAATCGGCAATGGCCCAAGCGGCGTGTTCTCGGCTCGAACCCGAACCGAAGTTCTTGCCGGCCACCAATATCTGTCCGCCATATGTGGGATTGTTCAATACGAAATCATTGTTGATGCTTCCATCGGCATTGTATCGCCAGTCACGGAATAGATTTTCACCGAATCCTTCGCGCGTGGTAGCTTTCAAAAAGCGTGCCGGTATTATTTGGTCGGTATCGACATTTTCCAGCGGCAGAGGCACGCAGGTGTCGCATATTATATCGAATTTTTGTTTCATTTTCAGAAATCGTTTTTTGTAAAACTTTTGAATACTTGTGAACAACTTGATTATAGAAGTTCTCTCGGATCGGTGATGACACCGGTCACGGCGGCAGCGGCGGCTACCAACGGACTGGCAAGCAGTGTGCGAGAACCGGGGCCTTGACGACCTTCAAAGTTGCGGTTGCTGGTCGATACGGCATATTTCCCGGCCGGTATCTTGTCGTCGTTCATGGCCAGACAAGCCGAGCAACCCGGTTGGCGTATTTCAAATCCGGCTTCGGCGAGTATCTTGTCGAGTCCCTCCTCGCGTATTTGAGCATCGACCATCCACGAGCCGGGAACGAGCCACGCGATGATATTGTCGGCTTTTTTACGACCTTTCACGATAGAGGCAAAGGCACGGAAATCCTCGATACGGCCGTTGGTACAGGCGCCGAGGAAAACGTAATCGACCGGTTTGCCTATAAGCTTGTCGCCCGGAGCGAATCCCATATAGGCCATAGATTTCTCGAAAGAACTCTTTTCCACCTCGCTCATACCGTCGGTTGTGGGTATGCAGGCGGTGATGGCCGTGCCCATACCGGGGTTGGTTCCATAGGTAATCATAGGCTCTATGTCGGCGGCATCGTAATGTATTTCTTTGTCGAATACGGCATCGGTATCGCTGTACAATGTTTTCCAATAGGCCACGGCTTTGTCCCAAGCCTCACCTTGCGGAGCATATTCACGCCCTTTGATGTAGGCAAAAGTGGTTTCGTCGGGAGCTATCATACCGCCTCGCGCGCCCATTTCTATACTCAGGTTGCAGAGTGTGAGACGGCCTTCCATCGAGAGTGCGCGAATAGCCTCACCGGCATATTCTATAAAGTAACCTGTGGCTCCGCTGGTGGTGATTTTCGACATCATATATAGAGCGATGTCTTTGGCGGTAACACCCTTGCCGAGTTTGCCATCTACGGTGATGCGCATGGTCTTGGGACGTGATTGCAGAATACATTGCGATGCCATTACCATCTCCACCTCGCTCGTACCTATACCGAATGCCACGGCGCCCATAGCTCCGTGTGTAGAGGTGTGCGAGTCACCACATACGATGGTCATACCGGGGAGGGTGAGACCGCGCTCCGGACCTACGACGTGAATTATACCATTTTTAGGTGAGAGCATACCGAAGTGGTTGAGACCGAATTCTTGCGCGTTGCGAGCCAATGTATCGACTTGTGTGCGAGAAATAGGGTCTTCGATAGGCTTATCTTGGTCGTGAGTGGGGGTGTTGTGGTCGGGCATACAATAGATACGTTCGGGGCGGAAACATTTCAATCCCCGTGCTCGCAATCCGTCGAAAGCCTGCGGACTGGTCACTTCGTGGCAATAGAGCCTGTCGATATAGAGCTGGGTGGGACCCTCTTCTATTTTTTGTACGACGTGAGCGTCCCATATTTTATCAAATAAAGTGTTCATATTTTTTCTATAATATTAGTAGAAATAATTTAAATTCTTAGTGAACAAATTTGTTGATGGCATCGATGAATGCCTCTACCGATGCGGCTATGATGTCGGTGTTAGCACCGAAACCATTGTAGTTTACACCCTCATACGATACGGCCATGTGCACTTTGCCCATATCGTCGCTACCTTTGGTGATAGCCTGTATGAGAAACTCTTGAATGGTCATTTGACGGTGAATAATCTGTTTTACGGCGCGTATAGCTGCATCTACCGGACCGTTTCCACTGGCTGCGGCCTCGAAACGTTCGCCGGCAATGAGCAGACCCACACTGGCAACCGAGCGCACACCTACACCCGATGTCACTTGCAGATAATCGAGCGTGATACGTGCGTTCTCGGCGCGGGCTTTACCCACAAGCATCAATACGTCATCGTCGTTGATGTCTTTTTTGCGATCGGCAAGTTTCAAGAAATCCTCATAGGCCTTGTCGAGTTGGTCTTTTTCGAGTTCCACACCGAGTATGTGCAAGCGGTGTTTCAGCGCGGCGCGTCCGCTTCGGGCTGTCAGTACTATAGAATTTTCGTCGATACCTACCTCTTGCGGGTCGATAATTTCGTAGTTTTCGCGATTTTTCAATACACCGTCCTGATGTATTCCCGATGAGTGGGCAAACGCGTTGCGTCCTACAATTGCTTTGTTGGGTTGCACGGGCATATTCATGAGGCTCGATACCAATCGGCTGGTGCTGTATATCTTTTGGGTATTGATATTGGTATCTACACCTATGTGCTTGTGACTCTTCAATATCATGGCAACCTCTTCGAGGGAGGTATTTCCGGCGCGCTCGCCTATACCATTGATGGTCACCTCGGCTTGTCGAGCACCATTCATCACACCGGCTATGGTATTGGCCGTAGCCATTCCCAGGTCATTGTGACAGTGGGTGGCAATGATGGCGTTGTCGATACCTTTTACATTCTCTTTGAGGAAACGAATTTTTCGGCCGAACTCCTCGGGCAGGCAGTAGCCTGTCGTGTCGGGTATATTCACGACGGTAGCGCCGGCTTTGATTACGGCCTCTACCACGCGAGCCAGATATTCGTTGTCGGTGCGACCGGCATCTTCGGCATAAAATTCGATGTCTTCGACATATTTTTTAGCATATTTTACAGCGGCAACGGCGCGTTCTATAATCTCTTCGCGTGTGGAATTGAACTTGTATTTTATATGATAGTCCGAGGTGCCTATACCGGTGTGGATACGTTTGTGCTTGGCATATTGCAACGCTTCAGCCGCCACACGTATATCGTTCTCGTTGGCGCGTGTGAGGGCGCAAATGGTGGGCCAAGTCACGGCTTTTGAAATCTCTACTACCGAATTGAAGTCACCCGGGCTTGATACGGGGAAACCGGCTTCGATAATATCTACACCTAACGCTTCGAGAGCGCGGGCTACTTCTATTTTCTCAACGGTGTTGAGCTGACAACCCGGCACTTGTTCTCCGTCGCGCAGGGTAGTGTCGAAAATGTATAATCTGTCACTCATAGTTTATATTGTTTTTTCTTTTTAAAAATAAAAAACCTCTCTACACAGACTTGTGAGAAAGGTTTTGTGTTATATTCATTGCATTCAATTTCACATTAACGCACCGACTCACAGTCCATCGAGTTGCTCGATAGAATACTAATTCGTAGGCTGCGAAGTCGAAAATCTGTTGTCATTGTGATGCTTATTTGTTTTCGGGTGCAAAGGTATGTCTATTGTTTGATATATCCAAATAAAATGCAATAATTTTTATATCAAAATTTACGCTTTTGTATTTTGTAACATCTGTTTCTGTTGAATTGTAATACAAAAACAGTCGATTTTCAATCGATTTAAAGCGCTATGTGTAGAAAGCCTGTTATTTCGATAGATTTACGGGCAGCTATCTCGATTTTTATCGAATTCGATTTTGCTGTTTTGTTTCGGATTGAAAGTTATTTAGAGGTTTTGCCGGTATAATCGACGTCGGGCCAAAATGATTAGTGCGGAATTTATTTCACCTGAAAAATCATCTTATTGGGAGACTATCGTGCGGCCGAAGGGGCATAGGGCAACTTTCATGAGTTTGAAATGTTGCAGGCCGAATGGTATGCCTATACCGGTGATGCAGAGTAGTGCTCCAAGTATGAGATGCGACAGAGCTATGCCTATGCCGAAGAAGAACCAGATGATGTTCATGAGTATAGAGATACACCCACGGCTACCGCCTTCTACGATGCTTGTTTGTCCGAATGGGTATAGGGCGAGCAGTCCCAACTTGAATACTTGCAGTCCAAACGGAATGCCGATAATGGTACAACACAGCACAAAACCGCTTACGAAATATTCCATGGCCATGACGAAGCCTCCGCAGATAATCCAAATGATGTTTCCTAATAAATTCATGGTGATAATATGTTTGATTTGTATTTTGTAAATCGGGCTCTAAGGCGATGGCTCTAAGATTCTTTATCACCTTTGCGAGATTCGAAGTCCAAATCTTTTACTAATATTTTATCGCCTTCGATATAAGCGGCATCGCGGGTAGTGGCGATAGCGTGCCATTGCGCCTCGAAATATCGACGGTCTATCTTGAAGTTTTCCGAGCCGTAACGGTCGAGTTTACGCATGAGCATACCCACTGTCAGTTGTTGTGGATCTATGGCGGGAGTGTAGGCCCACACCCGGTCGTCGCCCGAGGGTGTCTCGCGTATGATTTTTGCGTCGATGAGGCGTTGCAATACTTCGCCGGTGAGGCGTATGGGTATCTCGTAGTTCGAGGCTATTTCGTTGCGGGTAAGTGGTGTTGAACCGGAAATAAACCTCCGCACAACGACTGTGATGACAATAAGCGTAACAAAGTCTTTGTATCGATGGCTGATGCCTTTTATCTCTTTGTCGAAATTGAATTTCTCCACATTCTGGGCCGAGTAGGAGAGCACGGCGCCAAATAGGCATATCAGCCACGAAAACCAAGTCCAAAGTAATAATAATAATAGGAACGCGAAGCTGCCGTATATGGCATTGTAGCGCGAGAGCCACATTTGGCCGTGGATATACAATACCTGCATCAGTTGAAAGGCAAGCCCGCAAATAATACCCGATATCAACGCGTTACGAAATTTTACACGAGTATTGGGTACAAGCAGGTATATCAGGGTGAAGATGAGGCAGGTGAGTATATAGGGGCTGATGGAAATTCCGAAACGTACTATCGGGCTTAAAAACGATAGGAGGGATGACGATGAAATTCCGGTAGATACAAATATGGAGAGACCGCCGGTGATAATCATCAGCATGGGGAGCAACACGATAATGGCAATATAGTCGATGACCTTGCGGTATATCGAGCGCTCTTTGCTCACCTGCCACACGTCGTTGAATGTGGTTTCTACGCTGTAGAGCAGGCCGATGACCGACCATAACAAGAACACGATGCCGATACCTACAAATATACCGTCTTGAGTATGGGCCAAGTATGAATCGACGAACGTCAACGCTTGTTCTATGGCGGTACGTTGCGCGGGAAAGTAGTCGAAGAGTTGGCTTTGTACAATCGATTGGAAACCGAGTCCTTTAGCTACGGCAAAAACCAATGCGAGGGCCGGTACTACGGCAAGTAGAGTGTTGAAAGTAAGTGCCGCGGCACGCAATTCGAGGTCGGCGGTAATAAATCGGCGCACCGATAGGTGCAGTGTTTTTATCAGTAGTATGAGTCTATGACGCCAACCGCTTACCTCATTGCCGGTGATACGCCACATATCGTGTATCACAAACCGATAGGCTCGATGTCTCAAAATACGCCATTTTTTATGTGCTTTTCTTACCATATCGGTCGAGTTTAAGAAGCTGTTTTAGATTTTCTTGAAAAATTTATCATGGCTTCATAAAAACAAATTTCGGGCTCTTTAAGGTTCTTTTGAATCTCTGTTTCATCAAAACGCTTGGATATAGTTCACTATTACCTACGCTTTTTGACGAAAAATCCATTTCAAAATACCTCTTAAAGAATCTCGACAATAAAAATCAAAACAGCTTCAAAAAAACAGCAGGACTATAAGCCGGGTTCTGTACTTTTTCGAGAAAAAGTGTCTGTCATTTATCTGGTCTTTATGTTGCCATAAAGCTCAAGCGGTTTACCCCCCGGCATCGGGCGAGCAACCCTCAATCGCCGGTGTACATAACCTTGCAACCCATAAGACGTACGGCTCCCCATGTCGCCATGGAGACCGGTGGGCTCTTACCCCACCTTTTCACCCTTACCGTCGGTGACGGCGGTTATTCTCTGTTACGCTACTCTACCCTTGCGGATAGCTTCCCGTTAAGAAATATGGCGCTCTGTGTTGCCCGGACTTTCCTCACGCGTTTCCGCGAGCGACAGACTGTCCTGCTGTGTTATTGGTGTAAATATTGAAGCTGTCAAAAAAATTATATAGCCTCATGCTATATGAGGGCAAAGGTAGTGTATTTTGTCGGTTTACCCAACACTCCGTCCTATTTTCTGCATCGTGATGCGCCTATTGGCGGTTTTCCATTTCTCGAATGAAATCATCGGCTACATACATATCTCCATAAAGATATAATCCTGTCGATTTGTCGTGAAGATTGGCGCAAGTCTTACTCATATAAAACATTTTTAATGCTTTGATATTGTCGATACCAAGTCTTTGTGCCAATATGATAGATATGGCTCCGATACGATTGCTCGTGATAATTTCTTGTATTATAGGCGATTTTGTGGGGCTATCATATTCTTTCTGTTCCATCATATAATAGATATTTGTCTATTAAATCTTGTTTTAAGATGCACATCTGATTGTTTGGTCGGTGCTTTGAAAGCTCTCGGAGTGCTGTGCCAAGTTCCATAAGTCCGGCAATATAAAGGTTGATGGTATCAATTACTCGATCGTTGGCGACACCTCCTTCTATATAATCGTAATTATCGGCAAAATTCAGTCCCGACCTATTGGCAACGATAAATTCGAGCCATTGTTCGTCGTAGGCTTCAAAAATTTTGCAACGAGCCTCTTTGACGATGGCCTCTCTATTTAGTCGATAGCGATTGATTACTGCTGATAAGTTTCGGTTGTGAGCCATATTTTCGGCCCATTTTATGGCTTGTTCTCGTAGATCGGTCACATAGAACCCTTGGCCGAAGTCTAAATTTTTTCGGCCGAATCGACAAATAGGATTTTCTATTATTTCGGTTCCTCCGTGATATACAATGATTTCACTCATAACCGATTCTCCCAATTTTTTAGACACTCTATCAACCGCTCGGCCAATACGTCGCGACTCTCGCTATGTAATGGCTCATAATTGGGAATGATGTAATTGTCGATCATTCCTACACGCACCATTCTCAAAAAGACCTCTTTATAGTCGGTATTAAGGTGCCTTGCCGTAGTCTCTATACAAGTTGCCACGAATGTCATGACTACTTGTTCATGAGATATTTCTCTTATTGTGTCCATTTTATATTCTGGTAGCGTATTCTTTATACAAACTTACTATGCAAAAGTAATATAAGCAGAACAAAAATGCAAATAATGAGATAGTTTTTAGCTCAATCACTAAATTTTAATTTTTTTTCTGAAAAATATTTGAATAATCTTTTTATATTTATATCTTTGCGTGGTCTAATTAAAATACTATTATTATGAAAAAACTATTATTACTTTTCGCAATGATGATTGTGGGCCTATCTGTTAATGCGCAGGGCAGTCGTTCTTATATCAAAGAGTCCATTAAGGAGTGGGGCGGGTGTAAAAATGTGGCAATAACGAAGACCAATGGTGATGTCGCACTTTATGGTAAGAATGGTTATTCTTGCAGTGCTGTACCATCGGGATTGAAAAACAAATTATCTGAATTGAATAATTCGGGTGCGCTGATTGATGATGTACAATTGACAGAAGATGGAAGTTGGTTGGTCTTATATGGTGATAATGGGGTGGCTTGGAGTGATATTCCCTATGATTTAGAATCAAAACTGCGGGAATTTAATGATGCAGGCGAGGTGATAACTTCTGTGACATTCAATGATGCCGGAGATTGGATAGTAATTACGACAGAGCATTTTAGTACCTCCGATAGTAATATTTCGGCTTGGCTAAAAGATGGTCTTGAAGAATATGGTCAAATTTGGGCAGTATGTGTGACTGATGATGCAATGGTAGCTGTATATGAACGAGGGTATAAATTCTTGGGAGAAGTACCTTCGGGATTGAAAACAACGTTGAAAAATACCTCGATAAATGCCTATAGGGTTAAAATTGCCGGGCAATCATGGTTTATTGCCGATAAGCATGGAACGTATCATTATAATATGTAAACTTGTGATATTATGAAAAGACATTTATTCGTATTGGTTTTATCGTTGTTGAGCTATGTATATGCTCAAGGACGCGAAATATCTATGGCTTCTATTTTATCGAAGGCTGGAGAAGTTGTAAATCTTGTAGAAAAAGAGAACAATTGCGAAATTGTACGTATGGAATTTGATATAATACACTCAAAGAAACATACTTTTAGAACTCTGACCGATGATTATGAATATGTGATTATAGCATTTGGGGATAATCGCATAAAAGATATTGATGTGAAAGTATATAAGTGGCTCGATAATCAATGGTCGTTAATAGAACAAGATAACGATTCGAGCGCAATGGCCGTAGTATCTGTCAAACCCGGCTCTACTTCCGACTATAAAATAGAAATAACTGCTTATGAATTCAACGAGGGTTATAGTGGGGGACATTATGGCCTTGTGATATGCCATGAATGACATAGTGTGTGGCGTGATTATGGCAGAGAAAGCGACATTTTGGCGCAAGATGAGGTGATAATCGGTTAATGGCTGTTAAGTGGGTGTGCTACTCTATTAAAAAAATATAATATACGCAATATTATATACGGATTGCACGTGCTTTGTATTAAATTTAACGACTGAAATTCTTAAAAATGGATTGAAATTAACAAATAAACCGATTATTAATTATGAATTCTTTGAAGAAAACATTATTGGGATTAGTCCTTGTGGCCGGTGTCAGTTCCGGTGTGAGTGCGTGGGTATATTCGGCAATGCAGTCCGATGCGTCGGGTAGTGAGGGGGCAGTTGTTGTCGAGGCTGTCGATGGAAGCGCCTATGCTACCCCTACGGCCTATACACCGGCGGTAGCTCGCCCGGCCGTAGAGACCGATTTCACCAAAGCCGCGGCTGCAACCGTCAATGCCGTGGTGAGTATCAAATCTACCGTCATGCAACAACAACGCTCATCGAGTAGCATGGAGGAGGAATTTTTTAAATATTTCTTCGGGCAGGGCGGTGGTCGCAGTTATACCCCGCAACCTCGTATAGGTATGGGTTCGGGTGTTATTATCAGCGAGGACGGTTATGTAGTCACCAACAATCACGTAATCGATGGCGCCGACAAAATAGAGGTGACACTCAACGACAAGCGCACTTTCACGGCGACATTGGTGGGTACCGATCCTATGACCGACCTTGCCTTGATAAAGGTCGATGCCGACGACTTGCCGATAGTGCGTTTTGGCGACTCGGACAAGTTGCAAGTGGGCGAATGGGTGCTGGCTGTCGGTAATCCGTTCCAGCTCAATTCTACCGTTACGGCCGGTATCGTAAGCGCCAAATCACGAAATCTCGGAATGATTTCGTCGGGGCGTACACTTGGTATAGAATCGTTTATACAGACCGATGCCGCCGTAAATCCCGGAAACAGCGGTGGTGCATTGGTAAATACTGCCGGCGAGTTGGTGGGTATCAATACGGCCATCTATTCCGAGACGGGCAATTATGCCGGTTACTCGTTTGCCATACCTACGACCATTGTAAGTAAGGTCATAACCGACCTGAAACAATATGGTACCGTGCAACGGGCTATGTTGGGTATCGTGATACATGAAATGAACGATGAATATAGTAAGGAAAAGAAGGTGAAACTCCGCAAAGGTGTGTATGTCGAAGATGTGGCTGAGCGTAGTGCGGCTATGGAGGCCGATCTCCGTGCCGGTGATGTGATCGTGGCCATAAACGGCGTGGAAACGCCTACCCCCTCTATTCTGCAAGAGCAAGTGGCGCGGTATCGTCCCGGTGATAAGGTGAAAATAGAGTTTTATCGTGGAGATGACAAGAAGAGTGCCGATGCCATACTCAAAAACAGTCATGGCGGAACCGAGGTGACAAAGGCTATGAACATCGATATGTTGGGCGCGACGCTCAAAGAGATCGATGATGCGACGAAGTCGCAACTACGTATCCGAGGCGGTGTGCAGATTACTGAGCTCTCTGCCGGACAATTCAAGCAAGCCGGTATTCGCGAAGGTTTCGTGATACTCGATATCAATGGTGTGAAAGTGATGAGCGTGAAGAATGTAGAAGATGCCTTCCGCACGATTATCAAGGGTGATAATACCGACAAGGTGATGTTCATCAAGGGTATATATCCCAATGGAAAGATGGCTTATTATGCCGTACCTCTTTCGGAGCAATAGTCGCTTGGCTGCTTTGTAGAAAAAAAACTGTCGGAAGTCGCACAATAAAAACGATTTCCGGCAGTTTATGCAATAAAAAGTTGTTCGAAATGGCTTTCGATAGCCCAGAAACACTACCAAAAACTATTTTTCCATAAAAAAACAGATTCTCGGGAACATTATATGCCGGAAATATATTATATTTGCGTCCCCAAATTTTATTCAGCGGAATGAGACAATTAAAAATCACCAAATCAATTACGAACAGAGAGAGCGCCTCTTTGGATAAATATCTGCAAGAGATTGGTCGTGAGGACTTAATTTCAGTAGAAGAAGAGGTAGAGCTCGCTCAGCGTATTAAAAAAGGCGACCGCGTGGCATTGGAAAAACTCACCCGTGCCAATCTGCGTTTTGTCGTTTCGGTTGCAAAACAATACCAAAATCAGGGCCTCAGCTTGCCCGACCTTATCAACGAGGGTAACTTGGGATTGATAAAAGCTGCCGAAAAATTCGATGAAACGCGCGGATTCAAATTTATCTCTTATGCCGTTTGGTGGATTCGTCAGTCCATTCTTCAAGCGTTGGCCGAGCAGTCGCGTATCGTTCGCTTACCTCTGAACCAAGTCGGTTCGCTTAACAAAATCAGTAAAGCATTCTCAAAATTTGAGCAAGAGAACGAACGCCGCCCGTCACCCGAAGAATTGGCCAAAGAGTTGGATATTCCCGTCGACAAGATTTCAGACACTATGAAAGTGTCGGGCCGTCATATTTCGGTCGATGCTCCGTTTGTCGAGGGCGAGGACAATAGTCTGCTCGATGTATTGGTTAATGACGATTCTCCCATTGCCGACCGCACGCTCATCAACGAATCCTTAGCCAAGGAAATCGATCGTGCGTTATCTACTCTTACCGAGCGCGAGAGCGACATTATCAAGATGTTCTTCGGTATCGGTTGTCAGGAAATGACACTGGAGGAGATAGGCGACAAATTCGGTCTTACGCGCGAGCGTGTGCGTCAGATCAAAGAGAAAGCAATCCGCCGGTTACGTCAAAGTTCGCGTAGCAAGTTACTCAAAACATATTTGGGATAAACCACTGCTTTATAACGCAGGGCGGCTCATCGAGCCGCCCTGCGTCGTTTATGGGGGTAATTTACAGTCTGTATTTCGCATTGAGAAATCTCTCCGATGTCAAATTTTCAGTGACTGTTTTTGCGTGATGAAGAAGATAGGTTTCCAAAGGTTAATAAATGTTATTATTTGGACTTGGTACAAATAATATGTGCCGATTGTTATGTAGAATGAAAATAAATAACGAATTTTGTGGTCGAAAAAATATATTGCCTAAAAACGAATCTGTATGAGACTATCCGAGGTATCTACCGGACAGGAAGTGATTATAACGAAGGTGCTGGGGCATGGCGCCTTTTGTAAACGTATTATCGAGATGGGCTTTGTGCGAGGAAAGAAGGTCAAAGTTCTACTCAACGCCCCGCTGAAAGATCCTATTAAATACCAAATACTCGACTATGAGGTGTCCTTGCGACGGAGTGAGGCGGCCCTGATAGAGGTGATGACTCCGGCCGAGGCTGTAGATGTGTTGCCTGTCGATACTCCCGGGCTTGTCGTCGATGAGGATACCCGCATACAAGAGGCGGCCGATCGTTCGGGACACACTATAAATATCGCATTGGTGGGTAATCCCAATTGTGGAAAGACCTCGTTGTTCAATGTAGCCTCGGGTGCGCACGAGCATGTGGGTAATTACAGCGGTGTCACGGTCGATGCAAAAAAAGGCTATTTCAATTACAAGGGCTATCATTTCAATATTTACGACCTGCCGGGTACCTATTCGCTATCGGCCTACACGCCCGAGGAATTGTATGTGCGGAGGCATATCGTGGAGCAACAGCCCGATGTGATAGTGAATGTGGTTGTGGCGTCGAATCTCGAACGTAACTTCTTCCTTACCACCGAACTTATCGATATGGACCTCAGTATGGTGGTGGCCCTCAATATGTACGACGAGTTGGAGCAGAGTGGCGATAACTTTGATTACACAACACTGAGCAAGATGATAGGTGTGCCCATGATACCTACCGTGTCGCGCACAGGCAAGGGCATCGATCGCCTGTTCGATACCATTATCAAGGTATATGAGCGAAAAGAACCGGTGGTGCGACACGTGCATATCAATCATGGCGCGTTGGTAGAGTCGGCCATTTCGGTGGTGAAAGATGCCATCAAGGCCCATTTGCAGGGTGAGCGCTTTTTCTCGCCTCGATATTTGGCCATAAAACTGCTCGAAGGCGATAAAGAGGTAGAGCAACACTTGGCAGCCGAACCTGATTATAATAAATGGATAGAGTTGCGAGATAGAGAGGCACGGCGCATAGAAAACACGCTGGGTGAGAATGTGGAAACCGTCATAGCCAATGAGAAATATGGCTTTATATCGGGGGCATTGAAAGAGACGCTTGTCCCCGGCGATAAGGCCGAAATGAAGACTACCCGCATTATCGACGCGTTGGTTACGCACAAACTGTTTGGCTTTCCCATCTTTCTGCTTATCATGTGGGTTATGTTCGAGGCTACATTCATACTCGGGGCCTATCCCATGGAGTGGATTGAGTCGTGCGTGTCGTGGCTCAGCGGGGTTATCGAGCGATTTATGGCGCCCGGTCCGTTCAAAGACCTGCTTATCGATGGTGTGATAGGGGGCGTGGGCAGTGTCATCGTGTTCTTGCCCAACATATTGATATTATACTTGTTTATCTCCTTTATGGAGGATTCGGGATATATGGCACGTGCGGCCTTTATCATGGATAAGATTATGCACAAAGTGGGTCTGCATGGCAAATCTTTTATCCCCCTTGTAATGGGTTTCGGGTGCAATGTGCCGGCGATAATGGCTACGCGCACCATCGAGAGCCGCAGCAGTCGTCTCATCACGATACTCATCAATCCCTTTATATCGTGTAGCGCGCGACTACCTATATATGTACTGCTTATCGGCACATTCTTCTCTGCTCACGCCAGCCTGGTCTTTATGGGCTTGTACGCGCTGGGTATATTGGCAGCGGTAGTTACGGCGCGTCTTTTGCGCAAATTCTATTTCAAGAAAGACGAAACCCCCTTTGTCATGGAATTGCCACCCTATCGAGTACCTACGCTGAAAGCCACGTTGCGACACATGTGGGGCAAGGCCGAGCAATACCTTCGCAAGATGGGGGGCATCATATTGGTGGCGGCGATTGTCGTGTGGTTCCTCAGCTATTATCCGCGCCCTGTCGAGACCGATGGTGTCGATGAGACGACCGAACTTGTCGATCAGCAGAAGAATTCCTATCTTGGTCGCCTCGGCCAATGGGTGGCACCGGTCATGGAACCGCTCGGGTTTAACTGGAAGATAGATATTGCATTGCTTTCGGGCGTGGCAGCCAAGGAGATAGTCGTAAGTACGATAGGGGTGCTCTATGCCGGTGAGGCCGATATGAGCGAGGAAGATGCGACCTTGCGGGCGCGCCTTACCGCTCCCAATCCCGAAACCGGTGCCCCCGATTTCACACCGCTTGTAGCGATAAGTTTCATGGCGTTTGTTTTACTCTACTTCCCCTGCTTGGCAAGTGTGGCGGCCATAGTCAAGGAGACGGGAAGCTGGAAGTGGGGGGCTTTCTCTATCGTTTACAATACGCTCTTTGCTTGGGTGGTGTCGTTCCTCATATTTAATGTCGGGAAATTGTTCATCTGATATGGTACAGCAAGTGATTGTAGCCTGCATAGGGGTAGTTGTCGTTCTGTATATCGTGTGGCGTATCGTCAGAGCCATACGACGGAAGAGTGTGTCATGTGGCTGTGGTTGTGGTGATTGCACCTTGAGTGAGCGGTGTGGAAAAGTCCCTCGAGAGACAAAAAACTCAGAAAAAGCAAATAAAAACGGTAAGTAGTTTGGATATTAAAAAAAAATACCTACCTTTGTCGTCGCAAAACAATAAGGTTCCTTGGCCGAGTGGTTAGGCACCGGTCTGCAAAACCGTTTACAGCAGTTCGAATCTGCTAGGAACCTCCACGAGGCGAGCTGATGCTCGCCTTTTTTTATTACCTGTTTTGTAATTCGACTTACTTATACTACTTTTGCATAGTAATCTGTGAATATATGAGTGAGATACTTATCATTATATTGCTAATATTGCTCAATGGCGTATTTGCCATGGCCGAGATTTCTGTAATTTCGGCCCGACGTACCCGTCTCTCTTCCGATGCGAAAAAGGGGAGCCGTTCGGCCGATACAGCCTTGCGCCTTGCCGAGCACCCCGATAAATTCCTTTCGACGGTGCAGATAGGAATCACCCTTATAGGCATACTCACCGGTATCTATTCCGGTGCGACCTTGGCCGATGATTTTTCCGAGATATTGCAGGCTCAAGGTATTTCCACGACCTACGCTTCGCCTCTGGCACAAGGGGTGATAGTGATTATCGTTACCTACCTGTCGATACTCTTCGGTGAGTTGATACCCAAGCGTGTGGGTATGAGTGCGGCCGAATCTGTTGCCAAGTTTATGGCCCGCCCCATGTCGTGGCTCTCGACGATTGCAGCCCCATTTGTGTGGATATTGGCCAAGAGCACTTCGGGCATATTTCGCCTGTTGGGTATGAAGGAAAACGACACGAAAGTGACCGAGGACGAGATAAAGACCATGATACAAGAGGGTACTGAGGACGGCGAGGTGCAAGAGGTGGAGCAAGACATCGTGGAACGTGTGTTCCTGATGGGCGATCTCAAAATCAATTCCCTCATGACCTATCGGGCCGATGTGGTGGCGCTCGATGTGAATATGTCGCGCGATGAAGTGGCTACCGTGGTGGGCGAACATCTCTATGGTATGTACCCCGTCATCGATCGCTCGTTCGACGATGTGAAAGGAGTTGTGTCGCTCAAAAGTTTGGTTTTCAGTCTCGATAAGGTCGATTTCGACCTGCACACCCTCATTACCCCGGCGGTATTTTTCCACGAGAATATGAGTGTGTATAATGCCTTGGAACAGATGAAAGTCAATCACATAAGTCGAGCCTTGGTGTGCGACGAATTTGGTAGTTGTCAGGGCGTAATCACCTTGCGCGACATCATGGAGGGCTTGGTGGGCAATCTCGACGACTCGCAGGAGAATCTCGACATTGTGAAGCGCACCGACAGCGACGGTTGGTTGGTCGATGGGCGTTGCTCGTTCTACGATTTCCTCTGCTATTTCGAGAAAGAGGAACTCTATGAACAGGGCAACTACAACACCGTGAGCGGCTTGATGCTCGATGTGTTGGAACATATCCCCACGGTGGGCGAAATCGTTCATTGGGGCGGATTCTCGTTAGAGGTCGTCGATATGGACGGCGCTCGTATCGATAAGATATTAGTGACCATACCTGCGCCATCAACTCCCGAATAGAATCATAATTCAATATATCATACTATGAAACACAGCGTACTGCCGATACTCGTTTCACTTTTGATACTTTGCCCGGCTTGTGTCAAAAATTTCAATCCCGATGATCTGTTAAGTTCCGGGCTTCCCGAGGATTTACCCCAAGAAAATATAGAGGTTACAGTGGGGAATGTCACATTCACGATGGTATATGTCAAAGGGGGGACCTTCTCCATGGGGGCTACCACCGAGCAATACAGCGATTCCTACACCGACGAACTGCCGGTGCATAAAGTCACCCTCAGCGATTACTATATAGGCGAGACCGAGGTGACGCAAGGTTTGTGGGAAGCCGTGATGGGTGAAAATCCCGGTCATGAGCAGAATGCGACCTATCCCGTGAATAATGTCTCGTGGTACGATTGTCAGACTTTTGTAGGTAAATTGCGTGAATTGACGGGCTATTCCTTCTGCCTGCCCTCCGAGGCGCAATGGGAATACGCGGCCCGTGGTGGCTCTTTGTCGCAAAGTTATAAATATGCCGGTAGCGATTATATAGGCAGTGTGGCTTGGTATTCCGAGAATTCTTCTACCATATCGCACCAGCCGGCCATGAAATCCCCCAATGAATTGGGTGTTTACGACCTCACGGGCAATATGGGTGAGTGGTGCTACGATTGGTATTGCGATACCTATCGCAGTGTGGCGCAGGTCAATCCTATCGGTCTCGATACCGGAACCTACCGCATACAGCGCGGTGGTGCCTACAACTACGAGCCGGCGACCTGTCGCAACTCCTATCGCGATGGCAATCTGCCCGATGACCGCTATATCAACCTTGGTATGCGCCTCTGCATATCGGCTCATACTCCGGTTCCCGATGTCGCAGATAGTGACGATACGACCACTGAGAGCAACGAGGTGAAAGTTTCCGACAATCTTATACATATCAATGGCGTGGAATACAAAATGTTACCGGTGGAGGGTGGCACGCTTACAATGAACCACCCCTATATGGCGGTATCTACCGGCTCGTCGCAACCGGCCTCCTCTCAGACGGTTACGCTGAGCGATTACCGGTTGGGGCAGACCGAGGTTACTCAGGCGCTGTGGGAGGTCGTGATGAAATACGAAGGAGTAAGTAAAGATGGAAGCAGTACCATAACCTCCATGCAAGATATTTGGCCGGGCGATGAGCCTACGAAAGAAAACGGCTTGGGCGATGAATATCCGGCCTATGGTGTGAGCTACAGCGATATAGTCGATATATTCTTGCCACGTCTCAACGCTATTACCGGTCGTACATACGCGTTGCCCACCGAGGCGCAGTGGGAGTTTGCGGCTCGGGGCGGTAACATTACCCGGGGTTATACCTACTCGGGTAGCGACTTGGTCGATTATGTGGCATGGTATGCCGACAATAGTGGCAATATGACGCACGTTGTCTTGTCGAAAGAACCTAACGAATTGGGCTTCATGGATATGAGCGGTAATGTGTCGGAGTGGTGTAGCGATTGGTATGGTTATTACACAGGTACCGAACTTACCAATCCGGCCGGTGCTCGCACGGGCACTACGCGTGTGTATCGTGGGGGAAGTTATTCAAGTAAGGTATCGACGGGTATTGTTGGTGCGGTGCCTTCTGAGCATGAATTAAAGCCGAATACTCGTTTGGCAGCCCTGCCCGATACGCGCGATCTTACTCGCGGTTTCCGCATTGTGGAGGCTACAGCCGAGAACAATTATCCCCCGACGACCTTTACGGTATCGGGCGTATCGTTTAATATGGTCGCCGTGGATGGTGGCACATTCCTTATGGGAGCGCAAAGCAGTGATTCATCGGCTGATAATTATGATAGCGATGCCGGTAGTAGTGAAAGTCCGGTGCATAGTGTAACACTCAGTGATTATTATATCGGTGAGACAGAGGTGACACAAGCCCTATGGGAGGCTGTGATGACCTATAGCGGAACTACCACGACCGGTGAGACTTTGACGGCCTACAGCGATCCTTGGCTTGGAAGCAATCCCTCTTCGAGTTATGGAGTAGGTGATAATTATCCGGCTTATTATGTAAGCTACGATGATATAGTCGATATATTTTTGCCGAGACTGAACGCTATCACGGGCAAGAATTTCCGTTTGCCGACCGAGGCGGAGTGGGAGTATGCCGCCCGAGGAGGAAATAAGAGCAAAGGCTACAAATATGCCGGTAGCAACACGATAAGTGATGTCGCGTGGTACTATAGTAGCGCTACACACCCTGTCGGAGGTAAGCAAGCGAATGAGCTTGGCTTATACGATATGAGCGGTAATGTGTCGGAATGGTGTAGCGATAGGTACGGCAGTTATAGCAGCAGTCCTATGACCAATCCTACCGGCCCAGCCACAGGTTCGTGCTACGTGAGCCGTGCTGGCGGTTGGGCCGCCGCCGCGAGAGCCTGCCGTGTGTCGTTTCGTCTGGAAACCTCGCCCGACTACAGGAGCTCCAGCGACGGGTTCCGGCTCGCTTTAACGAAATAATATTTCTCGCAGTTTCATAAATCGTATCAGTAAATCGTAGGGACGCTTGGCTCAAGCGTCCGAGTACACACGCCCACATAAAATAAACGTATGGAAAACGCCAAATATCCTCAACGTAAATCACCACGGGCAGATTTTCACGATTATTCGGGAGGGGATTATTTTGTAACAATATGCACACGTGATAAACGACATTTTTTCGGAGAAATATATGG
>JAFTRN010000037.1 GCA_017462265.1 Coprobacter sp. | reverse complement strand
GATTAGCAAATGCAGCAATTCTGCTGTTTGGAAAGAAACCTCAAAAATATTTCATTACATCTGAAGTTAAATGTGTGCAGTTCTATGGAAATGTGGTGGAAAAGCCGATGCCTGCATATCAGATATACAGAGGCGATGTGTTTGAACTTATTGACCAAGCCACGAGTTTTGTGATGAGCCGTATCAATAATTGGGTTGGAACACGTGCTGAAGGAGAAAAAGCGGATATACCGACACGTCCTGAATTGCCTATTGAGGCTGTCAAAGAAGCCATAGTAAATGCTGTATGTCATAGAGATTATACAAGTAATGCCAGCGTTCAGGTCATGTTGTTTCGTGACAGATTGGAGGTTTGGAATCCTGGTACATTGCCTTATGGATTGACTGTACAGAAATTGCATGGTCCTCATAAGTCTTTACCTGCTAATCCGCTACTTGCCGACCCTATGTATTGGAATGGTTATATTGAAAAAGTGGGTACAGGAACAGAAGATATTATAAACAAGTGTCGCGAATATGGTCTAAAAACTCCGGAGTTTTATCAAGAGGAGGATTTTAGAGTTGTCATTTGGCGAGCAGACAACGAAGGAAGCGTTCCAAAGCGTTCCAATGATGATCCAAAGGTGTTCCAATGCGTTCCAACGGACGAAGAGAAACTATTGGAGGCCATAAAGGGAACTCCGTCAATTTCCAGAGCAGAACTTTCTAGGCGATTGAAAATCAGTGAACGTCAAGTTAGAAAGATAACAGACCTATTGCGAGAAAAAGGTGTATTGATTCGTGAAGGCGGAAACTCCGGAAAATGGATTATTAATAAGATATAGTTTAAAAGTAGCCAAACTCTTTGTTTAGTCAAGGTGTTTGGCTACTTTTGTATTAGAGGTGTTTGACAAAGACAGTGCAAACCGAGAACAGACTAAATCTTGTTTTAATTATGCCGAGGTGTAGTCTGTTTTAGTAAAGCTTAATGCAGAAGATTGGAGCAATCTCAAAGTCGCCAAATCATTATCGGCGACTTTCTAACAAAGTTTTCACTATTTGTACATCAACCAATCCCTTGCAAAGATATTTCTACGCTTGTGGGTAGGGGGTATCATGTAATGCGGTGAGAATGGCTCGGTCGGCCTCTGAGAGTGATTTCCCGCGTCGTGCCATCATACGCGTGGCCATATCGACTACTTGCGCTACCGATACCGGCTTGAAGCCCTCGGCTCCACCCTGCACAAACGAGTCTATGACCGTACGAGGAAATCCGGGACCATATACATTAGCTCCTACCCCCACAACTGTCGCGGTATTGAACATCGTATTGATACCCGAGCGTGAATGGTCGCCCATCAATAGTCCGCAAAACTGCATACCCGTAGCCCTGAATCGATGCGTCACGTAATCCCACAGCTTTATTTCGGCATAGTTGTTTTTCAGGTTAGAGCAATTGGTATCGGCACCGAGATTGCACCACTCACCAATGACGGCATTTCCCAAATAGCCGTCGTGACCTTTATTGGAATATCCTATCATCACCACGTTGCTCAATTCTCCGCCCACCTTACAATAGGGACCAAGTGTAGTCGCTCCGTATATCTTGGCGTTCATATTCACCGTAGCGTGTTCACAGGCTACAAAGGGGGCACGAATACACACACCCTCCATGATTTCAGCCTCTTTACCTATATATATAGGGCCGTTTTTCACATTCAATATCACACATTCGAGCTTTGCACCCTCCTCTATAAACAGACGAGCGGCGTCTCCTATCAATGTGCAAGATGCCGGCAGTGGTTGCGACTTGCGTCCGGCCGTAAGCATCTCAAAATCACGTTCCGTCTCTACACCGTTGTTTCTGAATATATCATACGAGGCCTTGATGGCTACAAACTCGCTGTCATAGCACGTTTCATGGGTGAAATTTCGCGCCTCGAAATTGGTACGACTGCCGTTATAGGCGAGTAATGTACCATCGGTAGCGACCAACGCCTCGCCCGATTTCAAGCCCGAAACTGCCGCAGCCAATTCTCTCGTAGGGCACACATATCCGGCCACAAACAGGGCCTCATCGGGAACTTCGGGATATTTTACCGCCAAATAATCGGCCGTAAGAGCCGTATATTCGCCGGGTATGAACCCTTGCCATTTCTCGCTGATGGTGCGTATGCCCACACGCACGTCACTCACCGCGCGAGTGAAAGTGATAGGCAGACAGGCGCAATGCACCTCTTGCGTATCGAAAAGAACGATATTCTTCATTTTCAAATATTTTAGAAGCTATTTGAATTTTATTTTGTAGAAGATAGGCTGCACTCGCATTGCAATTTGTAAACAAGTTTACATTGCGCTCGTTGGCTCTATCTTTCGAGATTATTTAAGAGCTGTTTTTGGAATGAATTTTTCGACAAATTACGTAAGACGTAGCAGACTACGTCCAAGCGGTTTGACGAAAAAGGCAACCAAAAGAGCATTAAAGAAGCCGAAACCATGTTTTTTGAAGCCGTAATAATTTTTTTTTAAATTTAAAAACAACTTCTAATATTATGCAGAGGACTCGTTTTAATCCTCGTCCTCGGTATAGTCCGTGGTATATAGTATAAAGGTCGTACCGCCTATCGTGATAATAGAACCGCCGTCGAGACGAATCTTATCGCGACGACCGAGACGTTCCTGTCGCAGATAGGTTCCCGAGCGTGCCGAGCAATCGCTCAACGTATATATGAATCCACCCGATTTATCAGCCTTCACATTCAATATGCAGTGACGGCGCTCCATGTCGGCATCACTGCTCTCGATGGCAATATCCACATCGGTACCTTTGTTGCGACGTCCTATCACATTGTCGCCCAATATCAACGGGAATTCTTGCCGGTGACAACAGTTGTTTTCGAGCACCACGATACGTCCGCAATCCTCTATCTCTTCCTGTCGTGAAATATCGTCGTATGAAAGGGAAAAACTTTTTCCACAATGTGAGCATACAAGAAAGAGCGATGAACCTCGCTCACAGCGAGTCTCGTCAAATGCCACATAACTATCGCAACGAGGGCACAATACATGTTTCATAGCTACGCTTATTTCGTCTGATACTTCGATTTTATTTCAGGTAGCGCCTTCTCTATATCGGCTATACGCGTGGCATCGCTCGGGTGCGTGCTCATAAATTCGGGCGTAGAACTACCTCCGGCCGACATCTTCTCCCAGAAACCGATGGCCACGTCGGGATTATAGCCCGCCATGGTCATAAACACCAAGCCCATATAATCGGCCTCAGACTCGTGTTTGCGCGAATAGGGCAACATCACGCCATATTGCGCGCCGAGACCATAAACCGTATTGGCCAGTAGTTGCACCTTTTCACTCTTGTTACTTACCGCCGAACTTAGCAGCGTCGCGCCATACTGTGTCATCAATTCCTGACTCATACGCTCATTGCTATGCTTTGCCACAGCGTGCGCCACCTCATGACCTACCACCACGGCAAGCTCGTCTTCCGACTCCACGATCGACAACAATCCGGTGTACACCACGATTTTACCACCGGGCATACAGAAGGCATTCAATTGGTCGTCTTGCACCAAATTAAATTCCCACGAGAAATTGGCCAGTTCACTACTCAACCCATTATCGGTCAAATATTTCTCTGTAGCGGCAGCTATTTTCTTACCTACCCGGGCTACCATATCGGCCCCGTTTTTATCGGTCGATATAGTTGCCGATTTTATATATTCATCATACTGAGTGAGACTTGCTGTCAGCACCTCGCTATCCGACACCAACAGCACCTGTTTACGTCCCGTGAGAGGTACCGTAGAGCACGCAACAAGCAATACGACAAACAATAATGACGCTAACTTTTTCATATCTTTTGAGGTATAAATAATCGTTTCTTAAAGCCTTAGGAGCTGTTTGAAATTTTTCTGAAAAATCAAACTCTGCTTCTTAAAAAAGGTTTTATTGTTTTGTAAAAAGCCGGAATACCCCATTATTGCTGGTAGTATTCCGGCCATATAGCATTATTTCGTTATTTCGGCGAGTATTTCATCGACAGCAACGGCAAGACCATCGGTATTTTTACCACCGGCCTGTGCGAAATGAGGCTGTCCGCCACCGCCACCTTGTATCTGCTTGGCGGCGTTACGCACCAACTGCGACGCATTGAATCCGGCAGCCACCATATCATCGCTCAACATCACGGTAAGGAGCGGCTTACGGGCTACAATCTCTACCGTTCCTGCCACAAAGGCAAAGTGCTCGGTAATTTCGCCTCGTAACTGGAAGGCCAAATTTTTCACCATTTCGGGAGCCATGGGACCTCGTACGCATATCACATTCACGCCGTTGATTTGTTTCATTTCGCGACGTACCTGCTCTTTGAGAGCCATCAATCGCTCGCGGGCGAACTCCTCGGCCTGTTTTTTCAATCCCGAATTTTCTTCGACGGTACGCTGTATCGCAGCCATCAAGTCAGGGGCATTGTTGAACATTACCCGTATCATTTCCAACCGTTCTACTGCGGCATTGAACAAATTCTCGACTTGAGCGGCCGAAACGGCTTCGATACGACGTATTCCGGCAGCCGTAGAGCTCTCCGACACGATACGTATCATACCTATTTGGCCCGTGTTGGCTACGTGAGTACCACCGCACAATTCTACCGACGAACCGTAACGTATCACACGCACCTCCTCACCATATTTCTCACCAAAGAGAGCCATGGCACCCATCGCCTTAGCCTCGGCGATAGGTACGGAGCGATGCTCATCGAGAGGTATGCAGGCACGCACCTTCATATTGGCACGACGCTCCACCTCGCGTAGTTCCTCGTCGGTAACTTTCTGGAAGTGGGAGAAGTCGAAACGCAACGCTTGCGGCGACACGAAAGAGCCTTTCTGCTCTACGTGCGTACCGAGTACCTCGCGCAACGCCTCATGCAACAGGTGGGTAGCGGTGTGATTACAAGCCGTTGCCAAGCGGTCGGCCTCACATACTTGCGCACGGAACACAGCGGTAACATCGGTCGGAAGCTTCTCCGTGATATGTACGCCCAGATTGTTTTCTCGTTTTGTATCTACGATTTTCACCGTTTCGCCATCGGCAGTCAGTGTGCCGGTATCGCCTACCTGACCACCCATCTCGGCATAGAAAGGTGTCTCAGAAAGTACCAGTTGATAATATTCTTTGTTTTTCTGACGTATTTTACGATAACGCAATATTTCGGTATCACACGAGAGCATGTCGTATCCCACAAATCGAGGCTCGCCCTCGCGCAACACGACCCAGTCGCCGGTCTCTATCGAGGCAGCGTTGCGGGCACGCTCTTTCTGTTCCTGCATACGAGCATTGAATCGATCTATATCCACCGTCAGATTGTTTTCTTTCAGAATCAACTCGGTGAGGTCGAGCGGGAATCCGTATGTGTCGTACAACACAAAGGCATCGTCGCCACTGATGCAATCTTTACCGGCGGTACGAGTATCGACCATCACCTTGTCGAGTAGTTTTATACCGGTCGATAAGGTACGTAAGAAAGCCTCTTCCTCCTCCTTGATAACCTTCTCTATGAGCGTTTTTTGTGCTGCCAACTCGGGATAAGCATCGCCCATCGTATCGATGAGCGTAGGCAACAATTTGTATAGGAACGCTTGTTGCTGACCGAGGAACGTATAGCCATAGCGCACGGCACGGCGCAATATACGACGTATCACATAACCGGCTTTGGCATTAGAGGGCAACTGTCCATCGGTAATCGAGAACGAGATGGTGCGTATGTGGTCGGCAATCACACGCATAGCAATATCGCAACGGGCGTCGTCGCCATAAGTCTTGCCGGCAAGAGCTCCGATAGCTTTTATCAGAGGTTGGAACACATCGGTATCGTAGTTCGATGTCTTACCCTGCAGGGCCATACAGAGGCGTTCAAAACCCATACCGGTATCGATTACCTTGGCCGGCAGTGATTCGAGAGAGCCGTCGGCCTTGCGATTGTATTGCATGAACACCAAGTTCCATATCTCTATCACTTGGGGGTGGCTCTGGTTTACCAACGTGAGACCATCGACCTCGGCACGCTCGGCTTCACTACGCAAGTCGATATGTATCTCCGAGCAGGGACCACAAGGGCCTGTATCACCCATTTCCCAGAAGTTGTCGTGACGATTTCCGTTAATGATATGCTCTATGGGAAGATGTTTTTCCCAATATGAAGCGGCTTCGTTGTCGCGTTCCAAACCTTCGGGTGCATAACCCTCAAATACGGTAGCGTAGAGGCGCTCGGGATTGAGTTTCAACACATCTACAAGGTATTCCCAAGCCCAGTCGATAGCCTCTTTTTTGAAATAATCGCCAAACGACCAGTTACCCAACATCTCAAACATCGTATGATGGTAAGTATCCAATCCCACCTCTTCGAGGTCGTTGTGTTTACCGCTCACACGCAAGCACTTTTGCGAGTCGGCCACACGGCGATACTTGGCCGGAGCGTTTCCGAGTATAATATCTTTGAATTGGTTCATACCCGCATTGGTAAACATCAACGTGGGGTCATCTTTTACCACCATCGGAGCCGATGGTACTATTTGGTGTTGTTTCGAGGCAAAAAAGCCTTTGAACGATTCTCGAATTTCTTTTGCTGTAAGCATATTGTTTTTTTTAATTATTCGAAAGAAAAAATGGATTTACCCAAAAGGGTTTGCAAAAATAACCCAAAAATATTATTTTTGCGCTCATTAGCACACAAAAAATCACTTTTGCAACCGATTTTTGTCGCCCGATTTACCCCGACGGCAATATATCGGCAACAGCTATGGCCCGTAAAGTCTATTATAAATATAATCCCAACACGCTCACCTACGAACGTGTATATCCATCGTTCGGTGCACGAGTATTCGCCATATTCCGATATTTGTTTCTCGGTATTCTCATCGGCGGGCTGTTCTTTTACGCCTTCTACTATTTCATAGAATCGCCCCGAGAGAAAAAACTGCGACAAGAAAACGAGCAAATGGCGACACAATACCGCATTCTGGAGCATCGCCTCGACGAAGCGTTGGAGGTAATGAACGATGTACAACAACGCGACGACAATCTCTATCGCATCATCATGCAGGCCGAGCCTATCGATGTTGCAGCCCGCAACGCCGGCGTGAACGACTCGCATTACAACGAGTTACAAAACCTGAGCGACGCCGACCTCATCATATCTTCGACTAAAAAACTCGACTTATTACGCCGCCAGCTCTATGTGCAGAGCAATTCGTTCAACGAAATCATGGAGTTGGTGAAGAAAAACGACGACCGCATCAGCTGCCTGCCCGCCATACAGCCCATTTCCAACAAAGACTTGAAACGTACCGCCTCGGGATACGGGTGGCGTATGGACCCCATCTATCACACTCGTAAGTTCCACGCCGGCATGGATTTTGCCGCCAATACAGGTACCCCCGTTTACGCGACGGCCAATGGCAAAGTGATTTTTGCCGGGAGGAAGCAGGGTTATGGCAATACGGTAATCATCGACCACGGCTACAACTACCGTACACTATACGCCCACTTGCACAAAATATCCACCAAGCGAGGCAAAGAGGTTATTCGCGGAGAGGTCATCGCCGAAGTGGGCAGTACCGGTAAATCTACCGGACCGCACCTTCATTATGAGGTGATATACAATGGTCGTCATCAAAATCCCATCAACTATTATTTCTTCGACCTCACCCCCGAAGACTACGATATGATGATACAGCTGGCCGAGAACAACGGTCTCGTCATGGACTAATACCTACTGCTATGTCCCCAAAAGTTCTGCCCGAAAAGATGTATTACTCCATCGCCGAAGTAGCCGGCTATTTCGGCATACCCGAACATACCTTACGCTATTGGGAAAAAGAATTTGATATTTTAGCACCTAAACGCACAGAGAGCCGACGACAAATCCGGGCCTACACCGGCAAGGATATTCACAACATCGAGATAATATACCACCTGCTCAAAGTGAAAGGACTTACCATACAAGGAGCCAAGGAACAACTGAAACAAAATCCCCGAGAAATCGACAACCGCGTGGAGATTATCCGCCGGCTCACCGAGATACGCAATGAATTGAAAGCAATCAGCAAAGAATTAGACAGATTCTAATTATCAGAAATATCGGCCTATCTTTCGAGCCAACGGGCGCGACACATACACTCCGACAAGCACCCCCAGTAACACACCTGCCACATTTGCCCACACGTCGCCTATATCGCCCGAGCGATAAGTTGTGACACATACCTGCAACACTTCCATAAGCACCCCCAACACTATCGCTACAAAAGCACCGCACATCAAATAGCGACGACAGCTCTTCTCCGATACGACCGAACGATACACATCAAAGCTGAATGTAGCCACCAATCCCATATACATCACGATATGCGCCATCTTATCGATATAGGGTATCAACTGCAAATCTTGCGGAGCCGACGGGCGCCCTAACGACAAATAGAGTATCGTCGCCACGACCAACAAGGTAGGATAATATCTCTTGATAAATTTCATAGTTTCACACGAAACAGACCAACTATTCAATGTGGTCTATTCCATTGCAAATATAACACTTCTCTATCGGTCGTTGTTTCGTTTTTTCCGAAATTACACATAATGTTTTGGGGAAATTTCGCCGAGCACCAATCCCGAGAATTATCGGGACACGACAATAGTACAAAAAAAAGTGGGCGGAAACACGATTGCCCCCTCCCACATCAGTTACCTATATACAATCTTATTTCTTATACATTACATTAAACTCGTATATCGAGGGGTAATCTCTCGCCGACAATACATTGAGACGGATTTTCTCGCTGCGGTATTCCCGCGGGAAACGTATCACCTTGCAATCGCCCATGGGAGTGTCGGAAATATAGATACATTCCCATGCGCCATCTTTCCATATATCGATAGTATAGCGCTCTATACGATTCACCCGAGTACTCGTAAAGTAGTCGGCCCCGCGTTGCTCGTCTTGATATTCAAAGATTGTTACTTTATTGAATGGCTTCGAGGGATCGAGCGTTATCACAAGTTCGGGAGTCAATATACCCGAAGCCCAACGAGTGGTAGGGCCGCCATCGACTGCCTTATCGGCGGTATAATCGGGGTGATTTTCCCACACCGACGTAGCTTCGACCGGAGCATCAAGTGAAATAAACTCCCCATTACGAGGCAGAGGTTTTCCCCGTTTCAGACCTATGCGTCGTCCCAATTCTATAATGGCATCGGCCTCATTTTCGCGTATCAATCCGCGTTCATCGGGCGGTACGTTTACTACCAAGGTATTGCCATTGTCGGTACACCAGTAGAAGAGTTCTTCAAGTTCATCAAGGTCACGCACTTCCATCGGCGTATTTTTCTGAAACCAGTTCCATCGTTTACTCAAGCATATCGTGTGTTCAAACGGCATATAGTATGACTCGCCTTTATACACCACCTGTTTGCAGTCTTTCTTATGAGCGATTTTGGGGTCGGCCAGGCGGAAATCCATCGGGAAATAACGTGTGTACATCGTATTACCCTCTATCATTTCGTCGGGCATAGCCATACCAAATCCGCCCGCATCGACCTTCTCCTCCCTCATAATGGCATTGTTTATACCTACGGCACACGTAGGTTGCCATTCTTTCACCTTATCATACAGACGCCGGAACTGCCAATCATCAGCCGGTTTATCCCACGCGCCATCGAACCATAGTTCGCATATATCACCATAGTTAGTAAATAATTCCTCGAGTTGATTTATCATAAAATCGATATATTTACAAAAATCTGTATCTCGATAACTTGGCTCGTAACGGTCCCACAACGAGTAATACACAGCAAATTTCAAACCATACTTCCGACAAGCGTCCGACACGGCTTTCACCACATCGACCTTCACCGGCGAGGCCATCACGTCATAATCGGTATAACGACTATCCCACATACAGAACCCGTCGTGATGCTTGGTCACCAACAATACATATCTGAAGCCGGCCTCTTTTGCCACACGCACCCATTGCCCGGAATCGAGCCGGGTAGGATTATAGGTATCGGGCGAGGCCTTTCCGTCGGACCATTCCTCTTGCAGGAACGTGTTCATACCGAAGTGTATAAACATACCATATCCTCGTTCCATAAGCAGTTTTTGAGTGCGATTAGGAGTTGTCCCCGGCTCGATATGTTGAGCACGCAAGGGTAGTCCTACCCAACACATCATAGAGAGCAACACTCCCCCATAAATCCATTTTCTCATACAGCGCCCATTTTTGTACAAATTTAAATGCTTTATCTACAATCTTTATACTCTAAATCACTCAATATTTAATTCTATTTCGTCAGAAGTTGCCCTCAAATCTTCGGAATATATTGTACAAAATATTGTTTTACCCACATAAATACACTACATTTGCAATTCATAAAAACTTTTATCTGCCAAAAAGCCACAATAATGGAGAAAAGAGCATCATTCAGAACCAAACTTGGAGTTATAGCCGCCACGGCCGGTTCTGCGGTCGGATTGGGTAATATATGGCGTTTTCCCTACGAAACAGGGCAAAACGGCGGTAGTGCATTTATATTGATATATATAGCCTGTGTACTTTTTCTGGCACTGCCGGTAATGATGGCTGAGTTTGTAATCGGTCGCCACACCCGCACCAACGCGTCACACGCGTTCGGCAAATTAGCGCCTCATAGCTGGTGGAAATATATCGGGTATATATGCATATCGGCTCCGGTCATTATTGTCGGATATTATTTTGTGATATCGGGCTGGTCGCTCGAATATGTGGTACAGTCGCTTATTCCTGGCGGGCTATCGGCTCAATCGGCGGCAGAATACAACGCCGAGTTCAACCAATTCATTTCGACTCCTATCAAGCCCTTGATATGGATATTCTTATTTATATTCATCAACCATTTCATCATGATACGCGGTGTAAACAGCGGTATAGAGAAGGCTGCCAATATCATGATGCCGGTGCTGTTCCTCATACTTATAATTTTCGGCATACGCTCAATGTTTTTACCCGGGTTTGACGAAGGTATGAAATTCCTATTCCAGCCCGATTTTTCAAAGATTACGCCCAATGTGGTAATACGAGCCATGGGACAGGCCTTCTTCTCTACCAGTGTAGGTATGGGTATTCTCATCACATACGCCTCATATTATTCCAAAAGCACCGGCCTCGGCCGGACCGCGCTCACGGTAGGTTGTTTCGACACGCTGGTGTCCATGCTCTCGGGTATCTTGATTTTCCCCACGGTATTTACATTCGGCATCAGTCCGGCACAAGGACCCGAACTGATATTTATCACCCTACCTAACCTTTTTTCACAAATGCCCTTGGGGTGGTTATGGTCCTCTATGTTTTTTGTTTTGGTATCACTGGCTGCACTCACCTCTACCATATCGTTGAGCGAGGTTTCTATCGCTTTCCTACAAGACGCTCGCCACTATTCGCGTCGTAAAGCGACCACCGTTATGACTTGCATATACCTGTCGTTGGCGACATTGTGCTCGCTCTCATTTGGCGCGCTCAACCATATACGCATATTCGGTAAGACGATATTCGACGCTTGTGACTATTTCTCGTCAAACATATTGTTACCCGCCGGCGGGCTATTCATCTCCATCTTTGTCGGCTGGTATCTCAATAAGAAATTGGTATGCCGTGAATTGAGCAATGATTCATCGAAAAAGCCGTGGTATTTCGACATATTGATGTTCTGCTTACGCTTCGTTGCCCCTATATCCATATTCCTCATCTTCTTGTCGGGACTAAATCTGATGTAGTATGATACGCGATGATCGGCAACGGCTATGGCAATTCTCTCGGGGCGAGCGTATAGCCATCATACTATTACTTATAGCCATAGGTGTGACCTTGTGCGTGCGGGCCTATGTAAGACAGGGTGATAGCATCGAAGTGACTGACACCACATGGATTGAAACAGAAGTACCCCTATTCGAGCAAGAGCAGAAAAAAGCCCAAAAGCCTGCCAAGAAGGAAAAAACCTACACTCCCCGACAGCAGATTCTACGGCCGGTAGAGCAAGAAACTCCCCATCGATAAACACTACCGATATTTAAACAATTACTATACGACAAAATTCTTTCCCGCAATCGTTTATTTTTCGCCGAAAAGAAGTATCTTCGTCGAAAAATAGATTGAGTATGATACAATCTGCCATAAAGGGTAATTTCCAACTGAATATCAACGGCAAACTATTATCGCTTGATAAGCCGTTGGTCATGGGAATACTCAATGCGACACCCGACTCGTTCTATTCGGGCAGCCGTTGCGGAAACGATGACACGGCTATTGCCGACCGGGCTCGCCGTATTATCGACGAAGGCGGACAGATTATCGATATCGGTGCCTATTCATCACGCCCCGATGCCACACATATATCGGTAAAAGAGGAATGGAAACGACTTGCGCACGCGTTAGCTATCGTGAGGGATATTTATCCCGAGGCTATACTTTCGGTAGATACATTTCGGGCCGAGATAGCCCGTCGCTGTGTAGAACAATACAACGTGCAAATCATCAACGACATATCGGGTGGTGAGTTAGATGCCGAAATGTATGATTGTGTAGCCGAGTTGCACGTGCCTTATATACTCATGCATATGCATGGTACCCCGCAGACGATGCAACAGCACACCGAATACCCCGACCTCATGGCCGATGTCGTGGCCTATTTCGCCGAGCGTGTGGCACGTCTGCATCGACTTGGTGTAAGCGACATCATTCTCGATCCGGGATTCGGGTTTGGCAAGAGCCTCGACGGCAACTACCTATTGATGCAACGGTTGTCGGAATTACAAGCCTTGAATCTGCCCCTATTGGTGGGTGTCTCTCGCAAATCGATGATATACAAGTTACTCGACACCTCCCCCGAGGAGAGTCTCAACGGGACCTCTATACTCAATACCTTGGCGTTGCTCGGCGGTGCCGACATATTGAGGGTACACGATGTGAAAGAGGCCGTCGAAACCGTGAAAATCGTAACAAAAACATTAGAAGCTGTTTGAAATTTTCTTAAAAAATTATTACGGTTTCTTTGAAGAAATAGAAAATAGAAGAAATATATGTTTACACATTTCGGTATCAAAGATATACTCGACATACTCATCGTGGCCGTACTATTATACAGCCTCTACCGCATGATGAAAGACTCCGGCTCAATAAATATTTTTACCGGCGTACTGGTCTTTATCGGTATATGGGTAGTCGTAACCCGCATACTCGATATGCGCCTGATGGGGGCCATCATGGACAAGCTGGTGAGCGTGGGAGTGATTATCCTCGTCATATTGTTCCACGATGAGATAAGGCAATTTTTAGTAGGATTAGGCTCACACAAAAGGTGGCGTTTCCTTTTCGGGTTTCTCCTGCCACACAATAAAAAGAGCGAAGAGAGAGCCTACATTTCACCCATTGTTTATGCCTGTATCAATCTCGCCAAAGGCAAAGTGGGTGCACTCATTGTTATCAAACGCAATATGCCGCTGACTATGTATGAACAGACCGGCGATATAATCAATGCCGACGTAAATCCGCGTCTCATCGAGAATATTTTCTTCAAAAACAGTCCGTTGCACGATGGAGCCATGATCATCTCCGACAACCACATACGGGCCGTCGGTTGCATACTGCCCGTCTCGCACAACCTCGACATACCCAAGTCGCTGGGCTTGCGACACAGGGCCGCACTGGGTATTTCGCAAGAGACCGATGCCATGGCCATAGTGATATCCGAGGAGACCGGAAACATCTCCATCGCCATGGACGGCAAATTCAAATTGAGACTATCGACCAAAGAGTTGGAACAAATTCTCACCACCGCATAACCGATATACAATGGCATACCTCTCCTCTACGAACAAAGCCGATAAATGGGTGGCATACAGCCTGCTCGTCTGGTGGGTTCTCAACTTGTTGCAAGCGGCGTTCACCGAGTTGGCTCACGACGAGGCCTATTATTTCATCTATGCCGAAAAACTCGATTGGGGCTATTTCGACCACCCGCCCATGACGGCATTACTCATCGCGTTGGGTAATGAACTGCACCCCAAAAGTTGGACAGTTACGTTTTGTTTTTATAAAGAGAATCCTCTACAATGGTTGTAGATGGTGCAAAATTAGTAAAATTCTCGAACCCATTTTCTTTTCTATATTGAAAGGGAGATTTATATCCAAG
>JAFTRN010000036.1 GCA_017462265.1 Coprobacter sp. | reverse complement strand
TTCGACGTAGGGCGCTTATTCACAGGTATTTCCCCACGAATCGGCTTATACGGGGCTGAAATACTCGATAAGCGAGAGCAGAACCATACTTGTATGGATTATGCTGAGCGTAAGAGTATTCTGTAAGGAAAAATGTCTTATGCCGATGGCATAATGAAGTGTAATTAAACAAATCGCATCATTAGAACTAAAAAATATTTGATATGAAAAATACTATTACCAGAATAATCGAGATTGCAACAATTGTAAGTTTGTCTCTATGTCTCTATCCTTTCTTCTATTATAATAAAATAACAGAAAATATCCCTTTACATTATAATGTTATAGGGGAAGTCGACGCATGGGGAAACAAATCGATTTTCTGGGTTATTACAATTGTTGCATTCATTATTTACATTGGGTTAAAATTATTACAAAATAGACCAGATATTTTCAACTATCCAACAACCATTACCAAACAAAATAAAGATCGCTTATATAGCCTTGGAACAGAAATGTTACGAGTCTTAAATTTGATTCTATGTACGATGTTCTCATACATAAACATTACAACAGTCCGAATAGCTTTACACGACAAAACGAGTTTATCGACAAGTGTTATTATTCTGTTTATCGTTCTTGTTGTTACCGTTCCGATTATTTATATAAAGAAAATGCGCTCCAGCCTGCCTTAAACAGCTATATACAAAACACTAAAAGAGATTTTTTATATTTTAAATGTTATATCCTATAAACTATAGAAAAAAGGATTTATAACTTTTTCTATTGCTATCTTCCTATTCTTTATTAACCCCGAACTTTACATAATTCGGCAATTATATATTTTTTCTCTTTTAGTGTTTTATTCTCTTTTCTTCATAATATCCAAAAGGAATGAGCAAATGGGCGGGAAGGTGGGCAAGGGAGGTGATGGTGAGGTCGGGCAGGGATTCATCGACGACCTCGTCGCCCCAGCCTTCGCCACGAAGCCAGGCGGCACAGCACCCCACCTGCTTGGCCGGTACGATGTCTTTGCTATAAGAGTCGCCCACCACGAGTATGTGCGCGGCATCGTAGCCCATAGCCTCGACACCGAGGCGATATATGGCCGGGTCGGGCTTGCGCACACCCACTACCGACGACTCTACGATGTGCGAGAAATAGGTATGCAGACCGAAATCCTGTAATATGGTCTCGATATTGCCGTAGAAATTCGACACCAACACCAAGCGATACTTCTCGGCCAGGCGGGCCACCACCGGGCGGGTGGTTTCGAGTGTGCGCAACACGTAGTCGTAGCAACTATCGGACACCAGCGTGACGTACCTTTCTATCGCCGACGTGTCGCCTGTGAGCAGTCCGCCGGCAACCAAATACTCCATTTGCAGACGCACCTTGATGGTGAGCACGTCGTGAAAATTGTGATGCGGTTGCACAAGAGGAGTGCGGGCCAAGGTGCGTTCGCCATGGACATAGGCCTCGCGGAAGGCCTCTCGACTTACGGGCACACGATGCGCAAGGTATTGACTCCATAGCACCTCGGCCCAATGGCGACTATCGGTGTCGATCGTACCGCCATAGTCGAATATGATACCGCGTATATGGCTGAGCGTATTCATTTTACAGCATATTTATGATAGAGAAATATACATATTTTTTCGTGACGATAGCGCATATAGATGTAGAGTGCCGACATGACCACTATCTCGAAGATGAAATAGAGCCACGGCATACCGACGAGCAGGCTGATGTAGAGCACGATGGCCCGGGTGTTGAAGGTGAGTATGTTGGTGTATTTCATCAGCGGGAGGCTCAGCGCGCGGAACTCATCGCGTATCGCTTGCGGAATATGCGTGCCATACTGCTCCTGTATCAGGGCGTAGAAGCGTTGAAAACAGGGGGTGAGCCGCTCTTGCTTGCGGGTGTAGTTGCCATAGAAATAGACGAATAGTTTCCACCAGAAGTTGCCCTTCCAAGGCAGACTGTGTAATATCTCGCGTTGTTGTCGGTAATTGTCGAGCTCGCTTCCCTCCTTGCCTTTGAGGAAGAAAAGGTGTATGTTGCGGTAATAATCGGCCAGAGCGCACTGGTCGCTATGGCACACAAGCCCGGCCACGGCGGCCAACAGCCAGATGTAAATGCCCCATGTCGATTGGTCGCCGATGGTGATACCAAAGGGTAAGGGCTGGCCGGTAAGACGCAGACAGATAAAGAAATAGATAGAAAAGAACCACAAGTCGCCGGCAAAACCATCGAGCATACGCCCCCAAAGGGTTTTCTTGCCGGTCATGCGGGCGAGCTGCCCGTCGCAGCTGTCGTAGTGATTGGCCCACATGAGCAGTAATATACCTATGAGGGTGTGGGTAAGGTCGGGATAGTAAAACATCACACCCGCCGCCACGCCCAAAATGATAGAGAGTATGGTCACGACATTGGGGTGAACATTCAATTTCTTGAAAAACAGTGCCCAGGCATAACCGATAGGCCGATTGAAACAGATATCGAGAAACTCCTCGGTATCCATCGACTTGAACGAGGCTCTCAGGCCCTGTTTGTTATTTGTTTCTTCCATATTCAGGTCTATTCAAAATAACTTCTATTCTCTCACAAATGTATGCGGCAATCATGGTGGCGGCCACATCGCGACAACGGGCAAAGCTGGGCCAGTCGTTGAAATCGATTATATGCAACGTACCATCGGGCGAAACGATGCAATCGCCGCCATAGATAGGAACGTTCAATATGGCTGCCGCCCGATTGCAAAGTTCGCGCAACTCGGTGGTATCGAAGGGGTATTCTCTCGCCTCACCGTTGATAATCTCCAGCCCGAACTTGCTATGTGTGCGCGGGTCGGGATAGAACCAATAAAAGAAATCGGTGTCGTAAACGCCGTAAAACTTCACGACATCGCCTTGCAGATGCTCGTTGATGACGGCCGACGCGATACCACGGCTGCGAAAATCGGCCAATATAGCACGAGCCTCGACCGACGTAGGCGCATAAGCCACATCGCCACGCTCTATGGCGTGGGAGTCGCCACGCTTTATCCAGCAAGGATAGAAAGGGGTATTCCACTCCTCATCGAGCAATATTATCTCGCTATGCGGGTGCGCCACCTGATGAGTAATCAATAGCTCGGTCATCGCTCGGCGGCTGCAATTCTCGATACCCCGGGCCGGATTTATAACCAAGCACCCGGCCTCTTCGAGGCGGCGCAATCGTGCCACCACCTGCGGATTGCGTGCCATACCGAAAACGACATCGGGGCTCAATTCCTCGGCCATAAACTCTTGCTCGGTGCATACCTCTACCGCATAGCCTTTGTCGCGTATTATCGACACTACACGACCGAATATGGCGGCATCGTTGTCGATGTGATTGGGCGAGTATTCCGTGCCCCGGCTTATCCCTACTATCGTCATACCTCTCCTTTCAAAAATTTCTCGGCCGTGACTATGTCGCCCGCATGATCTACATCGATGATTTTTTTGAAGGGGTAAGCCTTGAGGCGCAACCCGTCGGCCACCAACCGGCGTTGAAAATTGCGCATACGCGACATACCATTGTCCATGCAATATTGCAGTGTGGCCAACGCCTTAGGGGTGAGGCAGTATATCCCTCCCGATATATATCGGCAATCGGCAGGCGCCGTATCGTGAAATCCGGTGATGCCGAGCCGGTCGTCGGTCGATATGTATAATGGTTTCTCATCGTCGATATAGTCGGTAACGGCCATATATCCGTCGTCGGTCGATTGCTCAAACGCCTCTATAAATGGGGCAAACTCATCTTCCCTGAAAATAGTATCGACCGTGGTGAGGCAAAATTTGTCGTCGGCGAGTAAGGGGGCAAGCTCGTAGAAACTATGCATAGAGCTGGGCGTGGTCTTCACCACTACCTCAATAGGTACAGCGGAGCGCTTACTCACCTCCTCCAAATGTTTTTTGGTGAGCTCTACCTCGTTGTTGATGATTATCGATATTTTATCGGCTCCGTTACTGATGAATATTCGTATCAGACGGTCGATCATGGCTTCGCCATCGAGACGAACCAACGGTTTGGGCAATGCGATACCCTCCTGCGCCAATCGGGATCCCTCTCCTGCCGATATGATTGCAAAATTCATATTCTCGTTTTTTGTTTGCTACAAATATAGCGAAAGGCGAGTGAAGAAAAACAAATTTATTTGATTTTTATTCCGAGCCGCCTCCTATATTGGTTGCTTACAACAATATAGCGATACGCGAGCGAGAAATATCAAACTTGCTTGGATATTTTTCCCGATAATAAATTGGCTCGCCCTACGATAAACGGAACCCCGATCAACAAAACGTAGAGACGCTTGGTCCAAGCGTCCGCCGAGAGAAAAACGTATGGAATACACAATAAAGCAACGTCTTCGACGTAGTGTTTTGGGGCGCATACGTCTATCCCCACAATTCCACTACGTTACATTATGGGGTTTCTTATAAATAACATCTTCGATGTACTTTTTCGTTGTTGAGGCATATTTTTTTATCCAACGATAAAACCTCGAAGAGGTTGTTCGAGAGGAAACCTCACGATAAGCGTAGCGTTTCGTGAGGAAACGAAAGACCAAAGCCCCCCCGGAGTCCGGAGGACTCAATCTTGTTGTCATTATTGAGGGCAATATCACCGTGGTGCACCACAAATTCAGATTGAGCGCTTCCCGCTCATCGAAATTACAATCGTAACCGAGGGCACGCTATCGCTAAGCCCTCGGCTACTCAAATTCGGCCCATTCGGGCAGATATTGTGAGAAACCGTTCGCCTACCGGCTCTCTTATATGGGGCTGTAATATCGATTACCTAACGGCAATCTTTTTTACGATACAAATACACGCCACTCCTATTATCTTGCATCATAAAAATCTCTATATCAAATGATTTCTATGACCTTAAAAGGTTTGTCGGACACTAACAATTTCAAAATGAATATGAGGCTTGGATTTTCTTAAAACGAGAGAGAGTCGTATTGCAAGGGACGGTCGGATTCGAGGGTGATTTCGCCGGCAATAGAGGTGTTCATCAATCGACGTACCTCATCGGGAGTATAGCCATGCCCCAAGAGGAACATCAGTTTGGTAACGGTAGCCTCTACCGTACAATCATATCCGCTGGTGACACCGGCTTCGAGCAGTTGGCGACCGGTCTCGTAACGCTCCATCTCCACCGAGCCCGACGGACACTGGGTTACGTTCATGATTACCACCCCACGCTCCGTGGCCTCGTGTATGGCGCGGGAGAACCACTCCTTCTGGGGGGCATTGCCCGTACCGAAAGTTTTCATCACCACGGCTTTCAACCCCTCCATGCGCAGTACCTGCGACACGATGCGCTCTTGTATGCCAGGGAATAGCGTGAGCACTATCACATTGGTATCGTAAAGAAAGTGCGGCTTCAACGGTTTATCGGGGTCCGGGCGACGTATGCGACGCGTGTAATAGTTGATGTGCACCCCCACGTCGGCAAGGCTGGGATAGTTGTGCGAACGGAAGGCATTGAAATGCTCGGCGTTGGCCTTGGTGGTACGACACCCGCGCAACAGCCGGTCTTGGAACAAAATACACACCTCGGGCACCATTGGCGAGCCGTCGGGGCGCTTGGCCGAGGCTATCTCTATGGCGGTGATGAGGTTTTCCTTACCATCGGTGCGCAGTATGCCTATGGGCAGCTGACTACCGGTGAAAATGACCGGTTTGGACAGATTCTCGAGGGCGAAACTCATAGCCGAGGCCGTGTAGGCCATGGTGTCGCTACCATGCAACACCACAAAGCCATCGTATCGATCGTAATTGTCGCACACGATATGGGCAAGCTCCACCCATAAGGCCGGCTCCATATTCGACGAGTCGATAGGCGGGTCGAACTGCACCGAGGCGATGTTGCATTGCAGCTGTCGCAACTCGGGTATATGCTGCGATAGATGGTCGAACGTGAAGCTCTCCAATGCCCCTGTCTCGGTATTGCGTATCATTCCTATAGTACCACCCGTGTAGATGAGTAGAACCGACGGTTTGTTTGCTGTATTCATATCCATACCCATTTAATTGGTCCCAATTCTTGCTTTTTGCCACAAAAATAATGAAAATTTCGGTGTTTCACACGCCAACTTGTAGAATTTTGCCAGCCATTGAGGCCCGATAAAATCTCTGCTTACAAGAATGGACTTACTGCCACTCGACGGAGAGGTGACGCAGGAGTGTGGCGCCACCGTGTACCGTGCCGGTGTGTTGCAGACCGAAACCGCCGTAGGGATTACCCGGGATGGGTGCCGATATATCGACTGCCGTGCGCAGGTGCTCCTGCTCAGGTGGCAGATAGTACTGACTGTCGGTGTGCGCGGTGGCCCGCAGGGTATCGCCTACCACCTCTATAGTAATGTGGCAAGGGGTGCGGAAGCAGGAACTGCTCACCGGCGCGCATAGGGGCGTAGCCATGCCGTGGTCGTATCGCAACAGTACGAAATCGACGGCATTACCATACTTGGTGGTGCGAATGAGGCGTAGGGCGTAGCCCGTGCGGGTATGGTGGTCGAACTTGATGAAAATATCGAGATACTGCTGTCGCGCGCTGGCAAATCCCTGTCCGGCAGTCTTGGCGGGGCAGGCGGTGAGCTCCATGCGCATATCGTCATATTTCCCCGCTATGGGGGTATAGCGCAACCGGGCGCCGACACGGCTCTGCACCAGCCCGGTGTGGAGGTAGGCGCCATTGATGCCTCGCCCATAGTACCAATGGGGGTACGTATTGTCGATAGTCCAATCGTAATCGTTGGTATCTGCCGGTTTATAGCCGTCGAGCGACCAGAATCCCGGTATCAGGCGTGGTTGCTGCCCTGTGGGCAGGGTTGAGAAGTCGGTCTCCAAGCGTCGCTTATCGCCCTTTATCTTCTTACCCGATATTCGGCCATACACGACACGCTGCTCCTCTCCCTCGACACATCGTATATTCCGCACCCGTATTCCGACCATGAGGTAATATCCCTCGTCGCCGGCAGTGAGAGTATAGCGACGAAGCGGCTTATCGAGATGCGAGGTGGCCACGGGTATGGCATTGTTGCCCTGCGCGTCGCTACATCGGTACCAGGTGATACACGAATGATCGGGCAGGTTGCTTGCAAGGGCATAATCGAGGCTCAGCACCCCGTTGCTATACGATATTTGAGGCTTACGGGTAAACTCAGGAGTAGGCAGGGTGCGCGGACGAGCATACACGATGGCGGCTCCCTGTAGATTTCCGGGCCATTCGCCCGAACCGTTATAGGCCTTCACTGCCACCTCGCGCACCTCGTCGCTGTCGTGTATCGACTCTACATAACAGCTCAGGCCGTCGGCCGAGGGGGTAATACGCACATAAGCCGTATCGGCATCGTCGATGTGCCAAGAAATATGCGAGAGTGAATAGTTATATCCACCCTGCCGGTATGCTGTAGTCGTGAGAGTGACACCCTCACGACCTGTCTCGATGGTACGACGCGATGGCGTGACTGTCAGCTTAGTGGGGTGCTCCGAAAGAGTATGCCCCAGATGCTTTTCAGCGGTAAGAACTTTCGACTTTACTCCGCAGGGGTCCCAGTCATCATTACCTTGTAGCAAATTGTAGGTATTATACAAGGTATCACCGTCGAGTTGTATGCGATAGCCATATTCGTGTTCTCCACTATTGGATAGTACACAGCTTGTCTCGGGGCTGTTCTTCCCCATCACACAAGGCTCGCCGTTGAGGGTAACGTTGTTGTAATAATATCGCTCCTCACGCGCGGGGTGGTCGCGCCAGGCCAAGTCGGTGACATGCTCGCCCCGCACCCGGGTATCGATAATGGTGAGTGGACCGCCACCCTTCACAAAATATTGCGTACCCCGCACCATGGAGGTGATGTCGCAGTTGAGTAACACGGCGCCGGTACCCTCGGTGTGACCGAAAGGACGCGGAGCATAGAAAGTGAACGTACAATCGAGATATACACCCGTACCGCACAGCGCATCGTCGGTACACTCTATATGGCAACGTTCGAAGAGGGCGCGTCGGGCACCTACGAAATTGCAGGTATTGAGCCGACTGATGAAATGCACGTTGCGACACACTACACGGTCGCTATTGCATATCACGAGCTGGGCCTGTACTATGGCGCTACCCCGACGCTTTCGCGACAATTCGGGACGCAACGGATATTCGAGATCGACGTTACAATAATTACCCAAGGTGAGATTTTCGCAAGTAATATCGTCGCCCGAGATATGAAGCATGGTGAAATTGCCCACGGCACCCATCGTCTGTCCGCGGTTACAAGCCAACACCACATTACGCGGGTCGTGAGTGAGACCGATGAGGCTCAAACCCGGGCAGTCTATCATCAATCCGTATGGAGTGCCACCCGATTGCGGACGACGCACAGCCGGGTCGTCGGGGTTGTCGATCCAATACACCCACGGAGCGATATACAGCCTCATAGGCTCTCGCTCGGTACCGGGTATGAGGTACTTCACCGCCTCGTTTATCGTGTTGAATACATAGGGATATTTATCCGTCTCGGCCTTGCCGAGAGAACCATCTATGAAAAAGGTCTTTTCGTTCAGCCGAATAGTATCACCCTCATACACAATATAGTTACCACAGTACGTAATTCCATTGCACACTGCCGATAAATGGCGCTCGGCTCCAACGCTCGCCCACACTGCGCACAGCAACAGCGCACTTACAATCCTTTTCATGACGTTAGAAATTTAGTTATCTAAATACCTTTTAGTTTGTTCAATCGCATCACGATTGAAGTTTGACTTCTACCCATTTTTGTAGCTATATATTTCACACTCTTGCCCTCGCTATGCAACTCCAACAAAAATAAATCTTCACCTTTCGTCCATCTTTTATTGGCATTAGGGTGTTTCGCGTAACTTTCCTCTGAAACCTTTTCGGGGTGTAAAAACTCTTCTACAAACACCGAAGGGAAACGTTTGTCGTATAGTACAAGCGTTTTAATCTTCGCTCTTGTTATTGCCACGTAGAACAATCGACGTTCTTCTCCATAGGGAAATTGATCGTTTTTAGTCAATACATAATTGAGAACTGGATCATCGCTGACAAGCGACGGAAACCCATAGGTATCCTTATTACATTGGAGGAGTATTACATAGTCCGCTTCAAGACCTTTCGATTTATGAACTGTCAAAAATTCTATTTTTCGACCACCTATCACATAGTAGAATTTATTTCCCTCTTTTATAGACTGATACATAAAAGAAAGATAATAATCATCAAAAGAGTAACGCCCCAACAAGAATATTGATTTATCTGCCGGAATAGAGGCGACAAGTTGCCCTATTGTTTTGCAATAATCATTTCTATCATATGAATAGAACTCTAATTCGGTTTTTGTTTCGGAGCTAAAAGAATGTATATTTTTTTGTATTTGGGTTTTATTGCGTTGAATAAAATGAGAGGATAGAGATACCAATGGCTCACCAAACCTATACGTTGTTTCTATCTTATTTATCTCTGTCGCACCAAAGTATTCGGGAAATTGATTAAAAAGAGCCATATCACTACCCGAAAAACGATATATTGATTGCCAATCATCGCCCACACAATACAACCTCGCCGGAGGATTGCCTCCTCGCAATACCTTTAAAAAGTTGTACCGATCGACCGATATATCTTGAAACTCGTCTACAATGATATAGTCATACTCAACAAGATGAGAAGTACGACATAACTCTGTAGCTTGCAGAATCGCATCCGTAAAATCAATTTGGGTACTATCATTCAATGCCTTTATATAACGTTCATATACAGGCTTGAATATATTCTTTATAATAAAAACGCTTCTCTCGTCATCGGCGTCTTTCGCTTGCGTTAGGACCTCTTTGATTGATTTACAACTTGATTTTACTAATGTCACAAAAGTAACAACAAGTCGTATAAATGCCTTTTCTTGCTTGCTACCTTGAGGTAGAACCAAATTATATAACTCTTCATCGTTTTTTTCTTGGATTGGCACACCGGCATCTTCTAATAACTTTCTGAGTTTATCCCGTATATCGAAATAATGAAAATCGGCACTTGATGTCACTAAAAGTTGGGTACCAAATTTCTCGTGAGCGGCTTTTTTCCAAGTTATACCATCATTATATATTTTGTTGGCCTCTTCGTATGAAATATTCCTATCCTTTGCAAACCAAGCCGGAACAAGCCCGTGTTCATCAACTCCAAAATGTTCAAGATAAATACGTTTTAGTACCCCTCCCTGTTCAAAATATATCGAAAAATCAGGCCGATATTGTGAGTGCATTTCATCAGCCAATTGATACTCGTAAGGCTCTTCATATCTGAATTTTACTCCAAGCGATGATAGTGCGAAACAAATCTTTTGTTCTTGTTCACTTCTCACATGTATGCTCCTTCCGTCCATATCGGGGAACATAGCTTTCAATTGTACATTCTTCTGTGCAGATAATTGTTCTCGTTTTTCATTTTTGCTTCGTTCCCAATCAGATTCATTTGACTGATAATCGACAAAATATTCCAATACACTTTTCTTGAAAAAGGAATTTTCCAATAATTTGTGATAAATATCTATAAACAAAGCATCTGTGTTATCACAAATAGACGGTTTTACCCCTGTTGCCCGTCCTATAATATCAATAGCCAATTTGTGGAATGTATAACCTTTCAAACCATCGGTAGCCATTCTTTCGGTAAGTTCGGCCGCCGCTTTATTGGTATAGCTTATGAGCAAAATTCTTTCGGGTGCAATCCCTTTAATTTCTGTTAAATATTTGACCTTTCCGACTATGGACGATGTCTTACCGCTACCAGCACTACTGACCACCAAGCAATTATCCTCTTCTGAAACAATTGAGCGTCTTTGTTGCTTATCCAATGGATATTTCAAACAATGGTCAAAAAAATCTTTATATGTATCGAGTAAGAATGTAATAACGTTCTCATTATGTTGTGCGATAAGTCGATTTATATTACTATAGTCGTGAATCAATTTCGTAATTGTTTCAGACGGAGAGATATTAAAGGCCTCCAGTTTTTTTTCTAAAGAATATGCCTCTTGAAAATGAGGTGTATAATGACTGATAAAATCTCGTTTTTGTGTTGTGGATATTATTTGACCAGAGAAAACATTTTTTAGATCAGTCGGAATATCTACAAATACTTGTTCATTGAGCATAGCAACTCTTTCTCTCGCCTGCTCATAACTGGATATCCCATTATATGGAGTAATAAGACTTAGCTTCTCTGATAGCCTTTGAGACTTGTTTTTAAGGCGTATTCGTATCATTGCTATTACAACAATTGTTGTAGCAACAATACAAATTGCAATAACAAGCATTGTGGGCATATTTCAAATACTATAAATCGTTGATGGCAGCGGCACGCACAGTCTCGTTATTTATTTTATCGGTATATTTTAGGACTACAAAAAAAGTACTATACATTGGTACAGCTATAACACCTGGCTGAAAATCTAAATACAACATAATTTTCCCTTTATTGGTCTCGTACAAGGTATACCAAGTATATTCTTTGTTGCAAAGTGCATATAATTTAGCATCATTTGAGTCAACAAAAGAATCATTAAATCGTTCCACAACTTTTGCCGGTCTTCCGTATTTCTGGGAGAGCATCGATTTGAGGTGATTATAGTCCCCTTCGAGCGAAGCCCAATCTTCACGAGCCGGGAAAGCCACATCGATAGTACTCACCACATCGACCGATTGCAAGGTCGATACCTGTATCGTGCAGTCTTTGAAGCCGGCAAAGTCGCCACGGAGGGTAGCCACACCATTTCGCTTGTTGATGCAACGAAATCCCGCGCTCTCCATCTTCTTCGCATACTCACTGAGTGTACCATCGATAGGTACTCCCTTGAATACCAAGTGTTCCGACGGTTTTTCTACCGACACAGGAGTAGCTGAAACCGATTTTGATTTCTCTGCTTTAGACATTTTCAGTACCATTTCATAGGTCCTGCCGGCCTCTATGGGCATAGGATAGTAATAGTCGCGAAGTACACCATATTGTTGGTGATGTATCGAAATCTTTTTGGATTTGGGAGGCACATACACCCATATCTCGCCCACCCGTTGCACGTTGTCGCCGATAATGCCCAATAGACCGCCATCGAAATGGAACCCGGTTTCGGAGGTGACAACTTTTATGAGTGCCGCCGGCTGTTGTGTATTGAGGTCGATACGTTTTGTTCCTTCGATATTGGCTGTGAGGTCGTTCTCGAGCAGACGGAAACTCTCGACCGTGATTTTATCTTGCGCCGATAGTTGCAAGGCTGCACACAGCAATAGTATCGTAGCACACAATTTCATTCCTTTCATTGATGCGAAAATTTCAACAATCTTTTGTGTTTTCATAATATGGCGTTTTCTGTTTTGAAAAATCGTACTTTTCACAAAGGTAGGAAAAGTAATTTGTTATTTTATGTTTTTCGAGAAATAATTCTCGGCCTCTGCGATTTCATCGTTACTGTTTCGGAGGTCTCGGAAGTGAAAAAAGCCATATAAATTGAAAAAATTGCAGAAATCGGTGAGGAAATGCGGTATTTTCAGAGAGAAATAGCTACTTTTGTACAATTTATGCCTACGGGTATTCCTCCCAATGTGAGGAAATATGCCGTGGTAGGATTGTAAACCTATTGAGTATTAGACATAAAAAGATGAGAATCGACAAAACGATATTCACCGTTTTTGCCATGCTGCTCGGTCTGTGGGGAATACCCGTGATGGCGCAGACCGACGATATTTGTATTCAGAAACATATAGCCATACAGCAACAAAATATCTCCAAAAACAAAGACCTGCCTTCGATGCTGAGTATCGACGACTCGGCTACATACAGCCGTCGCCTCGAACAGGAGTATGGTATAGCCCCCGCCAGTGAACTTTATGGCGATGTATGGGTTAATCGTTGGGTGAACCCTTATAAACGTGCCGGTGTAAAATTGCCGGACACCTTTGCCGTGAACGTGTCGAACTATTGTATTCCGGTGATAGGCCGATTGACCTCGGACTATGGTTTCCGTCGCTATCGTATGCACCGCGGAGTGGACCTGAAACTCACCGTGGGCGATACCGTGCGCGCCGCGTTTGCGGGCCGGGTGCGCCTCATCAACTACGAGCGTCGCGGATATGGCTACTACGTGGTAATGCGCCATACCAACGGGCTCGAAACCATCTATGGTCACTTGTCGCGGTTTCTCGTGAAAGAGGGCGATATAGTGAAGGTAGGCGACCCCATAGCATTGGGAGGCAACACGGGACGCTCGTCGGGCGCGCATCTGCACTTCGAAGTGCGTTTTCTCGGGCTCGACTTGAATCCCAACGAGATATTCGACTTCAAAACCAACACCATACATAGCGATGAGTTTGTGTTCCGTTCGGCACCCTACCGCGCCGGCACCGAGACCTACTACTCCAACGGTGTGTCATACTCGGTGTATCGTGTGCGCCGTGGCGACACCCTCACCTCCATCGCTAAAAAATACCGCACCTCTATCAACAACCTGTGCCGGCTCAACAAGATAAGCCCCAAGCGCACATTGAAGATAGGACAGCGCATACGTATCGATTAGGAAAAGAAAGAAAACAATATATAACAACAAAACGTTACTACACCATGCAACAGACCATTAAGAAAGTTCTTGTACTCGGTTCGGGAGCATTGAAAATCGGACAGGCCGGTGAGTTTGACTACTCCGGTTCGCAAGCGTTGAAAGCGATGAAGGAAGAAGGTATCAAAACCATTCTCATCAACCCCAACATCGCCACCATTCAGACCTCGGAAGGCATTGCCGACCAAGTGTATTTCTTGCCTATCACCCCCTACTTTGTAGAGGAGATTTTCAAGAAAGAACAACCCGACGGCATATTGCTCGCCTTCGGTGGACAGACTGCCCTCAACTGCGGAACAGAACTCTACAATAAAGGTATCTTAGCCAAATACGGTGTACAGGTGTTGGGTACATCGGTAGAGGCCATCATGTACACCGAAGACCGCGACCTTTTCGTGAAAAAACTCGACGAGATAGAGGTGAAAACACCCAAAAGTATCGCCGTAGAATCGATGGACGACGCTTTCAAAGCCGCTCGCGAAATAGGCTTCCCCCTGATTATACGCTCGGCCTACGCGCTCGGCGGTATGGGTAGCGGTTTCTGCAACAACGAAGAGGAACTGAAAGCCCTTGCCGAAAATGCCTTCTCGTATGCACCCCAAATATTGGTTGAGGAGTCGTTGAAGGGCTGGAAAGAAATAGAATTTGAGGTCATACGCGACAAAAACGACCACTGCTTCACCGTGGCAAGCATGGAAAATGTCGATCCGCTGGGCATACACACCGGCGAGAGTATAGTGGTAGCCCCCACCTGCTCGCTCGACGACGAAGAGCTCACCATGTTGCAAACCCTCTCGTGCAAGGTGATACGCCACCTCGGTATCGTGGGCGAATGTAATATACAGTATGCCTTCAACTCCGAGACCGACGACTATCGTGTAATCGAAGTGAACGCCCGTCTGAGCCGTTCATCGGCACTCGCCTCGAAAGCCACCGGTTATCCCCTCGCTTTCGTCGCCGCCAAATTGGCCCTCGGCTACACCCTCGACCAAATAGGCGAAATGGGCACACCCAACTCGGCCTATGTCGCTCCCAATCTCGACTACCTCATCTGCAAAATACCGCGCTGGGACCTCAGCAAGTTTGTAGGCGTGTCGCGCCGCATCGGTTCGAGCATGAAATCGGTGGGCGAAATCATGGCCATCGGTAAGAGCTTCGAAGAAATCATACAGAAGGGATTGCGTATGATAGGCCAGGGTATGCACGGTTTCGTGGGCAACAACGACGTAAAATTTGATAACCTCGACGACGAGCTGGCCAACCCCACCGATATGCGCATCTTTGCCGTGGCCGAAGCCTTCGCTCGCGGATATAGCGTAGAACGCATACACGAATTGACCAAAATATCGCACTGGTTCCTCGAAAAACTGCAAAACATCTACAACTATAAGCTCAAACTCGAGGCCTACGACCGCATCGAAGAGCTGCCCGAAGAGGTATTGCGCGAAGCCAAACGCCTCGGATTCTCCGACTTCCAAATCGCTCGTTTTGTAGAGCACCCCGTAGGAAATCCCGAAGCCGAATTGCTCCGTGTGCGCAGCCTGCGTAAAAAATTGGGCGTGCTCCCCTCGGTGAAACGTATCAACACCGTAGCCTCGGAACACCCCGACCTCACCAACTACCTCTACCTCACATACGACGGTAGCGAGCACGATATTCCCTACTACAAAAACGACCGTTCGGTGGTAGTACTCGGCTCGGGCGCCTACCGCATCGGTAGCTCGGTAGAGTTTGACTGGTGCTCGGTAAATGCCGTGCAGACCGCCCGTAAACTGGGTTACAAGTCGATAATGGTGAACTACAACCCCGAAACCGTATCGACCGACTATGATATGTGCGACCGCCTCTACTTCGACGAACTCTCGTTCGAGCGCGTACTCGACGTTATCGACCTCGAATCGCCCAACGGCGTAATCGTGTCGGTAGGCGGACAGATACCCAACAACCTCGCCATGAAGTTGCACCGCCAGCAAGTGCCCATACTCGGTACATCGCCCGTGTGCATCGACCGCGCCGAGAACCGCCACAAATTCTCGAGTATGCTCGACCAGCTGGGTATAGACCAGCCGGCCTGGAAAGAGCTTACCTCGATGGACGACATCACGGCCTTTGTAGAGAAAGTGGGATTCCCCGTGCTGGTACGCCCCTCATACGTACTCTCGGGTGCAGCCATGAACGTATGCTACGACATGGACGGATTGAAAGAGTTCCTCGCCCTCGCCGCTCATGTGTCGAAAGAATACCCCGTAGTGGTATCACAATTTATGCAAAACACCAAAGAGATAGAATTCGATGCCGTGGCACAAAACGGTGAAATCGTAGAATACGCCATCTCTGAACACATAGAGTTCGCCGGCGTACACTCGGGCGACGCCACCCTCGTATTCCCCGCACAGAAAATCTATTTCGAGACAGCCCGCCGCATCAAGAAAATAAGTCGTCAGATAGCCAAGGAATTGAACATCAGCGGACCGTTCAACATTCAATACCTCGCCAAAAACAACGATGTGAAGGTAATCGAATGTAACCTCCGTGCCTCGCGTAGCTTCCCCTTCGTATCGAAAGTGCTGAAACGCAACTTCATCGAGACCGCTACCCGCATCATGCTCAACGCACCCTATACCCAACCCGATAAATCGGCTTTCGATATAGATTGCATCGGTGTGAAGGCCTCACAATTCTCATTCGCCCGTCTGCAACCCGCCGACCCCATTCTGGGTGTAGATATGGCTTCGACCGGCGAGGTAGGTTGCATAGGCGACGACTTCAACGAGGCATTGCTCGCTGCCATGCTTTCGGTAGGTTACACGATACCCAAAAAGACGGTCATGGTATCGTCGGGTTCGGCTCGCTCTAAAGTCGATTTACTCGATGGTTGCCGCATGCTCCACGAAAAGGGATATGAAATATATGCTACCGCCGGAACTCGTCAATTCTTGATAGAAAACGGTATCGATGGTGTAAAAGAGGCCGCTCGTCCCGACGAAAATAAGGCCAACAACGTGATGGACCTCATAGCCAACCACGTGTTCGACCTGGTAATCAACGTGCCCAAGAACTACACCAAGCACGAAATGACCAATGGTTACAAAATACGTCGTGCGGCCATCGACCACAATATACCCCTTATAACCAACGCCCGATTGGCAGGAGCATTCATCGAGGCATTCTGCTCTACAAAGCTCGAAGACCTGCCCATTAAGAGCTGGAAAGAATTCAAATAACAATTCTTTATACCTAAAAACAGCAAGCGGTCGCTTATTGAGCGACCGCTTGCTGTTTTTACGATATGGTATGTAGAGCGATAAAAAGCGATACAATATCTCCTATTAAAAGGGTGACAGAAACTATACCTACTATCGTTGCCTGTTTCACCTTTTCTCGATGTGTGACTTTATCCAAATATCTTCTTATATCGTCATATTCTTCTTTGTAATCGAAACTTTTAAGAAAAGCTACTATTACACACAGATAAATGAAGCCCAACCATATTTTCTGATCATATAACAGACACCAACCCATATAGGCAAAAGTACAATTTCCCAATATGAATATAGGAGACACTGCAAGTATCCCTACCATGATAGAGGCTTGTATATCGGCTTGCGATGGATATTTTCTCCTATTTTTGAAAAATATAGAAATAAGTATATGGTAAAACATCATATACAAATACCTATACATCATTTGTAAAAAAATCTCTATCCTACCTATCATTGTAATAATCGTTTTACAGTTTCATAGGTTTCTGCTCCGGCCTACTCCCAACTTGAATATTTCCCAACCGAGAAAAGTCTTTATCAAAAAATTGAACCCTCATATCAGAATTATCCTTGTTTCGATACAAAGGTATAGAAATTCTCAACATATCGACATTTTCATAAACGCTTTCTCTGAGCCTATCCTCTTGACTAAACTCTCTCAACGCTCCATTACTGTGCTTAATTTTCTTTTTGTTTTTCATATTTGTGTATTTTTGTTTTTAATGATAGGACAAATGTAATTACTGCCATTATACACTTTTGGGGATATTTATCAAAATAGTTTGTTTTTATTCTGCTCATTTCGTATCTTTGTTACAATCAACGAAGTAGGGTTGTAAACATTTTTTTAACAGCTTTTATTTTTTCTCGTTGTACTATCTATGCACGCAATAATTAACATCATAAATATCATACCATGAAAAAAGTATCCTGTATGGCCATGGCTCTACTGCCCTTACTGGCTTTCACCTCTTGTAAAACTCACGAATGGAACTCACTCTTCAACGGGAAAGATTTGTCGGGTTGGCATATCGAATGTAGGCAACAAGACCGAGATAAATCGTACTGGAGCGTCGATGAGGGAACAATCCTTTGCAATTCGTTAGGCGACAAAAAACATCATTACGTGTGGCTGGTATCGGATAAGCAATACGACGATTTCATACTCACCTTTCGCTTCCAAGCCTATCGTGAATCAAAGGGTAACAGCGGTGTACAATTCCGCAGCCACTACGATTCCGAATTGTCAGGCGGGTGGCTTAATGGCCCACAAATAGATATTCACCCCAAAGAGCCGATGACCTGGCGTACCGGACTGATATATGACGAGACCTACGAAGTACAACGCTGGTTGTCGCCCTCGCGACAAAATTGGAATATGCCCGCAAAATATGCTCCCGAGGAACATGTTTTCAAATTTGCCGATAAGGGTGACGAATGGAACGAAATGGTCATAATATGCCGAGGCACACACATCAAAACTATCGTGAACGGCATCGTACGCTCCGATTGGGACGGAATGGGTATTCTCGACGACTATGTGCATATAACCCGAAAATCGGGAACGAAAGGACATATAGCTTTCCAACTGCATCGTAACGATGAACTCAAAATACGATTCAAAGACATCATGATCAAAAAGCTATAAATAAAGCAACGCCCACACCTCGACAGAGATGTGGGCGTCCTGTTTCATTTGCAAAAGAATCTCTTTATGGAGCTGTTATTTGTTCCAACGATCGCAACGTGGGTTTATCGGTCGATAACTCGCACTGCGGTAACGGCAATGTAACATTACCCGTGGCCGCCCATTCCGTACCTCGTACAAAGACTATTTGATAACCAATGTTCCTCAGAGACTTATCAAAACCCTTTTTGGTATGTCCGAACACACAATGGAATACACGGCCTTTACCATATTTTACCGTGAACAATACCGGCTCCTCTTTTCCGGTACCGCCACTCTTTGTCTCGGAATAGGCCGTGGCCAATACATGAATATTGCGGGCAGGACCACGCAGATCGCCATACAGTTCATCATCGACGTGCAACCATTTATCGGGCAACCCCTTCACAATGGGGTGCAACGTATCGCGAACATTAATTACAAAAGGTACACGGCGACCATGCTTCCCGGCCGTACCGGGCGATGTATAATCGGTTACATAGCCGGCATCTGTCCAATAATAAAACGGTCCTGCCTGTTCGGCACGATTGCCCCAGCCGCCGAGAGCCACCATTTTATTGAATTCTTTCCATTCGGGAAAAGCGTTATCGGCCTCGTGTACTATCACCAGACCTCCACCCTTGCGCATATAGCGTTCGAAACTCTTTTTGAGACGCGGGTGCCATTTTACTTCGTTCACGTTCAATATCACCACGTCGTAATCGGAAAACTTTACGGGAATATCCGCTACCGAGTCGGGAAGTACGACCTTTTCCACAGTAAATATTTCCGCCTCATTCAACAATGCAATCTGGTATTCCGACAATACCTGCCACGAATGATAACGATCGGTGTGACCTGTAAGATAGAGTACATCGATAGACTTTTGTGCCCATGTCGTAAGTACCGCGCCACACAATATGAGCGATAAAAATAGGGTTCTCATCGGTATTATTTTAGAAACTTATCCATAGGTATATCCTCGTCGAACTCCTTGATATAGATATTTCTATAATATATCTCGGCCGTCTCGGACTGTAAACCTATCTTACCCTTGCTTACGCTCAAATTGGTCGCCATGTTTACTATCTCACCGTTCAGCTTGTGAATAGCATATTTGTCGCCCATAACGATTATCTCACAAGAGTTCCATTCATTATCCAACGCATGGAAGTTGGTCGTAAGTTTAGCTTTATGTTCTCCACCACGACGCTCTTGCAACTTTCCACCCTCATTCTCGCACAAGAAGCGTTTTTCGGGGCCCGAAGTCCAATCAAATCGTGTACCGTTACACCACATATCGCCCGTATGATTCAATCCGGTTATGTGGTTGTAACGCACCTGATATTCCATACCTTTGGGCCATATTTTATCATTGATTACATGATAATAAAACCCTGCATCATACTGCCATTGGTCAAAATTATTGGCAATCTTGATACCCCATTTATACTCAAAACGGAATATAAAACGGCTATACTCTTTCTCACTGTAAAAGAGACCATGTGTGGCATTTTCGCCGGTATTCAACTCTATAGAATCGGGGAAAGCGTCGCCAAACACATGTACCATGCCATTCTCTATGGCATATACCTTTTGCGCCATCAAGGAATCGCCCGAACGAATTTTCAAATACCAACCGGTCCAATCTTCGCCATTGAACAATTTCACAAAACCATCATTCGATTTTGTACACGCGCTCATCACTACTATAGCCACAAGCGCCATCGGTAAAATATATTTCTTCATACGTGTTATATCTTATTTCATTTCTCTTATTTCGTTACCTACTTTAGATATAGAGGTGCCGTTGATGAGAGCGTTCGACACATTTTGCAGGGTAATGGGAATTCCGTCGTGAGGCGTGAGCGACACATTTTCCATCACCACGTTTTTGCTTTGGCGCAATACAGCCCCCGACTTAGTATCGGTTATCGATATATTGCGCAGGGTTATATCACGTATAGGCATTTCGGGCAATCCGTTGAAAAACATGGCCCGGCGACCACCCACACCATACACATCGCTTATATGTATATTGCGGAACTCGGGAGTACCCTCATCTACCGGCTTGGCTTGCGATATATCGGCATTTTTTATCGCATAATACAAGTCGAAGAGTATGCACTCATTGGCTATCTCGAACATATTGATGCGATGGCAATAGATATTTTCGACCACACCACCTCGTCCGCGGGTACTTTTGAATCGAATACCTACATCGGTACCTATAAACGTGCAATTATCGATATAGATATTTTTCACACCGCCACTCATCTCGCTACCTACCACAAAACCTCCATGGCCGTGATACACCACGTTGTCGCGAGCTACGACATTCCGGCAGGGCCAACCGCGACGACGTCCCGGCTCGTCCTTTCCCGACTTGATGCAAATGGCATCGTCGCCGGCATCGATGGTGCAACCATATATCAATACTCTGTCGCACGACTCTATATCGAGGGCGTCGCCATTCTGAGCATACCAGGGATTGATGACCGATATTTTATGCAAGGTGAGTTCCTCACAGTGAATAGGGTGCACGCACCATGCCGGTGAGTTGCGGAATGTAACCCCTTGCAGCAACACACGTTTACACTCCCACAATCGTATCATATTGGGGCGGAAATCCCTCTGCGAAAGTTCTTTGGTGGGATACCATATCTTGCCATCGCCTACGACCACACCACCCGACGCGATACGTTGTTTCCATTGATTCTCGGTCATTTTGTCTTTTTTCACCATACGCCACACGTTGCCGTTTCCATCGAACACACCTTCGCCGGTGATAGCTATATTCTCGGCATTATAGGCATGAATAGGCGATTGCGATTTTTTACGGCCGGTGGTAGCATTGTCGTCATGACGCGTATATAATGAATAGTCCGGCGAAAATAGTATGAAAGCGTTGCTCTCGGTATGGAGACACACATTGCTCAGCAGTTCTATCGGGCCCGTAATCCACATACCCGACGGTATCGCCACCACACCGCCACCGCGCTCATTGACGTGGCGTATAGCGCTGTTTATAGCCTCGGTATTGAGAAAATCACTTCCGCTTTTGGCTCCGAAATCGACGATAGAAACCTTGTAATCGGGAAATTGAGGCAACTCTATCGCGCGCATATCAAATGGTACATCATGATACACCTCTTGAGGTATAGGGGCCACCACTTGTGCGAATGAGGTTGCACACAGCATCGATAACAGAACGATACAATTGAGTACTTTTCTTAAATCTTTCATGGAATTAGAGTTTTTATTTACGCAAAAATAGACATTATATTACTTTCTGTAGAGGATTTACCGGTATAAATGGTTGATTTTTCGGTATAAAAAAGGTGTACTTTTTGACCAAAACACTTGTGTATAAGGCTTTATACCTATTGTCGTACTACAAAAGAGCCGTCACAAAATCTTTCTTCGAAGTCGTTTTATTTTTACATAAATAATCTCGAACCAAAATTGATACAATATGCAAAATTCCGCTATCTTTGCTCCGTTAAAAACAAACAATCTCTAAAACTTAAACCTTTATATTATAATGATAAAATTCAATCCTCACATTAATATTTGGGACGAAATAAAAGACTACACGGTCATAACTTTCGGACTTGCCTGCTACGCGTTTGGGTGGATTGCCTTCCTTGTTTCTAACGAGATAGTAACCGGTGGAACGACCGGTCTTTCGTCGTTGATATATTTCGGGTTGAAGATACCTATCCCTGTCACCTATTTCACCATCAACGCCATATTGCTGATTATAGCCATCAAAATCATCGGGTGGCAATATTGCATACGCTCCATTTTCGGCGTGGTAATGACCACATTTCTCATATCGTTGGCCGAAAGCCTCATTACCGAGCCGGTGGTGAAAGATGAACCTTTCATGTCGTGTGTCATCGGTGGTATATTGTCGGGTGTGGGTATCGGTATAGCGTTCACCCGCAACGGAAGTACCGGAGGTACCGACATCGTAGCCGCCATCGTAAACAAGTACAAGCCCATATCGCTCGGACGTACCATACTCTACTGCGACTTATGTATCATAGGAGCTTCTTATGTGCTGTTTCACAGCTTCGAAAAGATACTTTTCGGATTTATAGTGCTGGCCGTGTCGTCATACACCTGCGATATGATTATCAACGGTATTCGTCAATCGATACAGTTGCTCATATTCTCGGACAAATACGAGGAGATAGCCAATCGCATCAACAGCGACATACATCGTGGAGTAACGATACTCGATGGTATGGGGTGGTATTCGAAACAGCCCAAAAAAGTAATCGTAGTTCTCGCCAAACGCTCGGAATCGAACAGTATTTTCCGCCTGGTAAAACAAATCGACAGTCACGCCTTCATCTCCCAATCGAACGTGATAGGTGTATATGGTGAGGGATTTGACAAAATAAAGGCATAGTATCAATACGATAAACAATAAATCGAGGCATAACATCGTTATAATCACATGAAAAAACTTGTTTTTGCCACCAACAACGCCCATAAACTCGACGAAGTACGTAAAATACTGGGCGAATCTTTCGAGATACTCGCCATGGAACAAATAGGTTGTCACGACGATATTGCCGAGACAGCCCTCACCTTTGAAGGAAACGCCCTCATCAAGGCGCGTTATATCAAAGAAAAATATGGCTACGATTGTTTTGCCGATGACTCGGGACTCGAAATAACCGCGCTTGGAGGCGAACCGGGAGTATTTTCGGCCCGCTATGCCGGTGAAGCCCATAACTCCGAAAAAAACATGGAGAAAGTACTCACCCAGCTCCAAGGTATCGACAATCGTTCGGCTCGATTCCGCACGGTGATAGCTCTTGTAGCCGATGGCGAGGAACATATTTTTGAGGGCGAAATAGCCGGTCGCATCATCGATGAACGTCGTGGAAAAGGAGGTTTCGGCTACGATCCCATATTTGTACCCGAGGGTAGTGAACTCACCTTTGCCGAGATGGGCGATGAAATGAAAAACAGTATCAGCCACCGTGCCCGAGCCATGAAAAAATTGGTAGAGTACCTCTTGTCACATCGGTAAAATAGGGAACAAAACCTTTCTAATTCTATCGATATGAAACACTTTATCGTCATAATATTATCTTTCTTTCTACTATTCCCTATTCGGGCCATCAATCGCGTGGGTGAATGGGAATTGTACCCTACATTTCGCATTCCTAAACAGATATGCGAGGGAAACAGCAAGGTATTCTTCCTCGCCGACTACTCGCTCTATTCTTACGGAAAAGAGGACCGCGAAATACGAGAATTGTCGCGTCTCAATCTACTATCAGACAACAATATTTCGCTCATCGCTACCGACACTACCGGCAATATGCTCGTCATAGCATACAGCAATGGCAATATCGACCTCATCAATACAAAAAACGAATCGGTACGCAACCTGCCCTACATCAAAAACGCCACGCTTACCTCATCGAAAAACATCAACAATATATCTTTCGCCGGCGATGAGACCTATCTCGCCACCGACTTTGGTATAGTGGTACTCAACAATGCCAAACGCGAAATAAAGACCACCTACACGTTCAACGAGAAGATATATGCCGCTTCCCGCCATGGCGACTATATCTATTGTACCCGTGAGGACACGAAAGTGTATCGTTGCCACATCGACAATGTGCCCTACAATATCGAAAATTGGGAAGTCGTCTCCTCCCTAAATCCGATTGTTGATATTATCCCCACAAACAAAGGTTTGCTATTACTGCACGGAAACAACGATGTATATTTGTACAGTGCCGAGGGCTCAATATCAATATTCATCGGCGACAAAAATATTCAAAAAATAGGCCGCACACCCGATGGTTTCTTATTCCAAACGACCGAAAACCGAATAAAGCTATACGATAAAGCATTGCAGCCTACACAGGAAATCTCGTTCGCATCGACCGATTACACTCCGGTAGATGTGTCGTGCATCAATACTCAGAACCTGTTGTGGTGCATCGCCGAAAACAGTGTCGTTGCATTGCGATACGACGACGCCTCGGCCCTTAGTGCCATCGACGAGGTGGATTGCGGAAATTATCAAAAGGTGTATAATCCCTTCTCGCTCACCATTGCCAACGGTCGTGTGTATGTATCGCCTGCCGGCGTGGGTGCCCTCAACGATAATCAACAAGTCGATGGGTATATATCGATACTTGAAGATGAAAAATGGAGTAATATCTATCCCGAAGATGTACCCTGTCACAGAAAACCCAATAATACTTGGGGCACAACATATAACATCGTAGTCGATCCCGACGACAAAGAGACCTTCTACGTAGGTACATGGATTGAGGGCCTGTACAGATTTACCGATAACGCCTACGACACGGCGTGGAACAACACCAACAGTATATTGGGAACCAATCAGAATTGGTCGAACAAAGCAAGCGGATTGGCCTTCGACCGAGATAAAAACTTGTATATACTCAATTACAGCGACAACTGCGGTATGTATGTAATGAAACGCGATGGCAGTTGGATTTCCCTCCCCTACAACGAACTGAAAAATCTGCGTGACCTGCATCAAGTATTGATACCCAAGCACTCCGATACCAAATGGGTGGTATGCCCCAAAGGTAATTCATTCGTTTTCGCATTCGATACCAACGGTACCGATGCCATAGGTGACGATCGTACCCGCAGGTTTACGACCTTTACCGACCAAAACGGAGAGACTATCGATGGTACGATATTCTACGAGATAGCCGAGGATCGCGACGGACAACTATGGCTCGCCACCAACCGCGGAACCGCTGTCATTACCAATCCCGACAACTATATGAGTTCCGGATTTACCTGTAACCGCATAAAAATAGCCCGTAACGATGGTACAAATCTGGCCGACTATCTGCTCAACGACGAAATAATACAGGCTATCGCCGTCGATGGGGGAAATCGCAAATGGTTCGGTACGAAAAGTTCGGGCGCATATCTCACAAGTGCCGACGGACAGGAAACCATCTACCACTTCACCGGCGAAAATTCTCCGCTACCTTCTGACAATATCTACGACATAGCCGTGCACCCCGAGACCGGAGAGGTATTTTTCGCCACTGAAGGCGGGTTAGCATCGTTTCGTGCCGAGGCCACCGAGCCACAAACCTCCTATTCCGACGTTTACGTATTTCCCAATCCGGTACGTCCCGACTACGACGGCAGTATCACCGTCACCGGACTGCAAGAAAATTCCTTGGTGAAAATCACCGATACGGCCGGAAATCTTATCTACCAAAACTATTCTACCGGCGGACAACTTGTATGGGACGGACGTACCCGCAACGGCGATCGTCTGCATAGCGGCGTGTACCTCGTATTTGCCTCGGTCGATAATGGCGGCGAGGGTGTGGTCGCCAAGTTTGTAGTTGTAAGATAATTAGAAGCTGTTTAAATTTTTTTGAAAAAATTATTACGGCTTCAAAAAACAAGGTTTCGACTTCTTATTTCACCTCAAATCATAATCCTATGAAAAACCTTCTCTCCCTACTACTGTTTATATTCACCCTACACACCACACAAGCGCAAAATACAAGACCGTGGGGAGACCAAGGCAACGGCACCTATATCAACCCCATATTGAATGCCGACTACTCCGATCCCGACGTGATACGTGTAGGCAATAAGTATTACATGGTGGCATCGGACTTTCACTACATAGGTATGCCGGTACTGGAATCGACCGATATGGTAAACTGGACCATTATCAGCCAAGTCTATGACCGATTTGACTATCCCGAGTGGGACCACAACAAACGTTTTGCCGGTGGTTCATGGGCTCCTTCCATTCGCTATCACGATGGCAAATTCTGGGTATTCTTCTGTACCCCTCACGAAGGGCTGTTTATGAGCACGGCAACCGATCCTCATGGACCGTGGTCGCCTCTGCATCTGGTAGAAAAAGTTGAAAAATGGGAAGATCCCTGCCCACTATGGGACGATGACGGAAACGCCTACCTCGGTCGCAGTCGCCACGGCGCAGGTCCCATCATCATACATCGCATGAGTGCCGATGGTCGTAAACTGCTCGACAACGGTGTGACGGTATATACCGGCCCGGTAGCCGAGGGTACCAAATTTCACAAACGTGATGGATATTATTACATAAGTATTCCCGAAGGCGGGGTGAGTACCGGATGGCAGACCATACTGCGCTCTCGCAACATCTATGGTCCTTACGAGAAAAAAGTGGTGTTGGAACAAGGCTCTACAATCGTAAACGGACCTCATCAGGGCGCGCTCGTTGATACTCCTGAGGGAGAATGGTGGTTTTATCATTTCCAATTTATAGAACCTATAGGTCGCGTGGTACACCTGCAACCGGCACATTGGAAAGAGGGTTGGCCCGTAATAGGTGTGGATATGGATATGAATGGTATAGGCGAACCGGTATATACCTGGAAGAAACCAAATGTTCACACCTCTGCGCCCATCACCCTGCCACAGACAAGCGACGATTTTTCCTCACCTACACTCGGATTGCAATGGCAATACAACCATAATCCCTATCCTCAAGCCGTATCTCTCACCGAGCGCAAAGGTTGGCTTTCACTCAAAGCCCTACGGGCCGACTGCTTGAAAATGTCGCACAATATGCTTACACAGAAAACCATGGGCTATCATTCGGTAGCTACCACACGTCTTGATGTGTCGAAACTCGCCGACGGACAGCGTGCCGGATTGTTATGCAACGGAAACCTTTTCAATGGTATAGGCGTAATGTGTGAAGAAGGTAAAAAATATCTCTACCTCGAAAAAGATGGTACGATAGAGAAAATTCAACTTGTAAAAGGTAAAATTATATACCTGCGAGCCACGATAGACTATCCCGATAACAAACATCAACTCTCATACAGCGCTGATGGACACCACTATACCGACGTGGGAGATGCCTACTCCCTGAAATTCGGAAGTTGGAAAGGTACCCGCGTGGGTGTGTACACCTACAATACCCTCACCGATGCCGGAACCGCCCTATTCGACTACTTCAACTACATCACCGACGGCCCCGAAATATAGTTTTATTAAGATATTATTGTATAGCGTATTACATATATTTTACTGCGTTTTCCTATAAAAATAGGTTCGAAAAAACTGCGTTTTCCTAAATTCTTACTGATATATTAAGATTATGGCGATGAAGAATAAAGGAAAAATGCTCTTTATTCCGGGGTGAAATATACAGTGTAGAACCATCGGTGAGTGTAAGTAGTAATCCATCGACCGATAGAGCATAACTCAACTTGAATTTCTTTCCACGATATGATTCTACTGCTTTTATATCGCTTATATTGATAGTACGCGACAAGAGATAGCCCGATCGTACCGACAACACACCATCGTCATGTATCACATAAGAGGTGTTTGTCACCTTGGCTACAAGATATATAAGCCATAGCATGAATACAATCCACGCTACGATATAACTTTTCCACAAGAAAAAAAACGTGAAGATAGCCAATATACCTATCGACGGATAATAGAGCAGAGAATCGATACGTGATTTGAATGTGTACATAAATATTTTTCCTTTACATAGACTTATAGCGCTCCATACGGGCATTCCAGCGGTCGCGAGCCAATTGTTGCATATCGACCACGGTATCGGTCTCGTCTATGATTTCGAGACCGAAAATGGTCTCTACTACATCTTCCATAGTGATAATACCCCTGAAACAGCCGTATTCATCGACAATGAGAGCTATCTGCTCTTTGTGCTCGAGCATCTTTTCCCATACGGTCGATACCGATTTAGTTTCCGAAAAATAGGGCATCGGACGGCGTATATCTTTCAGCTTCATATCAAACTTATCCTCTGTAAGGTTTTCGAGCACGGTACGACGCAACACATAACCTGTAATGTAGTCTTTGTTGTCGCCATAGAGCGGAATACGTGAATAGAATCGATATGATTTCTCATCGTAAAATTCGCGCAGTGTCATCTCTTCCGATGCTACGGCCGTCACTACCCGCGGTGTCATCACATCTTTTACCTTCACATTATTAAGACGTATTAGGTTCTGTATCACTTTGTTTTCCTTGGACTGGAACACACCTTCCTCCTCGCCTACCGTCACCATGGCCGAGACCTCCTCGCGACTGACCGAAGCCTCTTTCTTGCGAGGACTGAAAATGTGTGTTATCAACTCCGATAGTAATACCAACGGATAGCATACATATACCATCACACGTATGGCTTGAGCCGAGAATAGGGCCATACGACGCCAATAGTTGGCCCCTATGGTCTTGGGTATAATTTCAGAAAGCACCAATATGAGCAGTGTGAGTATACCCGATATGATACCAAAATAGGCTTCACCGAATATTTTGGTGGCCTCGGTACCCACACCCGCCGCACCTATGGTATGAGCTATGGTGTTGAGCGACAATATAGCCGAGATAGGTTTGTCTATATTTTGTTTGTATTTTTTGAGTAGTTGAGCCGATTTTCCTCCACTTTCTTGCTCTTTCATGGAGATAAACGACATAGGAGTCGATAGCAATACCGCCTCTAAAATAGAACAACTAAATGATATACCCAATGCTACGAAAAGGTATAGAAACATAAGTCCCATAGTTATATTTTTGAATGATTTTCGATAGTTTGATTTTGATTATACTCTTTTTGAAAAAAAATAAGAAGCTCCTTATCCTAAGTCCGCATATAGAAGCTATGCTTGCAATGATAAAGGTGTACACATCTATAACTATCGACATCGTTATCACTATACAATGCCGATACCTCTATACTGTCGATATGTGTAAAATAAGTTCCGAAAGCGCTGTTGATTTCTTATGGCACAAAGGTATTAATTTTCTATGTAAACAAGAAATCCTTTACAAACTGTTTTTATATTTCTCGTTCAAAGTCTTGAAATCATTCTCTATATTATTGAAAATATTTTCTTCTATTATTTTCAATACATTGTGATTCAAAAATATACTGGTGTATATAGCTGTGCGTTCCATAGTTTCGGCACGGAATGTGGTATCGGCATTGAATAGAGTAAGTACCTCTATCTGTTTATCGTAATTATCGAGCGACATACCTATCGCGGCAGCCTCTTCGCGACTCAGTGTCATGGCTATCGTATCGTTCTGCCGTTTCATATAGTCAAACAATACTATATCCTCTACATTATTATTGTTTATAATCAATGCTAAATCGGCTTTTTTATCCTGTTGCAGTCGCGATATATAACCATTGATCATAGCGGTATAGTCGTTTACATATTCAATATATACCTGTGGTATTTCACAGCCTTCGGGAACAACTACCTGCATCTTATCGTTTACCATAGTTGGTTGCAACATACTACCATAAAATATACGCTCTTTCTGCATTTCGAGCGGTAATTTCTCTCCGTTGTACACAAATATATCTACAGGATTAGTTATTTTTCCGCACGAAACACACAACACTGCCACCATCGCAGCAAGCCACACTCTTATTTTCATCATAATATATTACTCTCTATATTCGTTGCTTGCAACAAATATAGAAAAATACTTTTTCAAAAACGAACTTTTCCGAAAAAATCACTTTTGAAAAGGTATGTTATATAATATTGGTCATTTTTTTAATATATTAAACAATAGTCAATTACGCTCTAAAATGTTAAAAATAATTTATTTTTATTGAATAGTATTGTTTTCTATATTATTTATTTTATATCTTTGCGAAAAAATATTTATTCACCTTATAAAAAACATAAAAAATGAAACAAATGAGATTTTGGGCTATGTTGATAGCCTTTATCGGAATGGGTATGACTTTTACCTCTTGTAGTGATGATGATGATGATATCAATCCTATAGTAGGTACTTGGGAAAAGGTATATCAATACTTAGATGGAACAAAAATCCATAGATTAACATTTTCTAAAGACCTCACTTTCGAAGAAAAATACATAACAAAAATTGACGGACAAATGGGTAGTGGAGTTGAAGAATATAGTGGCACTTATGTGTATGATGCAGAAAATAGCCGCTTATTTTTAACATTCAAAGATGCCACTTCATATATGGAACAATATCATGTATCATTCTCGGATAATACTTTAATATTAACTGACAAAACAGATTCTACAGAAATATTTACAAAAAAATAGTTGTTTACAAACTAAAAAATGCAACGTATAATTATATGTTTGATATGCGTATTATTACCATTAATTAACACATATGCTATACCGGCATATCCATATAAAATAAAAGTAGTAACGCCCCATCGTACAATTTACATCACTTTACAAGGTGATGAAACCAACAAATGGGCAACAACAGACGATAATTATACTTTACTACGTAATGCCGATGAGTGGTACTACGCCAAGGAATGTTCCGAGGGGTATGCCACTCTATCGGCATATAAATTATCAGATAGTCCTGCAAAACTGAATGAATTTCTACCATCACTTAATAAAAATATACCTATTCGTATAAAAAAAACTATTCAACGCTCTAATACAGAAACCCACAACACAATCATATCACCCATAACAGGCGAACGTAAAGCTCTTGTTATACTTATGGAGTTTGCCGATGTGAAGTTTACCAAAAGTTATGATGACTTTTATGCTTTATTCAATGAAAGAGGATACAGCGACGATGGTGCCGCCGGCAGTGTAAGAGATTATTTCGAATATGCCTCATACGGTCAATTAAATTTTACGTGTGATATTGCAGGTCCATATACGGCAAAATATAACATGAGCCATTATGGAAAAAACATAGGCAATAACGGAAATGATACAGCACCTTATGAACTATTTACCGAGGCTGTAAACAAAGCTATTGAAGATATAAATCTTCGTAATTACGATTACAACGGCGACGGATATGTCGATAATATACATATCGTATTTGCCGGTTACGGAGAGGAAGCCGGTGCTTCAAGTAATGCTATTTGGTCACATGAATCTACTTTCCCTACTATCGTAATGCAAGATATGAAAATAGATAAATATTCTTGTGCTCCCGAATTAAGATATAATAGTGGAACAGGTATTTCACGTATAGGTGTACATTGTCATGAAATGGGGCACGCTTTGGGAGCTATGGATTATTACGACACAGATGATAATATAGGTGGAAATTATGAGGGAACCGGAAATTGGGATATTATGGCTTCGGGAAGCTGGAACAACGACGGCATCACTCCTGCCAATTTCAATCCCTACGTAAAGGCTTATAATTTCGGTTGGATAATACCTACCGAAATAGATAATACAAATGAAATTGTACTGAAACCTTCGAATTTCAATAAAGAATATATTTATCGGCTCGATATGCCGGGTGGAGATTACTATTTACTCGAAAATAGAAGTTACGACGGATTCGACATAGGTAATCCCGGTAAAGGTCTTCTTATATATCACATACACAATAATATCACATACTTAGCTAAAACAAACACTATAAATTCTACTCACCCGCAAGGTTGCTATATTGTATGTGCATCGTCGAAATACATAACACCCGAAAATGGTAACTATGGAAATATCAACAGCGATGGTTGTCCTTTCCCCGGTACAAGCAATAATAGTGAATGGAGTACCTATTCAACCCCCGCAATATTTTCATGGTACGGAAATATACCACAAATATCACTAAAAATTAAAGAATTAAACAATGATGATATAACTCTTGAAAACTACATAGAAAAAGAACTTGTAAAAGAAACCTTTTCTCAATCATACTTACCCGAAGACTGGCAAAATGAAACATTGAATGGAAACAATTCATGGAATGTTTTTTATTCAATGAGTTCGTCTTTATTAAAAGATAAATATTTGCCTTCTCCAATGGATAATGATAATTATATATATTTAAAAAATACAAGCACCTCTATTAATAGAAGCAGATTGATAACACCTTTATACCATTATGAAAAAACTATTATAAAAGAATTATCACTATACATATACTCTAAGAATTTTTCATTGTTATCCAATGCAACTTTTAATATATATTACCGTAAATCAACTGATGAAGAATGGTCTATTTTGAAATCACTTACAGAAATAGACGATGTGTGGACACAAATTACTATACCGTTTGATGGAGAAATGTTGCAATGTCAATTAATGTTCGAAGGTATTTTGTCGGGACAAGGAAGTATTTGTATAGACCAAATTACATTAAAAGGTATAATAGACGAAACAACATCGGCTATACCGCAACAAAACATATCTAACGAAAATATTGCATATACTCACAATAACCGAAGTTTATACATAAAAGATTGCAATAAAGGAATTTTGTATATATATGACTTGAGCGGTAGAAATATATACAAATGTATGACAAATAATAATAATATACCCATAAATCTATCATCGGGTATATATATCATACACTATAACGAAACTGCCTACAAAATATTTGTACCTTAGTACGAAACAGTGGTATCTATGCCTAATGATTTTACGCGGAGAGCTATTGCGTCGAGTATTTCGGGCGAGGCTTTGTGCAGATTTTGTTCGGGCGTATCGCGATCGATAGTATATATCATCACCTGTCGTGGCGCTATGCGTTGTAGAGCTTGTAACCATGACGATACCTCTCTCTCGGTAGTATTATCTACGACATTCCCCTCGTGAGTTCCTTGCAAAAACATGGTTTGCACAATGAGTCGGCCCTCAAAACGACACAAATGGTCTATCAGCTCAGCAGCCGAGAATTTAGAGGCTACCGGCACATTGATAAGTCTGATGGTATCGTCGAAAACAGAGTCGAGTTTCAGTATATTGTTATCTACTTTACATAAAGCGTCGAACACCTCTTTACGATCTATGCGAGTAGAATTGGAAAGCACGCTCACCTTGGCCTCGGGAAAATAGGTGTCGCGCAAGGCTATCGTATCGTCGATAATCGTAGCAAATTGCGGGTGCATAGTAGGTTCACCATTACCGGCAAAGGTGATAACATCGAGCTTTTCACCATTATTGTGACGCTCGTAAAGTTTCCGGTATAGCGATTCACGCACCTCATCGCGCGTAGGTAATCTATGTGCGGTACGTCGCTCGGCATTATAACCACATTCACAATAAATGCAATCGAATGAACACACTTTACCATCGCCGGGAAGCAGATTTACTCCCAACGATATACCCAACCGACGACTATGTACCGGTCCAAACACTATATCATGAAACAACGCTGTAGCCATACTATATACTGATGCTTTATAGTTCTAACAAACTCGTAAGAACAAAGATACAATTTTATATTTTTTATGTTTTATACTGAAACGATATTTGTTTATCAACAATAGTTTATAATATCATTTTTTAATATTAATATATTCATAGTCAGTATTATAATTTTAATAAAATAATATTTATAAATAGTATATCAACAACTTATCAACTGCCAAAAAAATAGAAAATTTTGTTTTTTCACTCATTTTTAGAGAGTAATACATTACTTTTGTATCTATGAAGAGACTTTGTAGCATAATATTTACATTGATAATTTGTTTGTCGGGCAGTATATCGGTTTATGCCCAACAATCGAGATATTATCAACGTATAACACGTATCGTTACCGAATATGGCGACACGGCTACACTCATCATCACACGTCCGGTATATTGTTTTCCGAAACGAGTATTCAAAAACAAAAAAGAGAAAGAATACTATTGGAAAAACGTGAGAGACGTAAAAAAAGTACTACCCTATGCCAAGCTCGTACATAACGCGCTCATAGAGACATATGAATATATACAGACCTTACCCGAAGAGGAACGAAACAAACACCTCAAACGCATGGAAAAAGAGCTGTTCGAGGAGTATAAACCGGTATTGAAAAACTTCACTTATAACCAAGCTCGTTTGTTGATAAGACTCATCGACAGGGAATGTAATCAATCTTCTTACCAACTTATCAAAGCCTTTTTAGGGGGATTCAGAGCCACTTTTTGGCAGACTTTCGGTAGTATGTTCGGTGTAAGTCTGCGCAAGGAATGGGAGCCCGATGGCAAAGACAAAATACTCGAAGAAATAGTGATACTCGTAGAGAACGGACAGTTATAAACTATCCATACTCTATAATCAATATCACACTATACTATATTTCTATTTTTATTAAAATAGTTGTTTGAAAAAATCCCAAATTACCAATCCGGCTGTTACAGATACATTCAAGGAATGTTTCGTACCATATTGAGGTATTTCTATACTTTCATCACATCTATCAACCACAGCTTGTTGTACCCCTTTCACCTCATTACCCAATATGACGGCATATTTTTTGTTTTTATCAAGCTGTAAATCGAGTAAAGATATACTGTTTTCCACCTGTTCTATGGCGTAGATTATATAATTTTCTTTGTGTAATTTATCTACTAACTCCACCGTATTTTCGTAATAAAACCACTCTACACTCTCCTCAGCACCCAAGGCGGTCTTGTGTATCTCGGGGTGTGGTGGAGTAGCCGTAATACCACATAAACATACTGCAGCCACTCTGAAAGCATCGCTCGTGCGAAAAACCGAACCAACATTATTGAGACTACGCACGTTATCGAGTATTACTATCAAGGGTATTTTTTCGGAATTACGAAATTCCTCTACCGTAATACGTTGCATATCCAATATACTTTTCTTCTTCATAACTAATATAACAATCTTTTCTCCATGCAAAGATAGTGAAAGATGGGGTTAATTACAAATTATACAATTCTATGAAATGTTTGCGAACAAAATCGTGAATATACTTGTTTATATCTGTTGATAAAGTGTGTATAAAAACCCGTAAAAATTTTATAGAAAAACACACCAGAAAACAAAAATAGTTCTATATATACCACTTTCGTAAGCGTACAAAAAATAAATCATCTTTTTTTTATTGAAATATACTCCATCAAATAAACAGCTTTTTTGATAGCATATAAAAGATTTTTTCTAACTTTGCCGATTATAAACAGTTGTTGAAAAAATTTGTAATATACTTATTATAAGAGTAATAAATAGTTTGTAATCTTATGGTAAGTTACATTCCAATCTTATAACTCAAAAAGCAAACAAAAGCCTTAAAAGTTATTAGTATTATCAACAGGGTATTATTATCAGCATAAAGTTCTTCAAAGAAAAAAATAAAATATAATTATATGATGAATGTCTGTAATTCACATTCTGTGCCGGAAAACAAAAATTCTTTGGTGGAAGAGATAAAGAATCTTCGTCGTCAGAAAAACGCAATCATATTGGCTCACTACTACCAATATGGCGAAATACAAGACATCGCCGATTTTGTAGGCGATAGTCTGGCTTTGGCGCAATGGGCGGCAAAGGCCGATTGCGATATAATAGTGATGTGTGGAGTGCATTTCATGGGCGAGACGGCCAAAATATTATGTCCCGATAAGAAAGTTCTTGTGCCCGATATGAATGCCGGTTGCTCGCTGGCCGATAGCTGTAAGGCCGATGAGTTTGCCGAGTTTATAAAGGCTAATCCGGGTCATACGGTCATATCTTATGTGAATACCTCGGCTGCTGTGAAGGCTCATACCGACGTGGTGGTGACATCGACCAACGCGCGTCAGATAGTGGAAAGTTTCCCGCAAGATGAAAAAATTATCTTCGGCCCCGATCGTAACTTGGGTAATTATATAAATAGTGTTACCGGTCGCAATATGAAATTGTGGAATGGTGCTTGTCATGTACACGAACAGTTCTCGGTAGAGAAAATTTTGGAATTGAAACTGAAATATCCCGAAGCCGAGGTACTTGCTCACCCCGAGTGTAAACAGGTAGTATTGCAATTGGCCGATAAAGTGGGTTCTACGGCGGCTTTACTGAAATATGCCGTGAAATCGGATAAGAAACAGTTTATAGTGGCTACCGAGTCGGGTATATTGCATGAGATGCAAAAACAGTGCAGCGATAAAGAATTTATACCTGCACCGCCCGAAGATGCCTCATGTGCTTGCAATGAGTGTAATTATATGCGACTGAATACGCTTGAAAAATTGCGTGATTGTCTGCGTGATGAAACTCCCGAAATCATAGTGGATAAAACTATTGCTGAAAAGGCTGTATTACCTATAAAACGTATGCTCGATATATCAGCAAAACTCGGTTTGTAATAACTGAAGATATATATATAGAAAACCCCACGATGAAATATAAAGCAATCGTGGGGTTTTCTATTTTTATAAAAGTCCGAAAGTATAGCCCTGCTCTTTCAGCCATTCTATGGACTTGGGTAGAGCATATCGTAAATTTTTCTGACCTTTCAATGAGTCGTGAAATACAATGACCGAACCATTACGGGTATATTTCTTTACATTATTGAATACTTCGTCGCCGGTAAGTTTTTTGCTGTAATCGCGCGTTACTACGTCCCACATAATGATTTTATATCGGGCACGTAATTTACGGGCTTGGGCAAAACGTACATGGCCGTGAGGAGGACGGAAAAGTACACTGTGTATAAGTTCGTTTGCGGCATCGACATTACGTAGGTAATCGCGGGTATTATATTTTATACCCTGTATATGATTCATGGTATGATTTCCTGTGTGATGACCTCTTTTCAATATTTCGGCATATAATTCGGTGTTACGAGCCACATTCTCACCTACACAGAAGAAAGTAGCTTTCACATCATAATGGTCGAGCAGATTGAGTACCCAAGGTGTTATTTCGGGTACCGGACCATCGTCGAAAGTCAGATATATGGTCTTTTCTTTGCATGGTAATCGCCATATCGTCTCGGGATAGAGCATTCGATAGAAAAGTGGCGGACGTTCTATAAACATATTGTAACAGTTTGTTTACAATTATAAGACGCAAAAGTATGTAGAGATGCTGCACTGCTATAAAAAAAGAGTGAAGTATCTACTACCTCACTCTTTCCCTAATATATACAATTTCTTATTTACGATTGTAATATTTACCGGCTTCTACTCCGGCTTCGGAAGCTTTTTGTAAATATTTCACACCGCTCTCTTCGTCACCGGCACGATAGAACAAGGGAATGGCTTGTTCCATCAGAGCTCTTTCGTTGTAGGTATAGTCACGCATTACCGAACGTTTCTGATTTTTTGTAAGAGTATTTATCCACGAAACATATTCTACGCAATTATCAGCTATTTTGGTAAGCAATTCTTTACCTTTTTCGTTTTCGCCCAGGTTGTAGTAAGCCATAGCTAAGGGTACAGAAATATAATTGTGTCGAGCTGCTGTTTCGGGTATTTTCTCCATACAATAGTCGAGCGCTTTCAGTGCCTTGTCGTGCTTACCTTCTATGATGAGTTGTTCTACAAGGTCGGTAAACATGATGCGGTAGGAATAACACATACGACGAATGGTTTCATCGAGGTATATATCGGGATTGGTATCGATACCGCCCCACTCGAATTTGTTCATCACGTTGTCGTACATTTCTTCAGAATCTACGCTGTATCTACCGTTGTTGGGAAGCTCTACAGGTACAATCTTATAAGCCATACCGGTGCGCATGAAATATTTGTCTGTTTCGGTAAAGAGACCGGGATCGACCGTAGAGGCAAAATAGATAGGACGTTTCCAACCCTGTTCGGCGTTGGTACTGATAAGGTCGAGTATGGTTATTTCGTTCAACATCAATGTATTTTTATTTTCATCGAAATTGAATTCCATACGATCTACAATATCCTCTTTGTAATCTTCGGGTACTATTCCCGATTTAGCTACCTTACTCGAATCTACATTTACATAGAGTCTGCCCGATGGGAAGTGATTTACCTCACCATAACCGGGTATATTTTTTGTTCTCGGTTCGTCGGAGAGATAGTAATCCAGAGCTGATTTTACGGAAATAGGATTGGTTACACGGTCGATGATATGAGCATATTCGCGTTTTTTATTTCCATATTGATATTCTTTCATCGACAATGGCATAGGATCTGATCCATAGGCTTGCGACTTCATTTGGCTCACATACCAATCGGTTTGCAGGTAAGAGAGGTTACATACACGCACATCGGTGCGATAGCCTTCGGTCTCTTGTGCGTACCACAAGGGGAATGTATCGTTATCGCCATTGGTGAAAATGATACCATTCTCATCGACAGATGTAAGGTAATTTTTACCGAAATCCCGGCAGGTATAACGTCCCGAACGGTCGTGATCGTCCCATGTCTGTCCTACCATTTGTATAGGTACAAGAATAGAAATGATGGTAGCTAATGTGGCCGATATGGTAGGATTTACTTTTTTTGACAATAGTTTGTATATACCGGCTACACCCAGTCCTATCCATATAGCGAAAGCGTAGAATGAACCTGCATAGGCGTAGTCGCGTTCACGAGGTTGATAAGGCGTCTGGTTGAGGTATAATACAATGGCAAGTCCTGTCATAAAGAACAAGAAAAATACCACCCAGAAACTTTCAATACCTTTTTTACCGGAATAGAGTTGGCAGAAAAGTCCTATCAATCCGAGAATGAGAGGTAACAAGTAGAACACGTTGTGACCTTTGTTTTCTTTCAACTCGGTGGGTAATATATTTTGGTCGCCTACCATGTGTTTGTCTATAAAGTCGAAACCGGTAATCCAGTTACCATAGGCTACATCGCCATTACCTTGTATATCGTTCTGACGACCGGCAAAGTTCCACATAAAGTAACGCCAATACATGAAATTCACCTGATAGTCGATAAAGAAACGTAAATTCTCGGCAAAAGTAGGTTTGCGATATGATCGACCTTTTACGGTTACAGGTTCACCTTTGAAACCCGACCATTCTTTGTAGCCCTGAATATGACGACTATCGCTGCTGTACATACGCGGAAATACCGTGCAGAGTTCGGGTATATATTTATAGTCGCGTTTGTGGTCTATTACTTCGTATTTATCGTCCTCGCTTTTCGATTTTTTTATGGTTCTTGCCCATATAGCGCCACCTTCGGAATATTTAGGTGAGCCATCGATATTGCGATCGACGTCGGCAACAAAGGTCTGTCCGTAAAGTAGAGGTGTCTGTCCGTATTGTTCACGATTGAGATAACTTGCCAGTGCAAAAATATCTTTGGGTGAATTTTGGTTCATAGGAGTATTTGCCGACGAACGTATAATGATGACGGCGTATGACGAATATCCTATGAAGATGACCAATATCGATACCAGTATCATATTGAGCAGACGTATAGGAAGTTTCTTGCTCGAAAACAGATATACGGCCAAAGCTATGGAAATGAGTATTCCTATAAATATTTTACTCGAAATAAAGGGCATACCCACCAATACGATACTGATGAGGAATGATAGTCGCAGACGTAATATATTGTCTTGTTTGTATGTTTCGTACAGTCCCCAGGCAATACAAGCTATAACCAAGAAGAAATAGAGTATGACACCCGAGTTGAAAGGCATACCGAGTATGTTTACACACAACAATTCGGCCCAGCCTGCCACTTTTACAAATCCCGGAACAAGACCGTAGAGCAAGAACACTATGACGGCAAATGAGGCCAAGAGTGCCAATAAAGCGCCTTTGGTGGAGGGGTTGTTGAATTTACGGAAATAGTAAACCAACACGAGGGCCGGAATGGTGAGCAGGTTGAGCAGGTGTACTGCGATAGATATACCTATGATGTAGGCGATTAGTATAATATATCGGTCGGAATGAGGTTCACCGGCTACATCTTCCCATTTGAGTATGAGCCAGAAAACCAATGCCGTACAGAACGATGAGTAGGCATATACCTCGCCCTCTACGGCCGAATACCAGAAAGTATCGCTCCAAGTATAGGCCAATGCACCCACCATACCGCAAGCCAGAATGGTAATCATCTGTGCAAGAGTCATATCTTGGTTATCTTTCGTAACAATTTTACGAGCAAGACGGGTGATGGTCCAGAACAACAACAAAATAGTGGCTGCACTCAATAGGGCCGACATAATGTTGATCATATATGCTACCTGAGAAGGATCTGACGCAAAATTGGCAAAGAAACGTCCGGTAAGCATAAAAATGGGGTTTCCGGGAGGGTGTCCCACTTCGAGTTTGTATGCCGACGAAATGAACTCACCGCAATCCCAAAAGCTTGCTGTAGGTTCCAGCGTCAGGATATACGTTACGGCTGCTATGGCGAAAGCCAACCAGCCCAAAAGATTGTTGTAAAATGTGTATTGTTTCATAATAATGCGTGTAATAGGCACATAATGCCGCAAAATACAAGCGCAAAGATAAAAAAAAGATAGCTACATTATGGCTTAAAATATGGTAATTATTGCCTTTTGGCCGGGTTATGTGGTCGAAAAATGTAAAAATTAACCTAAACTCATGGACTGAACAAATAAAAGGTTGTATTTTTAAGGCTCTATTTCAAAAAGTCATCACAGCTTATTATGCAAAAACGTATATTGATAACAGGTGCCGGTGGTTTTATAGGCGGTTTCATAGTAGAGGAGGCCCTGCGTCGCGGATATGATACATGGGCAGGTGTAAGAACTTCTACATCGCGCGAATATCTCACCGATGACCACATACATTTTATTGACTTGAACTTCGGAAATAAAGAGGTTCTATTGCGTCAACTTACCGATCATGTAGCGGAGTTTGGTCGCTGGGATTATATAATACATAATCTGGGTGCCACGAAGTGTAAAAATCCGGCCGATTTCGAACGTATCAATCACGATTTTATAAAAAATTTTGCCGAGGCGCTTGTAGAGACCGATAATGTACCTACCCAATTTATAATGATGAGCAGCCTCAGTGCGTGGGGTGTAGGCGATGAACGAGGTTTTACACCTATCAGTACCGAAGATACCCCCCACCCCAACACTCTCTATGGAAAGAGTAAAATCATGGCCGAGGAGGCTCTGCGTGCTATTCCTCATTTTCCTTATGTATTTATGCGTCCCACAGGGGTATATGGCCCTCGTGAGCGGGATTATTATCTCATGATGAAAACCATAAAGGCGGGATTTGACTTCTCGGTAGGGTATCGTAAGCAACTTATTACATTCATATATGTGCGCGACCTTGTGCAAGCTCTTTTCTTGGCGATAGATAGAGGGGTGACTCGCCGCGGTTATTTTCTTTCCGATGGCGACGCGCATCGTTCTACCGACTTTCGTCAATATGCGGCCCGATTGATGGGTAAACGTGTAGTGATACCCATAAGGGTACCGTTGTGGGTATTGTGGGTGGTTTCGTACGTTGCCGAATGGTGGGCCGGCTTGTCAGGCGGAACAAGTACTCTCAATCGCGACAAATACCGCATCATGAAACAGCGGAATTGGATATGCGACATCACTCCTGCCCGAGAGGAGTTGGGTTTCGCTCCACAATACAACCTCGAACGAGGTATTGCCGAGGCTTATCAATGGTATAAAGAAGCCGGGTGGTTATAAACAAAGAGCCGCAAGCGCGGCTCTTTGTTGTTTTATTTTTTGCGAGGAATACGTTTTTTGGGTTTGGGCAATTCTTCGCTATTCACTATTTTCATGCAATCTTCGTAAGAGATTTTATCGGGTGCGGCTCCTTTGGGTAGCTTGTAATTTTTGCCTTTATAGGAGATATAAGCGCCAAAACGACCGTTGAGCAGTTCGAGTTCGCTGTCTTCTTCAAAACTCTTTATAAGCCGTTGTTTTTCCTCTTGGCGTTTCTTTTCGATAAGTTCTATCGCTTCGTCGAGAGTAATGGTTTGCGGGGTATAATCTTTACCTATGGATACAAATTTGTTGTTGTGACGTATATAGGGTCCGAATTTACCTATACCTATAACCACTTCCTGATCTTCATATTCACCTACGGTGCGGGGCAGTTCAAAAAGTTTGAGAGCCTCTTCGAGTGTGATGGAATTGATGGATTGACCTTTTTGCAGTGAGGCGAAGAGCGGTTTTTCGTGTTCTTCGGGAATACCTATCTGCACGAGCGGTCCGAAACGACCTATTTTTACCGATACGGGACGACCGGTCTTGGGATCGATACCGAGACGGCGTTCACCCACTTTTTGTTCGAGACGACGGGTGATTGCTTCTTGTACTACGGGGTGGAACATTTTGTAGAAGTCGTCGATGACGTTGTTCCATACGACTTTACCTTCGGCCACTTCGTCGAACATACCCTCTACTTGAGCGGTAAAGTTGTAGTTGAGTATATCGGGGAAATGAGCGGTAAGGAAGTCGTTCACTATGACACCTATGTCGGTAGGGAGCAGTTTGCCCTTTTCAGCGCCTACAATCTCACTCTTGTCTTTATCGGTGATTTTACCTTTTTTCAGGGTAAGTATATTGTATGTACGCTCTACTCCTTTACGATCGCCACGCTCTACATATTCGCGCTGTTGTATGGTGGATATGGTGGGCGCGTAGGTCGAAGGACGGCCTATACCCAGTTCTTCGAGTTTACGCACGAGCGAAGCCTCGGTATATCGGGCGGGACGCTGGGTGAAACGCTCGGTGGCATCTATTTCGGTAGCGACGAGCGTAGAACCTTGTTTCAAAGGGGGAAGCATATGCGAGTTGTTCTCGCTGTTTTCGGGCTCGTCGTCGGTCGATTCGTGATATACATGTAAGAAACCATCGAATTTCAATACCTCGCCTACGGCTATGAAGTATTCCTTACGTCCCGAAATAGAGATGGTAGCGGTCGTTTTTTCGGTCTCGGCATCGCTCATTTGCGAGGCTATGGTACGTTTCCATATAAGTTCGTACAAGCGTTTTTCTTGTGCCGAGGCCTCTATTTCATGTTTATCGATGTAGGTGGGGCGTATGGCCTCGTGAGCCTCTTGCGCGCCTTTGGTCTTGGTATGATAATTTCGTGTTTTGATATATTTCTCACCCCAATTGGCCAGAATTTCTTGTTTGGAGGTACTCAAAGCCAACGTAGAGAGATTGACAGAGTCGGTACGCATATAGGTAATGTGTCCCGATTCATACAATCGTTGAGCTATAATCATGGTTTGAGCCACTGAGAAACCAAGTTTGCGAGAGGCCTCTTGTTGCAGGGTAGATGTGGTGAATGGCGCGGCAGGAGATTTGTGGGCCGGTTTCACCTGTATATCTTCGATGGTGAAAGTAGCCTCTTTGCAAGCCTCTAATAGGGCTATAGCCTCTTCTTTGGTTTTGATGCGATTACTCAGTTCTGCTTTCATATCCACGGTTTTGCCATCGTCGGTAGGCACGGCAAAAGTGGCTATGACACGATAGGCGGCCTCGCTGTGGAAATCGTTTATTTCTCGTTCACGTTCTACGATGAGACGTACGGCAACCGATTGTACACGTCCTGCCGAGAGGGCCGGTTTCACTTTTTTCCACAATACGGGTGATAGTTCGAAACCTACGATACGGTCGAGAACACGACGGGCTTGTTGCGCGTTTACGCGGTCTATATCGATACTGCGGGGATTTTCTATGGCGTGCAGTATGGCGGTTTTGGTGATTTCGTGGAAAACGATACGACGAGTTTTATCGGGAGTCAATCCTAAAACTTCGTAGAGGTGCCAAGCGATAGCTTCTCCTTCGCGGTCTTCATCGGAAGCGAGCCATACCATTTCGGCTTTATCGGCTTCGGCTCTCAGATTTTCGACCAATCTTTTTTTATCGTCGGGAATTTCGTAAATGGGGTTGAAGTTATTGGTAAAATCTATACTGAAATCTTTCTTTTTCAGATCGCGTATATGTCCATAACTCGATAAGACTTTATAATCTTGCCCCAAAAATTTTTCTATGGTTTTTGCTTTTGCGGGGGACTCTACTATTACTAAGTTTTTCGGCATTGTGTGTCGTGAATTTTAGAAGCTGTTCGAACATTGAAATGGGTGGAACTGTGACTGAATTTTAGAGAAAATACAGGGTAGCTCCTCATTTCGGGTGCAAAAGTAGAAAAAAAAGTAATTGGCAGTCAGATATTTTGTTGTTAATTTTGTTTTAAGGGTTGTTTTGACGTGGTTTCGATAGGAAAAAATCTCCTTTTACAGGTATCAGAATACTACCCCTGCCCCCACGAGGAAATGACATCGTTGCGCCGGCATACCATAGAATATTTCATACTTTTTCGAGAGCAGATTGTTGAGCTGTGCCAAGAAATGTATGTGCTTGTTGAGACGATATATGGCCCCGATATTGAGGTTCACGATGTTAGGCAGATTATCAGCTTCGGTGTAATTCATAATACCCGATACCTCGTTGGTATATCCGAGTCCGTCGGCAAAATAGAAATCGGCTTTGATGTCGAGTGCCTTAATGGGGGTGGTTGTGATACCTGCTTTCCATGTGTTGCGAGGTTGTGAGAATTTTATACGTTCCCGACTGTTGCTTTTGCGCCATTCGTTGTGCTCCCAGCCGAGGTTGGCGGCAAAGAAATTGCAAGGCTTGTAAGAGAGGTCAAATCCTGCTTTCCATACGTAAGCGTCCATAGCTTTGAAACTGATTACGTTACGCGATAGAATACCCGATAGTGCGGTTACATCTATATTTTGCATACGATAGTCGAAAAGTGCATCGACACTGTATTTTATACCTCCGTAAATGGAGAAGTGCAGTGTGTTGAGTACAGTCGAACGTATACCGAGTGAAAGATCGGCCGGTGTGTAGGTGTTGGTCACCACATCATTGGGCGATATGTAGCTTGTAATGTCGCTCAATCGGGCGAGGCTGTTAATTTCTTTACCTCCGGTGAGGTGGGCGTAGATGAAACAACTTTTCTTGAATTCCCATTGAAAGCGCAGATCGGGTGCGATGCGGAATATGGTGTTGTCGTTGAAAGAGAGGTCTATTTGAGCTCCGGCACGAAATTCTACACCGTTTTTCTGCATTGTGAAATAGGGATTTACCCCCAAAATGGTATAGTTTTCGTCGTGGATACGGCTGTATGTAAGATTGTCGATACTCAGTTCTATACCTACGTTGTAGTGATCCTTGAACGGAGCATTAGCGTCGATGCAGGCGTTGATGTGGTTTTCTATTCCTCCGCGTGTGCCGTAGTAGGTACCGAGATCGCTGTTGTAGCCTTTATAGCCGAGCGAGATGGAGTAGTTGAGTACATCGTTGGGCTTCGACGATAGGGTGGTGTTGATACCATAGTGTTGCACGGTTTGTTGGTCGCCGGTTTCTGATAGGCCGGCCATGTCGTTTTTGTCGTATGCCAATGGGAGACCATAGTAATTGAACGTATTATATCTATAATCGGCATTGATGTTCCATATGAGTTTCCCGAAATTATGCGCGTAACAAGTGTATAACTTGTTGTCGTTGCGACGTTGTTTTGTTTTTTCGTCGATTTGCAGATACGACAATTTACCATTGGTGGAATTGTGATCGTACCAAAGGGAAAGTTGATTTTTAGTGGTATTCAGTAAGTGAATACCGGCATTAGCATTGAGATTGAGGTAGTTTCCTATCGATATACGAGCATAGCCTTTCTGTTTTTCGGGGGCCTCTACCCCATTATCGCCTGCCGGCAAGGTATTAACCTCGGGAGTGGTTTCATAGGGAGTGGTCCAGTCGGCATATCTTATGTCGGGCCGTGCCGAGGTGGATACCTCCATTTCGGGAATGGTATTGATTTTGGAGGCGTCTTGCACGATGGGGGTAAATTCTTTTTCGATTACCACCTCGCGTTGTAACGGATCTTTTTTTGTCTCTTGCGCGTTTACAGACAGGGTTGCCAGCAGCAATAAGGCAGGGATATATCGTTTCATTGTTGGTCGGTATTTGAGGTTGTGGCAGGTTGTAATTTTTCGAGACGCACGGCGACACGCTCTTTAATATCGTCGTCGGCTTTGTAATTGTTTTGCAGGCTCAGCAGGTATTGCTTGGCTTTGAAGGTATCGCCTCGGCCGGCATATACGTCGGAGAGTACTATGAAGCAACGAGCCAACCAATATTGATGGGAAGTACCATTTTCGAGCAGTTGGTTTACGACGGCTTCGGCACGGGTATCATCGCTTTTGTCGAGGTAATACTGTGCCAACATATAGGCCGATTTGGCACCTGTCTCGGTGCGGGGATCTTGTGCGAGTATTTCCCATTCGGTGGCGGCTTTGTCAGTCTCTTTGAGGGCAACAAAACTTTCGGCACGGGCTGCACGGGCATTGCGTGCGTGCTCGGGCGATAGAGTGGCGTCGGATAGCAGTTTGTCGGTGATGTTTATTACCTCCTTGTTATCGCCTACCTGCATTGCCATACGCATGACACCGAGGCGGGCATTTTGACGATTTTCCTTGGTCGATGCGCGACGCTCGAGTTGTTGGTAACGTTGCAGAGCGTCGGGATATTCTTTGCTGCGTTCGTGTATATCGGCAAGTCGTAGGAGGGCCTCCTCGGTATAGGGACTTTCGGGTTGGCTCAGTACGATAGCCAGCTCTCGACGTGCCCGCGTATAGTTTTTACGGTCGTAGTAGTAGAGTGCAAGATAGTTGTGTGTGGACAAAGTATAGGCGCCGTTGGGGTATTTTTTCAAGTATTGCTCGAGTTGAGCTACCGATTTGGTGTCGGGACTTTTGAGGAATGCCCGTTCGGCTACGAGGAAGGAGAGAGAGTCAAGCTCTGATACCTCGGTGGTCACGTCGTTACCCAATGTTTTGAGATATGAGGCATAGCTATCGACGTCGTTTTGAGCTACATACACAGCTTTAAGGTCTTGCAGGGCGAGACGTGCCTCGTCGCTGCCGGGATAGTCGCTTATCACCCGTTTGTAGGCCGCTATGGCTTTGGTAGGTTGCTTGTCGTTGTAATAGACCATACCGAGTTGCAGTCCGGCTTTACGAGCGGTCTCACGGTCGGGAAAGTTATTGAGTAACGAGTTGAAGCAGTCGGCAGCCTGTCCGTTTTGGAGTATGACGTGGCAAAGTCCCTCTTCGAGCAGAGCGTCATCGGCATAATCGGACTGCGGATATTCCTTCACGAGTTGTTGCATGATATCGGCCTTTTCGAGGTGACGTTTCAGCAATCCGGCCATATAACCTTTTTGGAAGAGAGCATAGTCGCCGGTCGAGGGTGAGAGGGTATGAGCCTCGTTGTAGAATGTGTGTGCGTCGGTATAGTTGCGTTGTGCGTAGAGGCAGTCGGCACGGCGGGTGTAGGCGTCGGCTATGCGCGATATAGAGGCCTCGTTGCGTGTCTCGTTCTGCACATACTGCTCGAAATAGTTTTGAGCATCAGCGAAATCGTGTTGCTTGAAGAGACCATATCCGAGGTTGTAATAGGCTTGCGGAGCGACTTTTGATGTGGCTTGGAGATACTTTTTAGTAGCATTTACTGCATTACCATAGTCACCTTTGCGATAGAGACACTCTCCCAGCCATAGGTAGGCATCGGCACGGGCTTCGGTGTCGTATTTGCCCAGTCGTATGGTTTGCGAGAAATAGTTGGCGGCGTTGATAAGGTCGTTGTTGGCGAAACTTTCGGTACCGAGGCGATAGAGAATACGTTGCTTGGCTTGCAGTATCTTGGCGTCGGGTTGTTTTATCTTATTGATGGAGCGTAGAGCGGTCTCGTAGTTGCGTGTGGTCATATACACATCGACAAGGTAATCGTTTACGGTATCGGCATGGGGTGAATCGGGAAAGAGGTTGAGGAATTTCTCGAATATGGTTACAGACTCGGCAAAGGGCGAGAATGTGGCATCGTGCAGCACCATGGCGTAGTTGTAAAGGGCATTTTCTTGCACCTTGGTGTCGTATGTGTCGCGCGAAGCCATTTCGAAAGCCATAGCGGCGTTGGTGCGGTCGTTGAGACGTAAATAGCTATGTCCTATATAGAGGTAGGCACTCTGTCCGAGGGCATTTTTTTCATCACTCACTCTGCCCAGCGCGGTAATGGCGTCGGTGTAATTGCCCTTGTTGTATTGAGCCATACCGAGTACGTAGAGGCTGTTGGCATCGGGTGTTGTGGTGTGGGCGGTGTAGCTGTTGAGGTGCTTTATGGTGAGGTCGTTATCGCCTGTGTGGTAATAGCTCTCTCCCACTATTCGTTCTATTTCGTAATAGGTACTATCGGCGGGATAGGTTTCGATGTATCGCTTGCCTTCTGCGATAGATTTGTTGTACTCTTTTTGAGCAAAAAGCGATTGTGTGAGTAGGGCGGTTGCTTCGCGGGCATATGTCTTGTCGTCGGTCAGTTGGGCAAACTCCTCTCCTGCCGTTTTGTAATCGCCCTCTACATAGTGCAGGTGGGCGTTGTGGTAGATAGCGGCTTTCTTTTTGTTCCCACCGACCGATTTGATGGCTTCGAAGCAGGGTTTGGCCTTGTCGTTTTTACCTATGGCTACATAGGCAATACCGAGGTGCAGTAACAGATCGGCCTGGTTGTCTTTTGAGAGTTTATCTATATCGACCGATGTGTATTTGTCTATTGCGGTATCGTATTCTTTGTTTTCGAGATGGGTGTGTGCTATGAGCAGACGGGCTTGCTCGGTGTAGGGTGTCTCGGGGTATTTTTTTACATAGTCCGAGAGTTGTTCACGGGCATGGGGATTGCCCGAGGCATACATCGAGGCCGCGATATAATAGTCGACCACCGACATGTCGTCGTTTATCGCCCGGGTACGATATTGAGTCATGAGGTCGATGCAGCCGGCATAGTTGCCTTCGTTGTACATCTGTATGGCTAGTTCGTAACTGTGAGAGGGTTGCTCTATATTGATAATTTTCTGAGCCGATACCGAGGTATATAGTGCGCCGCACAACAGCAGCCCGGCTATATATTGAAAGGTTCTTTTTCTCATAAGAATCCGATGTTTGTGTTTCAGTAACGAAAACATATTTTACACATTATAGCAACAAAAATAGTGAAAACTTCGTTCATTCCCCTCATAAAGCTGTATATTAACTTATTTTTAATTGAAAAGGGGGTATAATAAATTATCGGGCACCAATGATTTCAAATATTGCGGAAGGCTTGCAGTATCTCGCGTTTTCCTCCTATGGGTCCCGGGGTGCGGTGTACTGTGAGGCCGGCACGAGTGAGGCGGCGACGTATCTCGCCTTTGGCACAATAGGTACTGAGCACACCACTGTGACGTAGCGAGCGGGCTATGCGTGAGAGTAGTTCCTCGCTCCATAATTCGGGCTGTTTCTCGGGTGCGAACGCGTCGTAATAGATTACATCGTAGCTGTTCTCGGAGATGGGGTGGGTTGTGATGTCGCCCAATATTTTATGCAGGGTAAAATATGGTGTGATTTCTATGGGTGTGTTCCATTCGCAACTATGCAACCGAGTAAAAAGAGTGGTGGCATGGGGTGTGTCGGGGGCAATGAGCCGGGGGTATTGCAGAGCCGAGGCGGTATCGACATCGAGCGGAAAGGCTTCTATGACTTGATAATGTACCTTACGATGACTTCTTTCGCAATCGAGGAGTGTGAGAAAGGCGTTGAGTCCCGTGCCGAATCCACACTCAAAAAGAGCGATTTCGTCTTGCTCGATGGCATGAAGTGCGGTTTCGATATATACGTGCAGTGACTCGGTGAGCGCACCTTTTATGGAGTGATAATGCTCGTCGAGATGTGGTAGGTAGAGGGTGGTGGAACCATCGGCCGTAGGGGTGAAAATCGGTTTTTCTGGTGTCATTTACGCAGACTTTCGGGTGTAACCCATTTATAGAGTTTGTCCGACGGGCGTATCTTCTGCCCTATCTTTATGGAGAAGTGTTCACCCTTTATGGTCTCTTCGACGGCTTGTAACTCAACCCTTATCTCATCGACGGTGGTGATGATGGCGCCGGTGGTAGGGCCGGTGATGACTATTTCGTCGCCTACATGCAGTGAGCCGCTTTCCATTACAAATTCGGCCACACCGAGATTGGAATAGTATTTCACGCCTTTGCCTATATATACTTTCACACGTGTGGCTTCGGAGCCGTAAGTGTGACTCCACTCACCCAATCGTTGTCCCAGGTAATAGCCGTTCCAGAATCCGCGGTTGAACACTTTCTGCAAACGGGTGTCCCAGTCGGCAATTTTCTCATCGTCGTAGGAGCCGTCGAGTACACTCTCTATGGCTTCGCGGTAACACTCGGCTACGGTGCGCACATATTCGGCACTGCGAGCACGACCTTCGATTTTGAACACACGCACGCCGGCGTCCATCATACGATTTATGAAATGTATGGTTTTCAGGTCTTTGGGCGATAGTATATATTGATTTTCGATATCGAGTTCTATATCGCTCTCTCGGTCGCGCACGGTGTATCCTCGGCGACACACTTGCATACAGGCACCTCTGTTGGCCGAGGCGTTGAGCTCGTGCAGGCTGAGATAACATTTGCCCGATACCGCCATACACAATGCTCCGTGGGTGAACATCTCTATGCGTATAAGTTCTCCGCGCGGACCGGTAATGTGTTGGCGTTCTATCTCGTGATAAATATGAGCTACTTGGTCGAGATTTAACTCGCGTGCGAGTACTACCACATCGGCAAATTGAGCATAGAATTTCAGCGCCTCGACGTTGGTGATATTGAGTTGGGTAGAGAGATGTACCTCCACTCCTATGCTGCGGGCATAGGTCATGGCGGCTACATCGCTTGCTATGATAGCCGATAGCCCGGCCTCGTGAGCGGCCTCGATAATACGATGCATGAGGTCGATATCCCCATCGTAGATGATGGTATTGACGGTGAGGTAGCTTTTCAGTCCGTTCTCACGACAGATGCGGGCTATCTCGTGCAGGTCGTCAATGGTGAAATTGTTGGCACTGCGGGCGCGCATATTCAGCCCTTCGATACCGAAATATATCGATCCGGCCCCGGCCTGTATGGCGGCGGTGAGTGACTCGTATGAGCCGACGGGTGCCATGATTTCAAAGTCTTTTGCTGTCATCGTTGTAATGGTGAAGTTTTACAGAACTTGTTTGCTCCAAGGTCTCATATCAAAACAGTGCCTTATTTGCCTGTAATGATTTTGCGAATGTCGTTGAGCTTGTTGAGGGCCTCTACGGGGGTGAGGTTGTTGATGTCGGTATGCAGTATCTCGTCGCGTATCTGGCTCAGTACAGGGTCGTCGAGCTGGAAGAAACTGAGTTGCATACCTCCCTGTTTCGAAGCCTCTTTGGTGGAAATCTTGGGGGTGGCGATGCCGTTTTGGCGATTTTCGCTTTCGAGTTGGGTGAGTATATCACCGGCGCGTTGTACGATGGTTTGTGGCATACCGGCGAGTTTGGCCACGTGTATTCCGAAGCTGTGCTCGCTACCCCCTCTTACCAGTTTGCGGAGGAATATGACGCGATTATCGACCTCTTTTACCGAGACGTTGTAGTTGGCGATGCGATGGAAGGATTTCTCCATCTCGTTCAGCTCGTGGTAGTGTGTGGCAAACAGGGTTTTGGCTCTTGCCCGGCGGTGTTCGTGTATATATTCCACGATAGCCCATGCGATGGATATACCGTCGTAGGTACTCGTTCCGCGACCTAACTCGTCGAAAAGTACGAGACTGCGGTCACTCAAATTGTTGAGTATATCGGCGGCCTCGTTCATTTCTACCATGAAGGTCGATTCGCCGAGTGAAATGTTGTCGGAGGCTCCTACCCGAGTGAATACCTTATCGACAACTCCTATGTGTGCCGCTTCGGCAGGCACGAAACTGCCTATTTGCGCCAGTACCACGATGAGCGCCGTCTGTCGCAACAGCGCCGATTTACCCGCCATATTGGGACCGGTAATCATGATGATTTGTTGGTGGTCGTTGTCGAGTGTCACGCTGTTGGAGATATAACTTTCGCCCGGGGGCATCTGTCGTTCGATTACGGGGTGTCGTCCCTCCTTGATTTCGATGGTATAGGAATCGTTTACGTCGGGGCGTATGTAGTGATATTCTTGAGCCGTCTTGGCAAACGAAAGCAGGCAGTCGATGCGGGCCACCAGATTGGCATCGTGCTGTATGGCCGGTATGAAATCGGCTATGGCCGACACGAGGTCGTTGAACAGTTTGGTTTCGAGTATAAGTATTTTCTCTTCGGCTCCGAGTATTTTTTCCTCATATTCCTTGAGTTCTTGGGTGATGTAGCGCTCGGCTCCCACGAGTGTCTGTTTGCGCACCCATTCCTCGGGTACCTTGTCTTTGTGGGTGTTTCGCACCTCGATGTAGTAGCCAAATACGTTGTTGTAACCGATTTTGAGGCTGGGAATACCGGTGCGTTCGCTCTCGCGCTGTTGCAGTTGCAACAGATAGTCTTTGCCCGAGTAGGCTATTTCACGCAGTTCATCGAGTTCGGGGTTCACACCGTGTGCGATGATACCGCCCCGATTGACCAATGTGGGAGCGTCGGGGGAAATTTCCCGTTCGATGCGGTCGCGAATGAGGGCGCAAGGGTTGAGCTGGGCGGCGATGCGCTGTAACACGTCGTTGTCGGTTGCGGCGCAACAGTCGCGTATAGGCTCTATGGCGGCAAGAGATACTCGCAGTTGCACGGTCTCACGCGGTGTGATGCGCCCTACTGCCACCTTGGATATGAGGCGTTCGAGGTCGCCCACGAGTGACAGTTGTTGGTCTATAAGCTCTTTGGCCGCAGGGTTGCGGAAGAAGTATTCGACCACCTCCTGACGGTCGAGTATAGGCTGTACCTCTTTCAGTGGGAAGGTAATCCACCGGCGCAACAGCCGAGCCCCCATGGGGCTGATGGTGCGGTCGATGATGTCGAGCAGACTTTTCCCGCCCTCGTTCATCGTACCGAGCAGTTCGAGACTGCGCACGGTAAATTTGTCGAGTCGCACGTAGCGATCGGCCTCGATGCGCGATAGCGAGAGTATATGCGATATTTGTGTGTGCTTGGTAATGTCGAGGTAGTGCAACAATGCACCCGAGGCGATGATGCCATGGGGCAGGTGCTGTACGCCGAATCCTTTGAGGTTTTTGGTGCCGAAGTGACGCAACAATCGTTCGGTAGCTGCCTCCTCGGTAAAAATCCAGTCGTCGAGTTCGAACGTACAATAGCGGTTACCGAAATGCTCTTCGAAATTTTTACGCTTGCTACGTTCGAAAAGTACCTCCTTGGGCTGGAAATTGCCTAATAGCTTGTCGATATAGTCGTAATTGCCCTCGGCGGTGAGAAATTCACCGGTGGAGATGTCGAGAAATGCCACTCCGCAGGTGGTGCGTCCGAAGTGTACGCCGGCCAAGAAGTTATTCTCTTTGTGATTGAGTATATTGTCGTTTATCGACACGCCGGGCGTCACCAGTTCAGTGATACCGCGCTTTACGAGTTTCTTGGTGAGTTTGGGATCTTCGAGTTGTTCGCAGATGGCGACACGCTTACCGGCACGCACGAGCTTGGGCAGATAGGTGTCGAGAGCGTGGTGAGGAAATCCGGCAAGCTCTACATACTGTGCTGCTCCGTTGGCTCTACGGGTGAGGGTGATACCTAATATTTCCGAGGCGGCAATGGCATCGTCGGAAAATGTTTCGTAGAAGTCGCCCACGCGGAACAGCAATATGGCGTCGGGGTGAACTGCTTTCATCTCGAGATACTGTTTCATCAGCGGGGTTTCGACCATCTCTTTTGCCACGGGAATATGTTTTAGGTGTTATGATTATTATTTGTGAATATGTTTATAGAACCTGATTTTGAATAACTTTTCAAGGAAAGTTCTAAACAGTTCAGCATGTGTATATCGGCTGCGCCACGGGGGATATTCGGCCCTTTCGGTACGGACTTTTTTCAGCCATACAAAGGTAACTATTCCGCCCGAAAAATGAAACCCCTCTCCCACCTCTTTTTCAAAAAAACTAAAATTTAGGTGTAAAGAGGTGTTTTTTGAGCTTCGGTAACTATTCTTTTAGCTTTTGAAGAATATATGTGCGTATATCCTCTTTGGAGACGTTGTATTTGGGCGTCAATGTTGTAAAATTGTTTTCGGGAGCAAACTGCCCGGCGAGGAGCATGGTAATGATGTTTTTGGTCGAAAGACGATGAAGGGAGTATTTAAGAGCCTTTTCGATACCGGTGTGGATAGAATACCCCTCTCGCAACATACAATAGATGTCGTAATAGTCGCGAAATTTCATTCGACGTAACATTACCTCCATCTTCATAGCCATGATGGCCCCTATATCGGCAAGACGTATATTGCCCGAATATTCGATTTCGGAAGTGACGGGAGAGTAATTATCGCTTACAAAAAATGATATTTTGACGCCCCCTACCAGAAATTCCACTTGGTCAAATCCGAGCATATTGAAGTTTTCAATCGGACCGACCTTTTCGGTAAGTTCTTTTTCGATGTTGTGCCAATCTACTTCGGGTTTTTCTTTTTTGGACTTGCGCCACATCATGAAGTCGAGATCCTCGCTTTGGCGATGGCCTATCTGCATGGCAAGTGCCGTACCGCCACATAGTGTATAGGGTTTTATACACTCCAATAGTGCTATTTTGTCGATAATATGCTCGATATTAGCAGTCAATCCTTGACGCATTTTGCAATAGTTTGTTTAGATGTTGTTGCACTATTTTTTTGATATATTTCTCGGGTTCTTTGATACCGAAATAATACATGGCAATCATCACATTGAGCATTTGCATATATTCACCCCGAATGGCCATTTGTTCTCTCCATACTTTCATAATTTGTTTGCGAGGATAGAGTTCAAACATCAAGTCGATATCGTCTATATCGAGCGTGGTAAAACATTTCTCTATGATTTCATCGTCGGGAATATCGCATAGGTCTTTTACATCGTAAGACCAAAAAGCATTTTTGCTTATGAGCTTTTTACACAAGTTGGTGCGGATAATGTGTTTGCGGTGTTGTATGGCTTGCAATGCTTGCAATTTCATGAGTTCTCCCTCGGGAAGGGAAAAATAGGCCTCTAATTTCATAGCGAGTTGTAATGACAATTCGCGTTTTCCGCAAATGATATGGCTCAACGATTGGCGTGAAACTTTTATTTCACGTGCCACCTCGGCTTGCGACATATTGTGTCGCTGTGCCAATAACTCGATATATTGTCCAATGTTGTATTCCACAATAAAGATAACTTGTAAACAAATCTGTTGACAAAGATATGAATTAATATATTAGAAAACTACCTATTATATCTATTTTTTTATGTGAAGGATTCTAAAATCATTCAAAATTACGATTAATGTGGCGACACCCTTATTCTTTGTGGGCGAGTAGGCGGGTGATGCCGCGACGTATGGAGGTGAGTCCGAAATCGGCGGGGACAATCTCGTCGCGAGGGATAAACCGTACCTCGGACGCGTCGTCGTGGGCCGAAAGTGATGAGAGAGAGGCTACCTCACATTCGAAAAACAGGTCCATTGTGGGAATAGCCATGCCGGTGTAGGTATAGACGTTGGGTAGGGAGAAGAGGTAACGACATGATGTGACGGTGAGCGAGGTCTCTTCCATTACTTCGCGAGCGACGGCCTCCTCGGCGCTTTCTTCGGGATCGCAGAAACCGCCCGGCAGGTCGAGCGTGCCGCGTGCGGGCTCTTTGGCGCGCCGGCACACCAATATATCGCCCCGAGAGTTGGTGATGACGGCTACTACAGCGGCTTTGGGATTGATGTAATAAGCCAATCCGCACTCCTCGCAACGGCGTGATAACGTGTTGTTGTCGATAAATCGTGGTGAGCCACAACGTGGACAGTATCGGAAATCGGCGAGATAGGGCGAAATCATAGCGCTCGTTTTTTGAAACTGAAAAAGTCTCTTATTTTTTTTCGGGTGTGGGGTGTAATATCGTGTTATATTCTTGTGTGTTGCGCAGAATATCCTCGGCGCGTTGCACGATAGCGTCGTTTTTGAGGCTTTCGACTATTTCTCCCTTCTGATAATAGTAACGTTTCACGATTTCGAGAGCGAGTTGCTCGCTGATTTCTCGACGGAAGTTATCGAGTTCGCGGTCGAGATTGTGGGAGAGTTTCTGTGCGAGAGCGTTTATTTCGGCTTCGGCTTCGGTGTAATATCCTTCAAACTCCATCGACTTTTTCAGTTCATCGAGTATCTTCTCGCTACGACGATCGTACTTGAAGTTTTTGCTTTTTATATAGGTCTTGAAATCGTCGTATATTTCGTCGGTGATGACAAAGCGGTCTATGGGGACAATACTGTCATTGTGGGCGCAGAATCGATTGGCATAGCGGAATATATGCATATCGCGCATGAGATAATACACGATATTGGCCACTTGGGGCAACTCTATCTTTACGTCGGGTGTGATACCTCCCCCATCGCGCACTATGCGTCCGCCGGCGGTGGTATAGGCAGTGGTGAGACTATCGGGTATGCGTTCGGCCTGTCCGTCGGCATTGCGATGAGAGTAGTCGATGGCTTGTATGGAGCGCCCGCTGGGAATATAATATTTCGAGGTAGTGACTTTCAGCAGACCGTTATAGGGTAACGGACGAGTAGATTGCACCAACCCCTTGCCGTAGGAGCGTTCGCCCACGATGACAGCACGGTCGAGGTCTTGCAGGGTGCCCGACACTATTTCCGAGGCCGAGGCCGACTCTCTATTGATGAGTACGGTGATGGGTATCTGCGTGTCGATAGGTTTCTGGGTGGTCTTGTAGGTGCGATCCCAGCGGCCGGTGCGGCTGCGAGTAGATAACACCTCTACCCCTTTGGGTACGAAATAGTTGATTATGGTGAGCGCCTCGTCGAGTATTCCGCCGGGGTTGCCACGCAGGTCGAGTATGAGCGAGGAGATGTGGTGGTTCTTTTTCAGGTCGAGAAAGGCCTCTTTCACTTCGGCAGCGGCTTTGTCGGTGAAACTTTGCAGGTAGATGTACCCTACCCCGCCATCGCGCACTCCGTAATAGGGCACGGCGGGCAAAGTGATTTTACGGCGCACGATGTCGAACGTAAGGGTGTCGAGCGTCTCGGCGCGCTCTACGGTCACTCTCACTATGGTGTTGGCAGTACCGCGCAGACAGTTGCTCACCTTGTCCGACTCCAATCCCTTGGTATCTACACTGTCTATGCGCAGAATCTTATCGCCGGCTTTTAATCCCTTTATTTGCGCCGGCAGTCCCTCGTAGGGCTCGGTAATGTAGGTGAAGCTGTCGAGCTTACCTATGAGCGCACCTATACCGCCATACTCGCCGGTAGTCATGAACTTGAAATCGTCGCTCTCTGTCTCGGGTATGTAGGTGGTGTAGGGATCGAGCGTGTAGAGCATGGCGTTGAGGCCCTCCTGTACCATTTTTTCCACGTCGGGTGTATCTACATAGAAGGTGTTTATCTCCTTGAGTATATTGCTGAATATGCCGATGGCTTGGTTGGTTTCGAAGGTGTTGTCACTCTTCTTCTGGGCATGAGCCGGGCCGGCCCAAAAGGCGATGCCCACAATGAGGCTGAAGGTAAAAATGGTGGTATGTCGCATAATTTCAGTAGGTTTTAGTAAGTTGTACCGATAGAGTTTCGAGGTCGAAATCTCGAAAAAATCGGACAGCTTCAACATTGAAAACAAATTTTTCTACAAATATATTGCATAATTGGAAATAACGCATTATTTTTGCCTCGCATTTTTAGAAATGTAACCTTCTTCAGTAGCTCAGTCGGTTAGAGCATCTGACTGTTAATCAGAGTGTCGTTGGTTCAAGTCCAACCTGAAGAGCAAAAAGCGTTGATAAAAATCAACGCTTTTTTTGTATTTCTTATATTGGGGTAATGTTATTGTATGCGTTTTGGAATATGCGTTGATTTATAAAATTCATAAAATCGGGATTATCAAGGTAGTTTCTACAGAATTCTGTATTTTCGCTAAGCATTTGTGCAATAATCATCATCAATGACATATTGCATTGTCGCTGTGCGGTTTCCTTGTCGCTGTTGCGAGCCGCATTAACAAAGGCCTCATCTGATTGTAAACGTACAGGTAGTTCCTCAAGCTGTTGCTTGGCTTTCTCCTTATCTATCCAATTAATGCTGTTAAACTCATCAAGTATCTCACTTAGTTTAGCCATTTCGGGATTCGATGTACCCTTAGTTTTTCCGACCGGTGTGGGTTCTATTTCAGCATCAGTATTTTCCAATTCAATTTTTTGCTCTTCGCCTTTTATGATGCGGTATTTGTCAAAGTCAATAGCATCAATCAAACCCTCAGTAAAATCTTCTCCTCTGAGTACAGGCAATTTGTGTATGAGCAACGAGAAATAAGTATTAAGCATCTCCCATTCAATACTCTTGAAAGGCAATACAGCCGCAAGAAATGGATAAGTTCTCAGAAATGCTTTGATGCTGCTTTTGCATCTTACCTGATTGTTTTCCTCTAATTCTTTGAAGCGTTCCACAGATGTGTCGATTACAGGGTCAAGCTCTTCTCGTGGTGCACCACTCCAATACTTGTCGTTGAGACTTTCTACATCGTTTTTAGTGTATATATTAGCCTCTTCTATCTCTTGAATAAGGTCGTTCAGTTTGTTAGGGTCAGTCTCTTTTGACAATATGGTTGTTTTATAGAAGCGTTGGAACGAGGTTTGAATACTCTCTGTGTCATTGGCAAAGTCAAGCACAAATGTATCTCTTTTCTTAGGGTGGCAGCGATTTAAGCGAGAAAGAGTTTGTACGGCTTTTACATCGGTAAGCACTCTATCTACATACATCGTATGGAGAAGAGGTTGATCATAACCTGTTTGGAATTTCTCAGCGACCACAAGTATTCTATAAGGGTCGCGTTCCATATTGTCCTCTATATCCTTTGAGGGGAAACCGTTTACATCAGCTTCCGTTACATCTTTTCCTCCATAATTTTTACTTCCGGAGAATGCGACAATCGCCTTATATGGGCTTTTGCGCTCTTCAAGCAGACGAGTGATTGTATAATAGAACTCAATCGCACGAAGAATACTGCTTGTAACCACCATGGCACGAGCCAGTCCTCCCATTTTACCTTTGTCTATTACCTGGGTATGGAAATGCTCTACAATGATTGATGCTTTCTGTTGAATCGTTTCGGGTTGGCTTTCCACAAACGCACGCAATTTCTTTTGAGCCTGTTTCTTCTCAAATTCGGGGTCTGACTCTATCGTTTTAGCTATTTTGTAATAACTGTTATATGTCGTATAATGTTTGAGAACGTCCATTATAAAGCCCTCTTCGATGGCTTGTTTCATAGAATATTCGTGGAATGGGCGATGACCGATTTCGCCGTCGGGTTGTTCAAACGCTGTTCCAAACATCTGTAGAGTTTTATTTTTCGGTGTGGCAGTGAAAGCGTAATAATTGGCGTTCTTGACCATTTTTCGCCCCTCGATAACAGCATTCAAACGGTCTTCCAAGTCCATATCCTCTTCGCCGACGTTGCCACTTAAAGCAATATTCATCTTTGCCGACATTGACCCGTTTTGACTGCTGTGAGCTTCATCGATAATGATACCGAAACGCTTATGCTTCAGTTCAGAACCGATAGTGTCAAGAATATAAGGGAATTTATGAACAATGGTGATGATAATCTTTTTGCCACGTTCTAAGTGCTTACGCAAATTCTCGGCATTATCAGCCCACGCAACAATATTTTCGAGACGCTTAAAAGCAGAAATATTATCTCTAATTTGCTTATCAAGATTAATGCGGTCGGTAACAACTATCACACTATCCATTAACGGCTGAGTGCCGTCAAGCAAACCTACAAGTTGATAAGCAAGCCAAGTAATGGAATTTGATTTGCCTGAACCGGCAGAGTGTTGGATAAGATAGCGATTGCCTACGCCGTTTGCTCTCGTTACAGCTAACAGTTTACGCACAACTTCTAATTGGTGATAACGAGGCCAAACGACTGAAAATTTCGTTTTGCCGGTCTTCTCGTCTTTCTTCTTGACAACCTGAGCATAGTTTTCAAGAATATCAGATAGGGATTCTTTTTCAAGAATATCTTCCCAAAGGTATGCAGTTCGCACACCGTCAGGATTTACGGGATTGCCTGCACCGCCATTCACACCTTTGTTGAATGGCAAGAACCAAGAACTTTGACCGCACAACCAAGTACACATCCGAATGTCGTCGTCATCGACGGCAAAGTGTACTGCACATCGTTTAGGCGCAAGTAGTGGGTCTTTAGCGTCTCTGTCTGCCCGGTATTGTTTTATGGCATTTTCCACGGTCTGCCCTGTATAATGGTTCTTCAGTTCCATGGTCATAACCGGCATTCCGTTGAGTGACAACATTACGTCTATGCTATTGGAATTGTCCTTGCTATAAAACAGTTGTCTTGTAACGCAAAAGATGTTCTTTGCATACATCTCTTGTGCCGTCGGGTTCAGTTCCGATGGCAAAGGATAGTACATATCGAACAATTCCGAGATATAGCGAAAACCTTTTCTGAGCACATCTGTTATGCCGCGGTTGGCAAGTTGTTTGCTCAGTTCGGTAAAGAATCTGCGTTCGGCCAATTCGTTAGCAAAACAAGCGGTATTCTCTACCTTCTTCCTTTGAGTGGATAGTATAAACCGCTTTACACGCTCTGTATCGAGTGCGTAATCTTTGTTGTAGTCCGCAGAATCGCCCTCTTCGTAGCCTTGGTTGTCTCGAAGATAACTGACGAGAATGGTTTCAAGATTCTTTTCTGATGTATCGGTTGCCATATCTGTTTTCTTATTTTTTTCGTTTATTCTTTGAACTCAACTTTTTTATAGTATCAAAGTATGCCTGTTCAACAGGAGACAACGTATGATCTCTCCATTGGTCGTATTCTGCTTTTACTTTAACCATTGCATCATCGTGACTGACCGCACCTGCCCCTGTGAGTAACTCTTGCCCTGTTGATGTCAAGATTGTATCAAGTTGCTGTATGTAATCCGCCATGTACATCGGTTGGTGTCGCATAGCTTGAATTTCGGCAAAATCAAAGTAACCCGAAACGAGATTATTCAGGATTTTAAGTTCATCTTGTGTAAGATAGTTTTTTGCCACCTTTGCATCTTGCAGTGTCGGCCATTCACCCTTGAATGTGGTCATCCCCATAAAAGGTTTTGAACTGTCGGCTCTGTCAAACAACACTTCGGCGGCAGTATGTCCATGAGCAGCATAATGGAGTTTGTTCTGTACAATCTTAAAAAATGTAATGGACAGGCTGCTTCGCGGGTCGTAATCCACGGCTGTGGCATAGAGGTCGAGAACTTGACGGTAAAGCACACGTTCCGAAGAACGAATGTCTCTGATGCGGTCAAGCAATTCTTTCCAATAGCTGCCTCCTCCTAACTGTTTCAGACGCTCGTCGTCCATTGTAAACCCCTTGATAATGTACTCTTTGAGACGCTGAGTTGCCCATTGGCGAAAGTGTGTGGCAATGACGGAACGAACTCTGTATCCCAAAGAAATTATCATATCAAGATTATAAAACGGAATCTCTCGGCTCACTTGTCGGGTACCTTCGGTTTGAACTTGTCGGAATTTCCGACAGGTTGCCTCCTCTTGCAATTCTCCATCCTCATAAATATGCTTGATGTGTTCAACCACATTGGTACGGGATGTTTGAAACAGTTCGGCCATTTGTTGTTGGCTCAGCCACACCGTTTCATCTTCCATACGCACCTCTATATGCGTTTGCCCGTCTTCGCTTTGGTATATAATGATATTTCCGTTTTCCATAAAATTATATATTTCTGACATCAATTTGGCCCGTTACACAGTCGGCAATAAGTTTCTGCTTATATTCTTTCAAATACTCAATCTCTGCTTCAAGTTCAGAGATTAAGGAGTTAACCTTATTTACTTTCCCCTCAATATGAGATACAATGGCTTTTTGTTCTTCAATAGGTGGAAGTGGCAAGCATTGTTGTCTAAATACATCGAATTTAAAATCGGAGGAGCGTTCACGAATACCTCTATAGAGTGATTGAATATAGCCATTAAGCCCCATTTCTCTGATAACCAAAGCAAAATATGGATTATATACATCGTCGCGTTTTGGAGTGCATACGATATAGACTGGTGTTCCCTTTCCATCAGAATCCGAGATACCAACAGAGCCAGCAAACGCATCCATTTGATGTATGACTAAATCACCCTTGCGAATACCCTGGTAGCCGCACTCCTTAAATGATTCAGTAAAACCAGTAGTGCGTCTATTTTTTCTAAGTGTAACCTGACCATCTCTAAAACAAGTAATAATGTCATCATCATCTGAGATAGGTCTATTCTCTCTATTAAATAGATATTTCGCCCTCTCTTCTCCCCAATGTTCAGGGATAGAGTCAAGCCATGGTATTCTACTATCCTTCATCTTCACATCGGGGTTGAGGCCGCGTGTGATGATGTTTGCTATCTCTGACTCTTTGAGTTCATCAAGCAACTGTAACTCTCTCTCTCTCTCTGCGACATACGCATCTATACATAAAGTTTTACTTTCAAGAAATCTAACTATTTTCTCCTGCTCAGCAAGAGAAGGAATGGGGATATATAAAGAATTTATGAAATCTGATGAAACTCTTGGCATTTTAGCACCATAAGTAGAAGCAGAACAAATCTGAGTAAACCCATCAGATAGGATTAACCATTTTGCGAATGTAGCTTTACAAGTTGATTCATTGCTTCTAAATACATAAAAATCACCTACTGCATTATAATCACATTCTGCTAACAAAACTTTAGCAAGATATGGGCGTAATTTGCCATATAATATATCTCCCCTTTTAGCTTCAATTCCATTTCCCCCATAAACACTTTCTGTAGGAATATATTTAGCGGAAAAACTTTCTATATTTTCTAATCCTATTTTTACATCAGAAGAGCTTTTAGCTGTAACCATAGGTAGTGCATACTTGAAGCGAATTTCGCTCCAGGTATAAGGGATTTGAGTAAGCCATTTTACATCTGTTTCCTTATATTCTTCGTATCTTTTCATACCTTACCAAGAATATCGTCCAACATACCATCGGTGCGCTCCTCGATAGCACGGATATCTTTTGTAATATCCTCGATAGAACGCAGAGCCTTCGGCTTATAGAAATATTTTGTAAATGAAAGCTCGTAACCCACCTGCATAGATTTCATGTCAATCCACGCATCAGCAGTGTATGGCAAGATTTCGTTCTTCAAGAAGCCCTCAATGCCACCTTCGTAGCGGAATGGAATAACTTCGTAATCCTCCAATGCTTTATCCGGGATTTGGTTGCCATCGGAATCAAGTACAATTTCCGCCTCAGGACAAGCAACGGTGTAGTATTTTTGGAGCAAGTCGATGTGCTTCTTCTTTGGCTTGCTCTTCATACCCTTAATAGCACTCTTTAACAATTCTTGCAGGGCATTGAAATCGTAATCTGCTGAATGTTCGTACTGCTTAACGAAAGTCATTACTTCGCAACAGATAGCTGCATCTTTCTCTTTTTTGCACATCTCAGCCTCTCGTTCCTCATTATAGTCGAAACGCAAACGCAATGGGCGACAGACCTTCACACTCCAATAGCCGAACTCATTGTTGGGGAAAATCTTGCTTTGTGGAGTCTCTGCAAAATCTGTAAGAAGTTTTATAATTTGTGCTCTGTCAGACTCTGTTGTTTCGCAGTTCTTCTCTCCAAGATTCTTACGAAGAGGCGACTTTATTTCTGTTGCATCAATCAACTGCACCAATCCTCTACGACGCTCCTCCTTGCGATTAGTTACCACCCAAATAAAAGTGCCTATGCCGGTATTATAGAAATCTTTTTCGGGCATTGCTATAATAGCTTCCAAAAGGTCGTTTTCAATGATATATTGGCGTAGGTTACTCGCTCCACTTCCTGCATCACCGGTAAACAGAGAAGAACCGTTATGTACCTCAACAATGCGAGTACCCAACTCCGTTGAGCCCTTCATTCTCGAAATGTTATTCGCAAGGAACATCATCTGACAATCGCCAATATCTGGGATAAAAGAGATTTCCTCTCCGTTAGAGCCCATCAATGTGAAGCGACTATCCGTGAACTTCTTTTTCTCGGTCTCCGCAAGACCTCGTTTTTTGAGGTCTTCTTTCCACGGTGTACCAAATGGAGGGTTAGAGATACAGAAGTCGTATGTTTCCCCCGGGTGGCCATCACGAGAGATAGTACTATCAAATGCAATATATTCACGCATTTCGGTACCGTGTACATATTGGAAAGATTGAATGTCTCCCGAAATCATCAGGTCTGCTTTGCAGGTTGCAAATGTTTCGGGCTGCAGTTCTTGTCCATAAATAAGCACTTGAACATTCTTGCCCTTTTCGGCTGCAATTTCTCTGATTCTATCTTGTGCAATGGTAAGAATACCACCGGTTCCGCAAGCTCCATCGTAAACAGTGTAGGTATTATCTTTTATTTTGTCGGCAATGGGAATTACCGCAAGGTCGGCAAGCAACTTTACATAATCACGAGGAGTAAAGTGTTCTCCGGCTTCGGTTACGTTGTTTTCCTCATTGAACTTGCGAAGCAGTTCCTCGAACATTGTACCCATAGTGTGGTTGTCCAATGCCGGCAAACGGACATTGCCGGCATCATCAAGTACAGGTTTATTGCTGAGGTTTATTTTGTCATCGGTAAATTTCTCAATAATACTCCCTAAACGTTCAGCTTCAGTAAGATTGTCCACCATCTGACGAAGGTGAAATTTGTCAAGAATGTCTTGCACGTCTTTACTGAACCCATTAAGGTAGTCGGTAAAATTCTGTTTAAGCCTTGAAGGGTTTATTTCACTATTCAATGTTTTCATTGTGAAGAGTGAAGTATTATAAAACGGATAGCCTGTGATGTTGAAAAGAATGGGGTCTTGATTGGCGATATTGTTGTCGTCAAGCATTTTCTTCTGTTTTAAGAGCGTTTCTTTTGTTGGTTCAAGAAGAACGTCGATACGGCGAAGCACCATCATAGTCATAATAATCTTATTGTACTCACCTTTGTCAAAAGCGTACACAAGCACATCGGTAGCGATATTCCAGATAAATGAGAATAGTTGATTATATTGACTTTGTTCCATTATATATGATTTTCATATACTGCAAATTTAGTGAAAGGTGAGAGGAGAACAAAATAAATTGATTTTTATTTGATATGACGAGATATAAAACAGAAAAGGTCGCTATGAGCGACCTTTTCTTGTGTTGTCTTACCAGGATTCGAACCTAGACAAACAGAACCAAAACCTGTTGTGCTACCATTACACCATAAGACAATCCTCGTCTTTCATCGGTATGGATACCTCCTAAAAGCGCAACAAAGATACAACGACTTTTTGAATTGGCAAAGGTTTTTCCAAATTATTTTGCAATAATGAGGAAATAATTTTTCTTGCCTTTCTGCACGAGCAGGTATTTGTCGTTGAGCAACATATCGGTCGAGAGGGTGGCGTCGAATGTCGTAAGTTTCTCTTTATTAACCGATACGCCTCCACCTTGCACGGTTTTGCGCATCTCGCCTTTGGAGGGGAATACGGCGGCCTTGTCGGTGAGCAGATCGACGGCACGTATGCCGGCTGCAAGTTCACCGCGCGATACTTCGAATTGGGGTACACCCTCGAACACGGCGAGCAGTGTGGCTTCGTCGAGGCGGTGCAGTTGCTCCGATGTGGAGTTGCCAAAGAGTATGCCCGACGCTTCGACGGCGGCGTTGTACTCGGCCTCGGAGTGTACCATGATGGTGACTTCGCGGGCGAGACGTTTCTGCAACGGACGTAGGTGCGGAGCGGCCTCTTGTTCGGCCATGAGGGCTGCGATTTCGTCTTGGGGTAGCGCGGTGAATATTTTGATGTATTTGGCCGCGTCGTCGTCGCTTACGTTGAGCCAGAATTGGTAGAATTTGTAGGGCGATGTGTAGCGGGCGTCGAGCCATACGTTGCCCGACTCGGTCTTACCGAATTTTCCGCCGTCGGCCTTGGTAATGAGTGGGCAGGTGAGTGCGAAAACTTCGCCACCGTTGGTACGACGCACGAGTTCGGAACCTGTCGTGATGTTACCCCATTGGTCGGAACCGCCTAATTGCAGTTTGCAATTTTTGGTCTCGTAGAGGTGCAGGAAGTCGTAGCCTTGCAGCAATTGATAGGTGAATTCGGTGAAGGAGAGACCATCGCGAGCCTCACCGTTGAGGCGTTTCTGAACGGACTCCTTGGCCATCATGTAATTGACGGTGATGTGTTTACCTACGGTGCGGGCGAAGTCGAGGAATGAGAAATTTTTCATCCAGTCGTAGTTGTTCACCAGCTCGGCACGGTTGGGGGCGTCGGACTCGAAGTCGAGGAATTTGCTCAATTGTTTTTTGATACATTCCTGGTTGTGACGCAAGGTTTCTTCGTCGAGCAGGTTACGTTCTTGGGACTTGCCCGAGGGGTCGCCTATCATACCGGTGGCTCCGCCTACGAGGGCGATGGGTTTGTGGCCGCAACGTTGGAAGTGGCGCAACATCATCACACCGCATAGGTGGCCGATGTGCAGTGAGTCGGCCGTGGGGTCGATACCGAGGTAGGCAGTGACCATCTCCTTTTCGAGGAGTTCTTTGGTGCCCGGCATGATGGTGTGTACCATACCGCGCCATTCGAGTTCTTCTACGAAATTCATAGAGGTAATATGTTTTATGTTTATATTCTTATTTTAGTGCGACAAAGATAGCGCAAAGGTGAGAAGAAAAAAAGTGCTTGCCCCATTTTTTGTTACGGGAGTGGTATTTCGAGGGTTTTCAGCAGGGTTTTGTGAGGTGTGGGTAGGAACTTTTTGGTGCGAAGTCTTGTTTCTATGGGTATGGAACAAGCGGATAAATCGTATCGTGTGGCCGAGCCGTTGCTGGAGGCTATAAAGCGATTGCTGGCCGATGTGGGGGTGGACGCGACTCATGCCGACCGCTGGGAGGGTTTTATATATCTGCTACTCGTAGTGGCGGTATCGCTATTACTGGCGTGGTTGTTGAGGGTGGTTTTGCATCGGCTGTTTTCCCGATTGGCCGAGGGTCCGCGGGGCGGGTTGTTGCGTGAACTTATACGTCATCGCCTGTTCTCGGGTACGGTATATATATTCCAGCCTCTTATCGTGCTTGCCTTTCTGCCGTGGATATATGCCGATATGCCTCGGCTTATCGACTGGGTGCAACGCCTGTGCCGCATGGCTTTTGTGGTGGCAGTATGTTTCTACCTCAATCGCATTGCCGATATGGTGTGGTATATGTTTTCCCGGCGCGACGCTTGGCGCGACCGTCCGTTGAAGGGATTGGTACAGCTCGCCAAAGGAATATTACTCGGAGTGGCCGTGGTCATCTCGGTGGCTCTGTTGGTAGGGGTATCGCCTATGAAACTGATTACCGGGTTGGGCGCTTTTGCCGCGGTACTGATGTTGGTATTCAAGGATTCGATACTCGGGTTTGTGGCCGGGGTGCAATTGGCACAGAACGATCTTGTGCGCCGGGGTGACTGGATTACCCTGCCGGGCAGATTGGTCAATGGAGTGGTCGAGGATATTACCCTTGGCACGGTGAAGGTGCGAAATTTCGACCACACGCTCGTGTCGTTACCGCCCTATACCTTGGTGGCGGGCGAGATGCAGAACTGGCGCGGTATGGTGCAATCGGGCGCACGACGCATAAAAAGAGCCTTTCTTATCGACATCGATACGGTCACGGAATGTAGCCCCGAACAGCTCGACGCACTGAGCACATTACCTTCATTGCGTGACTATATTGCCGCCAAACGAGCGCAAAAGCTCGCCGGACGGGTAGAGGATACTCGCAACGAATCGGGGCTTGTGAATGGCTCGATAGAGAGTAATTTGGGGCTTTTCAGGGCTTATATACATCTGTACCTGTCGCATCACGCGACGATAGATACCCGATGTGAGATAATGGCTCGCTTACTTGCGGCGACCGAGAATGGTGTGCCGCTGGAAATATATTGTTTCACAACGGTCATGTCGTGGGTCGATTATGAGTCGGTGCAAGCGAGTATAGTGGAGCATATACTGATAATGGCGCCACGATTTGGGTTGCGGGTGTTTCAGAATGCCACGGGTGGCGATTATATTGCGGCGGCCTATATTACGGCCGGCAAACCGATACCCTCGCCACCTGCTTTTGAGGCTCCGTTCATCTCACAGAAATAGTGCTATGAGGCCTCTGAAATAGAGATAAATCGCTATATTTAATGGGCTTCGAGCCAGTTGGCACCTTGTCCCGAGTCGGCAATGAGGGGAACTTGCAGATGAGCGGCCTGTTCCATCTCTTCGCTCACGATACGCTTCACACGTTCCAGTTCGTCGCCGGGTACAGAAAAATTGAGTTCGTCGTGTACCTGCAATATCATTTGCGCGGTAATGTTTTCTTGTTCAAATCGTTCGAAAATACGCACCATGGCTATTTTTATGATGTCGGCGGCGCTGCCCTGAATGGGGGCGTTTATGGCGTTGCGCTCGGCATATCCGCGTACCACGCTGTTGTGGGAATTGATGTCGGGCAGCATACGTTTACGACCACATAGTGTCTCGACATATCCTTTTTCCCGGGCGATGACAATGCTTTGGTCCATATAGGCTTTCACCTGCGGGAAGGTCTCGAAATAGCCGTCGATGAGCTGTTTGGCCTCGCTACGAGGAATATTGAGGCGCTCGGCGAGCCCGAACGAGGATATGCCGTAGATGATACCGAAATTGGCAGTCTTGGCTTTACGACGCATATCTTTTGTAACCTCCTCGATGGGAATTTTATAGATTTTAGCGGCTGTGGCAGCGTGTATATCTTGGCCCGAACAGAAGGCCTCGGTCATGGCTTTGTCGCCACTGAGGTGCGCCATGATGCGCAGTTCTATCTGCGAATAGTCGGCCGAGAAGAAGACTGCGCCCGGTTCGGGTATGAAGGCCCGTCGTATCTCTTTGCCCTCGTTGTCGCGAATAGGTATATTTTGTAGGTTGGGGTTGCTCGAGCTGAGCCGTCCCGTGGCGGTAACCGTCTGGTTGAAAGAGGTATGTATCTTGCCCGTAGCGGGATTTATAAGGTCGGGTAGGGCGTTGATGTAGGTGCTGAGCAGTTTACGCAGGCCTCGGTACTCGAGTATCTTATCGACGATGGGGTGGCGGTAGCGCAGTTTCTCCAATACCTCCTCGGTGGTAGAGTATTGTCCGGTCTTGGTCTTGCGGGCCTTTTCGTCGATTTTGAGGCGCTCGAAGAGTATTTCGCCTACTTGGCGTGCCGAACTGATGTTGAACGGCGTACCGGCCAATTGATATATTTCCTGTTCTGTAGCGGTAAGTTTGTCGGTGAGCAGTGTCGATGATTGTCGCAAGGCGGCAGTATCGATGCGCACGCCGCTTATCTCCATCTCGGCGAGTACCCGCACGAGTGGCATCTCTATCGTGTGGAACAGCTCTTCGAGTTTTTCGCGTTTCAGTTCCTGCTCCAACTTGTTTTTGAGTTGCAGGGTGATGTCGGCATCTTCGGCGGCATAGGGGCATACCGTCTCGGGAGCGACTTGGCGCATCGACAGTTGATTTTTGCCTTTGGGGCCGATGAGCTGCTCGATGGAAATAGTTTTATATTGCAGATATATCTCGGCGAGATAGTCCATGTTGTGTCGGCCATCGGGTTGTAACAAGTAGTGGGCAATCATGGTGTCGAAAAATTTTCCGGCAGGGCGTACCCCGTAGCGACGCATCATGATGTAGTCGTATTTTATATTTTGCCCTATTTTTAGTGATGAAGGATTTTCTAACGCTTGTTTGAAAATTTTAACAATCTCGATGGCTTCCTCTTTTTTTGCCGGGAGGGGTACGTAAAAGGCCTCGTTTTCTTGCATCGCGAACGACATACCCACCAATTCGGCGGTCATAGGTTCTATTCCGGTGGTTTCGGTATCAAATGCGAAAAAATCATGACATTCCAATTTGTGGGCTAAATCACGAATATCCTCCTCTTTATCAACGAGTTTGTATTTTTGTAATGTAGGATTTAACTCTCTGAGATTTGAATATTTTTCGTCGGCAGTACTCTCGGACGCAAATAAATCAAAGAGCGAGGGTTGATTTTGGGACTTATTTTCGGCGACAGGTGTGGATGTGGCGGTTTTTCCGAAAATGCGTTCGGAGAGTGTGCGGAACTCGAGGTCGTCGAAAATTTTCCGCAAGCGGGGTTCGTCGATGGGGGAGCGGCGCAAAGATTCCTCGTCGAGGGTGATGGGTACATCGATTTTGATGGTGGCCAAGAATTTTGAAAATTCTATCTGCTCTTTGTTATTTTCGATTTTTGTTTTCAACGCCCCCTTGAGTTGGTCGGTCTGTTGTAAGAGATTCTCGACCGAGCCAAATTGTTGTACCAATTTTATGGCGGTCTTTTCGCCCACTCCGGGGCAGCCGGGAATGTTGTCGGCCGTGTCGCCCATCAATCCCAGTATATCGATTACCTGCTCGGGCCGTTCTATGCCATACTTGGTCTTGATTTCATCTTCACCTCGTATTTCGAAGTCGCTACTACCAAATTTCGGGCGGTATATAAATATATGTGGCGACACGAGCTGCCCGTAGTCTTTGTCGGGAGTCATCATATAGGTATCGAAACCTGCCTGCTCGGCTTGCTTGGCCAGGGTGCCTATTACGTCGTCGGCCTCGAAACCCGGAACCTCGACGATGGGTATGTTGTAGGCTTGTATTATCTCTTTGATGATGGGCACCGAGAGGCGTATCACCTCGGGAGTCTCCTCGCGTTGCGCTTTATAAGCTTCGAAGGCTTCGTGGCGGAAAGTTGGACCCTTGGGATCGAAACCTACGGCTATGTGTGTGGGATTTTCTTTACGCAGTAGGTCTTCGAGTGTATTTACAAAGCCGAATATGGCCGAAGTGTTCACACCCTTGGAATTGATGCGCGGGTTTTTGATAAAGCCGTAGTAGGCTCTGTATATGAGCGCATAGGCGTCTAAAAGGAATAGTCTTTTCTCGTTCATAATCGCTGTCGAAGCTTATTTCGTTGTTCCTAATAACAGATTTTGAATAAATCTCGAGGTAAATTTACGATAATTCTACCAAATCTTTGGGGTTTTATTGCTATTTTTGTGGCAAAATAACGGTAGCGGCCCTGTTCCTTGCCCCAAAAGGAAAGGATAGGGTAGATAACAATCTGTACACCAATGGACATATTGTCGAAGATAAAACAACCTATTGAAGCCGAAATGGTGAGACTCAACGAGGTGATAGCGCAAATGCTTGCTTCGGAAAGTCCGTTGCTCACACGTGTGGTGGAGCATTATCTATCGACCAAAGGGAAACAGATACGTCCTATATTGGTATTGTTGGCGGCCCGCTTGCTGGGTGATGTACGCCTCGAGACTATCTATGGTGCGACAGCTATAGAGTTGTTGCACAATGCTACGTTGATACACGATGATGTGGTAGATGAGTCGAAACAGCGCAGGGGAGAGGCCACTCTGAATGCGTTGTGGGACAATCGGGTGGCTGTGTTGGCCGGCGACTATTTCGTATCGAGTGCCACGCGTGCGGCCCTTTATACACGTGAAATAAAGATAATGGGTATCTTGGGCGACTTGGGGCAGTCGTTGTCGCAAGGCGAGATAGACCAGATATCCGTAGCACAAGATATAATTATCGATGAAAAGGCCTATTTCAATGTGATACGCCAGAAAACAGCCTCGCTGTTTGTGGCCTGTATGCAGATAGGTGCATTGACTGCCGGTGCTACTGAAGCGCAACAACAGGCGTTAATGAATTTTGGTGAGAAATTGGGCCTTTGTTTCCAGATAAAAGATGATATTTTCGATTATTTCACGGCCGATGAGGTGGGAAAACCTACCACGGGAAGCGATATCGCCGAGGGAAAAATCACTCTACCGCTTATCTACGCACTCACTCACGGCGAGGGTAGCGAATGCGATGCGATGCGAGAGTTGGTGCGTAAATCGGAATTGTCGTCGGAGGATATAAACCGACTGACCGATTATGCCAAGCGGGTAGGAGGGATAGACTATGCCGAGGGGGTGATGCAACGATTGCGCGATGAGGCAGTGGCTTGCTTGTCGCCCTTTATGCCCTCTGAGGCGGCCGGTGCCTTATTAGCAGTACTCGACTATACGATAAAGCGCACAAAATAAAATTTAAACAGAGCCTAAAAACGGGGTGTCACACTATGGAGACACCCCGTTTTTTGTGCGATTTTATCGCAGAATTTTTACTTTCCGGCGGAAACTATCGATTCGAGCAGATGGGCTGCCAATCGGCTGGCTCCGATACGGAAATATTCTTTGTTCAACCACTCCTCTCCGAGTATAGCCTCGGCTATGGTGTAGTATTTCACGGCCTCGGCTGTAGTGGAAATACCACCTGCAGCTTTGATACCGATGCGAATGTGTGTTTTTTCGTAATACTCTTTGATGGCTCTACACATGACATAGAAGGCTTCGGGTGTGGCTCCCGGCGATAATTTACCGGTAGAGGTCTTGATGAAATCGGCTCCCGAATACATAGCCAGAAGTGCCGCTTTTTTCACTTGGGAACAATCTTTCAGAGCACCGGTTTCGAGTATGACTTTGAGGCGGGCTTTATCACGACAGATATGTTTGATTTCGGCGATTTCATCGCATAATTCTTCATATTCACCGCTGATGAATTGGCCTACATTCATCACGATATCTATTTCGTTGGCACCCTCAGCCACCGCAAGTCCCACCTCGGCAATTTTCACCTCAGTAAATGTTTGAGAGGAGGGAAATCCGCCGGCTACGGCGGCAATGTTTACATCGGATACCTCGAGGTTCATGCGTACGCTTTCCACAAAATTGGGATATACGCACACAGCGGCAACGTGGTTCAGTTCGGGATTTTGATTATCAAACTCGTTGACTTGGCGGGTGAAGGCGGCTATTTGCTCTTGGTGGTCGGTGGGGTTGAGCGATGTAAGATCGATGCACCCGAAGAGTAGTCGATACACCTCCTCGTTGCTGTTGCGCGATATGTTGTCGTGGAGAATCTTTTCCACCTCTTGTTTCACCGCTTCGTCGTCGATAGCGGTATTGTAGCTGTTCAGCATTTCGTTGTACTTATCCATAGTGTAATAGTTAGATTTTTTTTCGATGAATATGGCGATTTTATCGCAATTTCTCGTTTTGCAGATGACGTTGCGTGTCGCGAAGGGTTTTCTTTTCGATGTTGCGTTTCAGGGCTTCTGTGAGGTCTGTACCCGTCTGATTGGCTATACATATCAGCACCCACAGTACATCGGCCAGTTCGTCGGCCAGATCTTTGCCTTTGTCGCTCTCCTTGAAAGATTGTTCGCCATATTTGCGGGCGATGATGCGTGCTACTTCGCCTACCTCCTCGGTGAGAATAGCCATATTGGTCAGTTCGTTGAAGTAGCGCACGCCATATTCCTTAATCCAACGATCGACGCTTTCCTGAGCTTCTTGTATGGTCATATTATTCTTTGTTTTGAGAGTCAATCCATATAGTGACGGGGCCATCATTGAGCAGTTCTACTTTCATATCGGCGCCGAAACGACCCGTCCCCGGCTCTTTCCCGGTCTCGGTGGCGATGGTACGGCAGAAACTTTCGTACAAGGGTATGGCATGGTCGGGCTTAGACGCCTTGATGTAGGAGGGGCGATTGCCTTTCTTTGTCGAAGCGTGTAGTGTGAATTGGCTGACAATCAGTGTTTCACCATTAATATCTTTCACAGATAAGTTCATCACGCCATTCTCGTCGTCAAAAATTCGCAGATTGGCGATCTTTTTACTAAGCCATTCTACATCACTCTCATTATCGGCATCTTCTATACCTACGAATATTAACAATCCTCTGGTTATATGGGACTTGACTATACCATCGATGGTGACTGATGCGTGTGATACACGTTGTATGAGTGTTCTCATAATTGCTTGATTGTCAAATTATTATTGTTTAATCCATCAAGAAGTGCGATAGCTTTTTTCTCGCCTATCAGCCGGGATAGTTCTTGCAAGGGTACTTCTTTGATGCGTTTTACGCTTTTATATTTGGAGAGCAGGGCATCGCGAGTTTTCGGGCCGATGCCTTTGATATGGTCGAGAGCCGACTCGGTCTGCTTCTTGCTACGGCGGTTGCGGTGATGGGTGATACCGAAACGGTGGGCCTCATCGCGCATCTGCTGAATGAGACGGAGGCTTTCGCTGTTTTTGTCGAGAAACAAGGGGGTGGGATCGTCGGGAAAGAATATGTTTTCGAGCCTCTCTGCAATACCTATGAGCGGAATGTCGAGAGAGAGGTCTTTCAGGGCGTCGAAGGCGGCATGAAGTTGCCCCTTGCCTCCATCTACAACGATAAGGTCGGGTAGGGGGGCGTTTTCTTCCACAAGCCGTCGGTATCGTCGGGTTATCACTTCGTACATGGTGGCGTAATCATCGGGTCCTTCCACGGTTTTCACGTTGAAATGGCGATAATCTTTTTTCGATGGTTTCGCTTTTTTGAATACCACGCAGGCCGATACGGGCAGTGTGCCTTGTATGTTGGAGTTGTCGAAACACTCGATATGCATAGGCAGGTTGTGTAGTCGAAAGTCTTTTTGTGCCTGGGAAAGTATACGTGTGACGCGTTGCTCGGGATTGAGTTTCTCGGCAATCTTCTGTTTATCGATTTTATATTGCTTCACATTCTTCTCCGATACCAATAGAAGCTGTTTTTTGTCGCCTCGTATAGGTATGGTGAATTGTATGTTTTCAAATTCCGATTCGGGTAGAAATGGCACGATGACCTCGCGCGACAGGCTTTTGAAGCGGGTGCGTAACTCGGCTATGGCCAGCGACAATATCTCTTCCTTGCTTTCATCGAGTTTTTTTCGGTATTCAATGGTGTAACTTTGTACGATGGATCCGTTGCGCACATGCATATAATTGACGTACGATTCGTTCTCTTCTTCGTCGTAAGAATAGACATCGACATTGTGTATAGAGGCGCTTACGATGACCGATTTGGCCTTATATTTTTCGATGAGCAGGTATTTTTCTTTGATTTCTTGCGCCTCCTCGAATTTCAGTTGTTCGGACAGTTGTTGCATCTCGTTACGGAGATGTTCACTCAGTTGTTGAATGTTTCCGCTGAGTATCTGCCGTACCTGAGTAATGTATTTGAGGTATTCCTCTTCGCTTTCCAATCCTTCACAAGCTCCTTTGCAATTCTTTATATGATATTGCAGGCACAATTTGTATTTGTGACGATTGATGTTTTCGGGTGTGAGCAGGTGTGAACAGGTGCGTATGGGATATAAGGCCCGTATTAGTTCGAGTACCGTGCGCGCAAGTTGCACATTGGCATAGGGGCCGTAGTATCGCGAGCCGTCGTGAATAACCTTGCGTGTAAGAAAAATTCGGGGGAAAGGCTCTTGGCGTATGGTAATCCACGGGTAGGTCTTATCGTCTTTGAGCATGACGTTATAGAAGGGCTTATGCTCTTTTATCAGCGCATTTTCGAGATGCAAGGCATCTTCTTCGCTGGCTACAACGATGTATTTTATGTCATGGATTTTACGCACTAATATGTTGGTACGTTGTGACTCATGTACTTTATTGAAGTAGCTATGTACCCGTCTTTTCAGATTTTTGGCCTTACCGACATATAGCAGAGTGCCCTCCTTGTCGTAATATTGATATACGCCCGGAGAGTCGGGGAGGAGCGATAGTAACTGCTTTATATGTTCGTCTCTTGTCGCCAAAGCCGATTAGAATTTGAGTAGGGTTTCGACCTCTATATCTGCCGGTAGTTCGGCACGTCCGTTCAAGGCTACAATCTCCGATAAAAAGTTGATATAAATCTTTTGCGGATTAAATCGTCGCACGAGATTTGCGGCAGCAATCATGGTTCCACCTGTAGCAAGAAGATCGTCGTGGAGCAGTATGGTGTCGCTCTCGGACAGTGCGTCGCGATGTATCTCTATGGTATCGATGCCATATTCTTTTTCGAAACTTTCTTGCCACGTATCGGCGGGGAGTTTCCCGGGCTTGCGTATGGGTATGAAGCCGGCTCCTAAGCGAGAGGCTAAAATGGCGCCCATGATGAATCCGCGAGATTCTATACCTACCACTTTGGTGATGCCTTTATCCTTGTATAGATGGTATAACTCGTCGCTCAATGCCTGCAATGAGACCTCGTTTTTGAATACGGTGGTAAGGTCCTTGAACAATATCCCGGGCTTGGGAAAGTCGGGAATATCGCGTACCTGTTTGATAATCGCTTCGTAATTCATGATTTTGTTTTTTTTGATTGTTCCACGTGGAACATTATCGTCCTAAAAGCACTAATAGTATATTGATGTCGCTGGGCGAGATGCCCGGTATGCGTGATGCTTGCGCAATGGTCTCGGGATCTATTTTAGAGAGTTTTTGGCGTGCCTCAATCGATATTTGTTGTATAGTGTTATAGTCGAATTTACCCTTGATTTTGATATTTTCGAGGCGGGCAATCTTGTCGGCAATGAGCTTTTCGCGTTCGATGTAGCCTTCGTATTTCATACATATCTCGGCGGCCTCGGTTATCTCTTCACGACGCGAAGGAATGAGAGCGAGTTGCTCTTGTAATGCAGGAATCCATGCGGCGATGGTGTCGATGGTGAGTTGCGGACGCAATACGAGGTCGAGCAGTTTCAGTCCTTGGCGTAAAGGTGTACAACCCATCTGCTCGAGGCCGGAATTTACTTGCGACATCTTCACGGAGTACTCCCGAGCAAAATTGATAAGTCGGTCACGGTTCTCACGTTTCTCGCACAGCAAGCGGTATCGCTCGGCGGTAGCCAGCCCTATTTCATACCCTTTGGGGGTAAGGCGCATATCGGCATCATCTTGTCGCAACAATATGCGGTATTCTGCACGGGAGGTAAACATACGATATGGCTCATCGACACCTTTTGTTACGAGATCGTCGATGAGTACACCTATGTAGGCTTCGTCGCGCGCCAATGTAAATTCGGGGCCTCCGTGGCAACGCCGGTGAGCGTTGATACCGGCTATAAGACCTTGCCCCGCGGCCTCCTCGTAACCTGTCGTCCCGTTTATCTGACCGGCAAAGAACAACCCTTTTACAGCTTTCGTTTCGAGGGTGTGGGTGAGCTGGGTGGGATCGAAATAGTCGTACTCTATGGCGTATCCGGGTCGATAGATGCGTATGTCGCGGAATGCGGGAATTTCTTGCAGGGCTCGTATCTGTATATCGAGCGGCAGAGATGAAGAGAAGCCGTTGAGGTATAATTCTTGACTGGTTTCACCCTCGGGTTCGAGGAAAAGTTGGTGTTCGGTTTTATCGGGGAATGTAACGATTTTGGTCTCGATGCTGGGACAATATCGGGGGCCGATACTCTTTATCTGTCCGTTGTAGAGTGGCGAGTCGGGCAGTCCTTGTCGCAATATCTCGTGCACGGCCTCGTTGGTGTAGGTTATCCAGCAACTCCGTTGTTGCAGAGTGCGTTGCACGTTGTCGAGGTATGAGAATTTGTGGAAGTCGTCTTCGCCTACTTGCTCGGTCATCAGGTCGTAATGTACACTGCGCCCATCGATACGTACCGGGGTACCGGTCTTCATACGTGCGGCAGTAAAGCCCATTTCCGACAACTGTTCGGTGATACCATGCGAGGCCGGCTCGGCAACACGACCACCATGCAGCTGCACACGACCGATGTGCATCAGTCCGTTCATGAATGTACCACAGGTGAGTACCACAGCTCGGGCATAAAAGGTCACCTCCATATTGGTGACGACACCCGAAATGCTGCCGTCTTTATTGAAAATCAGTCTATTAACGCTATCTTGCCAAATGGATAGGTGCTCGGTATTTTCTAATATTTCTCGCCAGGATTGTATATATTTCTGTCGGTCGCTTTGAGCTCGGGGACTCCACATGGCAGGCCCTTTCGACCGATTGAGCATACGAAATTGCAAGGCGGTTTTATCGGTAACGATACCGGTTTGCCCGCCCAATGCATCTATTTCGCGCACAATCTGACCTTTGGCGATACCACCGATGGCGGGGTTACAACTCATCTGCGCTATCTTATTCATATCCATGGTGATAAGTAGCGTCTCAGAGCCAAGCTTGGCGGCAGCGGCCGCCGCTTCGCAACCGGCATGTCCGGCACCGACAACTATTACGTCATACGAGAATTTCATATCAGCAATCTGTTATTATGGGCGCAAAGGTATTAAAAAGTTGTGGTTTTGTTGTCAAATAGACAAATCTTTGCATCAGAAAAACAAAGAATCTATGCTTATTTCCAATATCTTTGCAAAGTAGTATGGAAGTATTCTGTCTAAAAAATAAACTCTAAACGAAACACTATCATGAAAAAACTATTTGTATTGTTGGCCTTTACATTTGTGATTATTGTGCAAAGTGTGGCGCAGTGGAAACCCGCCGGCGATAAAATTATGACTACCTGGGGGGAGCAACTCAATCCGCAGAATGTATTGCCTGAGTATCCGCGTCCCATAATGGAGCGTGAGGATTGGAAAAATCTGAACGGATTGTGGCAATATGCCATAATGGATAAAGGGGCAGCCCTACCCGATAAATATGAGGGTGAAATATTGGTGCCGTTTGCCGTGGAGTCGGCCTTGTCGGGCGTAGGTCGCCGTGTGAATGAGCGTCAGGAATTGGTATATCAACGTAGTTTTACTATACCCTCGTCGTGGAAGGGAAAGAATATATTGTTGCATTTCGGTGCGGTCGATTGGCGTGCCGATGTGTGGGTAAATGATGTGAAGGTGGGTAGTCATACCGGAGGTTTCGTGCCATTCTCGTTTGATATTACCGCCGCATTGGTAAAGGGCGAGAACCGAGTGGTCGTAAGAGTGTGGGACCCCACCGACCGTGGCTATCAACCCCGTGGAAAACAGGTGAACGAGCCGGGCGGGATATGGTACACACCGGTATCGGGTATATGGCAGACGGTGTGGTTGGAACCTGTGTCGGCAAAGCACATCGAGCATCTGCGCATTACTCCCGATATAGATAGACATTTATTGACGGTGGCGGCTCAAATAGAGTCGGCCTCACCCTCGGATATGGTGGCGGTAAATGTATATGATGGTGCCCGATTGGTTGCCTCGGGTAAGAGCATCAATGGTGAGGCGGTGGAGATAGAGATGCCCCGCGATGCCAAGTTGTGGTCGCCCGACGCTCCATTCCTCTATGACTTGAAAGTGAGCTTGACGAGTGGGGGGAAGGTCGTCGATAAAGTGAGTAGCTATGCTGCGATGCGTAAATTCTCTACCCGTCGCGACAAGGAGGGTATCGTGCGCCTCGAGCTGAACAATAAACCGCTTTTCCAATTTGGCCCTCTCGACCAAGGTTGGTGGCCCGATGGCCTCTACACTGCGCCTACCGACGAGGCATTGCTATATGATGTGGTGATGACGAAAAAGTTGGGATTCAATATGATACGTAAGCATATAAAGGTGGAGCCTGCCCGCTGGTACACACATTGCGACCGCGAGGGTATAATCGTGTGGCAAGATATGCCGAGTGGTGACAGGGGCCCGCAATGGCAAAATCGTCAATATTTCGACGGTGAGGAAATAACCCGCACAGCCGAGTCGGAAGCCAATTTCCGCAAAGAGTGGAAAGAAATCATGGACTATCTCTATTCCTATCCCTGTATCGGTACGTGGGTGCCTTTCAACGAGGCTTGGGGACAGTTCAAGACGGTGGAAATAGCCGAGTGGACCAAGCAATACGATCCTACACGACTGGTGAACCCGGCCAGTGGAGGTAACTTCTACACTTGTGGCGATATGCTCGACCTGCATAATTATCCCCACCCCGAAATGTATCTCTACGATGCTATGAGAGCCAATGTATTGGGTGAATATGGTGGTATAGGATATGCGATAAAAGAGCATTTGTGGGTACCCGATCGCAATTGGGGCTATATACAGTTTAATTCGCCCAAGGAGGTTACCGACGAATATGTGAAATATGCCACGATGCTCTACGATATGGTAGCAAGAGGTTTCTCGGCAGCCGTATATACCCAGACTACCGATGTGGAGATAGAGGTCAATGGCCTCATTACTTACGACCGCAAGGTGGTGAAAGTTGAAGAAGAACGTGTGCGCGAGGCCAATAAGCGCCTCACCGGCTCATTGAAATAAAAAAATCCGTTGCGTGTCTTATTCGCAACGGATTTTAGAAAAGTGTTTTATAACTATTGTAGGGCGGGGAGTAGCGATAAGGCGCGATTCTCCGCCTCTTCCATAACTTGACGAGCCCCCGGGGCTTTGTCGTCGATACCGCAAAGGTGTAATATGCCGTGAATGATGACGCGGTGCAGTTCGGTTTCATAGTTCGTGCCGAATTGTTCCGCGTTGGTTTTTATCGTATCGAGGCTGATGAAAATATCACCGTTGAGGAGGTTGTCCTCGCAATAGTCAAATGTGATGATGTCGGTATAGTAGTCGTGTTGCAGATACTCCCTGTTTACTTCGAGAATTTTCTCATCGGAGCAGAATATATAGGCTATTTCGCCTATTTTCTTGTTGTGGCTTGCGGCAACGGCTTTGATCCAGGTCGATGTGTCGCGACGTTTGATAGCGGGCATTTTCACCCCATCGGTTTGATAACTAATCATAGTAGGGAAGAGTTAAAGTTTCTCAATGAAAAAAGATGTAGGCCACCACTATGGCGGTAACGATGCCGGCTACATCGGCAAGCAATCCATATCCGGCCGAATAGCGGGTGTTGCGTATTCCTACACTGCCGAAATATACGGCGAGAATGTAGAAAGTGGTATCGGTCGCTCCTTGTATCGTAGAGGCCACGCGGCCTACGAACGAGTCGGCTCCATAGGTGGCCATGGCATCGACCATCATACCGCGAGCACCGCTTCCGCTGAGGGGTTTCATGAGGGCGGTCGGCAAGGCGCCTACGAAGTCGGAGTTGATGCCGAGTGCTTCTATGCCGGCAGCGATACCCGATATGATATAGTCCATGGCACCCGAGGCTCGGAACACGGCGATGGCTACAAGTATCGCTACCAGATAGGGTATGATGGTTATCGCGGTCTTGAAGCCCTCTTTAGCCCCTTCGATGAAGGCCTCATACACGTTGATGCGTCGGCGTATGCCGGCTATCAAGAACCCGATGATGATGCAGAACAGCAGACAATTAGCCATAAATCCCGAGTAGAGCGAAATCTTTTCTTGGGGTAGTTGCATGAAGAATACCAATATGCCGGCAATGAGCAGGGTGAGCCCGCCGAGTGAACCAAGTATCACTTTGTCGCATAGGTTGATGCGCTGTTTCAGGCACACGGCGATAAGTCCCACAAGTGTCGATACGTATGTGGCGATGAGTATGGGTAGGAATATGTCCGACGGATTTTCAGCTCCCATTTGCGCCCTATATACCATCACGCTGAGCGGTATGAGTGTGAGGCCGGTGGTGTTGAGCACGAGAAACATGATCATGGGGTTGCTGGCAGTCTCTTTGTCGGGATTCAACTCCTGCATTTCCTTCATGGCTTTCAACCCCATGGGGGTAGCGGCATTGTCGAGCCCCAACATATTGGCCGAGATATTCATAAATATAGAGCCGAAAGCCGGGTGATTTTTGGGTAAATCGGGAAATAATCGACAGAATAGAGGACTTATCCAGCGGGAAAACAGGGCAACTACTCCACCTCGCTCGCCTATTTTCATCAATCCCAACCACAACGATAATACGCCGGTGAGGCCCAATGATATTTCAAATGCTGTTTTTGCCGATGAAAAAGTCGAGTTCATAATTTCGCTCCAAATGTCGAAATTGCCGTAAAAAACGGTCTGTATCACAGCAACGATAAATGCCGTTACAAAGAAGAATATCCAGATGTAGTTGAGAACCATAGGGCTTGTTTTAGACGCTGTTTTTGAAGCGGTAATAATTTTTCAAGAAAATTCAAACCGGCTTCTTCGTTTTGCAAAAATAGCGCAAACCGATAGTACCGCCAAATTTAAGAAGTGAAACTTTCGAGGCAAATCTTCGCTATATTCCCCAAAATAGATAACTTTGCGATAAGTTCAATATACGAATTTTTATGGAGAAGAAGAAAGTATTGGTTACGTATAATATGTGGCGTGAGGGCTATGCCGAATTGATGCGTAAGTATGATGTGACGTTTCCGTCCGAGGGGGTGGAGTCGTTTACATACGACGAGGTGCTGGCGATGATAGCCGATTACGACGCTCTGCAATCGATGTATGATTTCCCGGTAGATCGTAGGCTCATGGACGCCGCACCTAAGTTGAAGATTGTGTCGAACTACGCAGTGGGCTATGACAATATCGATATTCCCTATGCGACGGAGCGAGGAATACAGGTGACGAATACTCCCGACCCGGTGACGGAGCCTACGGCCGAGCAGGCTATGGGGCTGCTGTTGGCGGTAAGTAGGCGTATCTCGGAACTCGACCGTCGATTGCGTATTCCCGGTGGTGTAAAGGTAGAGCTGTTGTCCAATCTCGGACACACTCTCTATGGCTCTACACTCGGTATCATAGGTATGGGACGCATAGGACGGGCCTTTGCTCGTAGAGCGATCGCTTGCGGTATGAAGATTATGTACCACAATCGTCATCGTCTCGATGAGCGGATAGAACGGCAATATGGTGCGGAATATGTGTCGCTCGATGTGCTGTTGCGAAATGCCGATGTAGTTTCGCTCAACTCACCGCATAACAGCGAGACGCATCACATGATAGGCGAGGAGCAGTTGCGCAAAATGAAACCTACGGCAATATTGATAAACACGGCACGGGGTGCTCTGATTGATGAGTACGCGCTTGCGAAAGCTTTGCGCGATGGAGAGATATGGGCTGCAGGGCTCGATGTGTTTGAGAATGGAAATTTCCCCGTTCCCGAGCTATTGGCACTCGACAACGTGGTGATGACTCCCCATACCGGTACGCAGACGGTGGAGGTGCGTCATGAGATGGCCGCGCACGTATCTCGCAATATCATTAACTTCTTTGAAGGTGGTGATATCGATAAGGTAAATTTAGTATAAGAAATCGGTTGCAACTCTCTTGGAGTATTAAACTTGATTTCAAAAACAACATCTGAATTTTTCGATGAAACCGCAAGAAAACGACACTACGGCTATCGCTGTCGAGGCACGAGAACGATTACTGTCGCTTGCCTCGAAAGCGCAGGCCGAAATATCGGCTCGATTTTTCAAAACCGCTCCCGGGGAGTATGGCGAGGGCGACCGTTTTATCGGGGTGAAAATGCCTCAACTACACGCCTTGGCGCGAGAATATGCCCACCTTATGACGCCTACAGATGTGTTGCCATTACTTACCGACGCAATACACGAATGTCGTATGTTGGCCCTATTGGTGTGGACACGTTTGTTCTCTAAATCTCAGGAAACGACGAGGTTGCAGATATATAGCCTGTATCTGTCGCACACGGCCTATATCAATAATTGGGACTTGGTGGATCTCTCGGCCTATAAAATAGTGGGAGAGTATCTTTTGCAACGAGACAGGAGTGAGCTCTTGCGATTGGCAGAGTCTGCCTCGTTGTGGGAGCAACGCATCGCCATCGTCTCGACATTCGCGTTTATACGCCGAAATGATTTCTCCGAAACATTGCGCATAGCCGATATGTTGTTACGGCACAAACACGACTTGATACACAAGGCTGTGGGGTGGATGTTACGTGAGGTGGGTAAGCACGATAAAGACGTACTGACAGCCTTCCTGGAAACGAGGTGCGGCGATATGCCTCGTACTATGCTACGCTATGCCATAGAGCGATTTTCGCCAGCCGAGAGGGCCTATTTCATGCGAAAATAGGAGTTATACTTGTCGGCCGAGTAGGCGGGTGGTGTAATATCGCAGGGCGAACCATATATGTAGCAACATGACGGGTATTTGCCCGTAATATTTCACCATGATGCGGTAACGTTCGCGGAGTGAGGCTTTGTGGTTGCGGGTGGTGACACCTTCGTTGAGATAATTAATCAATATTTCACCGGTATTTACGATGGAACGGGCTTTTTTCATACACCGGATACACCAATCGAAATCGGCCGAGAAGCGATATTGCAGGTCGTAGGCGGGGGCGATTTCCCGACGGGCTATAAATGCCTGGTGGCACACCAACATTCCCATACGGAAACTTTTCCATGTCAGTTTTTGAGGAGCTTTCAGCCGTCTCATGGCGATAAATTGCCTATTGGCATCGACAATAGCTGTTTCTCCATAAAGAATATCGGGGCGATTTTCTCCGATGAAATCGTTGATTTTGGCCAATGTGTCGCTGTTGTATAGGGTGTCTCCGGCATTGAGGAATATGAGGTACTCGCCGGTGGCTTGAGCTATACCTTTGTTCATGGCATCGTATAGGCCGTTATCGGGCTCACTGATGAGGCGCGAAATATATTTGTCGTATCGGTGTGCCAGGTCGAGCGTGCCGTCTTTCGATGCGCCGTCGATGATTATGTACTCATAGTCGGTGAAAAGCTGTGAGGCTACCGATTGCAGGGTAGGCTCGAGGGTAGATTCGGCATTGAATGTGATGGTGATGATGGAGAATAGAGGCCTGCTCATGGGGATTATCGAGTTTCGTCGTTGGGTGATTCCTTGCCGAGTAAAATGCGTATCTCGCGCCACATTTCTATACGGGCTATACGTCCGGCAAGTATATATATAGATGCAAAAGCTATAGAGGGCAGTATCAGACGCAACAGATTGGTACTACAATAGCGAAATGCAATCGCGGCGCCAATCCCCGATAAGATGGTGATAGCGAGGCTGGGAGCGATGTCGCGCAGGAATTGCCTTGTGCGATAACCGGTATAGTGCGCACCCAGAACGACCGAGGCCAGCAATGATAGTAGGGTGTAGGCGACCCACAGCCAGATGAGAGAGATAATACCTTGGCTGAAACAACACACAATTCCGATGGTGAGCGATAGTTTTTTGACGAGTTCGGTCTTGAAATTGATGTCGGAGCGTCCGATGGTGTTGAATAGGTCGTAATAGAAAATGATAAACGGCGAGAACGCTCCGGCGATACACAATAATTGGAGATAGGGAATGGTAGCCTCCCATTTATCGGTCAGAAGAATGCGTATGAACGGGTCGGCGACGACTATGAGCAGCATCATCAGCGGGAATATGAAGAAGGCTATGGTGCGAATGTATTTGCGGAATATGCGTATCATACGCTCGTGGTCATCGTTTACACTGGCCAGTACCGGGAAGCCTACGCTACGGAATATGAGAGCGATAAGCGACGAGGGTATATCTTGAAACTTGAAAGCCTGCGAGTAGTAGCCTACCGAGGTTGTGCCATATATTTTACCGATGAGCAGGGTGTAGATGTTGTTGTATATGGCATTGAGCAGGCCGGTACCGATGAGGTTGCTACTGTATGCGAGAGACTCTTTCAGCGACTCTTTGCGGAATGTGGCTGTCGGTCGCCATTTGCTGAAAATCCACAACATTACCGCCTTGGCCAGGGCGGTAACGAGTTGTTGTATGACGAGCGCCCACACACCGCCTTCAATCAGCGCGTAGAGAATAGCCGTAGTAGAGCCTATCAGTATGGCGATGATGTTGATGCGCGCTAAGTGGGTGAAGGCAATTTGCTTCGTGAATTGCACTTGCTGTATGAGGCTGAATCCGTGCAGTATAATCGATAGGAATAAGATTCGGCAGATAAGGGTGAGCGAGGGTATTTCGAAGAAGTCGGCAATAAACGGGGCCGAGAAGAAGAGTATGATGTAGAACAGTATGCTGATACCGAGGTTGAAATAGAAAATAGTGCTGAAATCGGCGTTTGAAGCCTCTTTCTTGCGTATCAGTGCCGAGCCGAATCCGCTGTCGATAAGTATGCTCGATAGGGTGATAAAAATCGTAAGGACACCTATTTTACCATAATCATCGGGGGTAAGCAGGTTGGCCAAAATAACCCCCGAAATGAAATAAAGAACCTGCTGACCGCATTTGTCGATAAAACTCCAAATGAGGGCGGTGAGGGTTCTTTTTTTCAGGTTGTCCGACATATATAGAAAAGCATGAGAGTATCGCTACATCATAGTCGTGATACTCTCATAAAGAAAAATTATTTTACACACGAACCGGGAGTTACCTCGTCGGCAGGAGTGATGACGATAAGACGACCATCGGCATCTTCGGCCGAGAGTATCATGCCTTGCGACTCAATGCCTTTGAGCTTGCGAGGAGCCAGGTTGGCGATGAAGCACACCTGTTTACCCACTAACTCTTCGGGGGCGTAGTGTTTGGCTATACCCGAGACGATGGTGCGACCGCCCAAGCCGTCGTCGATACGGAATTGCAACAGTTTGTCGGCTTTGGGAACTTTCTGACATTCAATTACCTTACCTACGCGTATGTCGAGTTTCAAGAAGTCCTCGAAATCGATGGTGGGGGCGATAGGCTCGGCTTGATGATTGGCCTTCTCGTTGGCGATTTTGGTCTCTTGCAGTTTCTGTATTTGTCCCTCTACCACGGAGTCTTCTATTTTCTCGAAGAGGAGCACGGGCGTTGCGAGTTGAGTGCCTTCGGCCAGAATGTCCACACGTCCCAGCATATCCCAGTCGGTTTTGTTCAAATCGAGCATTGTGCGTATTTTTTGTGCCGAGAAGGGCAGGAACGGTTCGAATGCGATGGAGAGGTTGGCCGAGATTTGCAGAGCCAAGTTGAGGATTGTAGCCACACGAGTCATATCGGTCTTGGTCAATTTCCAAGGTTCGGTATCGGCCAGATATTTGTTACCGATACGAGCCAGGTTCATAGCCTCTTTCAAGGCCTCGCGGAAACGGTAATTCTCGATGCAGTTTTCGAGACGCTCTTTTACATCGGCAAACTCTTGTAACGTCGATTTGTCGTAGTCGGTAAACTCACCACAAACGGGAACTCTACCCTCGAAATATTTGTGTGTAAGTACCATGGAGCGGTTGATGAAGTTACCGAGAATGGCCACCAGCTCGTTGTTGTTGCGAGCTTGGAAATCTTTCCATGTGAAGTCGTTGTCTTTGGTCTCGGGGGCGTTGGCGGTGAGAACATAGCGCAACACATCTTGCTTGCCGGGGAATTCCGCGAGATATTCGTGCAACCACACCGCCCAGTTGCGTGAGGTGGATATTTTGTCGCCTTCGAGGTTGAGAAATTCGTTGGCAGGTACGTTCTCGGGGAGTGTGTAACTACCCTCGGCTTTGAGCATGGCGGGGAATACGATGCAGTGGAATACGATATTGTCTTTTCCGATGAAGTGAACAAGTTTTGTGTCGCTGTCTTTCCAGTAGAGCTCCCAGTCGTCGGGACGTAGTTCCTTGGTGTTGGAGATATATCCGATAGGTGCATCGAACCATACATACAATACTTTACCTTCGGCACCTTCGACCGGTACGGGAACGCCCCAATCGAGGTCGCGGCTTACGGCGCGAGGTTGCAGACCGAGGTCGAGCCACGACTTGCATTGTCCGTAAACGTTGGGTTTCCATTCGGGGTGATCTTCGAGAATCCATTTGCGGAGGAAACTTTCGTGCTTGTCGAGGGGGAGATACCAGTGCTTGGTCTCTTTCAGTACCGGAGTGCTACCGCTGATGGTCGATTTGGGGTTGATGAGGTCGGTAGCATTGAGCGAGGTACCGCACGCTTCGCATTGGTCGCCATAGGCTCGTTCGTTTTTGCAATGGGGGCAGGTACCGGTGATGTAGCGATCGGCAAGGAATTGTCCGGCCTCTTCGTCGTAGTATTGTTCCGAGGTTTTCTCGATGAACTCGCCTTTATCGTAGAGCTTACGGAAGAAGTCCGATGCCATCTGGCGATGAGTAGCCGACGAGGTACGGGAGTATATATCGAACGATATACCGAACTCTTCGAATGATTTTTTTATAATCGAGTGGTAGCGATCCACGATGTCTTGTGGGGTGACACCCTCTTTGCGAGCTTTCAAAGTAATGGGTACACCATGTTCGTCCGAACCACCGATAAACAACACGTCGCGACCTTTCAGCCGTTGATAACGCGTGTAAATATCAGCGGGTACATATACGCCGGCGAGGTGACCGATATGTACCGGTCCGTTGGCATAAGGCAGGGCGGAGGTTACGAGAATTCTTTTGAAATTTTTTTCCATTCCTATTTTTTGTTTTTTTTGATTTCTAAGATGTCGTGTTTTTTGAGGCCGGAAATTTTCAGGAAATTCCGAACAGCTTCTCATATATATCGGGTAATCCCGTTAATAATTCATTTTCAGCATATCGTCGATGAGGTCGCGGTTGTTGCTCAATCGAGGTATTTTGTGCTGTCCGCCCAGTTTGCCTTTCTCGCGCAACCAGTCGTCGAACAGGTGTTGGCGGGCGGTGATTATTTCGAGTCTGTCGAGAAATATACCTTTGTAGCGCTTGGCTTCGTAGTCGGAATTTACCTCTTGCAGTGCCGTGTCGAGTATGGTGGCGAAAGTTTCAAGGTCTTCGGGTGCTTTTTCGAACTCGATGAGCCATTGGTGGCGTCCGCGACTTTTGTCCGACATGAATACAGGTGCGGCACTATAATTGAGCACCTTGCTATTGGTTAGTTCGCAGGCCTTGGCCAATCCCTTCTCGGCATTCGACACCATCAATTCTTCTCCGAAAGCGTTGATGAAGTGCTTAGTACGTCCCGAGATGACGAATTTTACGGGATTTGTGGAGGTGATTTTCACGGTATCGCCTATGATATATCGCCACAATCCGTTGGTCGATGATATTACAAGGGCGTAAGTAGCGCCGGGTTCTACCTCCCAAATGGGAAGTATTCGCGGATTTTCTTTATCGATGTCGGCAAGCGGAATGAACTCGTAGAACACTCCGAGGTCGAGCATCAGTTGCATATCCCTGCTATCGGGATCGGTCTGTATGCCGAAGAATCCTTCCGAGGCGTTGTAGGTCTCCTCATAGTGCATTTTGTCCGATGGTATCAGTTCTTTGTAGTATTGTCTGTAGGGCTCGAAACTGATACCTCCGTGGAAAAATACTTCGAGATTGGGCCACACTTCGCAAAGATTTTGTGCGCCACGTTCTTGCAATACCTGTTTGATGAGCGTCATCATCCACGAGGGCACGCCCGAGAGGCTTACGATGTTGCGGTGTATCGTGTCTTTGACGATGGCTTTTATTTTGGCTTCCCATTCGCTCATCAGGGCGATTTGAAGTTTGGGTGCCCGCATGATATTGACGAATGTGCTGCTGTTTTGCAGGAGTACTGCCGACAAATCGCCACATGAGATTCCCGGCGATAGCGGATTGAGAGCGTGACTTCCTCCCAAAATCAGACTCTTGCCGAAGAATAATTTGTTATGGGGATAGTTGCGAAAGTAAGTGGCTACCACATCGAACCCACCCTGATAGTGGCATTTTTTCAGACATTCATCGCTGACAGGAATGAATTTACTCTTGTCGTTGGTTGTTCCCGATGACTTGGCAAACCACTTGATTCTCGAAGGCCATATCAAGTTGTCCTCGCCCCGCAACATACGTTCGATATAGGGCTTTATATCGTCATAGCCCATAATGGGGACTTGCGCGGCAAAGTCGGAGTAGCTTTTTATATTGTCGAAATGGCAACGTTGTCCAAACTCGGTATGTCGTGCGGTATGGAGCAAATATTGCAATTGCTCCTTCTGTATGGTATCTCCGTGGGCGGCATATTGGTCGAGTTGCCGATGTCGCCGAGAGAAATAAAGATTGAAAATCGACGCAGATGACATAGTACTCTTGATTTTAGCAGACAAAAGTACAAAATATTTTACGGAGAGATAGGGTTATTCTCTATTTTTATGATTGTTCTTTTTGGAATATTCTTTGTTTTTTTTTCTTCTGTCGTCGAATCTGTAACTTTTTTTCTCGGCGCGACCTTCGTTTTGTTCACGATTTTTTCGATGAAATCGTGGTTCTCCCTCTTTTTTACCGGCTTTTTTGTTTCGCTCGTCCGATGTGCCTATTTGTACGCGTTTACCGAAAAAATTGAGGTTTTTGAGCGATGAAGTTACGATGTGGGTATCGCCGTCCTCTATCTCGAAGTAGGAAAATTCGGGCATTATGTCTATTTTACCTATGGCGATACGTCGCCCTGAGATGTTGCGATTCATCATATCGATGAGGGTGTTGGGGTAGAATCCGTCGGCTTTTCCCAGATTGATGCGCAGGCGGGTGAATCCCGGCGTCGGTTTGCGAGAACGGCCACGAGTCTTTTCCTCTCCCTGTTTTTGCATCTTTTTACTATCCTCGGGTATATCGAGTTCGGGAGCGTCGGCATAGTATTCTATAAGACGATTGAATTCGAGCGAGACAACCCGTTTCACAAGGTCTTCGGTCGATAACCATGAGAGGCGTTTGAGTATAGAGGGCAGATAGGTGGCGATTTCATCTTCATTGACCTTGACCTTTTCGATACGGTCGATGAGGTTAAACAGCTGTTTCTCGCAAATCTGCCGGCCCGATGGGATAGAGCCTTTTTCGAATTGTTTCCCGATGATACGCTCGATGTTGCGCATACGGGTTTTCTCTTTGGTATGTACGATGGCGATGGAGGTTCCGGTTTTTCCGGCTCGTCCGGTACGTCCGCTGCGGTGGGTATAGGTCTCTATATCCTCGGGCAGTCCGTAATTGATTACGTGGGTGAGGTCATCGACATCGAGACCGCGTGCGGCAACATCGGTGGCGACGAGCAGTTGCAGATTGCGCAAGCGGAATTTCTGCATTACGGCGTCGCGTTGTTGCTGCGATAGGTCGCCATGCAACGAGTCGGCGTTATAGCCATCTTTTATCAACGCATCGGCTATTTCCTGGGTTTCAAGACGGGTACGGCAGAATATTATGCCGTATATATTGGGGTAATAGTCGGCAATACGTTTCAGGGCGGGATATTTGTCTTTGGCGTGTACGAGGTAATAGACGTGTTTTACATTTTTGGCACCTTCGTTTTTACTGCCTATAACTATTTCTTGGGGAGAGCGCATATAATTTTTGGCAATGCGGGCTATTTCGGGGGGCATGGTGGCCGAGAATAGCAGCATATTACGCTCTTGCGGTACGTTGGCGAGTATCTCGTCGATACTTTCGGTAAATCCCATATTGAGCATTTCGTCGGCCTCGTCGAGTACCACGGTGTGCACACGGTCGAGCTTTACAACACCTCTGTGCATGAGGTCGATAAGTCGTCCGGGCGTGGCTACGATGATGTGTACGCCCCTGCGTAGAGAGCGTATCTGACTTTCGATGCTCGAACCACCATATACCGGGAGCACTTTCAATCCCTCGACGTAGCGCGAGTAGTCGCTGAGGTCGCCGGCGATTTGTAAGCACAACTCACGCGTGGGGCTGAGTATCAGGGTTTGTGGCTCACAAATGTCGATATCGGTTTTCTGTATGACGGGGAGGCCGAAAGCGGCTGTCTTGCCGGTACCGGTCTGCGCTAAGGCTACAATATCGGTTTGGTCGTTAAGCAACAATGGAATGACGGCCTCTTGTACGGGCATGGGCTGTTCGAATCCTAACTCGGAAATGGCACGGAGTATGTCGGGACATATACCCAATTCTTCAAAAGTCTTCATGCAGGGGGGATAAAAGTTGTTTTGCCCGCAAAGGTAATTGATTAATTTGGTATTTCCACCTATCGGTAGAGACAGAGCGTACAAAGATTTTGTTATTTCAGCAATATAGCCTGTATTTTGGCCTGTTTTTCGGGGGTGAGACCTATCTCGTTTTGCAGGTATTGTAATACACTGCCGTGTTGCTGTTTTATACGACGTATGGCGCAGAACAATTGTCGCTTACGCACGGTCATGAGTGCTGTGGCGGCCTCTTGGGTATCGGTCGAGCAGGTTGTGTGGTCGATGTGTATGGCACAACGGTCGAGGTATTGATTACTGAGTATGTAGTCGCGATAGATGGTCTCCTCGGGAATGTTGAGTGCCGCTAATACGAGTGCCGAGGCAAATCCTACATAATCTTTGCCGAATTTATCGCCGAGCACAATAGGATAATTGGCGTCGTCGCATAGCAGGTCAAACATTTGCGAGAAGGCGTATTTACCTTCGTTGATAAGTTGCAGGAAGAGGTCTTGCATGAAAAGGTTGGCATCACCTCGACGCAAAGTCTCGTTTTTCAAACGATCGAATATGGGGCTTGTTGCGATGAGATTGATGGGAAAATGGTGGGAAGATTCTATACCCAACAGCGTATCGGGCAGAGTATAGCGCGCCTCATCTCGAAAATCGATCCAGGTCTTTACCTGCAGACTACGGAATTTTTCCAATCCGGCCGAGGAAATCTCGTCTAATTCGCCCGAACGGTAGATGTAACCCCATTTGATAACCTGTCCGTCGGGGGTACGATAGCCACCCAGGTCGCGGAAGTTACTGCCATCTTTCACGTGAGGGGCACGCGTGGCAACATGATAGTCATATTTGTTCTTGAATCGTAATAAGAAATAGTATCGTACGTTGGGACGTCCTGCAAGGTCTATTTCGCATATCTTATCTGATATGGGGCATAGCGCTGCCGGCGGATTTTGCAGGTTGAAATTATCGGCTTCTTCCGAGACGTAGATTTTTACATTTCCTTTAATATCATCGGGCCGGAGTTCCCACTTTACTATATACCGACTGTTGCCCAGATCTTCACACACGGCATCGATATCGGGTTTTACCGATGAGCAAGAGGTGAGTATAAGGGCAATAGCCATAAGAAATTTCGTGGTGCGTATCATTCCTTTTTCCCGTTTTTGTATCAGCAAAAGTATATAAATCTTTTGATTATCGGAGAATCTTTAAATCCTTTAAGTTTTATTATAGGCTGTTTACCTTTTACGTCTTTTGTGTTTTTTGCAGGTATGCCGTGGCAAATTCCTTGGAAATGTAGTTGTCGTACGAAGTACAAACTTCCGACGCAAAGGCCAGTCCATGTTCGATGATTGGAACCCACGTATCGATGGAAAGGCCCTCTAATTCTCCGGCGGAGAATTGTTTCAAGAGTAATCCGTACAATATTCCGGCGTTAAAATTATCTCCGGCACCAATAGTACTGGTAGGTTGTATGGCGGGGGCGTCGATGTGCCGATGCCCCTCTTTGCAGAAAATATCTACCCCTCGACCACCGTCGGTGAAAATGAAATTAGGGGTGTAGAAAGAGATGTGATTGCGATATACCCGTTGGGCGTCACTTACCTGCAACAAGGCCTCGAAATCTTCGCGAGAACCGCGTACCACGTCGGCGTATTCCAGATTTTCGAGAAATGCGGGCATGATGCGCATGGCCTCGTGAGCGTGCGACGCGCGGAAATTCACATCGTAATAGATGATGGCTTTTTGCTCCTTGGCATACGATAGAAATTCGGACAATTTATTGCGCAACTGAGGATCTACGGCAAAATAAGAGCCGAAAATCAGCAGGTCGCCGGCTTCGACGATAGGCCATGAGAAGTCGAGCCGTTTCTCGGGGTAGCGATGGTAGAAGGCATATTGGGCGTCGTTGTCATCGTTGAGGAAGGCCAACGATACGGGCGACATGGCACGTGAGGCGTCGAATATATCCACATGTTCGGTGGTGAGTCCGTTTTCGCGCATAAAGTGGAGTATGATATCGCCTACCTTGTCGTCGCCTATCTCGGTAATGAAACGAGCCGGTACTCCCAGACGACCGAGTGTAATCATACTATTGAAAGTGGAGCCGCCGGGGACTGCCCGAGTAGGTTGGTTGTTCTTGAATATTATGTCGAGAATGGTCTCGCCGATACCGATAATTTTTGTCATAATGCAAAAGTTTTCTGCAAAGTTAATCTATTTAGAAGTTGTTTTAATTTTATTTCGAGATTATTTAAGAGGTCTTTTGGGTGTTTTTCTTTTCTATGCGGTGTGAATATGTTACTTTTGCATCGTACAAAAAAATGACAAATGTCCGAATATTTAACACATATCCTGCCCGGTGGGTTGCGTATAATATACCAACAGTGTCGCTCGTCGGTCTCATACGCCGGCTTCACGGTGAATGTGGGTACACGCGATGAATGTGCCGGCGAGGAGGGATTGGCGCACTTTGTGGAGCATCTTATTTTCAAAGGTACAGCTCGGCGCAAGTCGTGGCACATACTCAATCGTATGGAGAATGTAGGGGGTGAGTTGAATGCCTATACCTCAAAAGAGGAGACCGTTGTATATTCGGTCTTTCTATCGGAGCATCTTTCCCGTGCGGTGGAGTTGATGTGTGACTTGATACGCAATTCTCAGTTTCCCGAGGTGGAGATAGAGCGTGAGAGGGAGGTGATTCTCGATGAGATAAATTCCTACAAAGACACTCCGTCGGAACAGATATACGACGAGTTTGAGAATTTGCTGTTTTCGCAGCATGCCTTGGGGCACAACATCTTGGGCAATCGCGATATGTTGCTATCTTTCTCATCGGCCGATGGACGTCGATTTCTGCAAAAGCATTATGTGCCTTCCCGACTTGTGTTTTTTTACCGGGGGGCTATCCCGTTTCGGCGTGTTATAGCTACTGTCACACGCTATATGGGTGATATGGAAAACGGCTCGGCCACGGAATTGATGCGCGAGGCTCCGACGGGATACAATCCTTTCTCTCGAAGGGTACAACTCGATACGCATCAGGCTCACGTTTTGGTGGGAAATCGGGCGTATGATATGTTTGATACACGTCGTCCGGCGCTGTTCTTGCTAAACAATCTGTTGGGTGGCCCCGGTATGAATAGTCGTCTCAATGTGGCGTTACGTGAAAAGAGAGGATACGTTTATACCGTGGAGTCGTCGGTAACTAATTATACCGATACGGGCGTGTTTGCGGTCTATTTTGGTACCGACCCGGCGAAAGTAGATACCTGCTTGTCGGTATTGAATAGGGAGTTACGTCGATTGAGGCAGTCGGCCCTATCGTCGATGCAATTGGCCAATGCCAAACGGCAATTTATCGGGCAGATGGCTATCGGATCGGAAAATAACGAGAGTATGGCGCTGGGAATGGGTAAGTCTTATATGCATTACAATCGGTATGATAGCCTCGAAGATACGTTTGCCCGCATCAATGGCGTGTCGGCACAAGATATATTGGCTGTGGCAAACGAGATTTTCGATGAATCGGCGCTTTCTACGTTGATTTATATATAAATGTGGATTAGAGTATAAAGAATGTGGGCAGGTCTGTCGGCCTGCCCACATTCATATAAATTAACTATTTCACTTCCCACGTTTCACCGGCGAGCAATACGTCTCGCAGTGTTTTTTGCGGATTTTTAGCACGAATAGATTCTACCTGAGCCTCTACCTCTCGGTCGTAGGTAGGCGCTTCCACGGCACGTATCACACCTACGGCGAGGGGCAGTTCATGGCCGTCCATCATGGCGAGGCGTTGGTGCAAGAAGTTGTCGGGGGTAGTGGCATCGTGGGTGAGAATGTCGTCGATGGTCACACCATTTTCGCCAATAGTCACGGCACGCAGATTGAATCCATCGAGTACGAGACCTTTGTTACCCTCTTTGCCGAAAATCATTTTCTCTCCGTGGCGCAGGTGTATCGTGCGGTCGGCACGGAACTCTCGGTCGGCAACGTAGCTATGTATCTTGTCGTTGAAAATGACGCAGTTCTGGAGTATTTCCACCACAGCGGCACCTTTGTGGCGACCGGCGGCCACCATACATTCCTTGGCCACTTCGAGATCGACATCGATGGAGCGAGCGAAGAAGTGTCCGCGAGCACCAAAGGTGAGTTCGGCGGGTACGAACGGATCTTCAACGGTTCCGTAGGGCGATGATTTGGTCACGGCACCACGGTCGCTTGTGGGGGAGTATTGTCCCTTGGTGAGGCCGTAGATTTTGTTGTTGAGTAACAAGATATTGAGGTTCACATTACGACGCAAGGCGTGTATGAAGTGGTTACCACCGATGGCGAGACAGTCGCCGTCGCCACTTACTTGCCATACGGTAAGGTCGGGATTGGCGGTTTTTGCGCCGGTGGCAATGGCTGCGGCACGTCCGTGTATGGTATGGAAACCATACGTATTCATATAATAGGGCAGACGCGAAGAGCAACCGATACCCGAGATTACGGCTACTTGATGCGGGGGAATACCCAGCTCGGCCATGGCTTTTTGCAGGGTGGTCACGACGGCGTGGTCGCCGCAACCGGGGCACCAACGCACATATTGGTCGCTTTTATAATCTTTTGCGGTATATACTTTGTTGTCCATTGTTTATTCCTCCATAAGTTTGATGAAATGTTCTTTCAAATCGCTCACCATGAACGGCTGTCCCTCTACGCGATTGTAGCGCGAAACTACGAGGCCGGGTATCTTCGAGCAGAGTTGTGTGGCAAACTGTCCGTTGTTCTGCTCGCACACGACCACTTTTTTGTAGCGTTTCAGCACCTCGGCGGTGTTGGCGGGTAGCGGGTTGATGTAGTTGAAGTGAGCCAAAGCGACCTTTTTACCTTCGGCATTGAGCTCGCACACGGCCGAATAGAGATGTCCGTAGGTGCCTCCCCAGCCTACTACGAGCAGGTCGGCATCGGGGTCTCCTTGTACATCGAGAGCCGGAATGCAGTTGGCAATGTAGTCGATTTTGGCCTGGCGCAGATTGGTCATACGTTGGTGGTTGGCCGGGTCGGTAGATATGGCACTGGTCACGTTGTCTTTTTCGAGACCGCCGAGACGATGCATAAATCCTTCTGTACCGGGAATAGCCCAATATCGCACGTTGGTTTCGGCATCGCGTTTATAGGGTTTCCAACCCTCGGTCAGCATTTCGGGTTTCACGTAGTTGGGCTTTATCTCGGGATATTCGCTCATTTCGGGAATACGCCATGCCGATGAGCCGTTGGCGATAAACGCATCGGTAAGCAATATGACGGGTGTCATGTGTTCGAGGGCGATGCGTGCCGCTTCAAAAGCCATATCGAAACAATTGGTGGGGGTAGAGGCTGCCAATACCACGGCAGGCGATTCACCATTGCGACCATACAGGGCTTGCAACAGGTCGGTCTGTTCCGACTTGGTGGGGAGACCGGTAGAGGGACCACCGCGTTGCACATCGATGACCACGAGGGGAAGCTCGGCCATGATGGCGAGGCCTATGGCTTCGCTTTTGAGGGCGAGACCGGGGCCCGAAGTCGATGTGGCTGCCAAGTTCCCTGCAAAAGAGGCGCCGATGGCGGTACATACACCGGCTATTTCGTCCTCGGCCTGTACTACTTTCACGCCGAGATCTTTGCGCTTGGCAAGTTCGTGCAGTATGTCGCTGGCCGGGGTGATGGGGTAGCTGCCGAGGAAGAGCGGACGGCCCGACTTCTCCGATGCGGCGATAAGTCCCATGGCGGTAGCTTTGTTACCGGTAATATCGGTGTAAGTACCCTTTTTCACATTAGCGGTTTCTATGCGATAGGTCGATACCGAGGCGTGAATGTTGTTACCATAGTTATAACCATCGGTCATAACTTTGATGTTGGCTTCGAGCACCGACGGCTTTTTGGCGAATTTATTATGCAACAAGTGTTCGGCTTGGTCGAGCGGACGATCGAAGAGCCAGCAGATGAGGCCGAGCGCAAACATATTTTTGCACCGCAACACGGCTTTGTTGTCGAGGCCACTGTCGGCCAACGAGTCTTTTACGAGAGAGGATATGGCGACCGGTACAAGTTGTTGCGCGATACCCAATTCTTTGAAAGGGTCGTCGGTTGTGAAAGCGGCTTTCTCAAGGTCGCTTTTTTGGAACGAGTCGGTATCGAATATCACGATACCGGTCGGTTTCACATATTTGATGTTGGTTTTGAGGGCAGCGGGGTTCATGGCGACCAATACGTCGGCTTTGTCGCCGGGGGTGTAAACCCCTTTACCGATGTGTACTTGGAATCCCGATACACCGCCCAATGTTCCTTGCGGGGCACGAATTTCGGCAGGGTAGTCGGGGAATGTCGAAATTTCGTTTCCGATGGCTGCCGAGATGTTAGAAAAGAGGTTGCCGGCCAGTTGCATGCCGTCGCCCGAGTCTCCTGAGAAGCGGACTACCACTTTTTCTAATTCTTTCACTTGTGTTTGTTCTGACATGATGTCTGAGTTTTAATATAGATTTGTTGTATCAGCAGGGTTTGTTTTGGAAAGGCAAAGTAAGCAAAAATTTGTTGTCGATGTTCTTTTTTCTTGAAAAATAGCGAGTTTTCACGAGATATTTTTTTCGATAAAATCTTTCAGCCGTTTTGTGGCGATTTCGATTTCTTTGCGCGAGAGCAGTGCTCCGGTATCGAAGAGGTGTGAGGCCTGCGTGTAGAATTGTTCCCTCGAAGATAGATTTTTTTCGATGAAATCGCGTAATTCGTCGTCGTTTTTGTCGCGCAACAGCGGGCGATTTTCTCGACAAGTCTTCAGCCGGCGACAGAGTTCCTCTACCGTCGCTTGCAGGTAGATGCAGGTGCCCTTGCTGTTCATATACTCGATATTGTCGTAGAAACAGGGGGTACCGCCACCGGTGGCGATGATTACGTTTTCGATATCGGCCACCTCGTGCAGCATATTTCGCTCTATCTCTCGAAATCGAGCCTCGCCTCCCTCGGCAAATATTTCACGCACGGTTTTGTGGTATCGCCCCTCGATATAGTAATCGAGATCGATAAAGTCGAGCCCCAACTCTCTCGACATGGCCTTACCGAGAGTACTTTTCCCCGAGCCCATATATCCTATGAGGAAAATGCGTTTTGTATTATGTTGCATATTGTGTGATGGATTGGAAGCGAAATTCTGAAACGGCTTCTCTATTTGGTACAAATGTAGGCTTTTTTTCAATAAATATGGCTATATTTGTTTCGTAAAAATGATGCGTCTTTGAGAAAAAATCAAAAGGAGACTTGGAGCGTGTCGAACTATGATAAAATAGGTCTATTCATGGCAAAATCGAAATATTATGTAGTGTGGGACGGTGTGGCTCCCGGTATATATACCTCGTGGACGGAGTGTCGTCTGCAAGTGCAGAACTATGCCAATGCCAAATATAAAAGTTTTGATACGCAAGAGGAGGCTACGGCGGCATATCGCGATGGCTACACGGCATATTACACCGCTCATAAGGTCGAGAAATCGGCCGAGAAGGGTAAATATCCCGAGTGGGTGCGTGAGGCGATAGCGGTAGATGCGTCGTGTCTCGGCAATCCGGGGCTGATGGAGTATCGCGGTGTGTACGTGGCTACGGGGCAAGAGATATTCCGTGTGGGGCCTATGCCCGATGGTACGAACAATGTGGGCGAGTTTCTGGCATTGGTACACGCGTTGGCACTATCCAAGAAAAACGGGAGTGCGATAACCATCTGCTCCGATAGTCGCAACGCCATAGCCTGGGTACAAGCCAAGAAGTGCAAAACCAAGTTGGCGCATACCGATAAAAACGCACCGATATTCGACCTGATAGCCCGAGCCGAGAAGTGGCTTCGAGAGAATACCTATGCCAATCGCATAGTGAAATGGGAAACTCGCGAATGGGGCGAAGTCCCCGCCGATTTCGGTAGAAAATAAGACGAAATATGGGTACAGAAAATATAATTATAGGGTTTGATGCAAAACGTGCGAATGCCAATCGTACGGGACTTGGAAATTATAGCCGTTTTGTGATAGATGCCTTGGCCTCGGCGGATAGTGATATCGAGTGGGCAATGTATATACCCCGAGAAAAACCAAATGCAGAGTATAAAGCCCTGCTTAATCATAAGAATGTATCATCACACTTACCCCAAAGTAAAATATGGCGTACAATGGCATCATTGTGGCGTACAATGGCTATTGTCGGTGATTTGCAAAAAAATGGTGTGATGCTGTTTCACGGATTGAGCAATGAATTACCAATAGGACTTTCTCGGAAAGGAATACGCGGTGTGGTAACGATTCATGACTTGATCTTCTTGCGTTACCCTCGATTTTATAAGCTGATTGATCGCAAAATATACACATGGAAATTTCGCCGGGCTTGTAAATATGCCGATAAGATCGTGGCTGTGAGTGAATGTACGAAAAGGGATATAGTGAAATTTTTCGGAATAGATCCCGATAAAATTGTTGTGATTTATCAAGGGTGTGATAGTATGTTCTCGGCATCGATAGAGCTTGCTGATTGCGCGCGGGTGAAAACTACTTATACATTGCCCGATAAATATATTATCACTGTCGGAACCTTGGAAGAGCGTAAAAATTTACAATCGATGGTGGAGGCGTTGGTATATCTTCCGGCAGACGTTCATTTGGTTGCAGTGGGACGGGCTACACCATATACAACGAAAGTGATGCAAGAAGCAGGCCGATTGGGTCTATCTTCTCGCATACATCTTTTACATAATGTGGCATATCACGATTTACCGGCGTTATACAAATTAGCGGAGGTAATGGTATATCCCTCATATTTTGAGGGTTTTGGTATTCCTATAATAGAGGCAATGAATGTCGGAGTTCCGGTAGTTGCCGCCACTGGCTCTTGTCTCGAAGAAGCAGGAGGCCCTTCTTCTCTTTACGTGTCTCCTGATGATAGCAAGGCGTTGGCTGATGCTATTTTGCGTATATTGGACGATAGTAATTTGGCTTCGAAAATGATAGCTGATGGAAAAGAGTATGTACGTCGATTTTCAAAAGAAAAAATTGCTGAAGATTTGCTGAATCTATATTCCTCGCTACTGCCTCGGACTAGAAGTTGTTTAAAATTTTCTTGAAAAAATTATTACGGCTTCAAAAAACAAAGTTTCGGATTCTTTAAGGCTCTTTTGGTTGCCTTTTCCACCAAATCGCTTGGACGTAGCCCGCTACAACCTGCGCAATTTGTCGAAAAAATCATTCCAAAATATCCCTTAAAATAATCTCGAAATAAAATTTAAAACAGCTTCTAATTTTCCTTAATAATACCATTATTACATCGAACTAATCCCGTCTTTACGGCGTTTTCGAGTATAAATTGGTTGTTGTTTAAGTTGTTGGTATCGAACCTGTCGTGATGAAGATGAAACATAACTCCGGCAAACTTCAGGGTTCTTTTTCTTATCCCTCCATTGATAAGACGACATACCAATTCATGATCTTCGCACCCCCAGCCCGTAATATCTTCGTTATACCCATTGACCATCATTAAGTCTTTTTTCCAAAATGCCATATTACACCCACGGGAATAGGCGATCTTGTTGTGACGGTAATTTTGAAATAGCATATTTAAGAAACGGCAACGAACGCCATTGAGCTTGTTTTTGATACCTTTTGTGAATATAGATATATTGTATCGATTCTCTTTAAGTATCTTTTTAGTGGCATTTTCGGAAATCAATATACGGCTTCCTGTAACAAATGTTCCCGATTTGGAAAATCGCATATGGTCTTTGATGAAATGTCGATGGAGTATAATGTCTCCATCGATTTGTATGATATATTGAAAATGAGTATTAGCGATAGCTTTGTTTCTGATTTCGGCCAGTCTGAAACCGCGGTCTTCGTGCCATATATGAATTATAGGAATAGGGGCATTAGCCGCTAATTTGTCAATAATTTGTTTGGTTTCCGGGCCCGAGCCATCATCGGCAATAATTATTTCATTAGGTAGTAACGATTGATGTAATGCGCTTTTAACGCAGACAGCCAATGCGTCAGCCCGATTGTATGTGGAAATTATTAACGAAATGCCCATTTGTCGTTTCATCGTGGTCGTGTATTGTCAATAGTGTTACAAAACTATAAAATTTATTTGTATTGGGAAAAATATATAGAGAAGCTGTTTAAAATTTTCGTAAGAAATATTTTCTTTTCCTCAGAAAACAAACGAATAGATGATATAATTTTCTACCTTTGTCAAGCCAATACCAAAACTATATCATAATATGAGTGACCGGTCTATAGCAGTGAGTGTGATTGTTCCTAATTATAATTACGCCCGTTTTTTACGACAACGGATAGACTCCATATTGGCACAGACGTATGATGATTATGAAATCATTTTGTTGGACGATGCTTCTTCCGACGAAAGTGTTTCGATATTGAACAATTATCGCGATGACGCACGTGTAACTCATATAGAGGTAAATACTGAAAATTCCGGTTCTCCTTTCTCGCAATGGTTGAAGGGGATTACTTTGGCCAAAGGTCGTTATATATGGATTGCAGAGAGTGATGATGTTGCGCTTCCGACATTTTTGGAATGTGCAGTTTCGGCTCTTGATAAGAATACTTCCGCATCGTTCGCCTTTGTGGGCTCGAATTGTATAGATGCCGATAATAAGCCTCTTGCTATTGATTTTGATCATTGGTCGTCGCGACATAAGTCGTATGAGATAGGGCATTTTGACGGAAACGAATATATAGAGCATAATCTTTACTGGAGAAACTACATATATAATGCGAGCGGAGTTGTATTCCGGAAGGCGTTTTTTGACAAAATAGTAGATTTCTCGTGTTTCTCAATGCGGTATAGCGGTGATTGGTTGTTTTGGGTAGAAATGGCACGAGTAGGCTCTGTTATAGAGATATATCAGAAACTGAATATATTCAGACAGCATAAAAATAGTACGACTAAGCAGTCGGTAGCCACAGGTGCCGGTATCGTCGAAGATATACTCATTGTAAAAAAAATAGAAGAATATTCCCCACAAATAGGCGCCTATAAAAGAAGTGTGAGGAGAGGTAGCTTTGTGAAGAAAATAGGGCGATTAAAGGCTTCTCCCATGCAGAAAAAGGCTTTATATGAGAGCCTATATTCACATCTCGGGGGTACTATAAAAGATTACTATGTAGAGCGATTTAATAAAATGTTTAGTGGAATATTACCATGGACGATAACTTGTAAACGAGATAGATTGTAGTATTCTGCTTGTTATTTTAATAGTAAAGCCATGCCGATACCTGCCAAAGCGACCACTATACTCGTAATGATGGTAATGCGCTTGATTTTTTTTCTAAGTTTTTTCTTTCGTTGCAAATCGGCTATTTCTTGTTCGCGGTAGCGGTCGGCAATAATGCTCAATTTTTGATATCGATGTTGTAGTGTTTGTACAATATCTTGCTGATATTTGTCATAATACGACAGATATATAGCCGCCGAATGAGCCATATTCAGATGTTCGAGAGCATATTGTCTGGCCCAAGCACCATCGCCGGGATTGTATTTTTTTAATTCTTCGATGAACTGTTCCTTGGTAAATGTTTTACGAATACCTCGGCCCGAACAGTTATGAAAAATAGCCCTTTCTATGTTGTTGCTATCGATATATCCATCACCGATTGATTCTTTGATATATCGTCGATTGTCGTAGGAGATAACGCACCTGCCACAAGCCATGGCATCATATAATGAACGTCCTATTCCCACTACGAGGTCGGCTTCGTTTATTTTTCGTTCGATCTCCCACACATTATCCGAGAACTTATTACAAGAGATAAATTTTATCCCCATCGTATCACAACAATCTTTGATAAAATGGTTCAATTTATCCGATTGGGAAAGAGATAATACGCAAGAGAGATGTTGAGATATAGGTTTTTGTGGGGAAAATCGATTGCAATCAATACCATTGTGTAATACGGTAGATTGTATTCCTTTGGTTTTGAGGTATTCTTGTATTTCTCCGGTTACACTGATATGTGCATCGGCAAAAGGCGATGGTTGTTCTAATATAGGTTTGGTTCCATGACAGGTTTGTATGATGTAGCCGTAGCGATGCAACTTTTCAACCACAGTTGTGTGGTTGGCCAGAATGAGATCGTAGCTGCTTTGCGACATAAACGGAATACCTTCTTGCTCGAATATATCAGAAACGTCTCCTTTTACAAATGTGAAATATTCTACCTCGTGTCCGAGATTTTTTAGTTCGGTAGCAAGAGCATAAGTATAACTTTCTGTACCTCCGGTACGTTGTAGATGATTATTCCCTACTAATATTTTCATAGGTATTGTTTTTATCTGATGAGAAGGTGTTATAATAAATAGGGTTCCCAGAAAGAATAATAGATGTCTTTGGTGCAGCCGTGGCAGCCCATGGGCAGTTGGTTGCCGTTCATGCGCAGAGCCACGTCGGGATTCTCGTCGATGGCAAATTTCAGGGCCTCCTCTTGCGAGGGGTATCTGAATTCTTGCGGTATCATGGCCCAAAACACATCTTCGTTGTAAAAGGAGTCTTTCTTTCGCCCGAATTTCTCGATAATATCGGTATATTTGTCGCAGGCGTCAGCGAATGAGGCTGTTTTTCGTAACGACAATCCTCCGTTTCCCACCTTGCCGAGTATGTCGGTGCGGTGTATGCGACGGGTGGGGTGTAGCAATCGCTGGGCGATCAGATATATTTTCGATTTCAGGGTATCGTATTTGGGCGGACGTATCCACGGCGCTCCTATGTAGTCGTAGCCCTTGTCGCACCATGCTTGCAACTCGTCGCGGAATATCCATGCGTCCGATTGGCACACGAGTATGTATTCGCTATCGGAAAACAGGTCGTAGAACGCCCGGCTTGTCATCATGCGATTGTAGCCGGCAATGCCGTTTTTCACTCCGAGCCATTTGTCGCTTACCTCTATAATAGTGGCGTGAGGCGCGAGTTGCAACAGGTAATCGTGGGGCATACCTTGTGGTACGACAACGCATAGGGGATACTTGCCGAGTATCTCTGCATTATGTCGCACGGCCTGTTCCTCTCTCGGTGGCAACGGCGTTTTGTATAGAGGTATGACTACTTTTACGTTGTTCATGGGGTATAAAAACACTCCGATTGCAAAAGTATGAATTTTTTAACAATGGTTCACGATAAAATAGTGAAAACAGCATCTTAGTTCCGTTGGGCCATGAGTGATTTTATATTGGCGAAAGATTGCAGAATACTCTCTTTCTGGGCTGTGACGTCGGTAGGTGCTTGCGATAGGGCATATTGTGCGGTGTCGTACAACTGATCGATGGTAGGAGCGAAACATTTGCTGTCACCCCATGTGCTGATGTACTGTCTTACCTTCTCCACAATGAAACTGCAATAGGGTACGCCGAAACTCATAGCGGTGATTACGCCGTGCAGACTTGTGCCTATATACAACTCGGAATGTTTTATGAGCCACATTATATCATATATCGATGGCCGGGTGATGAGTGTCGAGGGGATATTCAACTTTTGTAGTTCTCGTTGCAACATGGCCAGTCCTATGTCGTCGTTATGGCCCAATGCCGTGCCGATGGGGCAAAGACATATTTCGAGACCGGTCTGTGAATACAATTTTGCCAATTGGAGTGAGATTTCTTGCAGATTTTTCTTGAGGTCGGCACGGTTCCCTTGTACAAACAGGTATTTCTTTCCTTGAAATGTACGAGGATAGGGACTTATTTTGCTTGCCAACAACTCTTCCGTGAAAACGTCGGACATGAGTATCGCCGAGTCGGCAGTGACGGTGTTTGGTACATCTATAGCATCGAGGCAATGCCCCGTCTTTTCGTCGCGTACGGCTATGTAATCGACGCTTTTCAATATCTTTTGAGCCTGTTTGTCGTGAAGGATAAACATTTCGTTGGCAAGTCCGCTACCACCTAATGAGTTGTAGTACACACCTTTGAAATGGGAAAGTTCGTTTTTGCCAATGGTGAACGGGTAGTATGTTTTTCCGCCGATGACCTTGCGAAATATATTGTTGAAAAGATACCAGCGTCGCTCGGGTTTTAATTTCCTAAATCTCAGTACTTTCCAGAGCAATCGAAAGAGGATTTCAAATCTTTTACGTACGAAAAAGATAATCCACCAGTTACAGCAGAGACACTCCCCACCGGCGACAATCAAATAGTTCTCGTCTTGGGGAGATACGCGGTATAACGAGTGAAAAGAGGAGACTTTGTGCCCCCCCTTATTGCGCAAGTCGGCCGATGAGGTGGAGCAGTATATGATTTCATCGACCATATCGCCGAAGTGAGCCGTCAATATGTGGGGGAAAAGCAAATCACCATAATTAAAACGGTCGTTTGGGGCCAGGATAAAAAGCTTTCTCATACAATAGGGTTATGTTTTGATGATAAACCATACGATTGCAAATATAATCAATTTATGATGATTGTTGCAATTTCATTGAAAATGATTTTTTGAGAGCGATACGAAGGTTGATAAAATATTGTAATATGTAAAAAGGTTATCGGAGTGAAAGTTGTATATTTGCAGATAATCAAGAATTGTTTTTATGAGAATATTGCATACGGCCGACTGGCATTTGGGACAGACATTTTTTGAGTATGATCGCTCCTATGAGCATGGGCGGTTTCTGACGTGGCTACACGAGCAGATTTCCGAGACGCGTGCCGATGTGCTGCTTATTGCCGGTGATGTGTTTGATACGCCTAATCCTTCGGCGGCTTCGCAGCAGATATTTTATCGATTTTTGCACGATGCGACGGTCAGGAATCCCGATTTGCAGATTGTAATAATAGCCGGTAATCACGACTCGGCGGCTCGTCTCGAAGCTCCCAATCCGTTGTTGGAAGAACTGCAAGTGACCGTGAGAGGTATCGTGCATCGCACGCCCGAGGGTGAGCTCGATATAGAGCGACTTATCATTCCGTTGCGATGCAGGGGTAATGTCGAGGGTTATTGCCTGGCAGTGCCCTATTTGCGTCAGGGCGACTATCCGTCGGCCGACAGCTATTCGCAAGGTGTGGCGGCGTTGTATCAGGCCGTGCGTGCCAAGGCTGCGGAGTTTGGTAAACCTCTTATAGCTATGGGGCATTTGCAAGCAACGGGTTCGGAAATCTCGGAATGTGATCGCTCGGAGCGGACTGTTATCGGGGGATTGGAATGTGTGTCGCCCGATGCTTTCGCTACAGATATTCGTTATACCGCATTGGGGCACCTGCATAGAAATCAGCGTGTCTCGGGGCGAGAGAATGTGCGCTATGCCGGCGCGCCGATACCGATGTCGTTTGCCGAGAAAAACAATCGCCACGGGGTGGTATGTATCGATATTCTCGATGATGATACGATTATAGACTTCAAAGAGTTTGCTCCGCCGGTAAAATTGTGCTCTATACAGGGCGATGTGGACGAGGTCTTTGCCCGAATTGCCGAATTGCCCTCGGGCGAAATAACGAAGGAGTCTCCGTATCTCGAAATAAAAGTACGCCTCACCCGCCCCGAACCCTCGTTGCGGGCCGAGTTGGAAGCGGCGTTACAGGGCCATAGTGTGCGCCTCACCCGACTGGTGGCCGAGACTCGCGTGTCGCAGGACAATGGCGAGGCTTATATCGTAGATAAGGAATTGCAGGAAATCAGCCCGTTGACCATTGCCGAGAATTATTTCCAATCGAAATATGGCGAATCGATTCCCGATGATATGGCCAAATTGTTACATCAAATCATGCAGGAGGTCAGTCTATGAAGATAACAGCTATACGCGGAAAGAATATCGCTTCGTTGGAGGGCGAATTTGAGGTGGATTTCACTCGGGAACCGCTCGCCTCTGCGGGGTTGTTTGCGATAACAGGTCCTACCGGTGCCGGAAAATCGACATTGCTCGATGTGATGTGCCTGGCGCTGTTCAATAATACCCCCCGCTTGAAAGCCGCGAAAGAGAATCGGGTGTGGATAGCCGATGTGGGCGAAAACAGTCTTTCGCAAAACGACGCGCGCAATTTGTTGCGTCGCGGGAGTACCGAGGGGTATGCCGAGGTAGAGTTTGTAGCCGTCGATGGGAACACTTATTGCTCGCGCTGGAGTGTGCAACGGGCCTATAATCGTCGGAACGGAAAGATAAAGGACGAGACTATATCGCTGTATAATCGGTCGCTCGAACGAGAGGAACAGGGCACCAAAACCGAACTGTTGAAACGCATTACCGAGTTGCTGGGGCTGACGTTCGAGCAGTTTACCCGGGCCGTGGTCCTCGCACAGGGCGATTTTGCCACGTTCCTGAAATCGCAAGAGAAAGACAAGGCCGACCTGCTCGAGAAAATTACCGGTACCGAGATATATTCGCAAATATCCCAATCGATATATAACAAGGCGCAAGAGAGTAAGCGGGTGTATGACGAAATAGCAGCTCCCATCGCTTTTATAGGGTTGTTGACACAAGAAGAGTCCGAGGCGTTCACGGCCGAGCAACAAATGTTGCAGAAAGCCGTAGATGAGCGACGAAATATTTGCGCACAGTTGCAGAAACAGCTCCACTGGCTGAGTGAATATCGCCGGCTCACGGCATCGGTAAGTGAAGCGCAAGAGGCATTGAGGCTTGCACAAGAGGCTCGGGATAATGCCGCTACCCGATATGCTTTTATGGAGCAATACGACTTGGCGCAGGGCATACGCGATACCTACAACGAGGCCTCGCAACAACGCACGTATATCGAAAGAGAGAGTAGGGCTCTTGTTGCCAACAACGCACGTCTCGCCTCGTTGGAAACCCTGCTGCGGGAAAAGAATGAGATGGCGGGTAAGGCAAAAGATGTAGTCGAGCGGTTGAAAAACGATTGGAACGGAGGCGAGGTCGAGCGGAATAAAGCTCGTGAACTCGACACGTCGATAGCCACTCGCAAAGTGGAATATACCAACCATGAACAGTCGCACCACAACGATAAGAAGGCCCTCGATGATGAGCGTAACAAGCGTAATATCTGCGATAAAAATATCAATACCTGTAATCAATCGGTCGGGGAATTAATCAAATGGTTTGCCGAGAGGGCGAAATTTGAGCCTCTATCCACCCGGGCCGAGGTGATATTGAACAACTTCTCTATGCTGAACATGGAGAACTCTAAGTTGAAAAACACACTGCAACAGCAAGCCTCCAAGGAGCGGCAGTTGCAAGCCGCACAGAAAAATATGGAGCGATTGCAAGCCGAGGCCGAACGTCTCAACAAATTAGAACCCACGGAGATATATCAGCTCCGTGCTACGCTGATTGAGGGAGAGCCGTGCCCGGTCTGCGGAAGTAGGCATCACCTCTATACCGCCGAGGCCGTGGAGAGTATGCAGTCGCAAGAACTCAACCGCCAGAAAGAGGAGGTGGCCGCCAATATCGAGACGTGTAAAAAATCGGTGGAGCAATATAATGCCGATATGATAGAGTTGGCGACACAGGTGGCGATGAGTAGGGAGAATAAAGAGTTTAGCCGGAAACAACTCCATGCCGAGCTTGCCGGTATCATTCCCGACTGGGAACATACCGAAAATCTTGCAGAGCGGATAAAGCGTTTGGTGTCGGATTGGAACGAGAGTAAGCATCGTCTCGAACAATTGAAAAATACACTTGCCACCGAGGAGACGAAGCGGAAAGAGTGCGATGAACGAATTGTCGCCTTAGTGGCGGCCGAGGAGCGCTCTCGTCGGCAACTTACAGTGTCGGCCGACGCTTTTGCGGTAACGCAGAAGGAGCGCGCGCAACTGTTGGGTGGGAAAAGCCTGCAAGAGGTGACGGCAGAGCATGAAAAGGCGTTGAAGGTGGCCGAGATGTCTGTCGATGTGGCAACGAGGAGTTGTGTAGAGGCGGGTAATCAACGAGAGAAATTACTCGGTATCATAGGCCAACAGCAACAGGCAATAAAAGAGGCTTCACAAAAAGTCGCCGTGGCCGAAGCGGCTGTAACACAATGGCGTAGTGAGCATATAGGTATAGACTTGGCTCAGTTGTTCTCCCATACCGTGGAGTGGGTTATGGCCGAGAAAAAAGAACTATCAGGTATTAATGAGGGGCTTACAAAGGCCTCGACTATGCTGAAGGAACGCACCGAGCGGTTGCAACGCCATCTCTCCGAGCCCTATCGGCCGGCCGAAGAGGCTAAACCCGAGGCTCTCGAGGCCCTTCATGCCGACTATGAAAACCAAAATCGCTTGGATACGGAGCGTATAGCTGCCATCAAGGCCGCCTTTGCAACCGATGAAAAGCATAGGAAAGAGATAGTCTCCATCGAAAAGCGTCTCGAAGAGTTACGCCCGCAAAAGGAGGCTTGGGCGCGATTGAACGACCTGTTCGGCTCGGCCGATGGCGCGAAATTCCGCCGTATAGCCCAAGGTTATACCCTCGACCGCCTGCTCACGTATGCCAACATTCATCTGCAAGATCTCTCGGCCCGATACACCCTGCAACGGGTACCGGGACTGCTGGCATTGCAAGTCATCGACAACAATATGCTGGGCGAGATACGTAGCGTACATACTCTGTCGGGCGGAGAGTCGTTTCTCCTATCATTGGCGTTGGCACTGGGATTGTCGTCGCTATCATCGTCGCGCATGACCATCGAGTCGCTCTTTATCGATGAGGGATTTGGCGCCCTCGATGCCGAGACGTTGCGTACCGCCATGGACGCCCTCGACCATCTACAGATACAAGGTCGCAAAATAGGTGTGATATCGCACGTTGCCGAGATGACGGAACGCATACCTGCGCAGATACAGGTATTGCGTGTGGGCAACAGTCATAGCCGCATAGATATTGTAGGGTAGGGATAACTTAGATCGAAATATAATCGCCCCGATAACTTTCAGAGCTATCGGGGCGATGTTTTTGCGGGTTACTTAAAAACAGCTTCTTAAATCAGAAAAGACTCCAAGCTACGGTGAGGCCGGCCATAACAATGGCTACCATACTCATGAGCTTGATGAGGATATTGAGACTGGGGCCGGAGGTATCTTTGAAGGGATCACCCACGGTATCGCCCACGACGGTGGCTTTGTGCACGTCGCTGCCTTTTCCTCCGAAATTACCCTCTTCGGCATACTTTTTGGCATTATCCCAGGCTCCGCCCGCGTTTGCCATGAATATGGCGAGGACAAACCCCGAACTCAGACCTCCTATCAGCAGACCTATAACACCCGGAACGCCGAATATCAGTCCGGTGGCTATAGGTGCGACAATGGCAAGGAGCGAGGGGAATATCATTTCACGCTGAGCTCCACGCGTGGAAATCTCTACGCAACGAGCATAGTCGGGCTCGGCTTCACCGGTGAGAATACCCTTTATCTCGCGGAACTGACGGCGTACCTCCTCGACCATATGCGCGGCGGCGCGTCCTACGGCGTTCATGGTGAGGCCGCAGAACAGGAATGCCATCATCGAGCCGATGAAGATACCCGACAACACTTTGGGGTTCATCAGCGTGACGTCGAAATAATACATGAAATCGACAAACGAGGCGGTGTGTATATCTACTACCCTCTCGCCTATGGTGAGTGTCTCCTGCCCCAAACGGGTAAGTCCTATGCGTATCTCTTCGATGTATGAGGCGAGCAGGGCAAGTCCCGTGAGGGCGGCCGAACCTATGGCAAAGCCTTTGCCCGTAGCTGCGGTGGTATTTCCCAGCGAGTCGAGGGCGTCGGTGCGTTGGCGCACCTCTTTGCCCAAGGCGCTCATCTCGGCATTACCGCCGGCATTGTCGGCAATGGGACCGTAGGCGTCGGTGGCCAGGGTGATGCCGAGCGTGGAGAGCATACCCACGGCGGCGATACCTATGCCGTAGAGCCCCATGGAGATGTTGGCAAAGTCAAACCCCGAGGCGAACCAATACGAGAGTATGATACCGCACACGACGGCCAGTACCGGTATGGTGGTCGATACCATGCCCAGTCCTATACCCGATATGATGACGGTGGCTGGACCGGTCTTTCCGCTCTCGGATAATTTCTGGGTGGGGCGGTACGACTGCGATGTGTAATATTCCGTGGCGCGACCGATGACAATACCTACCAACAAGCCTATTACCACGGCACAACCTATGTAGTGCCAATTGTCTATCTGCAAGCCCCACAAGATGGCAAACGTGGCTACGACTATCAGGACCGAGCTGAGGTTGGTGCCCATGGAGAGGGCTTTCAACAGGTCTTTGAGTTTGGCGTCCTCGCGTGTGCGTACCGAGAATATACCTATGATGGAGAGTATGATACCCACGGCAGCGATGAGCATGGGGGCAATCACGGCCTTGAACTGCATATCGACGTTGTCGGTACCGATGAATGCGGCGGCGCCCAGTGCCGAGGTGGCTAATATCGAACCGCAATACGACTCGTACAGGTCGGCTCCCATACCGGCTACGTCGCCCACGTTATCGCCCACGTTATCGGCTATGGTGGCGGGGTTGCGCGGGTCGTCCTCGGGTATGCCGGCTTCGACTTTACCCACGAGGTCGGCTCCCACATCGGCCGCTTTGGTGTAGATGCCCCCACCTACGCGGGCAAAGAGCGCTTGCGTCGATGCTCCCATGCCGAATGTGAGCATCGTGGTGGTGATGATACATAGCTTGGCGGCGGGATTTATGGCGTCGGTCGGGATACAATAGTCGAGCAGAATATACCAGAAAGATATGTCGAGCAGGCCGAGCCCCACGACCACAAGGCCCATAACGGCCCCGCTGCGGAACGCGATGCGCAATCCGCTATTGAGTGAGCGACGGGCGGCATTGGCAGTACGAGCCGAGGCGTATGTAGCGGTCTTCATGCCGAGAAATCCGGCGAGGCCCGAGAAGAAACCGCCGGTGAGGAAGGCGATAGGCACCCACGGATTTTGCAAGTTGAACCCATAGGCCATCACGGCAAAGATTATCACCAAGCCTATGAACACAAGGGTTACGACCTTGTATTGCTGTTTCAGATACGACATGGCGCCGATGCGCACGTGCGATGCGATACGTTGCATGGTTTCGGTACCTTCGCTTTCGCGCATCATTTGTTTGAAGAAATACCATGCCAATACCAATGCCAAGATTGAAGCGGCGGGCACGAGCCAGAAGATAGGTGTTTCCATAGAATAGATTTTAGGCGAGGCCGGGAGCGTGTCGCTACGTCGTAGATTTTTTCGGCCACCACTCTTGCGAGGTGGTACATTTAATCCATAGGCGACGTATAGTCACCACGTCCCGACTTCCGGGGTTAACGGTCATAAAGATAAGTATTTCCCCCGACAAAAACAATACCCCCACGCCCCAATATGTTGCATAACATCTATTCCCCACCCCATAACGAAAATACCCGTTGAGTTTAATTTTGATAAATTTCCCAAAAGGTGTATGTCGTAAGAGGCTAATTTCGCAACAAACCAATAAACATATGAAATGAAGTACACCTATGGCAAGTATCAAGGTAAAGTTTCGACCCTCGACAAACGAAAATAAAGAGGGAACAATCTATTATCAAATCATTCAGAATCGTGTAATCCGTCAGTTAAAGACGGATTACCGACTCTTTATGCATGAATGGAATGAGGATAATAATGCAATAATCGCCACCAACAGCAGCCGACAAAACTATCTTCAATCCATCGAGGAACGCATTGATTGGGATATTAGGCGATTGCAAAACATCATCACTCAATTGGAGAACAAGCGAGTAAAATATACTGCTGATGATATAATCGTCACATTTCGTAAGCAAGCAAATGTGCAATCGCTATTCAACTTCATGCAGGGTGTTATTGCACAATTACAGCAGATGTGCAAGCCGCGAACATCGGAAACCTATCGCTGTACACTCAAAAGTTTTATGCAGTTTAGGGAGGACAAGGATGTGCTATTGGAAAATATTGACTCTGATTTAATGCTGATGTATGAGGCTTATTTGCATAATAGAGGACTTATAAAGAACAGTTCCTCGTTCTATATGCGAATACTCCGAGCTGTCTATAATCGTGCAGTTGAAAAGGATTTGACCACCAATCGAAATCCGTTTAAACACGTTTATACAGGTATTGATAAGACCGTTAAACGAGCAATCCCATTAAAGGCAATCAAGCAGATTAAGAGTCTTGATTTGTCATTACAACCTTCATTAGACTTCGCTCGTGATATGTTCCTCTTCTCGTTCTATACTCGTGGAATGTCTTTTATTGATATGGCGTACCTCAAGAAGAAAGATCTTTCCAATGGCATACTATCATACCGCAGACGCAAGACCGGGCAACAACTCTTTATCCGTTGGGAAAAGTGTATGCAGGAGATTGTGGAGAAATACGAAAACCCACGATCTGAATACCTGTTACCCATCATAAAACAGATGAATGGCAATGAACGCACGCAGTATCAGAATGCTATGTATCTCATTAATCGCAAACTCAAAGAGATTGGTAAGATGGTGGGTATTAAACTACCGCTGACAATGTATGTTGCAAGGCATTCATGGGCAAGTGTGGCAAAGAATAAGAATGTCCCAATATCAGTAATCAGCGAGGGAATGGGACACGATTCGGAAATGACCACACAGATTTATTTGGCATCATTGGATAATGCACTCGTGGATAGAGCAAACGCTCAGATATTAAAGGATTTGTAGAAAGCGAAGATGTTTAGCAAAAAGATTGGTCTCTATGTAAGAGATACTTAATTTACTGCAAAAATACGCAAAATAAAGCATCTAACATCATTTTGGAGCCAACAAAAAGGCTGACAGCTATATAATTGCGCGTGATTGTTTAGCAAAAATAGATTAGGATAACAAAATACCACCTAATAATCAGCAAGTTCCATCTGTCTTAGTATCTCTTACATAGAGAAGATTAACAAAGACGGAATGAAAGAAAATAGAAAAACGAAAAAAATAGGACAGGTATTTACTCCACAATATATTGTTGATGAAATGTTGAATTATGTAGGATATGTCGGTCCTTCTATAATTGGTAAACATATCATTGATAATAGTTGTGGAGATGGAGCTTTTTTGAAGTCCGCAGTTACAAGATATTGTAATGAATCAATAAAACTTGGCAGAGGTGTTGACAATATAAAACTAGATCTTGAAGAATATATACATGGTATAGATACAGATGAAATTGCTTATCAACAATGTATTGTAAATCTTAATCAAATTGCACAAGAGTTCGGGATAGAGGATATTAATTGGGACTTATACAATCAAAGTTCTCTTTCAATGACAAGGTTTAATGGAAAGATGGATTTTGTTGTAGGTAATCCGCCTTATGTACGTGTTCATAACCTTGATTCTTTTTACGATGAGGTTAAACGGTATAAATTTGCCAATGGAGGAATGACAGATTTATATCTGGCATTTTTTGAACTGGGATTCCGTATGCTCAATTCAACTGGTCAATTGTGTTATATTACGCCAAGCTCATGGCTTAATAGTATTGCAGCTCTTAATATGAGATTGTATATTCTCAAAGAACAAAACCTTGTTTCTTTAGTAGATTTAGGGCACTTCCAAGCATTTGAAAATGCTACAGCATATACCATTATTTCTTTATTTGCAAAGAACAGAAAAGACAAGCATTTTGACTATTACACTTTTGATGGTATAAACCATTGTCGAATATTTTGCGATCGTATACAGTTAGAAGATTGTTTTATAGACTCATATTTCTATTTATCCAATAAAGAAAGTCTTAAAACTTTACGAGAAGTTAAAACTAAAAAATGTCCGACTTATGTTTCTGTTAAAAATGGCTTTGCGACATTAGCAGATAGTGTTTTTATCGGAGATAGTATTCCAGAATCTAATATTACAATAAAGACACTGAAAGCATCGACAGGTAAGTGGTATAAATGTCTATTCCCGTACGACAATAAAGGAAAATTATTACCACCAGAAATAGCTCTCTCAAATACAGATGTTTGCGAATATTTCAACAAACATAAAAACGAACTATTAAAGGGGCGGACAGATTATCCAACATTCTACGAGTTTGGTAGAACACAAGCATTAGCCGATGTGTGGAAAGATAAAATAGCGATTAATACCTTACTTCGTACTGAAAAAGATATAAAGATTGAGATAGTAAAGGCTGGATGCGGAGTATATAGTGGCTTATACCTCATTAGTGAATTAAAAATACCTTATGAGGATATTAGAAGCATACTTATTAGTAAAGAGTTTGCAAAGTATGTTAGCCTACTTAAAAAATATAAAAGTGGTGGTTATTATACATTTAATTCGAAAGACGTACAGCAATATATAAACTATTACATAACCTATAAATCTGAGAAAAAATATGTTGACCAATCAAGCATTTTTGGAGAAAATTTTAGACTCTTTTAAGTCTTTTATATTTATAGGTACTTCCCGAAGTACAGCAAAACTTAAACCTCTTCATGGGGCAATTGCACAAGATATAGCGGAAAGATTAGGTAAAAACTATCTTGTCAAATCGCAAGGTTATGGAGATGATCGCGAGGCGAGTATCAAAGGTCGATATGTGGAAAAAATGGTAGATATAACTATAAAAGATAAAAATAGCCAAAAAGATGTAGCGGGTATTGCTGTAAAATTTGTAATGCAAAATTATTCTCAAAACTCAAATAATTATTTTGAAAATATGTTAGGAGAAACAGCAAATATAAGAACAGCGAATTGCCCATATTTTCAAATATTTATTATACTAGATAGGCTCCCTTACTACAAAAATAGTGGAGAATTGTCCAAATGGGAGGAATTTACAGATCATAATATTAGCAAATACTGCCGATTATCATACGATGATGTGAATTGTTTTTTTCATACACCCAATAAAACCTTAATATATGTTGTGCACCCCCAACCAGAAGTGAATGAAGCGATAGTTGATACAAAACAAGATTATTTACGTCATTATCGTCGAAATATTCCAACAATGGTGTTATCTAGACATAAATATCCGAGTATTGCTCCCGATGGTGCAGTAATACTTAATGACTATGAGAATTTCATAAATAAAGTTTACCATACAATTATGGCAAAGTAAAATGTATATTGCTTTATGAAATATACGATTAGTTTTTAAAGATATTTGGATATGAAGTACTATTGTAAAAACGAGACTCCCTTAACTGGGGAGCTTCGTTTTATTAGTCTTGTCGCCATGCTTGCTGTCAACTTTTCTCTCGTCTAACAACTTGCCAATCTCCCAATAGGAAGACATCGCAATAGTATTCAATTGTTTTGCTATTCGTAATCGAGAAGTTTCAATTACTGCTACAGCCTGTTGCAGTAATTCATTGTA
>JAFTRN010000035.1 GCA_017462265.1 Coprobacter sp. | reverse complement strand
TGATTTAAGATAATTTATGCGATAAAATAAAAAGAGGGGCTTGAGTTTGTGTTATAAAAAGATTGCCGTTAGGTAATCGATTTTTACAGCCCCGTATAAGCGAGCCGGTAGGCGAGCGCAATGCGGGGAACATAGGGTATTTGTAATAATTAATGCCATTAGGTATTGGACCTATATAGGCGTGATAATCATTATAGTCCGATACCTACGGCATCGTAATTCCATAGTCAATTTTATCCCGCATTGCGCCGATAAATCGGCTTATACGGGTCTGTAATGTCTTATGCCGATGGCATAATGAAATCTTAAAAACAGTAAGTCGTATTTTTATCGGACACTAATAGTTTTTTATCGGGCATCAATTTTTGTTTTGGGGGATAGAGTGTCTTGTGGGGGCGGTTTACAAAAGGCGTCCCGACTTACGTATGCCGAATTGCAAACCCCAATTATCGCCGAACGTTGTTCCGCGATCGATGGCAAAGCCGGCGGTGAACTGCCACCCTTTCAGTTGGCGAGGATTGTATCGGGCTTCGAGCATGAGTGAGAATTCTTTTTTTACCTCGGTGAAGGGGATATACGAATTGCCCCAGCCTCGCTGTATGGAGGTAAGCAGTCTGTAATCAATTTCGGGGGTGATATAACCATTTATACCGAGGTGTAGGGCTTCCACTTGAGAACTTTTGAAACCTAAATATCCGTCGGTATTGTAGCCCGGCGAGGCGATGAGCGTATTACCGATGGTGTGACCGCGGTGTACCCAGCCGTTGTATCGGGTGTGTCCATAATAGTAGTCACCGTTTTTTACCGGTACGGGTATGGTCTCGTCTTCGTCCCATAGGAAGGGACCGCTCTGGTTGCGTGTGTTGAGGTATTCGACGACTACCCCTTTGACTATGGGATTGGTGGCTTTACTTGAAAATTCCACACCCCACAATCCGTCACATCCGTTGAGAAAGCCCATGCCGGTATGATCGTCGAATGGGTGCTCGTAATATACACGACCTTCCCATGAGGCTTGTCGGGTACCAAATGTGAATATGTAAGAGCCTAAATGATTGCCCGATACGTTCACTTGATCTATTATAGGCGCGTCATCGCCACCGCTTAGGGGAATAAAGACCTTGAAGAAATCTTTCAATTTCGAGGGGAAATGCACGATGGGCTGATTGCCCCCTAAGTTATAGACCGTACCCCCGAATTGTGCCGCCATATCGCACCCGAATATTCCGTAAAATTTCTTTGAGGGGTGTCCGAAACGGAGGAGGAAATATTTACGGTGATATAGCTGCCCTTGCGTGTATTGCATTTCGGAGCCGTGTTTGTGTCGTTGGTACTTGTCATCGACAAAACGACCATAGGCGATGGCTGCTCGCAGTTGTACCGTGCCTTTGGGAGCGATACTTACCCAATGGGGTAGGCTGATACACACTTGCGGTATGGGGCGACTGTTTCCGCTCCATACCCACCCGCCACTGCTCAGCGCGTCGTTCCACAATAGGTTTCCTTCCTCTTTACTGCCCACCATGATGTCGAAGCAGTACAGTTTGGCATTGAAGTAGGCTTGTTGCGCGTATGCCGGTATATCGTCGTTGTATGAGGTGAGTATATCCACATCCAAGCCGTAAGAGAATCGCCGACTTGTATCGACCGATTTATCGATGGCGACACGCAGATAACCATTATTGGGGTTGAACGAGATAGTTCCGCCCCGATTGTTCATTAGGTAGAACGGCGTGTTATCACCACTACCGGCTATGACATTGGCTTCCACCTTGTAGTTGAGATGAAATTGGGCGTTTGTCGGTAGTGAGACGATAGCCAATAATAGCAGGATAATATATTGTCGTAGGTGATACATGGCGCTTATTGGAACAGACGGAAGTGATATACCGTGTCGTGGCTTGTGAGTATAAGCTCTTTGCGAGTGAGCTTCTCTATGGCGTAGCTTTTACGTTTCTCGGCTATCCATTCGTAGGGTGGAGTGTCGATACCGATTTGGTAATAGCTGTATTGTTTCAAATCGGTAATGTGTAGCGAGTCGTTGGTGGCTATGTAGTTGGCAAAGTAGTGAGCCACTTTTTGACCCGGTAATATACGTTGCAACTTGAATACACGACTGTCAAAGTTGTAAAATGCCGAGTCATAGGCGTATGTCCCCCCGTTGGGATACTCGCAATATCTGAATTGCCAACGGCCTCGTAGGCGGTCGTCGGTATCTTTCTCACAACTTGTAAGCCCCGGAATGATGAGTAACGCTCCAAGTATGAATAGAATATAGCGTGTGATTGGGCGGTCGCGCAATGGTGTCATAGAAAAATGGGGTTAGAAAGTAAGCGACGCGATATACTCTTTCACGGCCTCGGTTATGTGCTGGGTGAAGTCGCACGCTCGGGGCGTAAACTCATCGACCTGGCGCAGTGCGGCCTCTATCGACTCACTGCCGTCGAGTATATAGCCGTCGCTACATAATTTGTGTACAAGCTCGGTCTGGTGGTCGTCCATCATTTCGCCATATTTGTGCAGACGGGCCACGGCTATACCCTTCACACCGCTTTTTATGATATTGAATATCGCGCCGCTGCCGGCATGTGTGATGACCACTCTTGCCAATGAAATGTGGCGACGAAATTCCTCTTCTGATAATAAATCCACACACTCGAAGTGGCGGGGTGTGTAGACGGTATATCCTTTCTGCGCAATGACTTTTTCGTCGATAACCCCACGCTCTATGAGGTCGTCGATTTCGCGCAAGATGCGCGGGAAAGGTATCTGTTGCGTGCCTAAGGTGACGAATATCATAAATACTTCGTTTTCGTTATACCAATGTGCCGTGATACTCGGCTTTGCCCTTGTACAGCGCTACTTGCTCGGGCCACTGCACAATCATTTTATCGGCTATGCGCGATATGATTTTCCCGGTGAGAGAGCGGCTGTAAACCCGTGCTCTCGATTCGATATATATCAGTCGGCACCCGTGTAATTTCCCTATGAAAAAGAGAGGTAATGCAAGGTTGGCACCGGTCGAAATCATGACTTGGGGACGATAGCGACGATATATCTTGGCGGCTTCGCCCAGTGTCAATACTCGAGCGATGCGCTTGCGTAAGAACCCGGCCTGTGTCAGTTGGCGGGCATGGCACACCTCTATGCCCAAGCGGGTGCTGTCGGCTTTCTGATTATCAGTCACCAATACCGAGTCGTAGCAACTCCACAATTCCCGTAAGGCCATCATCTGGCTGTAATGGCCCCCCTCATTGCAGATAAACATCGCCCGTATATCACTTGCCGACTTTTTCATTCCCGGTCTTGTTATAGATATTTGTCGTATAACTTATTCAGACTCTTCTCGATTTGAGCAGGATAATATGCAATAGCCGATTCTTCTGATTTGCGGCTCATAGAGGCGTATAGTTCAGGTGTATTTATCAAGGATATTATCGATTCGCCCAATTTTTTCGTATCGCCGGGGGTAATCAAGTATCCGTTTTCTCCATCAGTTACAATGTCGGGTATTCCTCCTACATTGCTGGCAATAATAGGCATACGATACGACATGGCTTCTAATATGGAGATGGGGAGACCCTCGATATAAGAGGGTAGTACGAATATATCGCCTGTGTTGAATAGTTTAATCTTGTCCTCGCCCGCCACAAAACCATGATAGAGCACCATATCTTCTAAGTGCAGATCTTTGATGGTCTGTAATAGTTGTTTGCTTTCGCCTATACCACCGATATGCAATACGATTTTATCGGCAAGCGTGTCTCGATTGTCATTCAATGCTTGAAGCAGGTCGTATATACCTTTGCGGGACGTAATCGTACCTAAAAATACCAAATGTAACCGTTCGGAATCTTTTTCAACAGGTAAAAATACAGGTGGCTCTATGGGGTTGAGTATAGCTGTGACGTTACCACACCCTTGTGCACGGAAATAGGTGGCCCATCGCTCGTTCAGCGCTACTATCGTATCACATTTTTTCAATAAGGTATCGACCGTGGTCGGATGCTCTTGGGTGAAGTTCTTGAAATTACCCCCATGTATATGGTAGATAATCTTTACTCGGAATAGTTTACATAAGTTGATATATAGTGATTTGCGATAGAATGACTTCCCACTGCCTCCATGCAGATGCACGACCTTGACGTTGTGACACAATAAGTGATACAATAGCTTGAATCCGGCGGTGATGCCGGTAATCTGACGCCGTAATACGTTGTGGGTATTAGTGGTAGGAATAAAACGAAAAGTCTCAAAGATATATTTCTTATAGGTATATAATACCTGTGCGATACCCCCTTTGGGATTCGCGCAGTCTATGCCCATAAAAAGTATATATTGTGACCGTTTTGTTGAAATCATTTCCGCGACCTTTTAATACTACAAAGATAGCGAATTTTATGATGTGAGAGCATTGTGTAGCTAAAAAACGTATGATAAATGAGAATTTTAAATGTTTTTTGAATTGAAATTCTCAGAAGCTGTTTAAATTTTATTTTGCAGAAGATAGGCTGCACTCGCTGTGCAATTTGTAAACAAGTTTACATTGCGCTCGTTGGCACTATCTTTCGAGATTATTTAAGAGGTATTTTGGAATGAATTTTTCGACAAATTGCGCAGGTCGTAGCGGGCTACGTCCAAG
>JAFTRN010000034.1 GCA_017462265.1 Coprobacter sp. | reverse complement strand
TTCAGATTGAGCGCTTCCCGCTCATCGAAATTACAATCGTAACCGAGGGCACGCTATCGCTAAGCCCTCGGCTACTCAAATTCGGCCCATTCGGGCAGATATTGTGATATACTAATCGATTACCTAACGGCAATCTTTTTACAACACAAACTCAAGCCCCTCTTTTTATTTTATCGCATAAATTATCTTAAATCATAGATTTCCTAAGATTTTTAAAATCTTTATCGGACACCAATATTTTATAATTATAGGCACCGATCTCCCCATAAGGTTATTACTACAAAACAAAAAAGCACCCCTCGCGAGGGGTGCTTTTCTGTTTTGCTATTGGGTTGATATTATTTAATATCTACGCGAGCTTTGGTAGTACCGTCGGCTTTGATTTCTTTCACAACGTATGCACCGGTTTCGGGAGCAACGCTCAGTTTTTGACCTTGGAGGTTGTAGTATTCAACAGCTACTACTTCTGCATCGTTTTCTACGCTTTCGATAGCCGAAGAGCCAAGGGTAGCGGTAGTAAAGGCGCTATAAGTAGCATTGAGCATACAGAGAGTTTGAACACCTACGGTGTAGTTACCTTCGGGCATGGTGAGGCTATACTCTTTCACTTGCGGACGGATAGCGGTTTCTTGACCTTCACCTACTTTTACAAAGCCTGTTTCGGGATCGGCGGGAAGCACGCAATAGAGGCTTCCGTCGGCTTTCTTCACATAAAGGTTATATACAAAACCACCTTCGAGAGCGAGGTCTAAATCGTATTCCCAAGTAATGGTAAGTTTACCATCGGCCCAGGTAACTGCTACATTCTCGGGAGCATCGGGAGCGGCAGGAGCTTCGGTTTTGTCGAGGAACAACTCAGCAGCGGAGCCACCACCGTTGTAACTGTAACCGGTGTGGAAGATATCGGTCATACCGTTGTTGTCAAAGTCACCGAGAGCGGCAAAACCTTCACTTTCGATAAGCGCCGAGTCGCCTTTGGCGAAAGTACCATCGGCACCGAGGTACCATACTTGGCCATTACCATCTTGAGGACCGCAATAGTAAACGTCGGCAGTACCGTCACCATCGAAGTCGCGGATATAGGTTTTGCAACCTTCTGTACCGAAGAGGTAGAGCGATGCGTTATCCAGAGGATCATCGAAGATAGCGGCAGTATCACCGGTACCGGTGAAGAGATAGGTATTCCAAGCCACACCATTATCTCCCCAACCGGCTTGGAAGAGATCGAGGAAACCATCGCCGTTTACATCAGCGATAGTAGTTCCGGCAGAACGGAGAGTATAGAAGCCGGGAGAAACGGGTGTTTGATCTACAAATTTCTCACCATTTATATTGATATATACACGGCAAGCGTTACCTGAGCTATGGATTCCGTCCCAAGAGTTGTCGGCCCAACCCACTTCTACGATATCCAACCAACCATCGTTGTTGAGGTCGGCAAAGTGTACGTTACCCGAGATAGGCATAAATACGCCATCGAGCGATTGAGCTTCGGTGATGACGTTACCCTCCTCATCTTTCACTTCGCCGGTCCATACGCCACCGCGAGACTCGGCAATGTTCATCAAGGTAAACATACCGGTTCCGCCTTCATTGCGATAGAGGTAGCAAGCACGACCGGGATAGTTATCGGCCTCTTTCGACTCAAGAGCACCGTTGATCAATATATCGGTATATCCGTCGTGGTTGTAGTCACCGACAGCAAGAGGTATATTATACTTGTTGTCCTGACGGATATTGGCAAACACGGCATCAGGGACGAGGGTAAAGGTTCCATCGCCATTATTTTTATAGAGTTCGATATTGTATTTATTGCCATAGATGTTATCGCGTTGGTAGCCCATAACGTCCCATTCACCGCTAAAACCCATCAAAAGCATATCTACAAGACCATCGTTGTTGTAGTCGAAAGCGATGTGCTGATCGTTGGTAGTACCGAGAATTCCGGTTTTAGGATTTACATTGTCGATGTGCCAAGTAGTATCGATAACAATCAAGTTACCCTCCAAGTCTTTTACAGGATTACCCAGCGTATCGGTTTCATAATTTACTGTATAAGCAGGATTACCCAGGCTGTCGAGACGAGTCACACGGTCGTTACAATCGCTTACCCAACCATCGGCCGTGTTGTAGAACATATAGCTACCAATTTGCCAATACCAGTCGGGATTGACGGTCCAATAGTCATTATTACCTTGTCCTGCATAGAATACGTCGTGACGACCATCACCGTCGAAGTCGGCTACCGTAGGAGTGGTACGGTGTGTGTTCGCGAAATTTTGATCTGTAACTTGCTCCCAAACTGCTTGGGCTTGCGCAACAGATACACCGGCTGCCAAGACTGCAACAGCCGCGAATAGTTTTTTGTAATTCTTTTTCATTTTTCTAAGAATTTAAGGTTGATAATGTTTGACAAATATCTCTTATTCTCTCGAGTATTCTTGTAGCGATTACGCCAAAAAACAGAAATTTTGACGTAATCGCCGTTTTTTTATCTATTTCGCCCAAGACCTCGACCTTGAGCAATGAGCTTAACAACTCCTTATTTGAGCCACCAGTTTTCTTTGTTCAAAAGACGGGCACGGACAGCCTCGGCATTGTCGAAACGTACCGAAATCTTTTCGGCCATATAAGCCGGGTGGTCGTCGCGGTGACGCGATACACGCAACAAGTCGAAGAAACGGTTGCCCTCAAACATAGTCTCGGCGGCCATCTCCTCTACGATGCGCTCCTCTACCCACAAGATAGAGTCACGACGTGCGTTCTCGAGGTCGGTTGCGATCTCCGAAGGCACTTGTATGGGATTGCCCAACGAATCGACGGCATCGACATAGCGAGTGTAATCGGGAATGATATAGTCGGTCTTTTCCACCGCTATACCCAGTCCGCGACCACGCATGGCTATACCATAGTTATTTTCAAATCGGGAATCGGTGAAGTTGGTCCACGCCTCGCCGGTAGCCAATTCACCTCTGGCTACCTTGGTCGAGTCTGTAACCACCTCTTCGCGAAGACCATATTTCAGCACGGCAAAGGCCAGTGAAGGTTTGCCGGCACGATTCACAGCCTCGGCGTAGCGCAGATAAAGATGCGGCATACGATAGAGCACTATTTGACGCAAGATGCGCGACGATACGCCCTCACCAAACATTTCATTCTCGAGGTTCGTCACATCGGAATATTCGTAAGCGTTGTGATAGAACTTGCTTATCATCAAATCCTCGGTCGTGGTACCGGTACGGAAATTACCATAGGCCGAGCTCTCCTCGGTAACACCATCGCGGAACAACATCTGACCGCGGGTATCGCCCTCGAGATAGCCCGAGATGGTATTGATACCCACCCGGTCGATATGATAGTGAGTTTTGAGGTTCATCGTCGATACATACCAAGTAGCCGGATAGATTTGCGGGGTGACATTATAGGTCATGTTCACCAGCGAAGGGTGATACTTCTTGGCATCGGAGGGATAGGGAATCATAGCCACTGCCTCATCGCGATAGGCGGTGCGGTTATTGAGGTTGCCCCCCTCTTGTACGGCGCTCGTCCAGTAATTGGCATACCCCCAACTTACCGTATAAGAGCGCGCATACATCAGGTCGTAATACAGCTGTGCGGCAGTCTCGTAGTTGTTCTGATAGAGATGCAGGTCGGCCAGCAACAAGCGTACCGGAATAAAGAAGTTGATCGAGTTCATACCATCGATTGTACCATAGTTGGGTACATCTACACCCACATAGGGTGTGAGATCGTCGATAAGGAGCGAGGCCAACTCGTCGATTTCTATCTCGGGATACTCTTTCTCGCTATCCTCGAGCGAAAGTACAGGTTCTTCCACATAAGTCACCTTGCCATAGGTGAGAGCCATCTGCCAATATACCCATGCGCGAATGGTGCGAATAGCAGTATATTCGGGCATCATCACCTTGTCGAGATTCTGCGTGATGGCAGTATCCATCTTCGCCAAGGCGTAATTACAGTTGTTGATAACCTTATAATAGTCGCTACGCGAAGAATAGACGTTGGTATTGGTCATATTGAACTCGGAAATCTCCTGCAACGACATCGGAGCGGTAGCAGGTACCGAAACGAGGTCGCCACGCAACTCTCCCAGCAGGACATAACGATCGCCTATCGCTTGCAACTGGTTGAGAATACCCATTGCCGAGTAGAGCGAGTCGTTGGGATCGGAAAGCGTATTTTCGTCCACAAATACGTAGCCGTCGGAGTCGGTCTCGAAAATATCTTCACACGCGGTGAGGCCGAGCACAAACACCGTCGCTACAAAAGCCTTTGTTATATATTGTAATCTCATATCTGAAATATGTTATGTTCTACAAATTAATCTTCACGCCAAAGTTAAACTCGCGGCCCAGCGGAGTAAGTCCGCCATCGACACCCAGATAGAGGGGTGAATTGCTCATAGAGAATTCGGGGTCGGAGCCGAGATATTGCGACCATGTGCACAAGTTGTTTACCGAGAATGAGAAGGTGACACCTTGGAGGTAACGCAATCCCACGGGCAGATTATACGACACGGAGAGCGATTTCCATTTGAGGTATGAGGCATCTTCGATCCAGCGATCGGAGAAACGCGAGTTGCCCATCGGGTCGCCGTATGTAGCACGAGGTATATCGGTAACTTGACCGTTGGCTACCCAACGATTTTGCAAGCTTGTGCTTTGATTATATACATCGCTACCCGACTCGAGGTTGGCACGCAGGGCGTTGTAAGCATCATTACCCACCGAATAGGTAAACAAGGCTCCGATGGTAAGATTTTTCCACGTGAGAGCGAGATTGATGTTTCCATAGAAGTCGGGAGTGGGATCACCGATTATCTGCATATCTTTCTCATCGATGATGCCATTTTTTTCCACCTCTTCAAAGCGCATATCACCGGCTCCGAAGGCGGTAAGAGATCCATCGTCGTTGCGGATAGCGAGGCCCGAAGCCGCAGCCTCTTCCGAAGTGCTGAACACGCCGGAGGTCTTGTAGCCGTAGAACACGCCCACCGCGTTACCTACCGAGGTAAGCACCGTACCACCGCATACATCGGTAGTGAAATCGCCGTCGGCAAGCGAGGTAACTTCGTTTTTATATTTTCCTATCGAGAAACCTACATCGAGTTTCCAATCGTTATAATTGACGGCACGTACCGATGTGGCGAGATTGAAACCACGATTTTCCATATCACCGGCATTGGTCCAGAAATAGGAAAGACCGGCTACATCGTTGAGTTGTTTTTGTACCAACAAATCTTTGGTCTTGGCAAAATAGTAGTCGAAATTGAGATTCCAACGATTGTTGAACATACTCATATCAAGACCTACACGGGCTGTGGCTGTCGTTTCCCATTTGAGCTTGTCGTTACCGATATTGGCAAGAGCGAGACCGAAAGCGTTGTTCATCATGCTCACCGAGGTAAAGTAGGTGCGAGTCGCATAGTCGGGCAACAGGGCGTCATTACCGGCGACATCGTATCCGGCACGTATCTTCATGAAGTTGATAAACGTAGCGTTTTTCATCCATTCCTCCGATGACACGATCCACGCCGCATTGACAGAGGGGAAGAGGCCCCAAGCCACGCCACACATTTTCAAGGCATTGTCAGCGTTTTTGCCGAAACGCGATGAAGTTTCCATGGCGATATTGAAGTCGAGCATATAGCGTTTCATAAACGCGTACTCGGCGGTAAGATACCAAGCCATGTTTTTCCAGTTGTTGGTCACGCCGTCGGAGAATTTCAGCGACGAAGTGGTATTGGAGAGGGCGTTCATATAGTCTGAGCTGGTATTGTGGCCCTCGCCATAGGTCGAGGTGTAGGAGTCGCTACGGAAGCGATAACCCAATTGCAGTACCAAGTCGTTCTTGATGTCTTTGAGCGGTGTATATTCTCCGTGAATATCGGCATCGAGGGTGATGCGACGATCCATGAGCGCGGTCACCACGTTGCGCGAGGTGGCATATATCTCGTTGTTGCTGTTGAGTAGCGGTGTCTCGGCCAATCCGTAATCGGGCAGGAATGAGTTCTCTTTCAACTTGTCGAAAGCGAAACCGATGAGACCTTTCATCTTGAACTGCGAGGTAATGCGATACTCGGGAGCGGCATTGAGGTTGAAACGATAGTTTTTATTATCTCCGCGACCCAGGTCATAGATAGCCATGGGGTTGCCCACGCCCAACTCATCGACGTCGGAATATTTGAGGGTTACTTCACCCTTGTTGCTTATCACATTGGGGTGATAGAGGGGCGACTTGATGAGAGACAGGTAATAGGGCGACGAAATATCGTTGATACCATCGTTGAAGAGATGTTGCGATACCTGAGAAAAAGCCACATCGAAACGCAAATCGAAGTTTTTCCACAGATAAATATCGGAATTGAAACGGATATTCAAGCGATTGAAGTCCGACTCTTCCATGGTTGACTCGTTTTTGGTATATGCCAGTGAGAACGAGTAGAGAGCGCGCTCATCACCGCCTCGCACGTTGATACCATAGTTCATGAGCAACGCCGTACGTGTCGTAAGGTCGAGCCAGTCGGTATTATTGTGCGTTGCCTTATATTGCATACGGGTAGGATCGTCGTTGAGGAAGTTATATCTATCCACATAGGAGCTGTTTTTGTAAGCGCCGCTGAGAATATCGCTCACATAGAGACGATACTGCGAAGCGTCCATCACGGGAATAGACTTACCGGGGGTATTGAAACCTACACGGGCGTAAGCCTCTATCTCGGTAGCCGCACTCTTGGCACGTTTGGTGGTGATGAGCACCACACCGTTACCGCCCTTGGCACCATAAATGGCCGTACCGTTTTTCAGTACCGATATATCCTCTATATCTTGGGGGTCGATCAGTGCCAACGGGTTGTTGTAGTGACCGTCGAAGAGCGAATAGCCCTCCTCGTTCATCGACCACACCACGCCATCGACCACATACAATGGCTGAGCCGAAGCGTTGATGGAGTGAATACCGTTTACAAACACAGCGGCACCACTACCCGGAAATCCCGAACGCGACATCGTATATACATCGCCATGCATGAAAGAGATGGCCTCATCGGCAGTGTTTGTACCCATATCAAATTGCGAGGCCACATCTTCGCCCGTCGATTTCAACAGGTCATCGTCGTAGAACGAGCGACCGGTTACGGGCGAAAGTTTCAGTGTAATACTTTCGGCACCACGCAGGGGCACTATCTGCGATTGATACCCGGCGGCCTCGACAAGAAGAGTAACTCCGGTATGAGGCGCATTCAATGTAAACGCGCCATTCTCGTCGGTCATGGCCGAAACACGGGCATTGACCACGCCGATACGCACGCCCACGAGCGTTTCACCCGTTGCCGCATCTATAGCAACACCTTTGACGACAAGCGCCACTTCTTCTTTTTGAGTTTTGGTATCGGACTCGGTTTGTGCATAAGCACTTGCTGGTACTCCCCAAAACATCAGCCCCACACCGCCTACAAGCAGCGACGAGCTTATGAATCTTTTTATCTTATCCATTCTCATAATGGTCTGTTTTACAATTGAACGGGAACGAAAATAATATTATCTATCCTGAATCGGCGTGTCATGATATTCTTGTTGAAATCCGAAACGCCCACATTCGTCTTCACCAACAGGGTGGTATTGATTACCTGCTCCGAGGCGTCGTTTGCCTCGTCCATGAGCCACAGGTTGTCATAGAAGTTGGAGGCAGGGAATTCCCAACCCTCGGCCACTTTTATTACCGTCACCTGAGTCGGACTGGTGATAAACGATTTATCGTTCCATGTCTTGGTTTTCCTCTTACCGGCAACATCGTAATAGGTAAGAGTAAACTGCACACGGGTACTGTCGTTGGTAGCGGTAGCATCTTCGGCCACAGCCGGTACGAACGTCGCGTATATGTCGTATTTACCCGCCAATACATTAGGTATGGAGAAAGTGACACCGGGTTGTGTAGAAGAGGTTTGCGGCAGCACCTCGATATATTGCAGGTCGCTGATTTCGGGTGCGTACTCGCTATCGGTCGATACGGTACGTGTATAGACCGTGGTACCGATAGCCGGTTTACGTGTAGCGGCAGCTTCGGCCTCTATCTCTATAGGCTTGTTCCAAGTCTCTACGTTGTTGTAATTCAGCTCCGACGCCAAATAGATGATACCGTTGCTGGCATCGATGCGTTCGGTACCGGCAAATAGGGCATCTACGTCGGTAATCTTGCTGCCCGAGGTCGATTCTACGGCGGTCATCGTTTCGGGACTTGCAATTTGGGCGCGGTATATCAAGTCATTAACGATAGCCAACGAGGTCTGTACCTCTTGTATAGAGTCGGCAATAGCCGCATCGGCATTATACACTTTGAAGAAGGGTGCTATACGCTCGTATGCTTTGGTCCAAGCCTCATTATCGGGAATAATCATCGTGAACAAAGAATCCTCGTCGCTGATGGATCCGAGACCATATACAATATCGTCGAAAATGCGGTTATAGGCTATCTTCACCGAGTCGTAAACGGTAGCACCATCTTCGTTCACATCAATGGGCGTACTGGACTCCTGGTCGAACTTCTCTTCGTCGAAACGTTTCAAGAATGCCGAAATCAGCGAGGTATTCTCGTGTATATCGATATATTCGCGCAGGTTATAGAAATAGGGTATCGACGATGAGAGTCGATGCAGCACGCCATTCTTGGCTATGACATCGCTCTCGGTCATTTCAGCACCGGCAAATTTCGTACCATCGAAATAATAGACCTTACCGTTGTACATACGCACTCCCTTGGTCGCCGGGGTAGAGGTCGAGATATTGAAGCGGGCTATGTGGTTGCTCACCGTGCGACGCACCTCCTCTACGTCATCAAAATCGACCGTGCCCAGCGCCTCATTGGTAGGCGCCCACACCGTGAAGGTCTGCGATGTATTGAGCATTGCGGCATACCCAGCCGTGTCGATCATCGCGCCAAATGTGGAGAGCGAGGCGTCAGCCTTTATCATCTGATAGACCGTCTCCTCGGGCACCTCGCCCGAGCGCTCGTAATGGCTGTCCCAATCATCGTTGCACGCAACCATCAATGAGAGAGGCAATGCCATCAATATGTGTAGTCTGTTAAAGATTTTCATATTCTGTTTTTTTGTATTTGACGAAATGATTTTTAATAAATATCCTCTTTGTCGATGAGACTTGTAGGTATAATTTCTATATAATCGCCGTGAAACTCTTGCGAGGGAGCATACACGTTCTTACCGCGCAAATAGTGGGGGCCATACTCTTGCGAGGTGAACTGTCCCACGATGATACGCAAGCAGGCGGCCGATGAGCGAAGTGAACCCGAGAGCTGAGCCGAATAGATAGAAGCGGGAGCCTTCATGTAACCGCGGTTGCGCATAGCCTTGTCGTTCTCGGCATCTTGCGGTGTCTCGGTATCTTGTGTCCAACCCACTTGCGGGTCAGTTCCTGCGATACGCAAATCCTTGGGGATACCCTGTATCTCACCATCGATGAAAAGTTGTGCTATACCACGCCAGCTTTCCTGACGATAACCGATACGTACCTCATACGAGCCGGGAGGAACCGGAAGCATACGCAGGGTGAAGTCGTACCAACCATTGAGTTTCAACTCATCGGCCTCGAAGTTGGTCCAGCCATCAGAGGCCCACATGGTGATTTGGGTTTCTTCCGAGAATTTGAGGTAATCGCCACAGAAGTCATGCGGTACTACCCAACCGCTGTACCCCTCCATTATCAACTGCCAACGTATGTTGTTGTTGGTAAGTTCGGGAGGAATATTGTAGAAGTCGAAACGCATACGCTTGTTGAGCACGTCATTGGTCATCACATCTTCGTCGTACACCAACATATCGGTGAGGCAATGTGCAAAACCATTGATGGCAGCAAGGTTACTTTCGGCCTCCATAAGCCCTACATATACACCATTCTTGCGGTTGTTGATTTTGTTACCGGCCTTTATCTCCATGAGGCGATATTGCAACATGGTCTCGTAATACTCGGTACGATCTTTCATGAAATTGGGAGCGGTACAAGCACCGTCGTAGAGGAACGAGTTGGTGGACATCTGACGATCGAGTATGTGATACGACACAAACTTGTTGAGCGCGTTGTTGCGATCGGTATAGTCGTCAGCGGCCTCGTTGCCATAATATTGTTGCGCGTAAGCATACAAGTCGTCGAGGCTGTTGATGTTGTTATTGGCCATTACCTCATCGGGCTCGGCAAATACGGTGTAGCCATATTTCTTCACCGTAGGATAGCGGAAGAGGTAACCCTGCATGATTTCACCGGTAGGATATGCCGACACGAACGACTCGTCGTATATACCCTTTATGCTATCACACAGGCCGGTAACCTCGAGTGCCTCGGCAAAGATATTGAACTTGCCGGTCTCTTTCAGTATATTGAGCAGGAACTCCTCCGAGGGGTTGAGCACCTTGGCCACCTTGTGTACCACGCCGTTGTGTACCTCGATGTCTTTTTCAAGAATGGGGGTGTCTTTGTTGATATATATCACGAGACCACCCTCTTCCTCGCTGAGTACACCATACGAAATCACGATATATTGATCGGCCATATTAGGCTCTACCAGTGAACCCTCCTCGAAATAGTCTGAGGTATAATCGGTACTGATACTCTTTATCACGTGATTATATATGATTTCGTTTTTATCCTCATCGGTGAGGTCGTCGTAGGTGATATTGAGTTCCTTGAAATAGGTTTCAAACGCCTCGTCCGAGGGAAGGAAACAGGTGTAATGTCCGTAGGTGGACAACAACGCGTAGTTTCCGGTCTCTTCGAGCAGGCGGGTGAATACGCTATATCCGTCGGTCGTCTTACAATACGATGCCACCGTATTTCCGGTAAAGGTATAATAGGCTTCATCGGCTACGTTCTCGTTACAGCCGGGCATCGTCACAATCGCCATACATACCGCCAGCGCGAGAGCGGCTTTGCGAATGAACTTGTATCTATTGTCAGTATTCATAACTTTACAAATTTCTTGATGGGCAACATTAATTCTTCACGATATCCGTAGTAACGCTGTAGAAAGGATTCTGTACGAGCGCCTTGTTGGCTTTGAGCTCGGTATCCTTTATAGGCATATATATGGCATCGAAATCACTCAGTTTACTTGATACAGTCGATTGGTCGAGGTCGGCATACTTACGCAACAAGTATTTGCTCATAATCGTGCGGAACTGATCACGCTCGCGATTGACGCGACGCACAAGGTCGAAATATCTCTTACCCTCGAACATAAACTCGCGTTGACGCTCATCGAATACCAATTCGCGCATCAATACTTGCGAGGAATAATTATCGAACGAGAACGAGCCCTCTACGGCATCGGGGTTGGCACGATTGTAAGTACGACTCACCAATTCAAAGGCGTCTTCAAGGTCTGTATTGAGCTCGACCATCGCCTCGGCCTTCATCAGATAAATATCGGACAAGCGATATATTATCCAGTTGCACTCACCGGCATCTACCGCGGTGTAGTCGTTCGAGCGCACCTCCTCTATCTTCGTGCCTTGTGTGCGATATGCGATATATTTCTTGATGGGGAACATCGTGAGCGACGACGAGGCTTGGAATGCATCGTAACCACGCAAATCGGTATCGGCAAACAGGTCGGTCGTAGAAAAGTCAAACGCCATCATCTGTTGGTGACCCGACCCCGAACCGCCATAGGTACCATAGAAATCGCACAACGCATAATTGGCGATGTTGTTACGTGAGAATTGCAACTCGAAGATGCTCTCGGTAGAGTTTCCATCAATAAATACGTTGCGATTATAGAGGTTCGAACTTTCGAGCGACAACACGTTGTTGCCATCGCTGAGCACTTTGTCGCAATAGGTGATACAATCCTGATAACGACCGCGCCACAAGCACATATCGGCAATGAGCGTACGAATGGCAGCCTGTGTCATACGACCTTTGGTGTAAGACTCCGAACTCCATTTGGCAATAGCCTGTTCCTCTACAGAGATAAGATCTTCGATCAAGAAATCGATTATCTCATCGGGATCACTCTGAGGCACTTGGAAACTCTGCGTATCGTCGATTACCGGCTCGGTAATGAAGGGTATATCGCGGAACGTGCGCACCAGCGTGAAGTAGCAGAATGCTCTTATAGCCTTGACCTCGGCGATATAGGCGCGCAGTTGGCTCTCGGTGAAGTTGGGATCGACATCTCTCACCCCGGGAGCGAAATGCTCTACCGTATTACAATAGTTAATTACTCTGTAGAAATCGTCCCACGAAGCGTATCCGTTCGACGGCAATATGTTCAATCCGCCTATATAGTTGAGGTCGGTGCCGGTGTTGTAACCTAAAATGGTATTATCACTGCGGAACTCACCCCACACAATGAGACGTTGCATAAAACCCTGCTCCTGCATGGCACGATAACACGACGCGGTCATACTCAACACATCGTCCTCGCTCTGCCAGAATTCTTCGAGCACCATTTCATTCGACGGTTTCAATTCGAAGAAATCATTACACGAAACCGAGGCGATAGAGACCGCCAAAACCAATATTATTTTTGCTATCTTGTTCATAGTTTCTTCCTTTCTCCGTTAAAAACCTATCGTTACACCGAATGTAAAATATTGCGAGCGAGGAGTGTTACTATTATCCTCGGCTACGCCCCATGAGTTGGGCGAAATCTCGGGATCCACACCCGTATATTTTGTAAATGTACAGAGATTATTGAGGGTGAGATAGAGATTCAACGATGACAAATTCAAGGGCTTGATAACTTTCTTATCGAACGCATAGTTGAATGTCAAGTATTTGAATCGCAAGAACGAACCATTTTCGACATATCGGTCGCTACCTAACCAGTTGTAACCATATTGGTAAAGAGCGCGCGGCATCTCGGTCACGTCGCCTTCCATGCGCCAACGCCAGTTGGTGGCAATCGATTGGTTGTTGTTGGAGTACATATTCTCGGAATACATACGGGCGTAGTTCACAATCTTGTTTCCGGCACGGAAGTTAAAGAACGCGTTCATCGAAAGGTTTTTCCAACGCAAGGTAAATCCGAAACCTCCATAGAATTTGGGATTACAGTTACCCAGATATACGATGTCGAGTTCATCGATATTACCATCGTTGTTTATATCCTCGTATATGGCATCACCACCGCGGAACTTGTAATTCACACCGCCGTAGTTGAAGTACATATTCAAGGGCTGTCCGGCAGCGTCGGTCACTACATTGCCGTCGCCATCGCGTACCACGGGGCAACTCTTACCCTCGGCCACGGCCTTATCGTAATTGTCGAGACTGTAGCTATACACACCTTTGTAACGGAAACCATAGATAGATCCGAAAGCGTTACCCACCTGTATTCGATTGAGGTATGAGCCGTTGTTGTAGGTAAACTCGCCGTTGTAATAGTCGATAATCTGCGGCAACATCTCGCGAACCTTACTATTATAGTTGGCAAAGTTGAAATTCACATCGAACGACCAATCACCCACCTTCACCAGATTGTTGGTATAGAAGTTAAATTCCCAACCGGTCTTTTCCATTTCACCGCCGTTCACATAATTGAGACTGCCAAATCCCGACGAAGAGGGAATTGTAAGATCCTTGAACAGGAGGTCTTTATCGAGTTCGTAGAACACGTTGATATCGAAATTGTACTTATAGTCACACAGATTCACGTCGGCACCGATATTATACGATGTGGCTGTTTCCCATTTCAGGTTCGACAGACGCACGGTCGAAGGTTTCATCGTGGACATATCGATGTAGTTATTGCCATTGCTCCAACTCGAATTGTATCGTGCGTAGTGCATATATTCATAGTCGGGCATACGACCGGTGATACCGAAACCGGCACGAATACCGAGCATCGTGAGCCATGAGTCGGTAGCGTCCATCCACGATTCGTCAGACATAATCCATTTCACCGATGCGGCGGGGAATGTACCCCAACGATTGGCCGGGCCGAAACGGGTACTTCCGTCGCGACGTACCGTAGCATCGATAATGTAGCGATTCAAGAAAGTGTAGTGCACACGGCCCATATAAGCCATCGAATGCCATTCGCTGGGTTCGTTGTTCATAGAGTATATCACACCATCTTGGGTAGCGTTTTCTATACCATTAGGCATATTGTATTTACCAAACTCAGAATATTGCGAGTTACCCGAGGTGAGTTCCCATGCGGCATACAGCATGAGCGAGTGTCTCTTACCCAGATTGGGCATCCACAACAGGTCGTGCTTGGTCTGTATGTTCAAACTCTCGGCCTCGCGTTCGTAGATACGGTTTACATTGTCATTGTCCCACGAATAGGCGGTTGCCTCACGCGGAAGCTCTTTATCGGTCTTTTTGTTCTCGATATCGAACTGCACATAACCCGAGTAACGCAGACGTGCCTTAGCCGACGGATTGAGGAAGTCGTATTGCAGACGCAACGTAGGGATAATACGTATATCGGTCTCGACATATTTACCGAGATGTGCCACGGCCACAGGGTTATAGAGATATTTCTGACTATCATCTACGGTCGATGACATGGGTATATTATAAAACTCATCGGTATCGTTACCGTAAGCATCTTCGCGATATACCGACACGTTGGGCATCTTGCGATAGGCTATATCGAGTAAGCTCTCGCTGTCAGAGGGATAATTCTTTTTGTTCTTGGAGCGAGTCATCGAAAACTCGGTCGAGAATTTCAATCGATCCGACACCTGATAATCGAGGTTCATCAACGAGGATACACGGTCGTATTTCTGTTGGATAATCGTACCTGTCTGGGTGTAATATCCGAGAGACACACGATACTTGGCCTTTTCGCCACCACCGGTCACGTTGATGGTCTGGTCGTGAGTGGCACCTAATTGTATTACCTCATCTACCCAGTCGGTATTATCGTTGAAGTTGTGATACTCCTCATAGGTTTGGTCGTAGTTGAACTCACGAATATCGGCCGCAGACTCGTCTTGACGAGGATTGAAGTAGGCCTGTTTCATAAGCATGGTGTAGTCGTCACCATTGAGCATTTTACGACCTTTGGGCTGTTTGTGGCCCGAGAATTTATAGAGCAGTTGCACCTTGGGAGGACCGGTAACACCGCGCTTGGTCTTAATCATAATTACACCGTTGGCACCGCGCGAACCATAAATAGCAGCCGACGCACCGTCTTTCAACACGGTGATTTCCTCTATATCCTCAGGGTTGATGCTGAGGAGATTGGCAAATTGCTCCTGGGTGGCGTTGGCGTAGTCGAACGAGTTATCGACATGACTTTCATAGGGTATATCGTTGAGCACGATGAGCGGGGTGGAATTGGAGTTGATAGAACCGGATCCACGAATACGCATCGACGAGCCCGAACCCAAGTCGCCCGAGGCGTTTACGATGTCGAGACCGGCGAGACGGCCTTGCAAGGCATCATCGACCGACGATACCGACAGACCTTCGAACTCTTTGGTATTGATACGTTGCAAGGCTCCCGAAACTTCACGCTCGGGAATAGGCATCGTACCATCGTTCATGATACGTTGCGCACGCACCTCCACTTCACCCAGTGTAGTAGCGTCTTCCAATTTGGCATTGATAGTCACTTTCTCGCCTATCGGCAGCGTCTGCGCCACATATCCGATAAACGATATACGCAAGCTGTTCTCGCGACTTTTCAGTTTCAAGGAGTACTCTCCGTTGAAGTCGGTAACAGCCACGTTGTACACACGGTTTTCTTTATCGGTTTCGTACACCGATGCGCCAACGATAGGCACTCCATCTTGATCTGTAACCGTACCCCGCACCATCAATGCCCGTTGAGCATAGCCAAACAGCGGAGTCAGCATCCAAAGACAGATAAGAAGATATCTAACTTTTCCCATGGTTATATATCATTATTATATTATTCGAAGTTGAGTACGTTATCTATCTGATGTATCACAGCTCTCGACGAAGCCGAAATACCTGTCGCAACCGTATAGTCGGCATTGTCGGTGATGATGTCGCGTGCCATCATATTATATAAGCCGGCGTCTTTCAGCACGGTAGCTGTGCGACCGGCATCATCGGTGATTGTGAGGTTCTGTCCATCACCGCTCACCGTCACTTTATGGAATTTATCCGAACTGGTACGTGCACCGGTGTAATAGGTCGTCGTACCGAAGGGTTTTCCTGTGATGTAGATAGAGTTATCGATAAAGTGATTGCGCAAGAATTTCAAGAGATAGAGTGTTTTTTCCTTCTTGGTGGTAGGATTTTCATCGGCAGCGATTTCATCCCAAGTATAGAGTTTGGGATTGTTTTTGAACGCGGCTTCGAGAGCCTCAGCCGTAGGCACGAATACCGTATAACGGAAGTTGTTGAACGAGTTTACAACCATTCCCACACCCGAGGTCGATGAACCGATTTTGGCCGAGAATATTTCTTCTACATCGGTGTCGTTTTCGAAATAGGTAAGAACGATGTCGTTACCGAGACACAAGTCAAAGAAAGCCTTATAATCGGGATTCTCGCTGAGCACTTGATACACAGTCTTGGCGGGGTCGTGCAGTATATGGTCTATCATGAACGTACGGCCATTGTCCGAATCATATCGGCAAGGCTCTCCTGCCTCGTTGAGCGTTATGACCGCCGGAGCGAGACCCATTTCCATATCACCGCCACCATTTGCGGTGAAATTCTCGCCCGTACCCGACACGGCTATCGTAGCGCCACCCTTGGTGAGGAAGTAACCGGCAGTTCCATCATCGACATAACCGGTCAGTACACCATCGCTATTATCACCCACAATGATGTGCATATCTATAATATCGCGTAGGCGGTTACGAATGATACGTTTCTCTGTAACCGAGCGCAAGAAAGCACCTTTGTTACCGACCTCATCGGCACGATATACATCGGCAGTCACCAAGTTGCGGGTCTTGTCGTATTTGAACTCCCATATCTCGCGATTAGCGCCGCCACGTGCCCACGAAATAGGTTCGCGATAGTTCTGCAACGCCTCATCGGTCGGCACCAACAGGTTATACATATTCTCCATAGAACGCAGATACATATAGAAACGCATAGCTTCGGTATCGCCCAGGTCGTTCCAGTCGTCGGTAATCGCCCATTTCATGATTTGGGTATTCTCGGCAGTAAGCACCGACGCATACACACCTTGATAGTCGATGGGTGGCAACACTGTATTTACAATAAACACAGCCCCGTTATTGGTTATCAGACAGCGCTCTACATCGCTTTCTTTAATATCCATCTCGTAGCTGGTCTCGTCGGTTATGACGTCCCACGAGTGAGGCAGAGAGGCCATAAACGAACGTTTCTGGTGATTTTTGATAAACATCGCCAAAATATCCGACGGAATAGAATCCCATGAACCATAGGCATCTTTCAGATACTGACCTTTACCGCCATCGAGATATGAAGCCATGGCATCGTCGGTGGGCACAAACATGGTACCCATATCGGATTCGCCCCACGAGTTGGCTGCCGGGTCGTAATAAAGCATACCATAGCTCGACAACGATTTGCCGTTGGGATCGGTGGTATGCGTACCCTCATTGAAGAATCCTTTGACAAACACCGAGTCCGAAGTCGAAATCAACGGACGCAGAGGCGTAGAACCATTATAGTATTCGTGCACTTTCGTGTCGGTATTCTCGTCCCAATAAGGCGCGCTGAATTTATTCATCAGTTTATTGAAGAGTTTTGCCTCCGGAGCATCGGCTATGGCGTCGGCCATGGTTTGCGACGGTAGCATCACATCTTCCAACACATGAATATATCCGTTCTTACACAATATATCTTTTTGTATCACGCGTATGCCATTGACCGTAATATCGCCCGATTGAAATTCCATGCCATCGTGTAACAGAGCAAAGTCCTCTTTCGTGATACCCTGCGTTTCCATCAGCTGTTCCGTGAAGAGCACAATCATGGGGTTGGCTTGCACCGTCAGTAGGCTGCTACCGGCGAAACGCGACCAGTAACTGTTGGCAAACAATTCCTCATCTTTCAGCACCGTTACCGAGTCGAGATAGGTGCTCTCGGTGTTACGGCGCAGGGCCTGTCCCTTGGTAGCGCCATCAGAACCTGCGGTATTGGGCAACATATCCGACAGATATGCCATATTCACCATACTCGCGTTCATGATACCGCGCTTCTGGGCCGGCGACAACTCATCATAGTTAGATACTCCGTAGGGATTACTCTCGAAAAAACGAGCAAACGCTTCATCTTTTGCCGGGAAAAGCGTCTTACTACCGGTCTTCGACAATGTCTCTCGATACTCGAGGTCATCGATCAATCTCACGAAATAAGTAAACTCGCCATTCTCTTGCAGGTAGTCGTAAATACTTGCCCCGAGATTATCCGGCTCTTTGTCGTCATACTCATAATCGTCTTTGCACGAAGACAACAACAGGGGCGTCAGCGCTAACGCCGACAGCAAAATGCCCGTCAGATACTTTTTGATTTTCATTGGTTGATATTTAACGCATAGCGGACTATGCTTTTTCTTTTCATGGTTGCTATTATGTGTTTCAAAATTAGCAAATCTTTTCGAAACAAAAAAGTTTTTAACACTACTTTTCCTTTTCGAGAGATTTTTTCGAGGTTCAAAAGTAGATAATTACCTCATCATTTTTTGATTTTTTTAAGGCTATTATTACGAATTATGCTTTTCTGTATTTGCAAAATGACGCTATTTCCGCAAACATTTCTATTTTTGGCGCATTTTTACCATTTACCACATTAAACCCTTTGAAATTTCTTTTAGCTACTAAAAATAAGAATTATCAAGTACATTTTCATCATTTTTCTTCTACTATAATCATTACGACATATTATTCTCCATTTCTTTTAATAATTGCTCAATATTATCCATAACTCATACGATTATTCTTTACTTTTGCCACAAACAAAATAGATACGACATGAAAATCAAAACAATTTTAGGAGTCTTTACATTACTCTCGGTAAGCAGTCTGAGCGCACAGCAAGGTTCGACCGAGATATGGTATCAGCAACCCGCCAAGGAATGGATGGAGGCTATACCCATGGGGAACGGACGCTTGTCGGCCATGATATACGGAGGTATCCATCAAGAGCGACTGGCTCTGAACGAAATCAGTTTATGGTCGGGACGTCACGACTCGACAAGTAACGACCTGTGTGGCCGAGAAGCCCTCGACCAAATGCGTCAATATATCTTCGACAACAACTACGAGGCTGCCGACAGCATGGGGTGGCGCACGCTGCATGGTCGCATGACCACGTTTGGCACGCACGTCCCCCTGGGCGACATGGTTATCGACTTTGACTATCCGGCCGGCATAATATCCGACTACAAACGCTCGCTCGACCTATCCAAGGCCATTACTTCCGTATCGTTCAAATGTGGAGATATACACTACACGCGCGAATACATCGCCTCTTACCCCGACAATGTTTTCGCCATACGCCTCACAGCCGACAAAAAGGGTTGTATCAGCACCGAAGTAGGATTTGAATTACTGAGAGAGGCGACTTTCAATGCCGACAACAACGACGTGACTTTCAACGGCACGGTCGATTTCCCCCTGCACGGACCCGGTGGTGTTTCGTTCTATGGCGACGTGAAAGTGAGCCCTCGAGGCGGAAAGGTTTCGCACACCGACAAAACCGTGAAAATAGAAAATGCCGACGAGGTGACGCTCTATTTCAACGTGCGGACCAACTACATGACCGACAAATACAAAGAGCAATGCACCGCAGAACTGAACAAAGCCTCCGGCAAACCCTATAACGCGATGAAAGAGGCCCATATCGCCGACTACGCCCATCTGTTCGACCGCGTATCGATCGACCTCGGCACTGCTGCCAATCCGCAATTACCCACCGACACCCGTCTGCACTTGGCACAAGCCGGTGCCGCCGACCCCGATTTCGACGCATTGTTCTTCCAGTACGGACGTTACATGCTCATCGCCTCGTCACGCAAACACGATATACCGCTCTGTGCCAACCTGCAAGGGATATGGAACGACAACGGAGCTTGTAATATGCCTTGGACTTGCGATTACCACCTCGATATCAACATAGAACAAAATTACTGGTCGGCCAACCGCGCCAACCTGGCCGAGTGCAACGAACCGCTGTTCAGCTACTTGCAACTACTTGCCAAGCATGGCAAAGAGACGGCTCAAAAGATGTATGGCAGTCGCGGCTGGGTGGCTCACAGCGTGTGCAACGCATGGGGATATACCGCTCCGGGCTGGGGTGTAAGCTGGGGTATGAACGTAACCGGTGGCGCATGGCTCGCCACGCACTTGTGGATGCACTATCTCTACACCCACGACACCGAGTATTTACGCACCATAGGCTACCCCCTCATCAAGGAGACGGCCCTCTTCTTCATGGACTATATGACCACCGACCCCCGCACCGGCTATCTGGTTACAGGCCCGAGCATCTCGCCCGAAAACGGTTATGTATCGCCCCGCGGCAATCACCTCTGTCTCGACTTGATGCCCACTATCGACCGCGCTGTCGTGTACGACATATACACAGCTTGCATCGAAGCCTCGAAAATACTCGGTGTGGATAAAAAAATGCGCGCACAACTCAACAAAGACATCAAACGCCTGCCCCCGATCATGATTGGTAGCGACGGCCAGATACAGGAATGGTATAGCGACGTGCGACGTGCCGACCCGGCTCACCGCCACTCATCGCACCTGCTCGCCATGTTCCCCCTCGACCAAATATCCTACACACACACGCCCGAATTGATGCAAGCCGCCAAAAAAGGTCTTGTAATGCAAACGAGCAGCCCCACCTGGGAAGATACCGAGTGGAGCACCGCCAACATGATATGTTTCTATGCCCGTATGAAAGAGGCCGAGACCTCCTATAATTGGATACAAAACCTCTTCAAACGTTTCACACGCGAAAATCTCATGACCGTATCGCCCGCCGGTATCGCCATGGCCGAGTACGACATATTCAGCTTCGATGCCACCGAGGCAAGTGTAGCCGGTATGTGCGAACTCCTGTTGCAAAGCTACGACGGATTTATAGAGTTGTTGCCCGCCCTACCCACGGCATGGCACACCGGTAGCGTCAAAGGTATCTGCGCCGAAGGGGCCCTCGTCGCCGACCTCGCGTGGAAAGATATGAAAATGCAAACAGCCAAACTTACCGCCGGAGAGGATAGTAAATTCAAATTGCGCGTCCCCACCGGCGCCACTCCGACATTCTCTATTGCCGGTAAGGTCATCAAGCCTACCGTAAAAGAGAATCTCGCCCAAATCTCGCTCAAAGCCGGTGAAACCCTGGAAATCAAATTCTAACAACCTATAAGAGACAGCAAAAGCGCCGATTGTGTCGGCGCTTTTGCTGTTTCTGTGTGATTCTTTCCTACTTTGGCCGAATCTTAGCAACCACAGCCTCGGCTTGCCGTGCATGCCACTAATGCAAGCATAGCGACACACACCACCATTGTCATCAACAAATATTTTTTCATTGCATCTATGTAATTATACATTATATATAATGAAACTCACGAAATGGAGGTTTATTGTTTGCCTGAAACATTTTCGCCATAAAGACGCAAATCTCCGCCTTTCAGCCTCTTATATTTCAAACCGAAAGCGACATTCCCATTTCGGGGTAACTTTATTATATTTTTTTTACATAAAAAAATCCTATATATATGAATATCATGCAATTAATTAATAGCGCTAATTTCCGATAAATTATAAATAGAAAAAATTTACGCATTTACCTATATACAATACACTACACACGAAATAAATGTAAAATCCATGACATTTTGTTCTGTTTTATAAGATTTTTGCATCAAATCACACCCGTAAAATAGTTAATATTTGTTAATAATATTTTCGTTGAATAAAAATGCGCCACGCATAATTATGTCTTTATCAGCATTTTACAATCGAAATACCTAAAATTCGGGATAAGTATATGCAAAAATCGCAAAATATACCCACAAAGAATTATTGGACTATATTGAAAAGAAAGGTAATTTTGCATCAAGAAATTAAAGATTTTTCAAAAAAGGAATCGATAACAAAACAAATAACAAGAGCAACATTATGCGTAATTGTTTCGAATTTATACATAAAAATACAGCAGCGGTTCTATTCCTTGCGGTAATATGGTGTGTCACGGGTACAGTTTCGGCCCAAAACACCGGTAATGAAAAATTATCGGGTACAATTATCGGTAGCGACAAAGCCCCTATAGAGATGGCCACCGTAATACTCAACAACCGCATAGTATCGTACACCGACAAAGAGGGTAAATTCTCCTTTACAGGGCTGAAAGCCGGTGAATACGACTACGCTGTGGCTTGTCTCGGATACCAAACCGCACAAGGCAAGATTACCATTCCGGCCAAAGATAAATTCACGGTTACACTCAAAGCCCTGAGCATCGGTCTCGATGAAGTGGAAGTTACCGCCAAATCGGTAGCCATGGGCTCTACCTCGCGCATCAGCGAGACCGCCATACAGCACATACAGCCCAAGAGTGTCGATGATATGTTGCAACTCCTGCCCGGTAACCTCACGAGCAATCCCAGTATCAACAAGTTGGGACAAGCCTATATACGCGAAATCGACAACAGCAACGCCAACAACGCGCTGGGTACCGCTATCATGGTCGATGGCGCACCGTTGTCAAACGATGGCAACCTGCAATCGTTCAACGGCAGCGTATCATCATCGAGCGGACAGACCACTGCCGGTCGCGGTGTCGATACCCGCATATTATCGCCCGACAACGTAGAATCGATGGAGGTCATACGCGGTATTCCCTCGGTGGAGTATGGCAACCTCACCTCGGGGGTGGTAATCGTGAAAACCAAGAGCGGTGAGACACCGTTTGAGGTAAAGTTCAAAGCCGACCCCTTCTCCAAGATGGTATATGCCGGTAAAGGCTTCGGATTGAAACGCGGTGGCGCCGTGAATTTCGGCATCGACTGGTCACAATCCTATGACGACCCCCGCAAACGCTATTTAGGATTCGACCGCGTCACGGGAACTCTCGGTTACAGCAATCGATTTAACGTAGCCGGTAAGCAATTCTCGCTCAACGCCAAAGGCTCGTTCTACTCCAACGTAAACAAGAGCCGCAAAGACGTACAGATGGAGGAATACAATGGTACATACACCAACAACAATATCGGTCTCCGCTTCAACCTCGAAACCTCGTGGAAACTCGATTCGTGGTTGGTTTCCTCCCTCGATTTCAACGGCATGGTATCGTGGGCGCACCAGAAAGACGAATACCACACCTATGTATATACCTCGCGTAACGTATCGACCAATACCACCCAAGCCGGCGAAAGTGAGGCCTCGTTCATTCCGGCCTCCTATTTCACCGACTATTATATCGATGGCAAGCCCCTCAATATCTACCTATTGCTGAAGGCCAATCGCAACATCGAGTTTGGTGAGAACGATTATACCCAGATAAAAGTCGGTGCCGACTGGCGCTACGACGACAACAACGGCGAGGGCACGGTATTCGACCCGCTCCTTCCACCCTCAGGCTCGAGCGACGCGCAATCGATGCGTCCGCGCGCGTACAAAGATATACCCGCCATGAACAACCTCGGTATCTTCATCGAGGACAAGACACAGGCACACTTAGGCACGACCATACTCACGGCACAAGTGGGTGTACGTCTCACCAATATGTTCCTCGACAAGGCCGAAGCCAAACGCGACAATATATTTGTGGCCGAACCTCGTTTCAATGGCTCGTATCAACTGTTGAACCACGATAACAACGGATTGTTCCGCGACCTGTCGATCACCGGAGGTGCCGGTATTTCATACAAGTTGCCCACCCTGCTCTACCTCTACCCCGACAAGACCTATTGGGACTATGCCTCGCTGGTGCAAAAGAATAGCGACAATCCCGCCGACCAACTGGCCCTCATCACCACTCACGTGATACCCAATCGTCAAAATCCCGACCTGAAGCCCGCCAAGAGTTTCAAATGGGAAATCGGCACCAGCTTCGACCTCGGTAAGCACTTCTCGGGCGTGGTAACGTTCTTCAAAGAGGAACATACCGACGAATTCGGATTCCAATCTTTCCCCTATTACGGAAAATATAAGACATACGACATACCCTCCGACGCCACCAACCTGCGTTATGAAAATGAAAATGTAATATACACCGATGCCTCGGGTGCGGAACAAACAGCCTCCTACCAAGAAAACGGCCGTTTCGAGACCTATTCCACCCCTGCCAACCGCACACGCACCGACAAGAAGGGTATAGAGTTCACCCTGAATTTCGGACAGATACGTCCGTTACGCACCTCGCTCATCGTCGATGGCGCATGGTTCAACATCAAGCGCACCACCCCCGGTTCATACGCCGCTGTAGCCAGCACCAGTATCACCTATCCCTACATCAAGAATATGCCGGGCGGTAGCGGCAGCGTACAAGACCGTATAAACACCAACTTCCGCTTTATCACCCATATACCCAAGATAAAGTTGGTATTCTCTACCACCGTGCAAGTGGTATGGTACGAACGTCGCCAGAATATATGGAAAGACGAGAGTGGCAACAACCGTTTCAAGGTCGATGCATCGACCGGAAATCTCATCGTGGAACCGCTCGGATATTGGGACAAGACGCTCGACAATCTCAATCCCGGCGCCTCCTATGTCGCATGGGATCCCTCGTTCACGCAAGATGTCGTTAAACGTCAGATGGTTTCATCGGCTCTCTCTACGGCATACAGCAACGAAATATACAAACCTTGGGTGATGCTCAATTTCCGCCTCACCAAGGAAATTGGTTCGTGGCTCGATCTCTCGTTCACCGCCAACAACTTCACCTCATCGTCGAAGTACCACCGAAACTATACCTCGACACAATACAGTCAGATATACAGCAATCTCTATTTCGGAGCCGAGTTGCGTATCAAAATCGACAATATAAAACTGAAACGAAACAAATAACCATAATACTAATCTAAAAAAGAAAAAACATGAAAAAAGTCGTTTTATTCCCGGCTCTTCTCTCGTTGGCTCTCGCCTTCACCGGCGTATCTTGTAGCGACGATGACGGCGACGATGACGGCGACGATGTCGCAAAAACCTACTCGCTGAGTGTAAACGTAACCCTTCCCGCAGGCGCTGAATCGGTCGGCGACATCACCGTTACCGCCACTCACGCTCAGACTGCCGGCACTTATACCGCAACTATTGCCGCAGGTGAGACTAATACCATCATCGCCGAACTCCCCACCGGACAATATGCCGTATCGGCTAAAGCGCAAGCTACCGCATCGAGCGTATATACTGGCAGTACCGCCGTACAAGTATATGGAAATGCAACTTGTACCATCGCTTTGAGTGAAGTTTCGGAATCATCGCTCATCTTCAAAGAAGTATATGTAGCCTCTAACAACTACTACTTTAAAGATCTGTATTGGGAAATTGTAAACAACTCCAACGAAGTGCAATACCTCGACCAATGCATCATTGGTTCTATGGGCTCAAACTGGGACGGCCCCTCGAAATGGGTTGACGAATCCGGTAATATGCTTCCCTACTATGCCTTGAACGGCTATGTACTCGCATTCCCCGGTAATGGAACCGACTATCCCTTGCAACCCGGCGAAAGCGTAGTAATCGCTCAAGATGCAGCAAACCATGCCGAAGCCCAAGGCGATGCCGCATACCCCGACCTGAGCGATGCCGATTGGGAGGCCTACCTCACCTCTACCAGCTATTCCGATACCGACTATGATACACCTAACCTCATCGTTATCTACGACGAATCAGCCTCATTCTACTTCGGCGCGGGTGCATTCGGACAAGCGCCTGTTCTCGTGAAACTGCCCGACGGTGTGAAAGCTACCGACTATGCAGCCGACTCTACCAACTTGGCCACGATTCCCAACAGCACCTCTACCTCGCTCTATCTGAAGATACCCAACCAATACGTTCTCGACGCTATACAAATAGCCGATAACGAAGAGGTTGCCGCCGGTGGTACCATCTATCCCAACTTGCTTCCCAAAGACGATGCCTCTTACACTTGGGCTACCGCTTGGGGCGGAAAATCTATTCGTCGTAAAGCCATCGCTATCGACGAAGATGGTCGTGTACGCTACCAAGACACCAACAACTCGGCCGAGGACTTCATCATCGATGCCCCCCTCACTCCCGGCATAGCCCCCACCGTAGTAGATTAATATCTACCACATAATACTCCAAATCCTGCCGACCTATTGTCGGCAGGATTTTCACCCGAAAAATCACTATTCAACACAAACAACAGAATCACTATGATCTCTACCCGAAAATGGATAAAACCGATACTGATGGCAACCGCGATGACCGGCTGCGTGTCGATAGCGTCGGCTCAATATGAAAAGCCCCTGTACAACGATGCCCTCTACTTGGGGAACATTTACAGTACATCGAGCAACCCCACCTCCATTTCATTTGCTCCGCTCGATATGTACACGGATATCAACGTGTCTTACGGACTTACCCGGGGAGATTACCACGACGTAGATCGTTCATCGAAAATCAACGGTCTCGGAATAGAAATCAAAGGTTTGAAAAAATTCAAACGCGCTGCCTGTTTCGGCAGCATCACCTACAACAACGACACCGAGTATGAGCGCTGCTGGAACTCCTCGTTGTTCCCATCTTTTGACAACCCTTACATTCTGGGCGACTCGATTATCAGCGACTTCAGAAGCGAGATATTCACGTTGCAAGGAATAGCTTCATACCACCCTGCGGAGGATTGGACCTTGGCTGTTGATCTCAACTATAAAGTAGGTTCTTCCTCAGACCAGACCGACCCCCGTTCCGAAAGCACAGGTATGCGTTTCAACGCCACCCCGGGTGTGACTTGGCACTGTGCCGATCGCTGGAGCGTAGGCCTCTCGGCCAATATCGGCTTCTATAAAGAAAAAACCACCCACACCGTCATCAATACGCAACGCACCTATTCTATCTTCGTATTCAGCGGATTGGGATTTCACGATGGTATCACCACCAACAGCACCCTCGGTAGCGGCTACAAACGCGACTATTCGGGCATGAATTACGGTGGCGCCATACAACTCGCTTACGAGGGCGACCGCATAAGCAATTTCTTGGAGATAGGCGCCGATATACGCTACGAAGATGCCCGCGATGGAGGTAAAACCATCGAATACAAAGGCGGTGACTACGACCGCACCTCTTTCGGGCTGAAAGAGCGCTTCTCTATCGCCGGCGACAGACTCATGCACAACATCACCCTGGCCGCCTCCATGCGCAAAGTCGAGGGTATGTCATATACGCAAGAATTGCGCAACAACCCCAATAAAAACAACGAGAAATACTACGTGGTACTCGACTCGGCCGTGACCTACACCGAAGACGCGTTCGAGGCCTCGATAGAATACCGCATGGACGTCATGCGCAACGAGACGCCGTGGCTCACCTGGTATGTAGGCGCCGATATGCGTCAGTCGAAAGCCAACCGCTATTTCTATGCCGACTATGAGCAGAACTACACTCGTCTCACAGCCAAAGCCGGTGTGAACAAGAATTTCTTCATCAAAGAAAGTTTGCTGAGCCTGGCCGTCGATGGCGAGTATGCCCTGCCGTTGAGCAACGACGACTATACGATATACGACCGATCGACCGTAAAGACCGACAACGCCACCGGCTTCATCGTGTTCAATAAAAAAGATGTAATGCCCGAGCGCTACATCTACCCGCGCTATGAATACCGCTCGAGCGCCTACGCCGCCGTAGGGGTGAAACTCTCGACCGATATACCCATCAGCACCCGCAACAGCCGGGTATGGCTCGGGGCCAGCGCGCAAGTGCGTGCCGCATTCTACCTCGGTGATGCCGAGTATTATAACCTGTTGCACGAGGAGATACCCAATCTGCTCGACGATACCAAGCGCATCAACGCCCGATTTGGCATACACTTGAAATTTTAACCGATAGACGGCTTCTATAGCCGAAAAAACCTCAAAAAAAATATCAAATCCGAAAACACAAAAACTAATTATACACACATCATGAAAATCAAAAACCTTACCTTAGCCCTCGTCGGCTTACTCCTCATGGGCATGATTGCCTGTTCGCCCAAAGGGCGCGGTTTTGCCATCGTTATCGATCCTAAAAGTTACGAAGAAGCCAAAGCCGAAGTAGAAGCCTACGCCGCCGAACTCGAAAAAAGCGGTCTCACCGTACACACCGTTATCGACAAATGGGGTGTACCCGACTCTATCCGTCAAGTCCTCATCGACCTCTACAATTGCCCCAAAGCACCCATCGAAGGCGCTATTTTCCTCGGTGATATACCTGTTCCTATGGTACGCGACGCACAGCACATGACCAGTGCTTTCAAGATGGATCAAGATGTATATCCTTGGCATGTATCATCGGTTCCCACTGACCGTTTCTACGACGATTTCGATCTGAAATTCAAATTCTTAAAACAGGACGAAGAACGCCCGCATATGTTCTATTACAGCCTTACCGCAGACTCGGAACAGGAGCTCGGCTGCGAAATATATACCGGTCGTGTACGTCCTACCGATTGCAACGGCACCTGCCGCTACGAGAAATTGCGTAGTTTCTTGAAAAAAGCAGTATATGAAAAACAACACCCCGAGGTCATGGACCAAATGCTGTTCTTCAGTGGTCACGGCTATGTATCGGAATCGCTGACCGCACGCCTTGACGAGAAACTGATGTATATGGAAAATTTCCCATGGTTCAAAAAACAACGTAACGGAATCGAATACATCGACCATAAACAAGATCGTCACATCAAATTCAGAGTGATGAACGAGATGCAACGCAAAGACCTCGACTTTGCCATACTGCACCATCATGGCGACTGGGATACCCAATATATGAGTGATGGTATTCCCGAGATTACTACAGCGAAACCCGCAATCAATTTTATACAAGATTATCTGCGAGCCGCATTGCGCCATGCCAAAGACCGCGGTCGCAATGTCGATAGTATGCGTGTAGCCTTGATGAAACGATTCGACGTGCCTCGCAGCTGGTTTGCCGGAGCGTTCGACGCCGAAGTGATGAAAGCCGACTCTACAGACGAAGCCAAATGTGACCTCGTACTCAGCGACTTCGATAATTATTCGCCCCAATGTCGCGTCGTATTGTTCGATGCTTGTTTCAATGGTTCGTTCCATCGCGACAACTGCATTGCCAATGCCTATATTTTCGGAGAAGGTAATCGCACCATTGCCGTCACCGCCAATAGTGTAAACGTATTGCAAGACAAATGGACCGACCGCTATACCGGAGCCATGGCCTTAGGCATGAACGTAGGTCGCATATCGCAACTCAATCCTTACCTCGAAGGACACCTCATCGGTGATCCCACTTACGCTTTCATTCCGGCCGTGAAGGTTCCCGACTTGAACGAGGCCATAGCTACGTGGTGCCCCTCTCGTTGGAAAAAAGAATTCAAAAACACGGAATACACCGCTGTAAAAGCATTAGCACTCAAGATGCTCTTCGATAAAGATGCCATCAGTTCAGCCGAGCTGCTCAACATATTCAAGGAGAGCGATGAGTCTGTAATTCGTATGGAAGCCATGATGCTCCTTTCTAAAATCAACGACGATAATTTCATCGAATGTCTTAGCTTGGCCGTGAACGACAGCCATGAAATGGTAGCTCGTTTTGCCATGAATTTCGTTCAAGACAGCGGTGATGCCCGTCTTGTTCCCGGCATCATATCGGTTGCCATTCGTAACAACACCAGCGAACGTGTAAATTTCTCTGTAAGCAACGCCATACCTCTGTATGACAACGCTTTGCTTATGGCCGAATTTGAACGTCAATTCCCGACTACCAATTATCAAGACAGTGCGGTTGTTCGCGGTCAGATTTCGAAAGTCATCAGTGGTCGTGCCACTCGTTACAGCGATTATATGCAAGACATTTTCAACCCCGAAAAGAGCATGAAATCACGTCTGCAAAGTATTCGCTCTATGCGCAACTATCACGTACACTTCATGGTGCCCGAGCTGCTCGAATATATGCAACAAACCACCGACACCGTCGTACAGAAAAATATGCTCGAAGCATTCGGTTGGTTCAAACGCTCATATCGTGCCCCCGAAATCAAAGCTGTGGCAGAGAAAATGAGCAATGACGCCTCTCTCTGCGAAAGTGTCCGTAACGAGGCATTGAAAACTTATAATCGTCTTTAATACAATTCTCTTATGACGATACACTATCGTCTATATCTGATATTCATATACTTCTGCCTCTGTCTATCGGGGGCAGAAGTATTTGCTCAGGAGCGTCCCGTATATCCCGAGCCCGTGCTCACACCCGAAATCAAGGCGCTACTCGATAGTCGCCGGGTATGGCGTCCCCACACCACACGCAGTACGCGAGAACTGCCCGTCGGTATCGACAATTCACGCACGAAGTATTTCCCTCCCATCTTCAACCAGAAGGGTAATTCCTGCTCTCAGGCGGCAAGCATTGGTTATTTGTTCACCTACGAAATGAACCGTCTGCTCGACCGCGACGCCTCATCGCGAGCCCACCAATTCAGCTATCTCTACACGTGGAATTTCCTCAACGACGGCGAAGACAACGGCTCATTCGCCGCTAGCGGACTGGCCCTCACACGCGTGAATGGTGTTATGAATCAAGTCGATTTTCCCATACTCATGTCGGTATATCGCTTTTACTGGATGAGTGGCTACGACAAATATATCGATGCCATGCACTACCGCACCAAGGAGATACTGAAAATACCGCTCGAAACGACCGCGGATATCGTTGCCGCCAAGGAATACCTTGCCGATGGAGGCTGTTTCACCATATCGGCCTACACCAGCGGGTGGAAAATCGACGACTACTACGAGGGTCCATCGGCTACAGGCTATAAAAGTCTGCTTACCCGCTTGGCCGCCGACGGCGCTCATGCCATGACCGTGGTGGGTTACGACGACCTTGTGACATTCTCACCGGCCGAGGGCGATACCACACACGGCGCGTTCATCGTGGTCAATTCGTGGGGCACTTTCTCTCACGACAACGGCCGTTACTATCTGCCCTACTACTTCTTCACCATACCCCGGGCCGAGAACCAATTAGGTACCGAGGGCACAGGAGCCGTAGTGGAATACCACGAGCCGAAGGTCGTTTTCAAAGTGAAACTGGCCTACAGCTCACGCGACGACCTCAAATTCACCTTAGGTGTGGCCGACAAGGCCTATGCCGAGACACCCACCATAACCTACGACTCACCCACGATGAACTACCAAGGCGGAAACCACCCCCTTCCCGGAGCAAAGAGCTTTGTATCGGAGCCTTATTCGCTCGAAGTAGCCTTCAATTTCACCGACTACATCGAGCAATACACCTCATATACAGCGCCCAAATACTTCCTCAACATACTGCGACGCGCCGACCGCAACCCGGGCGAAGGATATATCGAGCATTTCTCTGTCATTGACTACCGCTACACACCCGCTCGCGAATATGTTTGCACCGACATCGACAGCACCACGCTGAATGTAGGCAGTAACCTATTCTCCATATCCACCATACCGGCACGTACCACATCGGCCTCGCCACTAAACTGGATAGAAAAGGGCAAACCGTCGGAAAAGACGCATATCATACGCACGGCGGCAGGGGGATATGCCAAAGTCGATTTTATCGATTACGACGCCCAAACCGGCAAAGCAACCATACACTATCTGTACCAACCCTCAGGAAATAATCTGTCGAGCTATGAATAAGTATATACTATTCTCCCTCCTCTTAGGCCTTATAGGCGTTGTCGGCTGCCAAGACGATGAACACGTCGGCACCCGCACCGAAACCACACTCACCATCGATGGAGTGACCGATAGTACGTGGACCTACTTCTCGTTCGTAACCGGTAGTGTGGTAGGGAGCAGCCCCTTGGGCGATGCGCAAAGCGACGCCCGGTGGTACAAACGCACCGATTGGGACATAGCCCTGTGTAGCGACATGATACGCACCAACAGCGGTACATCGGGCAAAGGGAAAGGCGGCATACAGAAAATCTCAAATCGCAACTACAACGCCATAACCACCGCCCCCGACGACGGTTACATCGTAGATCGCCCTGACATCGTCATCAAACGATAATCCCTCCAATTACACAATTACACCTCGAGTAATAATAAAAAATCGGGAAAAGATTTGTCGGTTCGGTAAAAAGCATTACTTTTGCAACCGAAAAACGACTCCGTAGCTCAGCTGGTAGAGCAAATGACTCTTAATCATTGGGTCGAGGGTTCGAGCCCCTCCGGGGTCACCACACAAAATGAAGCGTTGTAAATCTATAGCCTATCAAAGATTTACAGCGCTTTTTAATTATTAACATCTTGCATACAAACAAAAGTGTGTCATATTTATAATTATTAGTGTCCGATAAAAATAAGACTTACTGTTTTTAAGATTTCATTATGCCATCGGCATAAGACATTTTTCCTTACAGAATACTCTTACGCTCGGCATAATCCATACAAGTATGGTTCTGCTCTCGCTTATCGAGTATTACAGCCCGTATAAGCCGATTTATCGGCGCAATGCGGGGTAAAATTGACTATGGAATTGCGATGCCGTAGGTATCGGACTATAATGATTATCAAGCCTATATAGGTCCAATACCTAAAGGCATTGATTATTACGAATACCCTATGTTCCCCGCATTGCGCTCGCCTTCGGCTCGCTTATACGGGGCTGTAAAAATCGATTACCTAACGGCAATCTTTTTATAACACAAACTCAAGCCCCTCTT
>JAFTRN010000033.1 GCA_017462265.1 Coprobacter sp. | reverse complement strand
TGTGAACTACATCGTATAAATGGTGTTGAAAATCATATACATATTCTTGTGGGCTTACACCCTTCTATAGCTTTAATGGAGTTGGTGAGAGACATCAAGCGAGGCACAAGCTTGTGGCTGAAACAGAGTGCGGACTATCCTTATTTTGATGGCTGGTCAAAGGAGTATGCAGCATTTAGTGTGTCATGGAGTAACAAAGATAAAGTAACCGAATATATTCAAAATCAAGAAGAACATCATAAACGGCTTACGTTTGCCGAAGAATGGAATAGATTTTTACAAGCATGTGAAATGAGCGAGTATCGTTCGAAATAAGCAATAGAGCAACGTCTCCGACGTAGCGTTTTTGATATCTGTCTCTATCCCCACAATTTCACTGCGTTACATTGTGGGGTTTCTTATAAATAACATCTTCGATGTATCTCGTAATTCAGTCACGTCCTTTTCGTCAAACATTAAAACCTCGAAGAGGTTTCTCGAGAGGAAACCCCACGATGAGCGTAGCGATTCGTGGGGGATAGGGTATCGAACAATAAAATTACGTCGAAGACGTTTCTTAATAAAATCCAACCCATATTTTGTGCTGTCTGCACAAATTTTATAATTTTGCAAATCATTAAAATCCAAATAAAACATACTCTATGCGCATACTATATAAATATTTCATATTGTTGTGTTGCTTATCGATTGTATTGCCTATCTCGGCTCAAGAAATAAAAGTAAAGAGTTTTCGCCATCTGCCTACCGATATTACCGCTATCATACAAGGCACGACCTACCAAGATAAGTTTGGCGAGACCGCCTCACTCATCAGAATGGTCACTCCTATACAGTTGAGCTACGACACAGGTGAGACCAATATACTGGTGGTGAAGTCGGCCAATCACTTGGCCGACAAGGGCGAGATATGGGTATGGGTGTCGAGCCGTACCCGCAAGTTGAATATCTATGGCGATGGCACTATGGCACCGCTTCGGGGCTATTATCTGCCCATGGAGTTGCAACCCGGCGGCGTGTATGAGTTGGTACTCGATGTACCGGTATCGAAAAACGACGACGCTACATCGCAAGTGCCTACCGACCAATATATAGTAATGACTATCACACCGGTTAATGCCGAGGTGCTGATCGATGGCGAGGCGGTGACGGTAGCCGCCGGCGGAGTGGTATCGAAATTGCTCCCCCGCGGAGTACATAGCTATGAGGTGCGTGCGGCCATGCACAAGCCGGCGACGGGCAGTATTACCATTACCGACAAGAAGGAGAAGATGAACGTGACGCTTGCACCCGATTATGGCGTGTTGCAGGTGAGCAGTACTCCGTCGGGTGCCGAGGTGTATATCGATGGCGCCTACAAGTCTGCCGGGACAACACCCTTTACCAGTGAATGGTTGTCGGCAGGAAATCACACGTTGCAATTCAAACGAGCCTCTTATAAAACATTGACCACCGATGTACAGGTCACGGGCGACGGCACCACGCAACCCTTCACGGCTACGTTGCAACCCAACTTTGCCGAGGTGACTATCACAGCCCCGGTTGATGCCGATATATACATTAATGACACACACAAAGCCACCGGCACATGGAGCGGACGGTTAGACGCCGGGCGATATAGGGTAGAGGCCCGCAAGGCGTCGCACAGGGCGTCGGTGCAAAGCCTCGAGGTGGAGGCCGGCGACAACAAGCACATTACCCTCACGGCCCCCACGCCTATCTATGGCAGCCTCAATATAAGCAGCAGTCCCATAGGCGCCCGGGTATTTGTCGATGGTAAGGAAATAGGCGAGACTCCCGATATATTCTCCGAGGTGCTGGTCGGCACGCGCACCGTGCGCCTCACCCGGGAGGGTTGTGCCCCAGTGGAGCAACAGATCACGATAGAGGAGGGCAAGACCGCCACCCTGTCGCTCAGCCTCGCCACGAGCGGAAAAGTGACGATCTCGAGCAACGTGGCGGGCGCGAAGATATATATCGACGACGAATACAAAGGCGTTGCCCCCTATACCTACGAGGCAGTCTCGGGCAGTTATCGCGTGACCGCCAAAGCCGACGGCTATACCGATGCCACCCGCAATGTCACCATCACGGCCGGGCAGAATACAAACCTTGCCCTTGCCCCGCAACCGATAAGTCGCAACCGCACCTTCACGGTGAAAGGCGTATCATTCACGATGATACCGGTCGAGGGAGGCACTTTCACCATGGGGGCGACGAGCGAACAGGGAGGCGATGCCTATGACGACGAGAAACCCGCCCATCGAGTAACGCTTAGCGATTACTATATCGGCGAAACGGAAGTGACGCAAGCCTTGTGGAAGGCTGTGATGGGTAGTAATCCGAGTTCATTCAAAGGAGACCAACGCCCTGTAGAGAGCGTTTCATGGAACGACTGTCAAGAATTTATCAAGAAATTGAACGCGCTTACAGGCCGGAATTTCCGGTTGCCGACCGAGGCGGAGTGGGAATATGCCGCCCGGGGAGGTAATAAAAGCAAGGGCTACAAATATGCCGGTAGTAACACGATAGACGATGTGGCGTGGTACGATGATAACAGTAATGATAAGACACACCCTGTCAAAGGTAAGCAAGCGAATGAACTTGGCCTATACGATATGAGTGGAAATGTATGGGAATGGTGTAGCGATTGGTTCGGAGATTATAGCAGCAGTGCGCAGACCAATCCTACCGGCCCTGCAACCGGTTCGGACCGCGTGGGCCGTGGTGGCAGTTGGTACTGCAATGCGGGGATCTGCCGTGTGTCGATTCGTAACTACTTCACGCCCGGCAACGGGAACTACTACCTCGGGCTGCGCCTCGCTTTAACGAAATAATATTTCTCGCAGTTTCTAAATCGTATCAGCAAATCGTAGGGACGCTTGGCCCAAGCGTCCGAGGGGAATAAATGCCCACAAGGACAGACGGAGGAGAATGTTTCGGTGTAGGGGCCTTTGAGATTGAGCGCTACCCGCTCAATGAAATGTATAATCGTAACCGAGGGCACGCTATCGCTACGCCCTCGGCTATTCAAATTCGGCCCATTCGGGCAGATATTGTGAAAAACCGTTTGCCCGGAGGGCTATAGCTGAGTAGCCGTGCGATGCGCGAAGCGGTTCGCACGGAAAGGATACGATAAACACTCATGAGCGGGTAGCGCTCAATTTTCCACGGACGCACCTCCCCTATAAATAGGTGAGGAGTTATTTATGCTTGGGCCAAGCATCCGCCATAACCTCGAAGAGGTTTTTCGAGAGTAAACCCCATGATGAGCGTAGCGATTCG
>JAFTRN010000032.1 GCA_017462265.1 Coprobacter sp. | reverse complement strand
CGGTCTCTATTTTTACTATCGCAAAGCGGTCAAGTATCTCTTTGGGAAGCACAACGCTAGCTAATTGTTCTAATATCTTTGTTTCCATATGAATACAAAGATAACAATTTTTTTATTCCCACACCTTTTTGCTACTGAGCCATCTTAAAGCGGTAATTATTATCATTTATCGAACAATAAAAAAAGACTTGCAATCGCATTGCAAGTCTTTTCTGCTGAAAGAGAGGGATTCGAACCCTCGGTACCCTTACGAGTACAACGGTTTTCGAGACCGTCCCGATCGACCACTCCGGCATCTTTCCATGAGGTCGTTCTCAAATTCGGCGACAAAGGTAAAAACTCTTTTTCAATTATCCAACCGAGAACCCCAATTATTTTTTACAAATTTTTCTTGGACCAATATTTTTCGAGGCGGTCGGCCTCCTCGGCTGTGAGGTGTATTACCGCGCCATGCTTGGGCGATGTGAAATTGGTTGTTTTCATCACGCCTTCATTGAATCGTCCGAGGTGGGTGAAGTTTACAAAATCTTCGGTCTCGGCAAATCCGAAGTTGTGAGGATTGATACTGAATATGTCGTACATCAGCACCCATTTGTCCTCTCCGATGCGTTTCCATACATTCGGAGCCTCACAGCTACGTGGCTCGTAGTCGTACCAACGCGGGTCAAAAGTGTAATCGCCGTTACAACGTTCCGATACAGCGCGTTTTATACCGCCGCCATTTTCGTGGGCGACATAGAACAGGTGATATTTATCACCGATTTTTGTAATATCGCCGTCGATGGCCGATACCTTTTCATTGGGGTATTCAAATAGTATTTGAGGCGTTGACTCCAGTCGGTTGAAATCATTGTTTACATACACGTAATAGAGCTTATTCGGCTCGTTGCGATAGCGCATCGTATAGTAAATCATCAGTTTACCCTTTTTGTCGTCATACATTATTTCGGGAGCCCAGGCACACCCTATTTCTTGATATTGGGCCGACAATTCATTGAATCGTATATTGGCTCGTGTCCAGTTGATGAGGTCCCACGATTTCATCAAGACCAATCCCCGATTGTTTCCCCAGCCATATTTCGCATCACGTTCCCATTGTGTGGTGCGGACGCCGTCGCGTTTCCCAAATACGTGCAAGTCGGTCATGGCCAGATAGAAAGCCCCGTCGGGACCTCTATAGATGTGTGGGTCGCGTACGCCCCGTTGGTCGGCAATCGTATCGCCGGCGATTACAGGGTTGGCATCGTTGAGGGCGGTAAAACTATATCCGTCGCGACTTAGAGCCATATACAATCCATGAGTTTCATCTTTGTGAAATACCATGAGGTAGGCGCTCATATCCTCTTCTCGGGGTACGGCATTCCGATATTTGAAATTACGGAATTTAACTTTCCCGTCGCCGGTGGCCACCAAGGCTACACGCAGCGCAAAGAAACCTTTATAGGTGTTGTGGTGCATGGTCGATACATCGATACCCTCAGCCAATGTAATCCATTCACCACTTTGTGTGCCAACTTTTATGGACAGTTGATTGCATCTGTTTATTAGCCTCATGGTGAGCTTGTTGCCTAAATTGTTGGTGTGAGATTCTTTATGCTCGGCGTTACGATAGAGGGTGAAGTGGTTTCCGTTGGTCGTAACTCCGGCGTATGCCTTTTCGTTGTAGAACAATACCAGTCCGCCGGAACTGTTATCCCCGGTTTCGACATCCACCTCTGTTTCATAATATTTATCTTCGGGGGTGAGGAGAAGCAAGCGTCCGTCGGCAGGGGTAGTGCCTTTGCCCTCGACCTGTAAGCAGTTTCTTTTTATGTCGATTTTATCACCGGCATTTTCTTTCCAGAAACTCCATTGCAGACCGAGCTCTTTCCCTATGAATTTGTCGTTCAATTCAAAGCCGTGGCTGATTTCATGCTTACCGGTGAGTACTGTATATTCGTCGGTGGGAGCAAACCACCCATCAGCCGTATATTGCAACGGTTCTATCAGGGTTTGTCGGCCCAAGGTGTGGTAGTCGTTGGCATAGGCGTGATACACAATCCACCAGTTACCGTTTACATCATCGATGACCGTTCCATGACCTTTCGACCACCAGTTATCGCGATTGCTGTATGTGTGTACAAGGGGATTATAGGGCGAATTTTCCCAAGGACCGAATATGCTTTTGGAACGCGCCATTACGCACATGTGGCTGGTTGCCGGACCGGCAGTTCCGCCCTCGGCCGATGTCATATAGAAATATCCGTTTTTCCGTATCAATTTAGGCGATTCGAGCCACATACCCTCGGTTTCCCAATCCTTAGGGAATACCCATCCGTCATATACCTTCTTTTTCTCACCGGCGATTTTCAACCCGTCGTCGCTCAATGGAGCAACCCAACCGTCGTTTACAAACAGGTAGCGTTTACCATCGTTATCGACGATATGTCCCGGGTCTATGCCTTTGATGTCCAACTTTATGGGCTTGCTCCACGGTCCGCGTATGTCGTCGGCGTATATAACATAATTGTCGCCTGTCTGGGTGGGGTAGTAGATGTAGTATTTATTATTGTGTTTCAGTAGTTCGGGAGCCATAGCCGAACCCTCATATTCGGGACAGGCTCTGCATATAGGTTCCCAGTTTATCAAGTCTTGAGAATGCCATATAAGAAATCCCGGTGCATAGAAAAAGGGGGAGTGTGTCATGTAATAGTCTTTACCCTCCCGCATAATCGTGGGGTCGGGATAGTCCCCGCGCAATATCACTTTGGGAAACTCTTGTGCATGTATAATGTTACATACACACAGGGCGATAAGAAGAGCCAGTGTCCGTTTCATATAATTATTCGATTTTTTACTTATTATTGATGTCTCGTTTATGGCTGGCAGTCTTTTATGGGGCGTAGGCTTATGGCGATGTGATTTTTGCCCAATTTCAACCGGCACTCTTATATGTGTAGGATGCATAAACACGGAATTGTCTATGGTCGATATATCGGGTTGCACCAAGACTTGTCGTGTATTACCGCCGCATCGGCGATATTCTGGCTCTAAGTTATGACAGACAGTCCGGCCGCAAAGAGTGATAGTAGTATCTGTTTCATTATATTATAATTTGACGATTGATTGATTTTTTTTCGAGATTGTCTCCTTATAATACGTTTTAGAAACAGAAAATACTCAATGTGCAGTTATTCCCAATCCCGATAGGGGTGTAATGTGAGCCGGGAATTATAGTATCGTAGGTCGCCGGTTACCTCTTCGCCAACCCATTCGGGGGGAACGAACGATTCGTTTTCGTCGTTTAATTCTATCTCGGCCACGATGAGTCCCTCGTTATCACCGGAAAACTCATCGATTTCCCATGTTTTACCATCTTGCTCGGTATAGCGATAGCGGACCTTTTCGATAAGAGGTTTGTGACAAAGGTTTTCGAGCAATTCCAGTGCCTCTTCTCGGGGAATGGGGTATTCATATTCACTCCGGCTGCACCCCGAACTTTTACCCTTGATGGTGATATACCCCTTTTCTCCGGCAATGCGCACTCTCACGGTACGGTCGGCATCGATGCATAGGTAGCCCTGTTTGTAAATGGTGGGCGTGTTACCTTTTCTATAATCGTGTTTTTTTACCTTGAATTTACGTTCTATTTCTTGTCCCATATATTGTGCTATCTGTTCATTTTGTCGGTAAAGATAAGTAAAATCCCATAAATAGGGTGTTAATGAATGTGATTACTTACGAAAGGTATAGGTTTGCGCCAATAAAATTTTTACCTTTGCACCCGAAAATGTGAAAATATCGTCAATAGATGAGCAAATATATATTACGTCTTTTTGTCCTGATATTCGTTTTGGGCGGTGCGACACAATCGTTTGCACAGACGCATACCACTACTACCATTACCGGTGTGGTGACCGACTCTATAACTCAAGAGCCGTTGGCATTTATTTCTGTTTTTCTCGGCGGTAGCACCGTGGGGGTTATGACCGACGAAAATGGTCGCTACACCATACGTACGTCAAAAAACGATTTTACCGAGATTGGTGCTACGTCGGTAGGATATAAGGAAAAACGTATTCCCGTAAAACCCGGTGGAATACGGGTTGTTAATATCCCGATGCGACCATCTGATTATGTGTTGAAGGACATAGAGGTGAAGCCTAAAAAAGAGCGATATTCCCGAAAAAACAATCCGGCGGTAGATTTTGTAAAAGAGATTATTTCGCGACGCGACGACAACGCACCCGAGAATCATGACTATTATTCGTATGACCAGTACGATAAAATGACCATGGCGTTGAATGACTTCTCCGAAGAAAAGCGTGATAAAAAAATCTATAAAAATTTCCAATTCCTTTTCGATTTCGTCGATACCTCTGAGATTACAGGTAAGCCTATTCTCACGGTAGCTATTCGAGAAAAACTCTCCAGTTCTTATTATCGTAAAAGCCCCGAATCGCGTCGTCAGCATGTAAAAGCATCGTACAGCGAGGGCGTCGATAAGATGTTCAGTCGCGAGGGTATTGCCACTTTCTATCAGCAGATTTTTGCCGAGATTGATATTTATCAAAATAATATACCCATCATGCTGACACGTTTTGTCAGCCCTATATCATCGTTGGGCCCCACGTTTTATAAATATTATTTGGGCGATACGGTGATGCTTGGTGGCGAAAAGTGTATGAAACTTTCGTTCGTACCATTTAATTCCGAATCGGCCGGTTTTGTGGGCGATTTATATGTGACGCTCGACTCTACCTATTTTGTCAAAAAGGTAGCGATGGCCGTGCCTAAAGACATCAACCTCAACTATGTGGAGGACTTGATTATAAGTCAGGAATTTAAACGTGCCGAAGATGGAACCCGTCTGAAAACCAAAGACGATATGGTGGTAGAGTTTCAGATTATACCCGGCACACCGCGTCTCTACACCCGACGATTGGCTATGTATCAGAATTTTAGTTTCAATGAACCACCCAAAGAGGCAAAAGCTCTGTTTGAGCAGGAGAAGCGCACCGTTACCGATGAACTTGCCGAGGTGATGCCCCGCTCATATTGGGAGGAGCATCGTCAGGTGGAATTGAAAAAGAAAGAGGGTATGGTGGCTCAACTTCTTGAAAAGTTACGCGATAATCCCGTATTCTATTGGTGTGAGAAAATTATAAAAATTCTCATTACCGGATATATCGAGACCAATGTAAATAAGGATTTGAGTAAATTCGACTTAGGACCTATGAATACGACCATAAGTGGTAATACGGTCGAGGGTGTGCGTTTACGTGTCGGAGGTTTCACGACGGCCAATCTTAATAAACATTGGTTCTGGAAGGGTTATTTGGCCTTTGGTACGCGCGACCACCGATTCAAATACTCTTCGCGATTGGAATACTCATTCAATGAGAAAAATTATTCTCCGGCCGAGTATCAGATACACTCTATCGCTCTCACGCACACGTATGATATAAATCAGTTGGGACAGCAGTACGAATACACCAATAAAGATAATGTGTTCTTGGCACTGAAACGTATGAGCGACACCAAGACCACCTATCTGCAAAATACAGAGTTGTCGTATCTGCGCGAACATGATTATGGCTTGTCCTATGGCGTGAACTTGCGTTATAAGAGAGAAGAGGCTACCCAGTGGGTGCCTTTCGAACCGAATGTGAAATGGAAACCTGCCGAATCGTATAAGTACAATACGTCGTTCCGTTATTACAATTGGAGTGAGGCCGAGGTGCGTCTGCGTTATGCGCCCAACGAGAAATTTTATCAGACCAAGGGGCAACGTTATCCCATCAACCGCGATGCGCCCATATTTACACTATCTCATACTTTCTCACCGAAGAATTTCTTGGGTAGTCGCTTTATGCTCAACCGTACCGACTTCACATTTGCCAAAGACTTCTGGTTCTCGGCATTCGGACACCTCGAGACAGAGTTCCGTCTGAGTCACGTGTGGAATCAAGTTCCCTTTACTATGCTTATTTTGCCGAATGCCAACCTGTCATATACCATTCAACCCGGGTCGTACAGCGTGTTGAATCCTATGGAGTTTGTGCTCGACTCGTATGCCTCGTGGGATATTACCTATTTTGCTAATGGCATATTGTTAAATCGCATACCCTATGTGAAACTGTTGCGTATGCGTGAGGTGGTATCGTTCAAGGGTTTCTTTGGTAATCTTTCGCAAAAGAACAATCCGATGGCACTCAACGATAACGGCCATTATCTCAATCCCGATTTATGGAAATTCCCCGGCGATAATGTGGTGTACCTCATGGATCCCAAATATCCTTATATGGAGGTAAGTGCCGGTCTCGACAACATATTCAAGATACTGCGTGTGGAATATGTGTGGCGTGTATCGTATCGTAAGGGTACCGATGCTGTTCGCCTCGATACACCGCACAAGCACCCCAATGCTACCAATGGCGGTGTGCGCATATCGTTGCACTTCTCATTCTAAAACCTCAAAGTCGCACAATTATAGCGCGTAGGGCATCGGTCTTACGCGCTTTTTTCTTTCATCGTTTCATAAATCGATGAAAAATGTTGATAAAAACTTGTACTAACACTTTTCAATATTCGTGCGAAAGTAGTATTTTTGCACCTTAAACAAGTCGGCTCGAAAAAATATGAAAAATAGGAGTTTTGTAGCCGGGTGAAGTTTTGTTGTTATATGACAGAAAATATACATATTATTGCTCAGGGTAAGTCGTTTCCCTCTCGATTGGCATTGGCTTTGCAAGAAAAAGGTCATACGGTTTCTTGCTCGGGTTGTATTGCCGACATGGAGAGCGATTTATCGCGAGCCGGTGTACTATTGGCGCCTCTTTCTCAACTTATAGACGAGGGGCAAAAAGTCAATATGGTTGCCGGCGATGCGGTTTCGGAGAATGAAGAATTTGCACTTGCCGAGATGGAGCATCTGCCTGTTGTTTCGGTATTTGATTTGTTGGCAAGCATAATAGATGAAAAAGCAAAGGTCGTAGAATGTAATTCACAAAATTCGGGACGTATATTATCGCTCATCTTGTATGCTCTGCACAAGCAAAGCAAGAAGGCCGATTATGTGGTCGATGATTGTGTGGGTCCTTTCTCACGTGCGGTAGCCCTTTCCGAGAATACTCGTATCTGTCTGCTCGATGGCGACCTTTTGTTGCGTATCGGGCAGCGTAATCATAAGTCAAATATACTCATATTGTCCTCCTTGCGTTGGAAAGAGAGTGAGGAGTACCCTACGTTCGAAGATTATCTCGAAGCACGCCATAGGCTTATTTCTACCATAGATCGCGAAGGTACACTTATTTATAACCAGACCGTCGCCGTGTTTCAAGAATGGGCCGAGACCTTGCGCGAGGATATTACGGCATTACCTTTCAAGGCGCACCCCTATCGTCGCGACGGAGAGCGGGTATTCCTGCAATACGCTAAGAATGAGATAGAATTGCCATTCCCGTGTGATGAAAACTTGTTGTGCGATATCAGTGCGGCTCGCCTTGCGTGTCGGCAATTCGGTATTACCGATAAAGCATTTTACGAAGCTGTCGTATCGGCCCACTTTTTAGCTACACAACTATGATTGTCGCAAGTCGTAAAAAGAAAGAAAATATAGCTGAGTATCTGCTCTATATGTGGCAGATAGAGGATATAATACGGGCATGTCGATGCGATATAGATGTTATAGAAAAGCAGGTCGTTGCCGGATATACCAACCTCTCGCCCGAGGAGTTGAAAGCCGTAAAAGAGTGGTATGAAAGCTTAGCCGAGATGATGCGCTCCGAGGGAGTGAGTGAAAAAGGTCATTTGCAAATCAATAAAAATGTAATCATAGACCTTTCGGACTTGCATGCCCGGTTGTTGAAATCGACGCGGGAGCCTTTTTACAACGCGGCGTTTTTCAAGACATTACCCTACATCGTGGAGTTGCGCACCAAGTCGGGAGCCGAGACGGTAGGAGAGTTGGAAACCTGCTTTAATGCCTTGTATGGCGTGTTGATGTTACGATTACAGAAAAAAGAAATATCGGAAGAGACGCAGGCCGCTGTGAAGCAAATTTCGCATTTCCTGTCAATCCTCTCCGAAAAATATAAGCAAGACCGTGCCGGTGAATTAGAATTATAAAACAAAGAAAATATGGCTACAATTTTGGTTACAGGGGCAAACGGACAGTTGGGCAATGAGATGCGCAACTTGGCTTGTGCCGACAATGCTAACCGATATATTTTTACCGATGTGCAGGAATTGGATATTACCGATTACGATGCAGTCGGTAAATTTGTTTCTGCAAACCCGATAGATTTTGTTGTGAATTGTGCTGCCTATACGGCTGTAGATAAGGCCGAAAGCGATATAGAATTGTGTCGTAAAATCAATGCTGTCGCAGTCGAGAATTTGGCGAAAGCATCAGCCTCGGTCGGTGCGAAGATGATACATATATCGACCGACTATGTATATGGCGGTACAAATTACAGACCTTATGTCGAAACCGATCCCGTAGCGCCCATGTCGGTATATGGCGTGACCAAATTAGAGGGAGAGCAGCGTCTCCTTGCCACCAATCAGCAGTCGGTGATATTACGCACTTCGTGGCTCTATTCGATATACGGAAACAATTTTGTGAAGACGATGATACGTTTGGGGCATGAACGTCAATCTCTCACGGTGATTTTCGACCAGATAGGTACACCCACTTATGCTGCCGATTTGGCTGTGGCTATCGTTGCCATTATCAATGGCGAACAATTCGTTCCCGGTATCTACAATTTCTCCGACGAAGGGGTATGTTCGTGGTACGATTTCGCTCGTACTATCCATCGCATAGCCGGTATAGACTCTTGTCGTATAGCCCCCATAGAGACTATTGACTACCCTACGCCTGCTACACGTCCGCATTATAGCGTGATGAACAAGAAGAAAATAAAAGATACATATCATATCGAAATACCTCATTGGGAGGACAGCCTCCGACGCTGTATCGCCTTATTGAACCAATAAAATAGAAAAACAACCTCAAGAAATAAAAGATAAAGACGTGAGTATTCTTACCGAAGAGATTCAAAAACGGCGCACTTTCGCCATTATCAGTCACCCCGACGCGGGAAAAACCACCCTTACCGAGAAGTTGCTCCTTTTTGGTGGTGCTATACATGTGGCAGGGGCGGTAAAATCCAATAAAATAAAGAAAACGGCTACCTCCGACTGGATGGAGATAGAGAAGCAACGTGGTATATCGGTGGCGACATCGGTTATGGGCTTTAATTATGGTGATTATAAAATCAATATTCTCGATACGCCCGGTCACCAGGATTTTGCCGAAGATACCTACCGTACATTGACGGCCGTAGATAGCGTAATAATTGTAGTCGATGTGGCTAAAGGTGTTGAAACTCAAACTCGTAAGTTGATGGAGGTGTGCCGTATGCGCAAAACTCCGGTTATCGTCTTTGTCAATAAACTCGACCGTGAAGGTCAAGACCCCTTCGACCTGCTCGATGAGATAGAAGCGGAATTGAAAATTGCTGTGCGGCCTCTCAGTTGGCCCATTAATATAGGCCAACGCTTCAAGGGGGTATATAATATCTATGAAGAAAATCTGAACCTCTATACACCCAGTAAACAGACTGTTACCGAGGCCATAGAGTTGAAAGATGTGAACAGCCCCGAGCTGGAAAAACATGTAGGCGAGGCCGATGCCACGAAACTTCGTTCCGATTTGGAATTGATAGCGGGGGTATATCCCGATTTCGACGTAGAGCAATATCTGGCCGGCGATTTGGCACCGGTATTCTTCGGGTCGGCTTTGAACAATTTCGGTGTACGTGAGTTGCTCGATTGTTTTGTGAGAATAGCGCCGTCGCCTCGTCCTGTGCAGGCCATCGAGCGTGTAGTGCGCCCCGAGGAGGAAAAATTTTCGGGTTTTGTGTTCAAGATTCATGCCAATATGGATCCCAATCACCGTAGCTGTATAGCCTTTGTAAAGGTATGTTCGGGGCAGTTTGTGCGTAACGAGAACTACAAGCATGTACGTCAGGGCAAATTGATGCGATTCTCCAGTCCTACGGCCTTTATGGCGCAACGCAAATCTACTGTCGATGAGGCTTTCCCCGGTGATATTGTGGGATTGCCCGATACCGGAAACTTCAAGATCGGCGACACCCTCACTGCCGGTGAGGAGTTGCACTACAAGGGTTTGCCCAGTTTCTCGCCCGAAATGTTCAAGTATATCGAGAACACCGATCCCATGAAGACCAAGCAGCTCAACAAGGGTATCGACCAGTTGATGGACGAGGGTGTGGCTCAGGTGTTTGTAAACCAGTTCAATGGCCGTAAAATCATCGGTACGGTGGGCCAACTGCAATTTGAGGTGATACAATACCGCTTGTTGCATGAGTATGGCGCGCAATGTCGCTGGGAGCCCATCAGCCTCTACAAGGCCTGTTGGATAGAAAGCGACGATGTCGAGGCGCTTGAAAACTTCAAGAAGCGTAAATACCAATTTATGGCCAAGGACAAGGAGGGTAGAGATGTATTTCTCGCCGACTCGGGATATGTGTTGCAAATGGCGCAAACCGATTTCCCGAAAATACGGTTCCATTTTACATCGGAATTTTAATTGAAAATTCCTTTGATATAGTCAAATGTATTGACCGATATAAATACTAGTATGCGAGAAAAGCATTCTATTCATAGTAAACACAAAGGCGCAAAACGGATTGTTTGTGATATATATTCCAAACCTCCGCCATTGAGACTGTGTTTATAACAGAATCTAAGAAGCTGTTTTTGAATCTTCTTAGAAATTATATTACGGCCTCAAATATGGCGATATTTGTATTCACCATATTTGTATTAAATAACAATAATAAAAACAAATATAGTATGAAACAAGACATGATTGTCATTCTCGACTTGGGTAGTCACGAGAATACCGTGCTGGCCCGTGCCATTCGCGCGCTGGGCGTGTATAGCGAAATCTATCCCCACGACATTACGGTCGATGAGTTGAAGGCTCTCCCCAATGTCAAAGGTGTAATTATCAATGGTGGTCCCAATAATGTAATCGACGGCGTGGCCATCGATGTGTTGCCCGCCATATACGAGGCCGGTATTCCGGTCATGGCTGCCGGTCACGACAAAGCGCTCTGCGAGGTGAAACTTCTGCAGTTCAACGACGATGTAGAGGCCATAAAAGTCGCCGTGAAATCTTTTGTGTTCGACACTTGCAAGGCTGAGGCCAACTGGAATATGACCAACTTTGTCAACGACCAAATCGAGCTCGTGCGTCGTCAAGTGGGCGATAAAAAAGTGCTGTTGGCTCTCTCCGGTGGTGTCGATAGCTCGGTCGTGGCTGCACTTCTGCTCAAAGCCATCGGCGATAACCTCGTATGCGTGCATGTAAATCATGGACTTATGCGCAAAGGCGAGTCCGAAAACGTGGTAGAGGTGTTCCGCAACCAACTTTGCGCCAACCTCGTATATGTCGATGCTACCGATCGTTTCTTGGACAAACTGGCCGGTGTGGCCGATCCCGAGCAGAAACGTAAAATCATCGGTGGTGAGTTTATCCGCGTATTCGAGGAAGAGGCTCGCAAACTCGATGGTATCGATTTCCTCGGACAGGGTACTATCTATCCCGACATCGTGGAGAGCGGTACTAAGACTGCCAAGATGGTGAAATCGCACCACAACGTAGGTGGTCTGCCCGACGATCTCCAGTTTCAACTCGTTGAGCCCCTCCGTCAGCTGTTCAAAGACGAAGTGCGTGCGTGTGGTGTAGAGCTCGGCCTGCCCTACGATATGGTATATCGCCAACCCTTCCCCGGCCCCGGTCTCGGTGTACGCTGCCTCGGCGCTATTACTCGCGATCGTCTCGAAGCCGTGCGCGAGGCCGATGCCATACTCCGCGAAGAGTTCAAACTCGCCGGTCTCGACAAGAAAGTATGGCAATATTTCACCGTCGTACCCGACTTCAAGTCTGTGGGTGTGCGCGACAATGCTCGTTCGTTCGAGTGGCCCGTTATCATTCGTGCCGTCAATACGGTCGATGCCATGACCGCCACTATCGAGCCGGTCGATTGGAGCATACTCATGAAGATTACCGATCGCATATTGCGCGAGGTGAAGAATGTAAACCGCGTATGCTACGATATGTCGCCGAAACCCAACGCCACCATCGAGTGGGAGTAATCTCGTAGCGACCATATAGAAACCAAACACCGTCGGACACCTCCGACGGTGTTTTTTGTAATCGCCCCGGCAAAACGTAGGAACGCTTGGTTCAAGCGTTCGCCGAGGTAAAAAGGATTACAAAGCCAATAAGGCAGATGAAGGAGCGCTAAAAAGCTCTCATTACGGAGCCGGTCGCTACCCTACACAAAGGTGACTTACAAACGCACAAATTGTGCACCCTTGCCATTGCTCGAAAACATAAAAAGGTCGGAAACAAGCGTTTCCGGCCTTTTCGCATACAGCTATGTGGTAAAATATTAACTTGCTATTACATAGGGTTTTGTTTGTAATATGTCATAAATAACGGCTATTCGATTATCAAGCCTTCGATGGTGAAGTTTTCGATGCTGAAATGTACATTATCATTTTCTCGGGTACACCACGGGAATATGCGTATGGCAAGGCGTTCACCCGGTTTTATGGTCGCATTTATGGGTAGGTCGATGGTCTGTATGTCGGTGCTGTCTTTCTGGTTTTCGCCTAAGTCGGTACGGGGATAGAAATCACCGCTCTCCGACGAAGCTACACGATAGGCCACATTCCCTTTGAGGGTAAATGTAACTTTCTTGGCGACAAACCCCTGCTTCATATCCTTGATGAAAAATTCCACATATCGCGAGCCCGACTCGTCGATGTCGGCAGACCACTTACCTTTTTCTATGGTAATGCCCTGCTCGCTGTCGGTAAGCCCCTTCAACGTATATCGTTTCACGCTTATCTTCTTGGGTGTTTCTTTCGTGATTTTTTTGCAATCGGCCGTCACGGGGATAGTGCGTTTCACCTTCTTGCAAGTGACGGTTATCGCGTCGTTTACAGTACCGGCGCTTTGCGGGGTGTAGTACACGAAATAGCATTGATTCCACAACTTGCCGTCGGTATAGGGTATCTCGAGTTTCGAGAGTTTCTCGCCGTCGGGGGTAGAGGCGAGGCTCATGCCTTGTGGGGCGGTAATCGTCACTATGCCATTTTTTTTAGGCATAGTGATACCGGTAAGATCGAGTCTTGCGCAAGCCTCGTCGCCTACATATATATTACCGAAATCGATGCTTCGAGGGTTGAGTATCATCGGAGCGTCGGGGCGTACATAGCGGGCCAGAATATCCATGCGTTTCATTTCGCGAGCCACCATTTGAGCGTAGAGGGCTGCACCTGTGGCTTGGGTATGAGTACCGTCGGTGGGTACATAGATGAGCCGTGTGGTATTTTCGGCCCCCAGGCTCTCTACAAACGATTTGGTCAAGGCTGTGTGGTCAATGAGGGGTACGTTCATCTCTCGGGCGACCAGTTTCATTACATACACATAGTCGAGTTCGGTGCGGTCTTCACCCTTGCTCAGGTTGTGGCACCCTTTGTCGGAAATCGTGCCCTCCTTGGTGAAATATCGGCGCACGATAGGGGTGATGAGTACGGGGGTGGCTTGCAGGGCGCGCGTCTCGTTCACATAGATTTCGAGATTTCTCTTGTAATGGCCCCACGGGTCGGTACCGCGGCCATCGGCACTGTATGTACCGCCTCCCTTCTCATCGTTATGGGCAAATTGTATAAACACATAGTCGCCGGGTTGTATGTTGGCTTTCACTTTGTCCCATAGACCCTCGTTCATAAAGGAGCGGGTGCTGCGTCCGCCACGGGCATAGTTTATGACCTCTACGTCGTCGGTGAAAAACTCTTGGAACATCTCGCCCCAACCGCGGGTGCGGGTGGTATTCTCGGCATAGTCGGCCATGGTGGAGTCGCCTATGGTGTGCACTCGCACCTTTTTCTGAGCATCGCATACCGAGAGTGCGCAGAATACAGCTAAAAGCAGTGTTAATCTTTTCATTGTATTAATGTTATGTAGTGTATATAAATAAAATACTATTGTTTCAACCACGACCAGCGGGAGCCCCAGTCTTCCATTATCTCGTTACGCCATTTCGAGGTGGTCTTACTTCCGAGTACGTTTTTTTCCATCAGTTCGGCATCATCGATATCGGTGTACCAGGTATTGCCCACCCGGTAATCGGTGACGTGTTTACGGCCCGGCCACACGTTCTCCACGGTAAATTCGCCCTCTTGGCTGTCAAGTCCGTCGATATGTGATACGATGGTGTAGGGTATAGTGCCCAAGTAATAAGTTGTGTGGCGCACCACGTACACGCCATCACCTACATAGTAGCCCGGCCATTCCTGCTTTCTGATGGTCATGGTGAGGCACACCGAGTCGGCGGGCAGGTCGAGTTTAGGACCTTTCAGTCGGAACTCCATGATCGAAAATACTTGGGCCGTATCTTGCATGGTCAGCGGGTGGTCGAATACCACGCGCGGACTGTGCGTCATCGGGGTGAAACGTCCGCCCCACGATTCGCCTTCGGGGTTTTCGGGATCGCCATGCATCAGATATAGGAGCGAGGGAGTATCGCCGAGTTTCGATTGTCCCTTATAATAGTTGATATAGTCGGCACCCAGATTTCCGGCTCCGGCGATGTAGGTGTCGTAATAGTCGCGGTTATACTTATCGGCTTTACGCTGATTTCCGATAAATCCTCGATACGAAGCGTTGTTCTCAATAAACCATAAGTCGGGGAAATTCTCTACGATATACACATAGCTGTTGACGCTCCATTTCTTGTTGGGACCGCCTATCCAATAGATGCGTATTTTGTCGGCGATATCGGGCGCGTCGTGCAGAGCCTGAGCTACATCGTCGAGACCACCCCACACAAGCACCCATAGCGGTCGGTCGCTCTCTTGGCGGGCGCAATGTACTATCCATTCCGATCCCTCGGTAGCGGTAGAGTAGCCGCAATAGGGCGCAGCTCCCTTCTTGCCTTGTTTGCAGATAGAGCGCAGATATTCGGGAGAGAGAAAGCCCTCTTTGTGCTTTTCGAGCAGGGGCAAGTCTTTTTCATACAGATCTATCATGCGCAGTATTTCCTCTTTGCTCCCGTTGCCGTAGGAGGGCGAGGATACCAATCCCTCGATGTCGAACAAGTCGCTGTACATCAGCAGGTGGACTACCGATTGGTTGTCGTCGGGATCGGTGCCTCCCACATCGGTACTGATGATTATGCGTGGTTTTTCCGATTTTTCTTGATAGGAACAATTCACTGTCAATAACGCAATAGCTGCAACAATGATGTAATTGCACAATTTCATGATATATCAGGTTTGAAAATAAGCAGAAACAATGCAAAAATAGTAAAATTTGTAATAAGAGAAAGGGTAAACATCGATATAAAAACTTGAAAGGAAATAAAAAATGGTAAAATATAGAGCATATTCTTGATTTTTTGTACCTTTGTACAATTCTAAAAAATACGACTATGCCCGATACAGTAGCCCAATTCGAACATGTGATAAACATTTGTCGCGAACTATATGCTAAAAAATTACAAGATTATGGCGCGTCGTGGCGTATCATGCGCCCCAAATCGCTGACCGATCAGATATTTATCAAGGCAAAACGTATTCGCAGTATCGAGGAAAAAGGCGAGACACGCATCGATGAGGGTATTCGTTCCGAGATCATAGGAATAGTCAATTATGGCATTATAGCCCTTATACAACTGGAATTGGGATATGCCGATACTCCCGATATTTCCAAGGAGAAGGCGTTGGAATTGTATGACAAGCACATGACCGTCACCAAAAATCTGATGTATGCCAAAAATCACGATTACGATGAGGCTTGGCGGGGTATGCGTATGAGTTCCTACACCGATTTGATACTCACGAAGATATGCCGAACCAAGCAAATAGAGGAGCATGAGGGTGTAACGCTCGTTTCAGAGGGTGTTGATGCCAATTATATGGATATGATAAATTATTCTCTTTTTGGTTTGATAAAACTCGAATATGGCGAATAACCCCGGACGTTCACTCTGGTCGCGATATATACTCCCCGCATTATTGATTATCGTGCGGATAGGAGTGGGGGCAATGTTTATTTTCTCCGGCTTTGTAAAGGCTGTTGACCCCATGGGTATGTCGTTGAAGATAGAGGAATATCTGTTGGCGTTCGGACAGGAATATTTTATCCCTTTTTCTTTTTTCTTGTCGGTGGCATTGGGCGCCTACGAATTTACGCTTGGCGTGAATACGTTTTTCGGTTCGTATCGTAAATTCACAACATGGTTGTTGTTCCTTACGATGCTGGGAATGACCGCCCTCACCCTATATTTGGCACTATACAATCCCGTGAGCGATTGCGGTTGCTTTGGCGCGGCGCTATATCTCACTCATTGGCAGTCGTTTGTTAAAAATATAGTTTTGTTGTTGGCGGTAGTATTTCTATTGCGTTTCAATACCCGGTTGCCGGGTATTTATCACAAGGAAGTACAATCTCTTACGGTATATTTCTCTATACTCTTTGTTGTGGGAATATCCATGTATGCCTATTATTTCCAGCCGCTGCTCGACTTCCGCCCCTATAAAGAGGGCGTAAACATACGAGAGGCGATAGCGCAAGCCGGCGAGCAAGAATATCTTTTTGTGTATGAGCGAGATGGTGAGGAAAAGACGTTCGCGATAGACGACCTTCCTACCGATACGGCTTGGCACTATGTCGCTCGTATAGAGCCCGAAAATGCGGTTTCGGGTATGGAAAATTTTGTCGTGTATGACGACGAAGGTGATGTGACCGACGAAATACTCGGCGATACAACTTATACATTTCTGCTGATGTCGCCATCGCTCAAAGAGGCAGCGAGCGACGCCATCGACAAAATCGATGAACTATATGATTACACTCAGGAATATGGCTATAAATTGTATTGTCTTACGGCCTCTCCCTTAGAAGAGATTATAGAGTGGCAAGACAATACCGGGGCCGACTACCCCTTCTATTCGATGGACAAATCGGTCATACAGACAATCGTGCGAGGAAATCCGGCTATCGTATTGTTGCACGATGGTGTCGTGGTGCGTAAAGTGCGTCCCGAGCATCTGCCCGGTGAGGCCGAATTGGCCGATACGATTGACAAATTATCATTGGGCCGATTGATTCCGTATACATTTTGGCGCCCATTCTTAATGATTATTATTATCTTTGCCGTCCCAATGCTCATATTGTACCTCACCTCTAAAACGATAGAGGCTTATGTGGCACAGGCTCGCTACCGTCGGTTGGCGCGATTACGTAAAATAAGAAACGCGTTGGTAGAGAAAAAACGGAAACAAAAAGACGAAGAACAAGAAACACTCTTAAATAATCAAACAATTATGAGAAAAAACATTGTAGCAGGTAACTGGAAAATGAACAAAACCCTGCAAGAAGGTTTGGAATTGGCAAAAGGTATTGAAGCCGCATTGGCCGGCAAAAAGGTAAATTGTGACGTTATTATCGGTACGCCGTTTATACACTTGGCATCGGTGGCACAGGCTATCGATACATCGAAAATAGGTGTTGCTGCCGAGAACTGTGCCGACAAAGTTTCGGGCGCATACACCGGCGAGGTTTCGGCCGCCATGGTAGCCTCTACAGGTGCCGAATACGTAATTTTGGGACACTCCGAACGTCGTGCTTACTATCACGAAACACCCGAGATCTTGAAAGAAAAAGTATTGTTGGCTCTCGCTAATAACCTTACCCCCATATTCTGCATCGGTGAAGTACTCGAAGAACGCGAAGCCGACAAACATTTCGATGTCGTAAAGGCGCAAATCGAAGAGTCGCTCTTCAACCTCTCGGCCGAAGAATTTGGTAAAATAGTTCTCGCTTACGAACCCGTATGGGCTATCGGTACCGGTAAAACCGCAACCGCTGCTCAAGCACAAGAAATGCACGCCTTTATACGCGCCACCCTTGCTGCTAAATATGGCGAGGAAGTAGCCGACAACTGCTCTATACTCTATGGCGGAAGTTGCAAACCCTCTAACGCTAAAGAACTTTTTGCCAATCCCGACGTTGACGGAGGTCTTATCGGTGGCGCTGCTCTCGAAGTGGAATCGTTCATGGGTATTATCGAAGCATTTTCGTAATAACATACTCCTATCTCCGTGGTATTCCTTTTAATGGGATACCTGCTTATCGGGCAAGTATAACACCTCTCCTCTTCATTGAGGGGAGGTGTCCGATAGGGCGGAGTGGGTTGTCTCTATCGTAATCTTTTACCTCTTTGTTTTTGTGATATGAAGAGAATAATTTTCACCCTGTTATTGTCTTTTGTCTTGGTCGTTGGCGTAAAGGCTCAGGCCTATAGTATCGATACGACTATTGTGCAATCGTTGGAGCGTAACCTCGATGGCGCTCGTGTCGTCTTACATCAAGATTCGGCTCTCGATGCTCGTCTTTCTCGCAATTTCGGCACCACAAAAGTTGATAAAGATGGAAATATCGCTACCCAAGGTTATCGCATACAATTATTCTCCGACAACAAACGTACATCTCGCGATGAGGTCGAACTGCGCTCCGACGCTGTTGCCGAGGCCTATCCCGATATGCATATATATGTATCCTATCTATCACCTTTCTGGCGACTGAGGGTGGGCGACTATCGTACATACGAGGAGGCCAACAAACAACTTCAAACATTGAAAAAACGCTTTCCGAGATACGCCGTGGAGATGCGTATTGTCAAAGACGAAATCGTTTTACCTTTATATAAAGAATAGTTCATGTCCGATATACAGAATATGACCGACGACCAACGCATAGAGCAGTTGGCGGCGCATTACAAGGCAATACTCGAGCTATTGGGTGAAGATCCTACACGCGAAGGCTTGTTGAAAACACCGGTCCGTGCCGCAAAAGCCATGTGGTCGCTCACATCGGGCTATCATTGCAATCCCGAGGAAACCCTACGTTCGGCCCTATTCAAGGAGGAATATGGCACACGCGGTCAGATAGTCGTGGTAAAAGATATTGAATTTTATTCGTTCTGCGAGCACCATATATTGCCCTTCTTCGGCGTGGTGCATATAGGCTATATACCCAATGAATATGTCACCGGTCTCAGCAAATTGGCTCGTATTGTCGATGCTTTTGCTCGTCGCTTGCAATTACAAGAGCGCTTCACGACTGATATTTGCGACTGTCTGCAACGTACATTGTCGGCCAAGGGCGTCATCGTGATGGTGGAATCGCGACATCTGTGTATGCAGATGCGCGGGGTAGAAAAGCAAGGTGCTGTAACGACCACATCGTCATATACGGGTGTTTTTGAGGATTTGAAACGTCGCGAAGAGTTCTTTTCGATGATAGGTCGTCGTTAAAAAAGTGGATGTCTTGTTCACTTTTTGCCTCAGAATACTTTCTTTGAAAATTTTATGTGGCTCCTAAATATTTCATTTACAATACCACATAAAAAATAATAAAAAAAATGTGCGAAACCACTTGCACAAATCAAATAACTGCCGTATATTTGCAACCGCAAACGCGAAAATAGCTCAGTTGGTAGAGCATAACCTTGCCAAGGTTAGGGTCGCGGGTTCGAGTCCCGTTTTTCGCTCCAAGTCGAAAAGACATATCTTTGATATAGTGAAAATGCGAAAATAGCTCAGTTGGTAGAGCATAACCTTGCCAAGGTTAGGGTCGCGGGTTCGAGTCCCGTTTTTCGCTCTATCCGTGTTCTACGAAAATCGAGCCCAAATGGCGGAATTGGTAGACGCGCTAGTTTCAGGGACTAGTGACCATTAGGTCGTGCAGGTTCGAGTCCTGTTTTGGGCACTTTAACGAATACGGGTTATTTCTTTTGTCCGGGTGGCGAAATTGGTAGACGCGCTACTTTGAGGGGGTAGTGACCATTAGGTCGTGTGAGTTCGACTCTCATCTCGGACACAATAGCGAGGCTGTTTAACAAGTATTTGTTGACAGCCTTTTTTATTTTCACCCTTTAATATCTGTTTATGGTAATATTCCGATTTTTCTATCAGTGGCTGATTTTTGTCCCCATTATGTCGGTCATAACCCTTCTTACGGCGCTTACGACTATGATAGGTTGTTTTCTCGGCGATCATCGTTTTTGGGGCTATTATCCGGGCCTTATATGGTCGCGTCTTACCTGTCTTATATCATTGGTGAGGGTAGAGGTGCGAGGTCGTGAAAAACTCGATGCCGATACCTCCTATGTGTTTGTAGCCAATCATCAAGGAGCCTACGATATATTCCTTATATATGGATATTTGGGCCATAAATTCAAATGGATGATGAAAGCTTCGTTGCGACGAATCCCCTTTGTAGGGGCTGCTTGTGCAGCTGCCGGATTCGTTTTTGTCGATCGCTCGGGAAAAGGTTTGCGTGAAACACTTGCCGCTGCCGAAAAGATTTTAGTCAAAGGTATGTCGTTGGTGGTATTTCCCGAGGGTTCTCGTACCCCCGATGGAACGATACATCGTTTCAAAAAGGGGGCTTTCCAGATAGCCGATGACCTATCGTTGCCGGTTGTGCCTATGACTATCGATGGTTCGTTTCGCGTGTTGCCCAAGGGGGGCTGGCTTCTACGCCCAGGTAAGATAGTTCTCACCATTCACGAGCCGATACAGCCGGGCGATGACGGCCGACACAATATGGATACACTCATCGAGAAAAGCTACCGTACTATACTCGAGTCGATGTCGAAAAAATAGCACGGTTGTGATAATGTTTAAAAATGTTAATTACCTCGAAAAATAATAGGGAAAATTACGTTTGAACAAAATAAATTCGCACCTTTGCAGTCGAAAATTGCCCGGTGGTGTAATGGTAGCACTTCGGATTCTGGTTCCGCCTGTGAGGGTTCGAATCCTTCCCGGGCAACAATTTTCATAAAAAAGACCGCTATCTTATTGATTAGCGGTCTTTTTTCTTGTCTTGAACGATTATTCCTCTACGGCTTCAAATTCGTCTTTCCCTACGCCGCATAGGGGGCAAACCCAATCTTCGGGAATATCTTCAAATGCTGTTCCGGGGGTGATACCACCTTCGGGATCGCCTTTTTCGGGATCATAAATCCAATCGCATACGGTACATCTGTACTTTTTCATAATTTTCTGCATTTTAAGAAGTTGTAAATCTTATATCTATGTTCTCTGTGGGCCAAATACGTCATAGAGGTTACATATCTCATAACAAATATACGAACTTTTTTGTTTATATGCTTGAAAAAAAACTCTTTTTGCGTATTTTTGCAAAATGAATATAAAAAATAATACTATGATTAAAAAGTATCTCCTTCTGGCATCTTTGGCTATGATGCCTGTAACCTTTATTTTTGCGCAAGACGCTCCGGCAAAACCGTGGAAAACTACCGGATTCGCAGGCCTTAAATTTACGCAATCAAGTTTTACCAATTGGGCCTCGGGTGGTGAAAACGCTTTGGCGCTCGATGCGCAGTTTACCTATCAGGCCGATTATAAAAACGAGGCTCATTTGTGGCAGAATCGTATAGAGTTTGCCTATGGTTTCAATCAAACCAAAGACGATCCATTGAAGAAGACCACCGATAAGATATATTTGAATTCCAATTATGGTTTCAATATCCATAAAACGCTTTATTTGAGTGCGTTCCTTACCTATCAGTCGCAATTCTCCAATGGCTATAATTATTCGGGCGACAATCGCACGTTTGTATCGCGATTCATGGCTCCCGCTTATGTGTCGGCCGGTTTGGGTATCACATGGACACCGGCCAAGATATTTACCCTTGTCTTCACTCCGGTTACATGGAAAGGTACCTTTGTGCTCGATGAGTCGCTTTCCGATCAAGGTGCATTTGGTGTGAAACCCGGTTGTAAATCGTTGAATGAGGGTGGTGCCAACCTCAAAGCCGAACTCAATTACGACATAATGAAAAATGTCAATCTCTACTCTCGTCTCAACCTCTTCACCGACTATTGTCGAGGCAAAGAGGTGAAAAATATCGATGTGGCTTGGGACGTACAGATAAACTTTACTATCAATAAATGGTTGTCGGCTTCGGTATCGACCAATCTTATATACGACAACGATATCAAGTTGCCCTATGATATAAAGAATGAAGCAGGAGAAGTCGTAGGTGAGGGAAAATGCCCCAAAGTCCAATTCAAAGAGGTTCTGGCTCTCGGATTGCAATATAATTTCTAAGCGCTCAATTCAATATGCGAAAAAATAGGAAAGCCTCGGCTTTCCTATTTTTTCGTTATAAGTCGTCTGTATTTGCCATGCGTAGGGTACACAGATAGGCGGCGCGGGTGATGTCTGTGAGTTTTTTATAGTCGATTTTTTCTGCAGAGTCCGAGGGGCGGTGATAGTCGGGGTGTCCCTCGGTATGATACCATACGATAGGAATACCGGCACGGGCAAACGGGGCGTTGTCGCTACCTTCGGTTGGAGACTCCCAAGCCCTGTAATCGGGTGTAAAGGCAAAATTATATTTTTCCATATCTTTGCGCAACCAACGTTCAAACATCGGATATGCGGCTGTATAGAAATAGGTTAGGTGTTGCGGATTGTCAATCGGGCCTCGGCCTATCATATCGAAATTGATATACCCTTTGACAGAGAGTTGCGCAGGTAAGTTCGAAACAAAATATTGCGAGCCGAGCGCCCCCTTCTCTTCACCGTCCCAAAAAGCGAGGATAATAGTACGTAGAGGTTGCTTTCCTGTCGATTTCAAGGCTTTGGCTATTTGTAGTACGGCCGATACACCCGAAGCATTATCATCGGCACCATTGTAGATACAATCCCCCTCTATATCTTCGTTTATACCATCGTGGTCGTAGTGCGCGCCTATTACGATACATTCGTCAGTTATCTTGCCGGGTATCATAGCCAGTATATTATGTAATTTGCGATGTCCGTAGGCGGGTTGCCTTTTCACATTTTCGATAGCCACCGAGTCTATGGTCCAACTTGTGCGGGTAGGTTTCGTGCCGCAATAAATATCGAATGGCTGATAAAATCCCGCGGAGTATAGAGGTGTTACACCCCAATCCTTCAATAGCGAAACGATGTAACCGGCGGCGATACGGCTTCCGCGAGTTCCGGCATCTCGGCCTTCGAGTAGGTCATCAGCGAGGAATCCAACGTAATTTTCGGCTTGTTCGGGAGTGATGTTTGGGAGGCCCGACACCCAATCTTGTTGTGCGTGGCAGATGGATGCGAAACATATACTTATCGCAATAAATAGATTTTGGAATAAGTTCATAGTCTTGGTATGTGTCGTATTTGTGAATTAGAAGTTACTCTTCACCTCAACTACAAACATACTCTTTTTTCTCGAAATACACCTTAGAAGCTGTTTAAATTTTATTGTAGAAATTCTTTAAGAGGTATTTGGGAATGAATTTTTCGTCAAATCGTGAGAGTAGTAGCGAGCTATTTAAGAAATCTATCGTCGTATTTTGGGGTATATTTCGGCACCCATTCGTAAACATTGGAATGGTAGAGGGCTTATGTGGTGGGCCTCATTATCGGGTTGCTGATTCTTTCTTTTAGAAAAATAGGTCCCGAAAGGTATCCTATAAGGATTTTCACTATGTTTTTTTTCGGCGTTTTTCATATTCGAGCGGTTTGGTTAATAAAAGATTCGGAAGAAACATCTTCTTTGTATAAAAAACGTTTGAGTGCATATATTAGTTGCCCACACAAATTATAAATATAGCAATAAAAACAATATAAATCTAAAACATACTGGGGCGGAGAGAGAAATAAAAAAGCCTCAGATTTCTCTAAGGCTTTAAGCGGTGCGGACGGGACTCGAACCCGCGACCCCATGCGTGACAGGCATGTATTCTAACCAGCTGAACTACCGCACCAATCCGAGGTCTGCATCGAGGTTTTTCTCTCAAATGCGGTGCAAAGATACGAATAATTTTCTTATACGCAATAGCTGTGGCGCTTTTTTTGAGATTTTTTTGCGGATTTAGGTCCTTTTGTTGCCTTTTGTTCCCTTGTAAAGCTTATCTGGCCTACTTACTCACCCTTATTTAGTCGAGGGGAAGTATCTCCTCGGGACAGGTGGTGAGTTTCTCGAGACCGTTGGCTGTGACCACAAAGGTATTTTCTATTCCCACAGCACCGACGCCGGGAATTACAAATTTAGGTTCTAAAGCAATAGTCATACCTTCTTGTAATATATCACGAGAGCGTGGCGCCAATACGGGCAGTTCATTTACCTCTATACCCACGCCATGGCCTATGAATCCGGCCTTTTGTCGATGTCCCATGAAATATTGTTCCAACCCTTCGTCTTGGGTTATTTTCACGGCTATATTATATAGGTCGGCAGCGGCTGTTCCCGGACGGGCTATATTTTCAATAGCCTCTTGTATGCGGATAGAGGTGTGGTGGGCTTGTCGGGCCAATTCGGAAATTTTGCCGATAGAAAATACACGTGAGAGGTCGCTCATATAACCGGTGAAGTTGCCATTCATATCTACCATGACGGTCTGTCCGGGGCGTATGGGTGAGCCATTACTCCCTACCGGCAGAGAACTGTCTATTCCGGCACCACCCATGGCAAAGTCGTAAGGCGATGGATTATCGGCATTCTCGCCCGATAGCACATTGCCCATATATATTTCCATGGACCGACCGAAGATGCGGAATATACCCAATGAGCCATGCTGACGGGCTGAACGTTCGAGCTCTATCGAAAACTCTATGTCGGTCATACCTTCGGTGTAGAGGTGGGGAATGTGTCGATACATCGCGTCGTGAATGGTGGCCGAGCGTCGCAACAGGGATATTTCGTAGGGCGTTTTTACAGCACGCACGGCACGTATCAACGCTGTACCTTTTTCCGATACGACTACTCCGGGAAACGAGGCTGCCAACCGATTATATTCCACGAACGAGAGGCTGTCGCCTTCGAGCATCAAGGTTTGGGGCTGGGGGAAACCGCGAGATTGTAATTCCTCGGCTATCTGCTCGGGTTTGCGTATATATATTACATTGTTGCCTTGTAATCCTGCCGGGCGACGTACGAAATAGAGTATATCGCCGGCGACGGGAATGTAGGAATACCCACAAAATACACGACCGGCCGTGTAGTAGAGATTGGCATTATCGGCCAGCAATAGAGCGTCATAACCGGTATCACGCAAGGCTGATTGTATTTTTTCTTGTCTCAGTCGTGCTTCAAGAGCGAATGTTTCGGGATACATATTGAACGAGGTTATAAGAAGTATCTATTATAAACAATCAAGACATTTTTCGAGTTTTGCGCTACGCGACCCCTTAATGAGTATAGTGCAGCCGGATAGTGGATTATTTTGTAAGAATTCTACCAACGCGTCAGTGTCGGGGAAGGTGGTCAGGCCCTCGGCTACGGAGCAGAATTCTTTTCCGGCCAAGTAGGCTTCTATCGTACCATCGCTACGCAGTCGGTCGGCAATTTTACGATGCTCGGCCCTACTATCAGCCCCCAATTCACCCATATCGCCGAGCAGTACCACCTTATGGGGCATATCCATTGCCGTGAAGTTGTCGAGAGCGGCAGCCATACTGGTGGGATTGGCATTATAGGCATCTACAATCAGGGTGTTGCGGTCGGTCTTTACCAATTGGGAACGTCTGTTTCGGGGTTCGTATGAGGCAATAGCCATACTTATTTGTTCGGCCGGAACACCAAAGTATGATGCGATTGCAACTGCGGCGAGAGCATTAGTGAGGTTGTAACTGCCGATGAGCCGGGTATCTATGGTGTGGGTATGCTCGTCATAGGTAAAGGCAAACGAAAGATAGGGAGAGCATTGTATCATGCTGCCCGATACAAAAAGTCCCGGACCCGTACCATAGAGTATTGTTTCCGGTCCGGCTACCCGGGAGGGAAGGTAGGGGTTCTCGTTGTGTAAAAATACTTTTCCACCGTGATTGCGCAGAAAATCATAGAGTTCGCATTTGGTAGCGATTACCCCTTCGAAGGACCCGAATCCTTGTAAGTGGGCTTTCCCCACGTTGGTAATGATGCCGTAATCGGGTTCGGCAATTTCCACCAATTCGGTAATATCGCCGGGGTGGCTGGCGCCCATTTCCACAACGGCTATTTCGTGCGAGGCGTTGAGGCGTAACAGGGTGAGTGGTACACCGATGGCGTTGTTGAGATTTCCTTCGGTTGCCAATATTTTGAACCGTTGCGAAAGACAAGCCGCTGTAAGTTCTTTGGTGGTAGTCTTTCCGTTGGTACCGGTGATACCGATTATCGGTAATCCGAGGGTACGGCGGTGATGTCGGGCCAAGGTTTGTAATGTCGTCAATACGTTCTCTACAAGCAGATACCGGTCGTCACGCACTACGGTGGCGTCATCTACTACGGCATAAGCACACCCTGCTTCTATGGCTTTTTCAGCGAATTGATTTCCATCGAAGTTTTCTCCCCGTAAGGCAAAAAATATAGAACCTTGCGGACAATGGCGACTATCGGTCGTCACTTCTGGGTGTTGAGAATATATTTCATATAAAGTCTCAATATCAATCACAATATATAGGTTTTAATAGTGGTTAAACGATTGATAATGTTTTTGGGGCTTAGAGTTTGTTAGAAAGAAGCTTTCAGCATTACCGGATAATGATCCGAAATGTAGGGCGCGCCATAATTTTTATCACACAATACCGAGAAACTATCGGCCGAGGCTCCACAATAGAATATATTGTCGATGGCCGAAGGATCTTCTTTACGTCCCCAGTTGTGATAGGTGCCTCTATTGTCGCTTATGGCTGCATGAGCGCAAGCGTCGTTCATTTTGGCCTTCAACGGCTCGAATATAGTGTCGCTCGATACCGTATTGAAGTCGGCGGTAAGGAATGCAGTTGCATTTTCGGGTATGAGCTTTTCTATACGCTTTACAATCAAAGCCAATCCTTCGCGTTGGGCGGTTTTGCCTATATGGTCGAGGTGGGTATTGACGAAGACAAATTCTTTACCGTTCTCTTTCATGCGCAACAATGCCCACGTACAGGTGCGTTTACATACGGCGTCCCACCCCATAGAGGGCACGTCGGGCGTTTCCGACAGCCAGAAAGTGCCTCCGTCTATCAGTTCCACCTTGTCTTTGAGATAGAATATAGCCATGTGTTCACCTTCGGATTTGCCGTCCTCGCGTCCCACACCTATATGCCCGTATGCCGGCAGATTTTCTACGAGATAAGTCATCTGGTCGGGACACACCTCTTGCATACCGACTATCGTAGGTTGTTCCTCGGTTATCATATTTATGGTGGCGTGTTTGCGATATTCCCAGAAGTGCTCACCGTCGCCATGAGGGTCGCCACTCATGCGTATATTATACGAAATCACGGTAATTTCATTCTGCGTCTTATGACAGGATATACCCATCAATGCTACAATAGCGCAAGACAAAACAAGGATAACTTTTTTCATAGTAAATGTTTAATTTTTCTTGTATTCCGATGGGGTACAGCCAAATTTGTCTTTGAACACCCGACTGAAATATTGGGGTGACGAGAATCCACATTGGTAGGCAATTTCCGATACTCGATAACCACCTGTTTCGAGCAAGCGAACAGCCTCTTTGAGACGTATTTCTTGCACTAAATCTATAGGCGAGATGTCGGTAATCGATTTTATCTTGCGATAAAACACCGTGCGGCTCATATGTAAAGTTTCGGCCATATCTTCGATTTTGAAATCGTTGTTTTGCAGATTTTTCTCGATAAGTCCGATGATTTGTTTTATAAATTCATCGTCGAATTTGGTAATGTTTTCCGGCTCTGTAGGCTTTTTCGCATCTTCTTGTGCCAAATAGTAAGTACGTAAATCTTTGCGTTTTTGCAGTAGAGTGCGTATCCGGGCTTTGAGGTACGACGAGCTGAATGGTTTCGTGATATAATCGTCGGCTCCATAGTCAAGCCCCTTTATACGGTCGTCAATCGATGATTTGGCCGACAATAGAATGGTGGGTATGTGCGACGTGTCGTGTGACTGCTTTATGGCATTGAGCAATTCTATTCCGTCCATTCGTGGCATCATAATATCACTGATAATCAGTGTTGGAATATACTCTTTGGCTTTTTGTAATCCCTCTACACCATCTCGTGCTGTGAGTATGGAATAGTCTTCTTGCAGGATACTTCGTATAAAATTGCGCAATTCTCCGTTGTCTTCAACGATGAGCAGTGTCTCGCGAGTTGTTGATGGGGTATCACCGACACTCTCGTCGCCGATGGGGCTTTCTCCATCGGTGAGTGTAAATTCGGCCATCGGATCGTTGCGATATATCGCTACATCTATCGGCAGATATACTGTAAAAGTACTTCCTTCGCCCGGTATGCTCTCGACGGTAATAGAGCCGTGTAACAGATTGATTAATTCCTTTACGAGCGATAGTCCTATGCCGGTAGAGAGGCTGTTGTCTTGTCTCCCGAGAGTTTCGAATCGATTGAATATTTCACCGGCTTTTTCGGGAGATATTCCTGTACCCTCGTCTTTTACAGCAAAGGCCAATCTATTGTTATCTATCGTGGCCGAGAGAGTGATACTTTTTCCATCGGGAGTATATTTGAATGCGTTAGAGAGCAGATTGAATACGATTTTTTCGACCTTGTCGGCATCAGTGTACAAATGGGTTATGGGCAGATGGTTTTCAAACGAATAATTGATGCGATGCTCACCGGCCAAATGCTCGAACGATTCGAATGTATGTTGCAACAATTCGGCTATATCTACATTGCGTATATAGAGACGCATCTTGTCGTTTTGTATTTTTCTGAAATCCAATATCTGGTTGATAAGTCGCAACATACGGTGTGTGTTGCGTTGTGCGGTCTCTAAGTTTTTTCTACCCTCCTCGGTGAGTTGCTCGTGCTGTAATGTCTCTTCTATCGGAGCGCTGATGAGGGTGAGCGGGGTACGAAGTTCATGCGATATATCGGTGAAAAAGCGCAGTTTAAGTTGGGTTACTTGTTGCTCGATGCTTACACTGCGACGCAGATTGCTTATGTATAGGAATATGCCGGTAATGAGTGCTATGATGCAGATTCCGATGAATATATATAGTAGAACAGCCCATGGGGTTTCTCTGAAAGTGGGCTCTGCTACGATGGTCAATGTGTGGGTATTGTCCACCCATACGCCGTCACCGTTGGTCGAGCGCACTTCGAGATTCCAATTCCCCGCCGGGAGGCCGGCAAAGCTCACTGTATGGTTTCCTTGCAAGTTATTCCACGAGTTATTGATACCCTGCAAGCGATAGGCATAGTGTATGGCGGTGGGGTTGGTGTAGTCCAGTGCTACAAATCCTATGTTGATATTTCTTTGTTGTGGATTCAGTATCAGCTTATTGCCTATGATGGGTGATACCTCTTTTTGTCCGTCGTCGTTCTGACTGGTAATGCGGGTAAATACGATGGGAGGAGTGATACAACTTTTTTGCAGATGGGCGATGTTCAGTCGCAATAATCCGCTTTCCAGTCCTATATACATACGTCCCATTTTATCGAGTATCGGAGGACACTCGGTAATAGGCAGGGTTGTGTGTAGGTTGTAGTGATTGTATATATCGGTAGTACCGCTCTCGGGATTGTATTGGCAGATACTGTTCTCGAATATAATCCACAAGTTGCGATCATCGTCTTCTATCAAGGAGTACGCGAGGTCCGAGGGTAATCCGTTTTGGCGGTTATAGTGTGTAAAAGACAGACTGTCGGTCAGTAGATTATGACTTTCGATACGGCTTATACCTCCGCTATATGGTACGATATATAAGTCTCCGTTTTTTCTACGATATATATACATTACATCGTTGTTGCTCAGGCTGCTTGTCTGCTCTTGGCAACGTCGGTTTAGATAGAATTTTACCTCGTCGGGTTGAGCAAAATTTGCACCGAAAGTCAATAATCCCCCGGTTGTTCCGGCTAATATTACCCCATTGTCGAGCGATAAAATGCTCCTCACTTTCAAGGCTTCTTGGGGGTAGTCCGCCCATTTATTGCGATGATGTATAAATCGCAGATTGTCGGTATAGGGATTCTCCACAAGGTGTACACCACCTCCGTATGTTCCTATCCATATACGGCCGAGTTTGTCCGCAGTAATGGCATAAATGGAATTTTCGCAAAGTCCGTACGTCTGAGAATTGTTTTGGTAATGAACGATACGATATTTCTTATTATGTATGGGCGTAGCGATGTATAGCCCATGTTCTTTGGTGCCTATCCATATACGATGCAGTCGATCTTCAAAAAAGGCATAGGCGTTCGAGCCGAAAACCACACGATTATCAGCTACGATATTACCATCGGCCGAGAGATTTCCGATATATGCCCCATCGAGGTCGTATAGTGATATTATACCCTCTTTGTCGGCTCTCCACAAGTGCTGATGCGAGTCAATGAATAACCCTCTTATATCTCCGTTTTTCCCGATAAGGTCATAGTTTCGGTGTGTGAAATTCAGGTAATCAAATCCCGACTTACCGCAAAGCCATAAATTATTATCCCGGTCTATAAAGAAATTGCGACCGGGGTCGTGGTAAATCTTCTCTTCACCGTTCTCACGATACCTGGCTTGTCGCAGTATGTTGGCTTGTTTGTCGTAATACGAGAAATGGCCGTTGGGGTGTTGTACCCACACGCAGCCGAATGAGTCTTCGTGTATAAAACAGTTACGAGGACTGCTACTCTCGACAAATTTTATTGATTGAAAACTATTGTCGCCCGATGCGGCACGTAATACCTCATTCGTGCCGTTAAAGGTCCATATAGCGCCGTCGCTCGTATCGTATATTAGGGATATTTGTAATTCACGTTGTCGATAATCGATTTTTCTCACCGAGTTTTCACCGGTGTTGTAGATAATCAAGGCCGTATTTGTGGCGATAGACAAGTTTCCATCGGATAAGATATGCAAGCCATCGATACGCTCTAAGTGTCCTATCTCTTCTATTTTATGTATACCTATCGTAGGGGTGTATGCGAAAACCTCATTTTCTGTGGCGAAATAGGTATGTGTATTACTACTTGCGATATATTGGAATATCTCTTTTGTCGCTATGTTTTTACCATATTCATAGGTGCCGTGATTGGTCAATATCCACTCGTTACCCCAAGCATCATCGGCTATGGTGTAAGTGTGGTTATCTGAGGGTAATATTGTGTATGGCACTGCCATTTCACGGTCGGTCATACATTTATGCTCGTCTATTCTGTAGTGCTTTCCCTCAGGATTTATAATCCACATCACCCCTTTGTCCATGGGTATGAGCTTCGATATTCGGTCGCCATAGAAACGATTTTCGGGCTCATGTAGTACGTTGTAATATTGCTCGGTCTTGCTATCGAAAAGATATACTTTGCCACTATAGGTCTGACACCATATATGGGTGCCAAAGCCCTTCTTTATATAAATAATTCGATTATAATCAAGGCGTACCGTATCGGTAGGATACGATTTATAGTTACGGAATTGATACCCATCAAATTTTTCCAGCCCATTCCAAGTTGCCAGCCATATATACCCGTCGTTGTCTTGTGTGATACATTGTACTATATTCTGCGACAGGCCGTCCTCGGTAGAGTAGTGCTTGACGTGTAATAAACTTTGTGCCGAGGTCACAAGGCTTATAATCAGAAACAGAATAGTGACTATATATTTGTACATAAACTTTTGCGTGATATGGTGCAAATTTAGCTATAAATCGTGAGAAATCTAAGAAGCTGTATCAAGAAACTCTTGTTTTTTGATTTTATCTACTTTGATATCTACCTTTTTTTGTCGTAATTTGCATAGTGATAAAATACAAACGTATGAAACGAGTTATAATTCTTTGCATTGTGTTGTGTGTAAGTGTGCTTTCAGCGATGGCACAGGAATTATTGGCCTTCCCTACAGCCGAGGGGTATGGCAAATACACGGTTGGCGGTCGTGGGGGTATCGTGTGTGAAGTAACCAATCTCAACGATTCGGGCGAGGGTAGTTTACGGGCTGCCGTTGAGGCCGAAGAGCCTCGTACCGTGGTATTTCGTGTATCGGGAACTATCGATTTGCAATCGCCATTGCGCATAACTCACCCCTATATCACCATTGCCGGACAGACCGCCCCGGGCGATGGTATCTGTATAAAACGCTATCCTTTGATAATCAATGCCGATGAGGTGATAATACGCTATATACGGGTGCGCCTTGGTGATGAGAACGGCAATAATACCGATGCCATAAGCGGGGGCCCGGGATTGAAAAATATTATTTTAGATCACGTGTCGGCAAGTTGGAGTGTCGATGAGGGGGTGTCGATATATCTTTGTAAAAATGTAACTATACAATGGTGCATGATTACCGAGAGCCTGTTCAACTCCAATCATAAAAAAGGCACGCACGGATTTGGCGGTATATGGGGGTCGGATTATAGCACATATCATCACAATCTGATAGCCCATAATTCCAGTCGCAATCCTCGCTTTGCATCGGGTGGTGGATACAACGACTATCGCAATAACGTGTTGTATAATTGGGGCTATAACAGCTGTTATGGTGGCGAAAAATACGATAAGGCTCATCGTCACGATGGCTTTGACATAAATTTTGTGGCCAACTATTATAAACCGGGTCCGGCAACACTTCCGGGACCGGTTTCGTGGCGTATTGTGAACCCATCGTATCGTCACGAGGCCGATTATGGCAGTTGGTATGTGGCCGATAATTATGTCGTGGGTGCACCCGAAGTTACGGCCGATAATTGGAACGGTGGTGTGCAAATGTCGGGAATGGCCGATGGAGTGCAGAAGGTACGTCGTGTCGAGCCTTGGCCCTCAATGCCTATTGTCGAAGAGACTGCCGAAGAGGCTTACCTTTCAGTACTCGAAAATGCCGGTGCGACGTTACCTCGGCGCGACGCTATCGATACACGCATAGTCAATGATGTACGTACCGGGACTGCTACATACGAGGGCGCGACATATCGGGCACAGAAATCGGCTGTCTTGTCGGCCGGTAAATGTGGTATTATCGATTCTCAAAACGATGTAGGAGGGTGGTGTGAATTGAAAAGCGAGCCGGCCCCCATCGATACCGACCACGATGGTATGCCCGATGAGTGGGAGCGTGCTCATAAGCTCAATCGTCGCAAAGCCGCCGACCGCAACAAGATAGCTCCGAGCGGTTACACCTGGCTCGAAGAGTACCTCAACAGCCTATGTGCAAAATAACAACAACGAGCCAACTTATCGGTTGGCTCGTTGTGATCTCTTTCTTATACAGATATTTATTTTATCAATTTCAGAATTTCTCTTTCTCCGGTAGCATGGGTGATACATAGTGTGTACAAGCCATCGGGTAGCATATCGAGGCCGCTTATATTTATGATATTATCCCCATACACCATATATTCGCGTGTAAATACCGCTGTACCACACATATTATACAACACAACACTTGCCATACCATTATCGGCATTATCGAATCGTAGCTGTATCTGATTGCTAAATTGCGTGGGATATACCGATACCTTCATATTTGTTTCCTCTACTTCGGTGATGCCCGATGGTGCGGTTTGGCTATACAGCTCGGTTGCTTGCCGCTCGTTCATGGCGCCGGTACTGATGGTCAGTTCATCTATTTCTCCACGATAGGGGGCGCCACCTTCGCGTGCGCCGATATATAGCTTGTTCAGGGCCAAATCGCCACATCTGTCGGTATATGTCCCGATGCGATCGCCATCGATATACACATAGAGTTTTTGGTCGTTGCGGTCGCGAGCGCATACGAGGTGATGCCAAGTATCATCGAGGAACGACGCGCTACGTATCATGGTCTTTGTCTCGGAGGTCCCGTCGTTGATGGCAAATTGGAATGTTGTGGTAAACTCTATGCGTATGTTCGAACCATTGTCTCCACATAGATAAAGGAAATTTTGTGCCGTGCGCGATGTTTTTATCCACATCGAGATGGTAAACGATTCGGTATTGATTTTGCCCAGTTGATCATATACTTCTTGGCTCATACAGCTCATCGAATCGGTGGCATTACGGAAAGAAATGGCACCGTTTTTCACCCCCCAATCCCATAGCGGTGTGAAATTCGACGCTGTAGCCTCGCCCGAGATATTGTTTGCGGCTTTGTCGCCCGAGGTCTCATCAAATCGGTATTCGGCGATGGTCGTAATTTCATCTTCGGGCAGTACGACAAACGTCAGTGTCTCTACCGCATCGGCTACGGGATTTCCCATGGCTGTAAGCTCTACGGTGAAAGTGCCGGCTACCCGAGGGGTGCCATAGATATGTATGGTATGGTCTTCTTCTACATACTTGTAGGTGATACCACTGGGCAGTGATTTGTTGAATTCCACGCCATCGCATCTATCCCATCGGAATGAAATGGTGTCGATAGGCATATATATGCCCACGGTCTGCGTGCGCTCGCCCTTGCTCACCTTGGTGAGACGTGCGTGCTCTATATCGCCGTCGCCGATATAATAACCCAAGTGGGGTGGTTGATTATAGGCCACATTCTGCCAAGCGATGGCCATGCGATATATATGGTCGTGCATGAGGGTAGGTATGCGATATTGTGTCGGGGTCGTGGTGGTAAACAGCACCAACGACGAAGAGTCTTTATCGTTCCATAGTACAACCTCTTCACGCCAATCGCCGAATAGGTCGGCTTGTATATTGGGGGTGTATTTCACGACTGCGCAGTCGGTGGCATTACCATATTTCGATAGGTCTATCAATGTTTGGGCTTTTCTTTTTGAAGAACTCCATTTCGTAATGACGCTGCGATCGAACAACTCGTCTTGCAAGTCTCCGTCCCAATATACTCTGAAATTCATCGATGGGCGAGAACCGCTGATGCTTTTGCCTTTGCAGGTTACTATACCGCCTTCGCTGGTCCAGGCCTCGAAACCTCGGTAGTTGGCATCGATGTCGGCTGCTACACCACGGCCTACATCGCTCCCTGTAAATTCACCATAAAGCAATTCTCCGGTCCCTGCTTTGTGCATTTCCCAGCCATATTCGGCGGTGGTTTCCTCGTGTACGCAAAACACCTCCAATCCCGGAATATCGGGGTCCATATCCGATAGGTGCATGGCATCGCCATGTCCCCACCCGGTACGATAGAGCAGACTTCCGTCCTCGTCGATCACACAAGCTCCATACACGATTTCGTCGTAGCCGTCTTCATCTACATCGCCCACGGAAAGATTGTGATTACCCTGCCCGTAAGCTCCGGTGCCCGGCGCTTTGGAGTCGTGTAGCCAACGCTGTTTCAGGCTTGTTCCATCGAAGTCGTATGCGGCCAGTGCGGCACGTTCGTAATAGCCACGACACATTACGAGGCTCGGTTTCATACCATCGAGATAGGCGATACAGGCGAGGTAACGCTCGGATCGGTTGCCATACGAGTCGTTACCCCAGGCCGATACACTGCCACGGGGGGGATCATAATATACGGTTGTGATCTCAGCTCCGGTCTCGCCATTGAACACGGTCAGGTATTCCGAGCCGGTGATGACCATACCTTTGCTGTTGCGATAGTCGGCATTGATGGAGTCGTTTCCCAACAATACGGCTTTTCCCGTGCCGTCGATTGTGCCGGGTGCTGTTTTACAAGCCACTTCGGCCTTTCCGTCGCCGTCGAGGTCATAAACCATAAATTGGGTATAGTGATTGCCGGCTCGTATATTGCGACCTAAGTCGATGCGCCACAAATGAGTGCCCTCCATTTCGTAACAATCGAGATATACATTGCCCGTATAGCCATAGAGCGAGTTGTCTTTCATATTGGTAGGTTCCCATTTCAGTATGATTTCATACTGCCCATCGCCATCTACATCACCCACACTGCAACTGCACGGGGTGTATGAGTAATATTGTCCGTTGGGGTAATTCTCGGTGTATTTTTCACCGTTGAGTACGTTGGTCACGGTATAGGGTGGGGTGACACCCGCGGCTGGCCTATTGAGTGGAATGGTTTTGTAGAACGTGCTCCATACGCCGCACTCCGATGACGCGTCGCTCTCTTTTCCATAATCGACACGCTTCACGACATAGGTCGATGAGGTGCTACCCGACGCGTCGATATAGTTGGTCGATGTGCTGATAGGCTCGCTGTTGAGTTTCACACCATCGCGATAGATGTTGAATCCGCACGATGGGCTGTCGCCACCCAAGTATCTCCAACTGATAAATACTCCGGCCGAGGTTTTCACGGCCACAACTCCACGATCTAACTTTTCTCGTTGGGGACTTCGGGCTTGCGCCGAAAGTGCGAATATACTTGCAAATAATAGGAGTAGCAGTTTGTTTTTCATAGCCTTTTATTTTTCGAGCCAAAGTTACGTATAATGAATGATTGTGAAACTATCGGTTTTGATTTTTTATATTCTTATTTCTGATGCTTAGAAAAACTTTTTGTGATTATTTATGTGATAAAATAATAAAATAGCCGTTAGGTAATCCTTTTAGGTATTGAGCTATAATGATTAATGAAAAAAACTGCGTCCCGGAGAGGGACGCAGTTTATAAATAATAAATAGAATCAATCGTAAATTATTCCAACGTGTATTCAACACCATCAATGGTTACTTTAGCACCTGCTACGTAATTATTAAAATATGCTTTAGCGGTCTCCATAGTAAGAGCCTCTCCATTTATGGTACAATTCTCGAATTCTATTACTTTAGAATCCGCACCATTCAGACCAATCCATTCGGTTGCAGCTTTACCGTCAAATGTAAATTCGCAACCGACCAATTTGGTGGCTCCCCACAAGTTTACACCATTGTAATTACTTTTTCCGGTACAAACAAATTTACAATTTTCGAGGGTGAGTTGGGTAATTGCAGCACCAAAAGCGTTAAATCCTGAAAGAGAGCAACCGCTGAATGTTATATCGTTGGCACCGCCATCGAAATGAGCACCATAAACCGATCCATCGAAAATGCAATCTTCAAAAACGGTGGTTTCTCCGGCGTAGCAATAACGAAGCGCTCTGTTTCCCTCGAATGTGCAGCTTTTGAATGTTCCATTAATGGTGCCGGTTGCGGTTCTTTCATTATCGCTGCTGAAAGTTGCTCCGATAATAGTAGAACCATTTATATTGAGACTGCTTGTACCTTCAAAAACAGCATTGTCACAAACAAGGGTCACACCTTCGGCAAAGTTGGTGGGCATGGTGTAGGTGCCGGCAGGAATATTTAAGGTTTCACCCGCAGCTGTTGCGCCTACAGCATCTTTGATGTTACCATAAAGAGTACCGTCAACCGTGATATATTCTACTTTTTTGCCGTCGATGGTGATGGTTACATTTTCGGCACCGCCTTTGATGTTCCACAGTCCGTTACCGCTGAAAAGACCATTGGGGAATCCCGTCGTGGTGGTATTTTCAATATTTACGGTAAATTTCTCGCCGTTGCTGTTGATGTCGATAGCGGTTACAGGTTTACCATCCCATGTTTGAGCCTGTTTGGCCGCGGTGAATGTACAATTCTTGATATCGATGGTGGTGTTGGTTGTCGTGCCATCGTTATATACTTGGATACCTTTACCGCCCGAGCAGTTGAATGTACAACCGTCGAAAGTGCAATCGGAATAGTCGGTATAGATATAGCTGTTTTCGGGGTCGATGGTACAATTTATAAATGAGGTCGGGCCCATGTTACGATATTGACCTACATAGTTACAATTCTCGAACAATACCGAAGCTGCTCTACCGAAACCTCCGGTATATGCAGTGTGTGCCGGAGATTCTATTTTGAGGTTTTCAAATACCAAGTCTATACCATCGGCGTAGCAGTTGAGACCACCATCGGCGCCACCAGCAGGTCCGAATTTAAGAATTGTATTATCTCCATTACCTTTGAAAGTGAGCGATCCGGTGCTGCTACCATTGAGTTTAATCTCGGCGGGGAGTTGGTAAGTTCCGGCAGTCGAAATGGTGATAATATCGCCGGTAGTTACTACAGCAAGAGCTTCATCGAGGGTAGAGAAGAGGGAAGTCTCTCCATTGCTGGTTACAGCAAAACCTTTGGTCGTGCTGTTGCCTTCGAGATCACTATCGATAGTGCCTTGGAAGGCCTCGTCGATGGTGATGGTAAATTCGGTAGCCGTGGTGAGCACGTTACCCATGATGGTGGTGAGGTAGTTGCGTTGCACGGGAATATCGGTGTCGAACTTGTAGGTGCGAATAACGTTGGCCATCTCCGTGTCCTCATAGGCGGTAAGCTCGAAATTCACGGGCTTTTGCTCGTTGGTGGCGAGGATATAATCTACGAAGAGGGTTTGGTTGGCGTATTTACCATCAGCGCCAATAGCGTCGTGACCGGCCACGTAGGTGTCTTGCGACAACACGGCGGTGTGCTCTACGGTGGAGAGCTCACCCGAAACTTCACCGGTGAAGGCGTTGTAAGCGGCGGGACGGGTAGCGTTATAAGCCACTTTCACGGCTTGCGGTTTGCTGCCGAGCTTCAACTCTTTGAGGTCTGTGGTAACGACACGAATTTTACCGAAAGGACGGGTGAGTGTGAGCGTCTCTTTCGTATCGTCGGTCACGGTGATGTTTTTCACGAGGGTGTAGGCGTCGTGCGACTCGTCGTTGATGCAAGCATGGTCATCGACCAAGATGTTTTTGAGGTCGGTGATGTCGTAATGGCTCTTACCATCAGCGTCGATAACATCGGCCCAGAGGACGAATTTGTAAGTGTGTCCCGGAGTAATGCGGATATTGAAAGTGGCGTCTTGGGGAACATCTTTCTCCTCGGTCATACGCTCTTTCACGAGGTTTTCACCCTCTGCGTCCCAAATTTCGAGCACGTAGCGGAGGTTGTAGTTATCCCAGTTTACGTTTGTGAGGGCACCTTTTGCGCTGTTGGTTTCATCACCGTAAGCACGCGTCAAGGCGATGGCTTCGGGGGTAGAGGCATTGAGAGAAACCACAACTTCGTCGCTCGAAGAGATGGTGTCGAAAGTCTCTTCTTGGCAGGAGGCGAGCATCATGGCTGCCGCAGCTGCCGATAACAAGATCTTTTTCATTGATAATTGTTTTTTGGGGTTTATATATTAGGTTGG
>JAFTRN010000031.1 GCA_017462265.1 Coprobacter sp. | reverse complement strand
CCTGTAACATAGTTTTGTAAAAAATTTATCAATAAATGTTTTTATCAATATTTTTATTTATATCTTTACACCGTTTTTATTCCAACATTACAAACCTTTTATTCGCTTTATCTATGAAATATTCTTTCTTGAAATGCGCTTCTATTGTAGCCGTAGGGGCTATTATCGGCGCTTGCGTTCCTACTCAGCAAGTCGCTTATGGTACCGTTTCCGTTCCCGAAGAGGGCGGCGTGAAATTCGAAATGATTACCGAGGAAAACGATGCCGTAATCACTCCAAACGTGCAAAACACCTTCACCGCGGGGAAATACTCCGTCAAATGGTGGATAAACCCGCTTATCGCAGTCTCGCCCGATGGGGAAAAAATCGCCTACATCAGCAGCAAAAACAACCAACTGAACGTGATGGTGAAAAACACATCTTCGGGCGGGGTTTCTACACAGCGTACCTTCCGCAGCGCCGTACAAGATGTTTCCTGGTCGCCCGACGGGGAAACCCTCTGCTTCTCGGAATTTGCCAATGGCCGTAACAGCATATACCTCACCAACGCGCTGAAAGGCTCAACCGTGCGACAAATCACCACCATCGGCACGGCCAACGACTATGGCGGGGTGCTCACCAACGATGGTAACACTCTGCTTTTCCACCGCGCAGAAGGTGGAAACAATTACAGTATTTGGGGTTATGACCGGGAAAACAACCTCGTTTCGAACTACTCCCGAGGCATGACGCCATGCCCCATTCCCGGTGAAGCCGGCGCATACTACTGCACCCGATACAAGACCGATGGTCTGTGCGAGATATGGAAAGTCAATCCCGAGACCGGTATCGAAGAGGTGATTCTCTCGCGCACGGACCAAAGCTTCTCCACCCCGAGATTATCTCCCGACGGAAAATGGGTGCTCTGCACCGGCAGCAGCCCCAAGAACACAAACATCTTTGTGGTAGGTATCGATGGCAACAACCTCATACAGCTCACCTATCACCCCGGTAACGACATCTCGGCCGTGTGGGCACCCGACGGCAAAAGCATCTTCTTCCTGTCGCAACGCGGTAATTCCACCGGGAAATACAACATTTGGAAAATGTCGTTCGAACCCAACAACTATACATTGTAACCTCTTCCCGAACGCACAAACCCTGCGTCCGAAGAGCCGGTGGCAACCCTACAACTCGTAGGGACGCTTGACACAAGCGTCCGCCGGAATAACAGGCTACAAAGACTGGCGGAGGGGTATGTTTCGGTGTAGAGGGTTTGAGATTGAGCGCTTCCCGCTCATTGGTATTCACAATCGTAACCGAGGGCACGCTATCGCTAAGCCCCCGGCTATTCAAATTCGGCCCGTTCGGGCAGATATTGTGAACAAACGTTTGCCCGGAGGGCTATATCTTATTAGCCGTACTATGAGCATAGCTGTTCGCACGGAAACGACACAATACAAAACCGTGAGCGGGAAGCGCTCAACAACAACACATTAAACATCTAACAACAAATACACAAACAAAGAAATGAAACGATACATTCTTGCAATCGTACTGATTGTGGCTGGGACAATGACCGGCAATGCCCAATTTACCGGCGCAAACACCGACGAGTATAAATCAAAAACATCTAAAAATTACGAGGGGAACTTAACTCGCGGTCACAAAGGCTATGTAGAAATAGCATTCAATATTCAAAGCGATGCAGCTTCAGGTGGATTTTACACATCGCATGGTTATCTGGTCAATCCTTTTATCTACTTCGGTGCCGGTATTGGGCTCGAAGGTGGAGATATGTATTTTCATGGTAATAAATTATTACCGATTTTTGGAGAGTTTAGGTCTCACCTCGCCAACCCCAATCATCATCGCCATGTTCCATTCTTAAGTTTACGAGGAGGATATTCCCCTATCGATGGCACGAAAGGTGGATATTGCAATATCGCTTTGGGTTATAGATTTACCTCCCTATATGTAGGCGGCGCTTTCAATTTAAGTATGGGCTATCAAGCCTTCAACGCAGAAAGGGATTCTCATTATGAGATATGGGCTAATGAATTTTCCATCCGTCTCGGATACGAATTTTAGAAGTTGTTTAACTTTTATTTTGTAGAAGATAGGCTGCACTCGCTTTGCAATCTGTAAACAAGTTTACATTGCGCTCGTTGGCACTATCTTTCGAGATTATTTTAAGAGCTATTTTGGAATGGATTTTTCGACAAATTGCGCAGGTCGTAGCGGGTTACGTCCAAGCGGTTTGATGAAAAAGACGTTCAAAAGAGCCTTAAAGAAGCCGAAACTTTGTTTTTTTGAAGCCGTAGTAAAATTTTTTTAAGAAAATTTTAAACCGCTTCTTAGTAAAATAAAAAGTTTCTTTATCAGAAAAAACACAGGTCGTGACGGGTGTCACGACCTGTGTTCGTTATAAGGGGGGATTAGTTTTCTTTTTCAAGAAAATCCTTACAAGTTACAATTACTTGCTGAGGGCGGTAGCCACATCTACGGCACAAGCTACGGTGCAACCAACCATGGGGTTGTTACCGATACCGAGGAATCCCATCATCTCTACGTGAGCGGGTACCGACGATGAACCGGCGAATTGGGCGTCGCTGTGCATACGTCCCATCGTGTCGGTCATACCATACGAAGCAGGACCGGCGGCCATGTTGTCGGGGTGCAAGGTACGGCCCGTTCCACCACCCGAGGCTACAGAGAAATAGGGTTTACCGGCCAATACGCGTTCTTTCTTGTAAGTACCGGCTACGGGGTGTTGGAAACGGGTGGGGTTGGTAGAGTTACCGGTGATTGATACCTCTACACCTTCGTGCCACATGATAGCCACACCTTCGCGCACGTCGTCGGCGCCATAGCATTTCACTTTGGCACGGGGACCATCGGAGTAAGCTACTTCGCGTACGATTTTCAGTTCGCCGGTGTAATAGTCAAATTGTGTCTGCACGTAGGTAAATCCGTTGATACGCGAGATGATTTGAGCGGCATCTTTTCCGAGACCGTTCAAGATACAACGCAGGGGTTCTTTACGCACTTTGTCGGCTTTGGCGGCGATTTTTATAGCACCTTCGGCGGCAGCAAATGATTCGTGACCGGCAAGGAAGGCAAAGCATTTGGTTTCCTCGCGCAACAAGCGGGCAGCGAGATTACCATGGCCGATACCTACTTTACGATCGTCGGCTACCGAGCCGGGGATACAGAATGCTTGGAGACCGATACCGATAGCCTCGGCAGCGTCGGCAGCATTTTTGCAGCCCTTCTTTATAGCGATGGCCGAACCTACCACGTAGGCCCATTTGGCGTTTTCGAAGCAGATGGGTTGAGTTTCCTCGCAAGTTTTATAGGGGTCGAGACCATATTGTTCGCAGATGGCGTTAGCCTCTTCGATGTCTTTGATACCGTTTTCGTTGAGCGCGGCGATGATTTGCGCGATACGACGGTCTTGGCTTTCGAATTTTACTTCTCTTATCATAGTGTCTGTCCTCCTTGATTATTCGTTACGCGGGTCAATATGTTTTACGGCACCGGCCTCTTCGGTGAAGCGACCGTAGGTACCGGTAACTTTCTTCAATGCTTCGTTGGCATCGGTACCTTTTTTGATTTCTTCCATGAATTTTCCGAGGTGAACGAACTCATAACCGCACACTTCGTCGTTTTTGTCGAGGGCGATGGTTTTGATGTAACCTTCGGCCATTTCGAGGTAACGGGGACCTTTGGCGAGAGTACCATAGAGGGTACCTACCTGGCTGCGGAGGCCCTTACCGAGGTCTTCGAGACCGGCACCGATCATGAGGCCGCCTTCGGAGAAAGCCGATTGGGTACGTCCGTAAACGATTTGCAAGAAGAGTTCGCGCATAGCGGTATTGATAGCGTCGCAAACGAGGTCGGTATTCAACGCCTCGAGAATGGTCTTACCGGGCAGGATTTCCGATGCCATGGCGGCCGAGTGAGTCATACCCGAGCAACCGATGGTTTCTACGAGGGCTTCTTGTATCACGCCGTCTTTCACGTTGAGGGTGAGCTTGCAAGCACCTTGTTGGGGAGCACACCATCCGATACCGTGGGTGAGGCCCGAGATATCGATGATTTCTTTAGCTTTTACCCACTTACCTTCTTGGGGAATCGGAGCGGCACCGTGATTGGGACCTTTCTTTACAACACACATGTGTTCTACTTCGTGTGAATAGATCATAATGCTCTGTTTTTTAATTGGGATAAAATATAATGTGTTTGTTTCGTCAGTAACTACTTGTTATACCTATGAAATCGACTTTCGACATCGTGCGTGGCAAGCCGCCACACACTCTCCGAAATTGTGACAAAGGTAGTATTTTTTTTGCGATACGACAACATTTATGACTGACGAAAAATTTTTCTTATCCCAATTTATCGAAATTACCTCGTAATATTTGGCTATGAGCAAAAAAAAGTGCACTTTTGTAAAGTATTTAGAAACTGTTTCGAATTATCTCGGTTTCGAAACGTAATAGTTGTTTAGGATTACACCTACAGCATTTCAAAACAATAGGTTATTAATATAAAAAAGGACTACATGAAGAAAAGTGCTTTGCAGCTCGCACGGGCTGCCTATCAACCCAAACTACCCAAGTCGTTGCGCGGCGAAGTATGCCTCAAAGAGGGTGCCGCCACACAATCTGTTGCCGACCAAGAGGCTATCGCCAAATTGTTTCCCAACACCTATGGTATGCCCGTATTGGCTTTTGAGCCGGGCTGCGACACTCGCAACTATCCCGCCATCAACGCCGGCGTGATACTCTCGGGCGGTCAGGCTCCCGGCGGTCACAACGTCATAGCCGGTCTCTTCGACGGTCTGAAACGCATGAACAAGGATTGTCGCCTCTTCGGCTTCCTGCTCGGCCCCGGCGGACTGGTCGATCATAAATACATAGAACTCACTGCCGACATCATCGACGAATATCGCAACACCGGCGGATTCGACATCATAGGCTCGGGCCGTACCAAACTCGAGACCAAAGAGCAGTTCGACAAAGGCCTTGAAATATTACACGACCTCGACATCAAAGCACTCGTAATCATCGGTGGTGACGACTCCAACACCAACGCCTGCGTATTGGCCGAGTATTACAAGCAAATCGGTGCCGGCGTGCAAGTAATCGGTTGTCCCAAGACCATCGACGGCGACCTCAAAAACGAGATGATCGAGTCGTCGTTCGGTTTCGACACCGCTTGCAAAGTATATTCCGAGGTCATCGGCAACATACAACGCGACTGCAACTCGGCCAAGAAATACTGGCACTTCATAAAACTGATGGGACGCTCGGCCTCGCACATCGCCCTCGAATGTGCCTTGCAGACACAACCCAACATCTGCCTCATAAGCGAAGAGGTAGAGGCCAAGCAACAAACCCTCGACGACATCGTAAACTACATAGCCAAGGTAGTAGCCACTCGCGCCGAGGAGGGTAACAACTTCGGTACCGTACTTATACCCGAAGGTCTCATCGAGTTTATCCCCGCCATGAAAAAACTCATCGCCGAGCTCAACGACTTCCTCGCTGCCAACGGCGCCGAATTTGCCATGGTGAAAAAATCGGAACAAATCAACTACATCATCAAGCACCTCAGTGCCGAAAACGCCGCTATCTACTCATCACTGCCCGAGACCGTGGCACGCCAGCTCACCCTCGACCGCGACCCCCACGGCAACGTACAGGTATCGCTCATCGAGACCGAGAAACTGCTCGCCGAGATGGTAGGCCGTCGTCTCGCCGAGATGAAAGCCGCAGGCTCGTATGTAGGTAAATTTGCCACACAGACACACTTCTTCGGATACGAAGGCCGTTGCGCCGCCCCGTCGAACTTCGATGCCGACTACTGCTACTCACTCGGTTTCACAGCCGCCATGCTCATAGGTGAAGGAAAGACCGGATATATGTCGTCGGTACGCAACACCACCCACCCCGCCGAGGAATGGATTGCCGGCGGTGTGCCCGTAACCATGATGATGAACATGGAACGTCGCCACGGCGAAATGAAACCCGTAATACAAAAAGCACTCGTACGCCTCGATGGCGCGCCTTTCAAATACTTCGTATCGCAACGCAAGCAATGGGAGCGTGAGACCTGCTATATGTACCCCGGTCCTATCCAATATTTCGGGCCCACCGAGGTATGCGACCAGCCCACCGCCACCCTGCGCCTCGAGCAACAATAGCCATCAATACCCTCGCCGTATAACCACGCAACGCCATTGCGTAGCTATGCGCAACGAGAGCCTACATATAGCGACTACACACCCAGGTGCGTAGTCGCTGTTTTATTCCGGTAAAAAGTCTTCTTTGGGACGGTCTAAAACATTAAGGTTTCCTTATAGCCCTATGGCAAGCAATATTTTTCAAGGGGAATGTGCAGAGAAAGCGCACAAATACTTACGTATTATGGCGTTGAATGCCCCGAATTTGTACGTATTATAGCATTGAATACCTAAAATTTATACGCATTATGGCGCTGAAATAAAAAAAATGCTATATTTGCATCAGCATAAAACTATGATTATGATAGATAAAAGAGTTATAGAACAAGTAGTAGCCGAGCAACAAGCCGAGTTAATCGCATTACAAGACTTAGAGTTGTGTACGCGCAAAGAGGAGAATGACATTGATCTGGATAGCAACTTAGCTCAAGTAATCATAGGTGTTCGCCGTAGCGGAAAATCGACACTATGTTATAATGTACTCAAAAAGTGTCATGACAACTTTGCTTATGTTAATTTTGACGATGAACGCTTCACTGATATGCAGACCGATGATTTAAACGCTGTGTTGGAAATTCTTTACAAAGTTTATGGAGATTTCAAATATCTGTTTCTCGATGAAATTCAGAACATAGAAGGGTGGCACTTATTTGTAAACCGCCTACTGCGTCAACGAATGCGTATTGTTGTTACCGGCTCAAACGCCAAATTATTAAGCGGAGAACTTGCTACACATCTTACCGGTCGTAACAACCAAATAGAATTATACCCATTCTCATTTGCAGACTGGTGCCACTGTAAGGGAATTGACGTGAAATCAAAGACCACCAAAGCCGAGGCATTAAGACGAGCTTCGTTTGACGAATATCTCAAAAAAGGAGGTTTCCCCGAATTATTAAACGTTAAAAACAGCACTCGCTACATTAGCAATTTAGTGAACAACATTTTGAAAAGGGATATCGAACAACGACACAAAATAAAGTATGTTGAAGCCTTCGAGCAGTTAGCTCATCATTTAATGAACATTGCTCCGACGATTATAACCGAAAACGAATTAGCATCGGCCGTGGGATTGAAATCAAACCACACAGTCAATAACTACATCACTTTTTTGAAAGAGGCCTATTTAGTATTGGGACTAAGGCGCTTCTCTACAAAGAGTCGTCAACGGATACGATTCGAGAAAGTGTACCCTATAGATGTAGCATTGATGGATGGGCGTCCCGATGCCTTTGCCTGCGAAAACGTTGGTTGGAGATTGGAGACAATTGTCTATATAGAATTACTCCGGCGTAATCGCCCGATAAATCGCGATGTCTATTATTACAAAAATTCTAATGGGTATGAGGCCGATTTTGTAGTTTGCAGAGACAATATCGTAGAAGAAATCTATCAAGTATCTTACGACATCAGTAACGACAAAACTCGCAAACGAGAATTGAGAGGATTATTAACAGCATCAAAAGAGACTCGCTGTACCAATCTCTATCTAATAACAGATTTCCACCGCGAGGAGATTGTGGTTGATGACAAAACTATTCAAATTATACCGGCTTATGAATGGTTGATAGAATAATAATCTTCTTTTCAATAGTAAGAAGATGCGACCTCGAAACAAGTTCAAAGTAGCGTAAAATTAACTCGTCGCATAACCACGCAACACCATTGCGTAGCTATGCTCGGCAATACCCTCTACAGCGACTACGCCCACATGTGCGTAGTCGCTTTTTTGTGAACGTTTTCGTACCATTACGTCCTTGTTTACTTCTTATATCCCAACTATATTCCCTATAGTATTTTCACATATATACACGTCACACACTCGCGTGTTACGGTAGGGACGCTTGGCCCAAGCGTCCGCTATGAGCTACATAGTCTATTCTGCAAATCCATACCCAGACACGATTCTCCACCTACATCAATTCACAGAAGTCAACGCACTCATAATGCGTTCCTCCCCTTGCTGATAAAACCTATTCGATTCCCGAGGTCTTATTACTAAGTGCAAATATTATCCGTAATAAGAAATTGTTCCTTTTTGAATATTTTTCTTAATAATTGATTTCTCTTTAATAATTTATTAATAACTTTACATCGTAAAGAAAATCGAATACAAAAATAATTATTGCACCCAATCGTCCATCATGAGACACATCACATTACCCCAATGGCTTGATGACTATATTTATGACGAATTGAATATCGCATATAACCCTCGACCTCGGGAGGTTGTTCTTAATCCCGACCAACCTTATGAGTTTGTCAGATTGTACCTTGGTACATACTTCCCAAGAAGTTATGCCGAAGCTTATTGTATTGTGAATTCTTTATTGAACAACCCGCAGTATTATCAACGCTTATCAGTAAAAGATGAGCTTTATCTGTTAGATATTTTTTGTGGAACCGGAGGAGAAATCATTGGTGCGATTTGTGCCCTTTGTTCTCGTCTGCCAAACTTGCAGAGAATATATATAGAATCTTATGATGCTAATATAGAGGCCATAAGGTTCTTATACCATGTCACAGAAAAATTAAATCTCAATATCCCGAATAAAGCCATATATATAAATCCGCTACAATTCTATATTGATAACGAACAGAATTTCAGAGATTTATTATCCATTATTAATAACACATATGATTTTATATTGTGCTTTAAGGCAATCAACGAATTTGTTCAACAACAAATATTTAACACCCCATATTCATTGATTTCAAGAGGATTATTACCTAAATTATCGGCAAACGGACTGTTTATACTCACTGATGTGACAACACCCGTTACCATTAATAATATAACGTCATATTATCCACAGATAATGAATGATCAACTTAATAGTTTGTTGAGAGAGAATGACGACTACGCTACTTTAGTACCCTACGCTTGCCGAGCACACGAAAATGAATGTAACGGTTGCTATATGCAAGATATATTCTATGTAACACATCGGTATAAACAGAATGACATAAGCAAATTAGTATATAGAATAATTGGCAGAAGCAAATTGGTAAATAACATCAGTATAAATACACAACACCTATGTAGGTATAACAGCCCTACCGCAGACAGACACACTCCATATTGTAAATTTTAAAAAATAAAAGTATGCCCCCTCTTGATAGTTTAACTCCGGATAAGTACCAAATCCCCGTACTGCAACTCACAGCCGACCGAACAGCCGTCGTAACCGGTGTTGCCGGCAGTGGAAAGTCTTTGGTCTTATTAAAAAAAGCAAAACAAGTTGCAGCTCAAACAGAGTCGTATGCTATTATAGTATATACCAAGTCTCTAAAACAATTCTTCAAAGACGAATTAAGAGAAATAGATCCTACAGGGAAACATATTTTCTACCATTATCAATGGAAAGTCGAAATCAGAAAAAAGCTTATACAAAATTACAAATACCTATTTATCGATGAGTGTCAAGATTTCACATCTGAAGATATAAACGACTTCGTACAACATGGCACACATTGTTGGTTTTTTGGTGACACAGATCAAACCATTATGGTCTTTCCCAATCATATACCTCAAAATGTCCAAGCAACTATGAGACAGTTGAATATTCAACACTCATATGATTTAACCCTGAATCATCGTCTTACTATAGAAAATGCGGCTCTTGCCCAACATATCGGCCGTCAACAGAATCGCGAGTTACATCTGATTAATGCTTGTGTAAAACATGGTCCAAAACCATCTCTCATTAATACACAGAATCAATTACAATATTTAGTTGATTGGTGTAATAATCACCCTGGTGAGGACATAGGGATTCTTGTGTTTTTAAATAAGCAGGTTAAAGATATTGTAGAAATTTTCAATCAAAATAATATCCCCATACAATGGAAAACCCAGGATAATATGCATATTGATTTTCAAGCAACAAGTCCTAAAATCATAACTTGGCATTGTGCAAAAGGGTTACAATTTAAGCACGTATTCATTTTATTTGCCGGAGAGGGTGATTATAATTATTATTTAGACCCTTATCTTACGAAAAAATCGGCTTTATACGTAGCTTGCTCGCGAGCCTTAGAGCATCTGAGGATTCTACATACCAATCCTATCTACCCCACATTTCCTTCAATAGAAAATGAAATATGGGGTAACACTATCCCAAATCAAGCTGATAATAACCTTGATTTTGTCAACATTGATATTGATTTACCATTTTAACAGTTATTTGATATGAGTAAATATTATTATATTCCAACCTCGAGTTTGAACTTAGAAACAATTCTACAATCAGAATCTATCTCCCCATCTTCGTTTTATCCACAACGAATAGTGGGTTCGAAAACATTTGAACAAATAACCCAATATGCCGATGTCAAAAATGCGGTAATATTACTCGAGAGACCGATAAGATTTGCTATAGAAGACACCGAAAGATATAACTTTCCTATACTCATTGAATTGTCTAATGAAAAGCAAATCAACGAAGATCTTTTAAGCAATGTAGGTATGGGTGTATATGCTTATACCGGTACGATCAATCTGACGCCAAAGAATTGTCGTATTATTTTCTTTGAAAAAACACATCGCAATACAACAATTAGTACAATCAAAGATAATCGCGAAATCAAGTATTATAACGACTATATAATAGTCGAATGGAATACTTCGGTGAAAAACTTACCGATATTACCCATTGGTGCTACCGATCATTTAAAAAAAGCAAATAGTGATGAGATGCTGACGGACAAGATTAAAGGATTATTATATGCCAATATGTTGGGGCAAAGTATGTGCCTCACTCCCGACCTTGCCCGTTTATGTAAAATAACCCAAGACATATATAACATTCTTCATACATTACAATTGTCACCATACTCCCTAAATGATTATAAAAATCGTTTAGAGCTATTATTAGAGGAATTTAAAAAGATATTGACTCGTTGGGGGGTATGGGATATTTGTGTAAACAAGCATACCGGTTATAAACCATTTCCTATAATAAGTTCTCTAAAGGCTGCCCGAGATTTTGAAGATTTAAAAAATGATGTTATTAGTCGACGCGATAAAGCGATACGAAATTATCAAGAATCTCGACCCAAACCGAATGTTGAGAGCATTGTGATAAATGAAAATAACGTATCCTTTTCAGATAAGTCTTACATTACCGGCGTTATAAAATATATTATAAACAATAATATCACCCCCGATAAGCTATCGGCCGATCGCCGTTATAGGTGTGGAGAAATTGGGAAAGAGGTTATTAAGCCCATATATAAGAAATATCACTCGGATAAATGGACGAATTCTGAAGAGAGAATATACTTTACAAAATTATACAAATTCTTGAATGAAGAGGATTCAAGTTTTGATGTACGGTCGAATAATAATGAAGAATTACAAGCCATCGCAGCATTTATCTATGCGGGTAATGATTTTGCAGAGTTAACTAATTACCTCAGAACAAACGAATTATGCAACTATAGCTACGTATTGTCTTTATGGGGAGTATTGTGCGGTTATATGTCTATGAGTAAAGATATTTTGCACTCACTATTGTCTATTGAGACTTATAAGATGATATATCGTAAGATGTGGGGTTATAGTATGTGCGAAGCAGGTTTCCTTGATTTACCCAAAGAGACTTATAACAACCAAGATATTACGACTCCCGACGAAAACAATATACCGTTCAACCCTGTAGGTAATAGAGTTGAGTACAAGGGAAGTACCCCTAAGAGATATAGGGTAGACCCCCAAAATTTACTTTTCATTATTAATACCATACTCGATTCCGACATAAAGAAATCTCATGGTATAAAAATTACAAATTTATTGAATAAAAACGACATTTATCTTCCCCCCAATGATGATGAGATATGTAACTACATTATCAAAGAAGGTAAAATCAAGTTTAACAAGCCTGACAAAGAGGATAGATTAAAAAAATGTATTACATTGGCCATTGAATTAGAAAAAAATACTGTTAATCGCGAAGTATTTCTCCAGATTCTTAACAAAAATTTCAATTCTGGAAATAAGATTTACAACAAACTAATGAACAGATTCTTTCCTCCCGAAAAACCTCAAACGCAAAAACTAAACATACTATGATAGAATCATTTCCGGTCATTGTATCGGCCAGTCGATCGACAGACATACCAGCGTTCTATGCCAAGTGGTTTATAAACCGCTTGGTTGCCGGATATGCAGTATGGTATAATCCGTTCAACCGACAACCTATGAAAATCTCTTTTGAGAAAACCAAGGTTGTCGTGTTTTGGACCAAGAACCCCGCACCACTTATTCCCTACTTGCCTGAGTTAGACAAGCGAGGAATCCACTACTATTTTCAGTTCACGCTCAACAACTATGAATCGGAAAACTTTGAGCCTAATGTTCCAGCTTTGAAAGAGCGTATCGAGACTTTCAAGCACCTCTCTTCGCTCATAGGTAAGGAGCGTGTGATTTGGCGTTTCGATCCGATAATTATGACCACCCGCTTACAGCCTCGCGATATTCTGACGAAAGTATGGAACATAGGCAACCTCATTAAGGGGTACACCGAAAAATTGGTGTTCAGTTTTGTCGATGTCAAGAGCTATCGAAAGGTACAAAACAACCTCATCAAAGATACCGATTCGTTTACACGCGAATCCATCGATATGGCCGAGCCCAACAACGAGCAAATACAAGAAATTGTCGAGGGGTTGGCCCAACTTAGAGACCATTGGAAAAACAAGGACGGCTGGGAATTAACGTTAGCTACTTGTGCCGAGAAGATAGATCTCGAGGCGTATGGAATAGAACATAACAAATGTATCGACGGCGAGCTGATGGAGCGCATATTTGCCGATGACGAAGAATTAGTGTACTATCTTCGTACTGGCAATCTGCCTACGCCAAATCTTTTTGGCACTCTTCCTGTGATACCCCCAAAATCAAAGGACCTAAAAGATAAAGGACAACGTAAATTATGTGGTTGTATGATTAGTAAAGATATCGGAATGTACAATACTTGTCGTCACTTATGCGCCTATTGCTATGCCAACACAAGCCGAAATGTCGTATTAAACAATAAGGACAGACACTCTGACGATAGTGAAAGTATCATTGATTGACAATAGGGATATGCTCGGCAATACCCTCTACAGCGACTACGCCCTTAGTGTGTAGTCGCTTTTTTTAACAGAATTTTGCGTGTAGGGGGTAGTGTGTTTTCGATTTATTTCTATACCTTTGTTATACCAACGATTGGATACCTCTCACTGTGAAATAATCAAGCAGCTCCATTCCTCGTTCGCAGGTCTATTCCCTGCTACGGGTGGCGGATAGGGATAGGCTCTATATCGTTCCGCTCTGTATTTACCAATATTATATTGCTCTTGTAACTCATTATCATTTTTATACCCCTAAAAACTATCAACGCCATGAAACAGAAGTTAACCTTTCTATGTATCAGATTGTTGCAAATTCCTTTTGACGCATTGATTTACGCGCTTGTCTATTACCTTGTAGTACTGCCCATAACCGACCAAATTCACCTCGATTTACCCCTTCTACACTATAAGTACTTCTTTTTATTTGCCATAGGCATCGCTATGTACTCTAAGCCCAAAATAAGGCAGCAAATCAACCGCCGTAAGATGTGGCGCGACGCACTACGTGCATACATCGTACCCATTATCTGTTGCATAATAGTGATAGTAACACATTTTTATACCTTCTAAACGCCATGACCATCGACGATAAAAAAGAGACGGGCGACAAGCCCGCGGAATTCCCCATGCAGCTGTGTGAGTTGATGGCCGAGTTCGACCGACAACGTACAACCGAGACTCTGACACCCATCACCACCGGATTTGTAGCTATCGACAAGATAGTAGGCGGCAGATACCCCGGCGAGTTGTGCGTCATTGCCAGCCATTCGGGTGTAGGTAAGACCTCGTTTGTACTCAGCAGCATACGCAACATGGTGCGACGCGACATACCCGTGGCACTGTTCGTGGCCGACTATACCTATCACAAAGGATTCGTCGATAGAATCGTATCGAGCATCATCTACTACGACGAGCAAGAGACGCCACTGAAACCGGAAGAGACGCCACTATATATCGACCTGCAATCGCACATGACCATCGAGCACATAGGCCATGAAGCCCGAAAATTGGTGCAAGAAAAAGGGGTGAAGTGCATTTTCATAGAGTCGCTATACAACATATTCTATGCCGAAGGCACAAACAGAGACCTCCTGGCCAAAGGCGAAGTATGCGACAAGCTGAAGCAGTTGGCCATAGAACTGAAGGTACCGATAGTGGCGACTTGCCATATGAAATTTTTTGGCGACGATTACTATTTGGACCGGAAGTTCAGACCTACCCTGACCGACCTACCATATGGGGGCGTAATAGAACGTTTTGCCGACACGGTGTATCTGCTCAATCGCCCCGACCTCTATGGCATAACCGAGGACGCGCATGGTGAGTCGCTGGTAAATATCTTAGAGGTGCATATCGATAAAAATAAATATGGCCATGGCGGTAAAGAGAGGTTATTCCTTTACCCCTCGACAGGACTGGTGGCAGAGAAACGCCCGATAAAGAAAAAGCCAATCTCGAAAATCCCGGAATTCTTCAAGAACGACGTGAAGCTCGACGATGATATAATCAATTAACGCGTCTCATGCGCCATTAACAGAATACGCAACAATAGATTACACCCTCAAAAAAATAGGCGGTCACTTGCATCAAGTGGTCGCCTATTCATCTTCTATTTTGATACATTAGTGCCCGATAAAGGTTTTCAAAGCCTCATTATCAGCATCGAGGCAACAACCGGTTCAGCAACTGTGCAATCGCATCACGCACTTCGGCACGAGGAGTGGTGAAGTGATTGACCATCACTACCACGGCATAGAGACGGTCGGCCGGCGTGAAATAGCCGGCGTAGCACTGCACCGCCGTCATACTGCCACTTTTAAGCCATAGAGCGGGAGCAAGAGGCGAGTGGGCCATAAATCGGCGCAGAGTACCCTCGCCCGGATGTGGCAGGGTGTGAATAAAGGTCTCGCTCAATCCCGGCGTGCGAGCGATGTGTGCCAAGAGGCGCGCCATCATCAACGGAGTGATACGATTGAGCGGTGACAATCCCGAGCCATCGTAGAGCGTAGCGCCATCGAGCGGGAATCCCGCCTCTCGCCACATGGTGAGCATCTGTCCTACACCACCCGCCAAGGTCGCGACAGTATCGACCGTGAGCGCCACATCACGCAACAAGGCCTCGGCATAGAGGTTATCGCTATGAGCCAAGGTATGCGCTATGAGGGAGACCAAGGGCGATGAATGATGGGTGTAAAGTAGTCGTTCCCCGCCCTCGGGTACAGCCTCACCGGCCTCGCACAACAGACGCACGGTAGTAGGTGCGCCCGCGACTTTCACCCCTATGCGACGCAACGTATCGGTAAGCAACGCAGCTATATAATGGGGTGGGTCGGGCATATCGCCTTTGATGGAAAATTGCTCTTTATGCGCAGGCAACGAGCCATAGACTCGACGCGTGTAGTCGTATGGCGCGCCGTAGATATAGGCGCTATCGATACCCGAACGATTGGTCGTGAGATAGTCGTGCACCCGCAATCCGGGAATGTGAGGTATGACCGACCGCAACTGCGGACGGGTGTCGGGCGCGCCGGTCGTGTAGGTAGCCACAAATCGATTGTCGGCATAGTTCACACCATAGCACCCCGCCGCGTAGTAGTTACCCACATCTTCCCACAGCCATTTCGACACCACCGGCTCGGGATACACCACGCCGTCATCGACGATGATACGCCCCGAGATCGCGCGTATGCCGGCGGCCCGTATGGACTCGACCGTCGCACGTAGGAACGAATCGGCCGGCATACCTCCATATTGCGACGCCAACGAAGGATCGCCCCCTCCCCGCACAATGATATCGCCCTGCAATCGGCCTCGCTGAGCAATTTCACCTCGGTAAGAGACTGTTGTCGTAAAGCGATAGTCTGCGCCACGACACAGCAGTGAGGTAGCGGTGGTGACGAGTTTCTGGGTTGAGGCCGGCGTAAAATAGCGCGTATCGTCGCACGAAGCCACCACCGCGCCCGTATGCACATCGAGCACGCACACGCCTACCGATGCCGAACTATCGGGCCACAAGTCGCTACGCCCCCATGCAGTGGGCGGAAACAACCATAGCGCCATCGATACTACAATCGTATATAACATTCTCATAACGTTCACATTAGTCAGCACTCAAAGTTTAAGAGTCTATTTTTTACGGCTCAACCGGCAAAGCCTCTTGACAGCACCACTATGTACCCCAAAAGGCAGAGACCTTTGGGTTGATTCACCCCGTCTTCACAGCCTATCGCAAAGATAGAAATTTAATCAATAGCCCCCACCCCTCTCCCTAAAAATTAAAATCATGCCTTTCTGTCCCCTCTCAAATTGGCATTAACCGTTTATTGAATTTTTATCAACGCAATCCTCCCCCCACATTGCTTTCAACGACCTCTTATTCGAGGCTTATTCAGTATTTGAAATTTTTTCTAAAAAATGTTATGGAATATCTAAATAATTTTATATCTTTGCCAAAAAAATAGAATACACACTTATACTAACTATGGCACGTAATTTATATTTATTTCTCTTATTTTTAATCCCGGTTGCTTTATATTCTCAGGTTATGCAAACTAAGTGGAAATATAAAGATGCTTTTGAAAAAGAATTTAAGGGAAAATACTATATTGATGAAGATATTAATTCTATTCTTATGCCTATTGAAGTGATAGAAATGCCTACTCTCTCAGAAGAACAAATTATTGAAAGAGTTATTTCTTTTGCAAATAAAAGAGTTCAGTTTGGAAAAGGCGATACTCATGAGGCCCATTATACTCGTTCGGGAAATACTATTATTTTGATAGAATCTTCTCCTCTTATAAAAAATGGTAAATATATGTTAATGGATAACTACGTAAGACTAATATATTCATATAAAATTGATATTAAAGACGAGGCAATTCGTTTATCAATATCAATAAATAATATCATCGGAACAGCTGGTGGTTGGGGAGCTTGGCCCATGACTAAATATTTTAAAAAGAATAGCATAAAAACATATACGTATTTTTATGAATACGCAAAAGAGTTGTTGAACGAAACTAAACAATATATTCTTCAGAAAGAAAATCATAGTTGGTAACATTCTTTTTTATTGGTGTCCTATAAAAATACAGCATACAATTTGGGGGATTTCATTATGCCATCGGCATAAGATATTACAGCCCCGTATAAGCCGATTTATCGGCGCAATGCGGGAGGGAAATCGACCATTGATTTGCGAAGCCGTAGGTATCGGACTATAATGATTATCACGCCTATATATAGGTCCAATACCTAAAGGCATTGGTAATACACACACCTCATATTCCCCGCATTGCACTCGCCTACCGGCTCGCTTATACGGGGCTGGAACATCGATTACCTAACGGCAATCTTTTTATTATACAAATACAAGCCTCACGTTTTATTTCGCGCCATAACCCCATTTACATCAATTGGTTATATAAGTTTTAAAAAGTTTTATCGGATCCCAATAACAATTTATTGAATTTTTATCAACGCAATCCTAACCCTCATTGCTTTCAACGACCTCTTATACGAGGCTTATTCAGTATTTGAAATTTTTTCTAAAAAAATGTTATGGAATATCTAAATAATTTATATCTTTGCAATGCATTCAAATTTGAATACACAAACAGATTTTAGTAGTAGAGGTCGTTGCTATGATCTTATATCTAAAAGCTGGAATTATATATTTGCGACATTATTAACTTTAAACACAACGATATGGAATATAAATTAAATGATTTACTTTCTTTTGATATTGACAATTTTCGCAATCTGAAAGGCTGTCATGTGGAAATAGAAACTACCAACGATCAAATGATAGATGGCATAGTTACCGGTTTCGGTCTTGCTGCAAACCCACCATATTTAGTTTGCTCTATTATGATAGACAATAAAAAAGATGTTTTACTTCAAACCATAAAGAAGTTATCTTATGAAAAATAAGCTTTATCTTTTGACATTTACATGTTCGTTAATCTGTATAACGTGTTGCACTCAATCTAACCCTAAGGATATTAAGTTACTTAGGGTTCAAGAAAATGGCTTATATGGTTTTATTGACACATTAGGACACATTGTAATTGAACCTCAATATAAATATATAGGGGATTTTTCTTCGGATGGATATGCCTTAGTAATATCCAAAGCTATAATTGAAAATGATTCATTATGCTTTACCTATGGATTTATTGATAAAGAAAACAAACTCATCGTTGACACAATTAATAATTTAAAAATTTCTTCATCTAATCTCTCATTATTTTGGAGGTATAATGAGCCAGATGTATTTGCAAAGAAATTCAACTCTAATTCACTGGAATTCAGATATTCATACCTTGAACAAATTTGTATCTCACAAGGAGTTTATCAATATGCAGACAATAAGAATCTCTTAGGATATAAAGACTTAGATGGAAATATTGTAATCCCGGCGAAGTACCAATATGCAGGTCCATTTGTTAATGGAGTAGCTATAGTCTCAGAGGGTATAACATATGATTTAAGAAAATCATACTCCGATAATCTCAATATTTTTTCGTTGATTAATCTAACCGGAGAGTATGTAAAAGAGAAAGCTTGGGCTCATATCCAAGAGTTTTCAAAAGAGGGGCTTACATGGTGTAATGAGTATAATGAAGGATCTGTTATTTGGACACAAATTGATAGAGAAGGTAAAATTAAAATTGGGCCTATTGATAGTCAGGTCGGCTCAATGATTTATAACGGATATCCTAATAATAATGGCCTATATATATATGATTTCCCTGAATTTTTCGGGATACATTTGGGATACTCGTTTATAAATGAAAACGGGAAATATGCTACTGATAAAAACGGAGATAATGCAATTACAGTTGGGGGTGGAGATGGAGAATTGTTTAATGATGTTACACATTTTTCGGAAGGCTTCGCAGGTGTAAAGGTATTCCTGGAAGATGATACGCGTTGGACGTTTATGGATCCTAATTTTGAAATAGTTACTACAGAGCTCTACGATTCGGTAAAACCATTTACTGAAAATCTTGCAGTTGTACAGCATTCCGGATATTGGGGTGTCATTGATAAAAATTTTAATCTTGTTATACCATATAAATTTTCCAAAATTACTAAATTTCATGACGGTTTTGCATATGCCAAAATTGGGTGCTCAAAATATGATCGCGAAGGTTGGATAAATCGAAAAGGTGAATTTATTTGGGAAACAAATCGAATACACCCACAACTCTAAGAAATATATTTCTTGTCTTTTACGATAGAGAATGTTACTATACTACTAAAGTGTGGTAACATTCTTTTTTATAGAAGCTCCAAAAGTGAATCAAAGCCATTGGCCGCAAAACACAACCTATAAGTTGTATTTTACATTTTTTTGTCTTATCTTTACACCCAAATAATCAAGATATAACTTTTGACGATAATAGAAAATGTGCGTCGCTTCTTACTTGACGAGGGCATTGTTGACGACGACGGTTTTATCGATTACATTAGTGAACTCTAAAACATACGGATATGGATAATACATTAAACAGACTTCGACAACATCAATCAGCCACTCCTTCAAGATGGCGAGAGGAGGCTGAGAAAAGAAGAGCGAACAAAGAATGGCTTCGTTATTCGCAAAATATCGCTATGCGTATGCTTGATAAAATGGAAGCCGATGGTATTACGCAAAAGCAATTAGCAGAGCGTATGGAATGTAGTCAGCAATATGTGTCTAAAATTTTGAAAGGTCGTGAAAACCTTTCGCTTGAAACTATGGCAAAAATAGAATATGCTTTAGGCATTTCTGTTATGCAACTTGAATTAGCAGACTAAATTTCTATCATTGGTATCCGAATAACAATTATTAAACGACAAAAAAAGGAGGCTGCCTGACAAATTAGGGGCAGCCTCCTTGGTATGTAATGTTTTAGTGACTATTCGGCGTCGTCGGTATCGGTATCGGCGGGCTCTACGACATTGGTCGGGTCATAACCCCATTTCAGATATACCGCGCCCCAGATAAATCCTGCTCCAAACGAGGTGAGAATAATCTTATCGCCTTTCTTGAACTTGTGTTCCCAATCGGCAATAGACAAGGGTATCGAGGCCGCACTGGTATTACCATATTTCTCAATGGTAACCACCACTTTGTTGTGGTCGATATTCATACGCTCAGCAATCGCTTCGATGATACGCAGGTTGGCTTGGTGCGGTATCAGCCAGTCGATGGTATCGACGGTGAGATTGTTGCGCTCGATTACCTCGGTCGATACTTCGAGCATCGACGATACGGCATATTTGTACACGATACGGCCCTCTTGGTATATAAAGTGCTCTCGATTGTCCACGGTCTCGTGGCTGGCGGGACGTACCGAGCCTCCGGCCTTCATGTGCAAGAAAGGCAGGCCTACTCCGTCGGTGTGTATCTTGGTGTCGATTACGCCATAATCCTCGTCGGTCGGTACGATGAGTGCCGCAGCGGCACCGTCGCCGAAGAGCGGACAGGTAGAGCGGTCGGTATAGTCGGTCATCGACGACATTTTTTCGCAACATACCACGATTACCTTCTTGAAGATACCGCTTTTGATGTATGCGGTCGCTGCTTGCAGAGATACGATAAATCCCGAGCAGGCGGCTTGTATGTCGTAACAACAAGCGTTGCTGATACCGGCTTTACGCGAAATGATAGAGGCGGTAGAGGGGAAACGGTGGTCGGGTGTGGAGGTGGCGCATATAACGGCTTCTATCTCGCTCGGAGCGACACCGGTTTTACGCAACAATTTTTTCACGGCACGCGAACCCATTTTAGAACTTCCCAATCCTTCACCCTTTAATATGTGGCGGGTTTTGATACCTACGCGGCTGGTGATCCACTCATCGGTCGTATCGACCATTTGTGACAACTCTTCGTTTGTAAGAATGTCTTCGGGTACATACGAGGCTATACCCGCAATCATTGCATTTGCCATAGAAGTTGTTTTGATTTCAAGTAAAAAAGCACACTAAATATCGAAAAAGGGTATTTAATGTGCTTTTTAGAATTAATCAGTCATCGGAATATATCCGATATTTTTAGATTGCAGCTTCTTTTTCGATAGCCAATTTACCACGATAGTATCCGCATTCTCCGCATACGGTGTGATAGATGTGCCATGCGCCGCAATTCGGGCATACAACCAAGGTAGGAGCTACAGCCTTGTCGTGAGTTCTTCTTTTGGCTGTTCTGGTTTTAGATTGTCTTCTTTTAGGATGTGCCATTTCTGTATTCTTTTAATTATTTGTTTTCTTTCAGTTGTTTCAATGCCTCCCAACGCGGGTCGATGCACTCATCGTCGGTCTCGGGTGCGGCATCGGCGTCGTCGACGACATAGGTCGAATGTGATTGCAGTATGGCTGCCATTTCGGGGTTACATTCGCCCTCGGCGTGTGTATGCATCAAGGGAATGGTCAGTGCGATACATTCGAATATATACCATGCCAGGTCTATGGTGCCTTCCGATTCGGGTACGACTATGAGGTTTTCACTCTCTTCACTATATTCCTCGCCGAATTTCACATAGAGTATGTCGTCGGTCTCTACCGGCAGCTCCATATCATCGAGACACCGGTCACAGGGAATACTGATGCGCCCTTCTATCGTAACGTGCAATTCAAATGTTTCACCTGTACGCCGAACGGTCACAACGGCGTCTGCTTCACCTTTTTGCACTTCGGGAGAGTCTATTTCCGCAAAAAAATTATCGTCGAGGTGATAGGTGTATTCATGCACCCCATCGCTCAAGCTTTTCAACGGAATTGTATATGTGCTATTTGACTTTCCCATAACGTCATGTCGCTAAAACGACCGCAAAGGTACAAAAAATAATTCTTCTTACGCAATATCCCGATAAAAAAATCTTGTTATTCTCTTGTTATTGCATTATTTTTCGCGCTTTGCGATGCAGAAATAGTGTAGTTTGTGATTACTTCACGACAAATATTTTGCCATCGGGGGCAAAGTCGATGGGTACGATGGCGGGCATTTCGCGGAAGGGGGCCTGATTGTCATTACCGAAAAAGCTACACCACCATTGTCCGTCGTGGTCGCGGAAATATCCGGTACCTCCGCCACAGGGCACGGCTTCGTGGCGCATACGATAGGGTCCGTAAATCGACTCAGATATGGCCACCATGCTACTGTATCGACCTTCGTAACTATCGGCGGCGGTGAGGTAGTAGATACCATCGCGCTTGAATAGGAAAGCACCCTCGCGACCTATGTCTTTACAGTCACGACGTGTGGCACAAGTGGCGGCGTGGTGAGAGGGTATGGTATCGGGGTCGAGCAGTACGGGCTTTACCGGCTCCTCGGCAAGACCGCTCATATCCTCTTTCATACGGGCGATGAAACCGCCGCCATACACGAGGTACACGCTACCATCTTCGTCCTCGAACAGAGAGGCATCGATGTCGGTAGCCCAGTAGCCATCATCGGCCAACGCATTGATATAGGGACCTTCGGGGCGTCCGGTCACGCTTTTCAGCAATCCTCGGTCGCCGGGGGGCATACTCAGGGTGATGTAGTAATTACCTTTGATATAATGCAGTTCGGGTGCCCATAGCGCACGCACGGCCTTTTTATGAAATCGCCATTGCTGCCACGTAGCGTCTTGCTCGAAACTCCATACGAGGCCCATATATTCCCACTGTTTCAGGTCACGAGATTTCCATAGCTCCACCCCATCGTTGGCGTGCCATATATCGTTGCCCGTAGAACCGGTGAGGTAGTAACAACCGTCACCGCCCACACATATCACGGCATCGCGTATCTGGGCGTCGATGAGAGGTTTTATATCGGGTATCAGCCCTTGCTTTACAACCGAGCCGGTGAGTTTCGTGTTACGAGTGTTGTATTTGAGCCATAGCGGACTTGGACCGCCGAGTGCCGTATGGTCGGGCCCGCTTATACCCAGGTATTTGTATCGGGCACCATCGAGCGTATCGGGTATTTCAAAGCTTTTGGTTTGCGCCGAGAAATAATACTTCGCGTTGTTCATCAATAGGCAACACATAGCCATATCGTCAGGGTAATTGCTCGATTTCACCCTCAATGTGAGCGTGTCGCCCAGCGACAAAACATGACTACCACGAAGCCACTCACCGCTACCGATACGCAACTCACCGTTCTGTATAGTGACGTGCAGAGTGTCATGCGCAATAATCACCGGCGCCGACTCGACCCACGTATCCGGCTCCGCATCGGACCGGGTTGCAAATGTGTAATCGCCGGTATGTTTGCAGGCCACGCACGACAAAATGAGCGACACGATGGCCACTATACGATAGTGGTTCATTGTATATTATTTTTTCAATTCAGGATAGCTGATACGGGTGTGATACATGGTTTTCAATTTCTCGATGAAGGCCTCTTTTACCTCGTTTACTTCTTGGAAACTGATGGGACTGTTATTGAGCAGGCCATCGGCGATCTGGCTGTCGATAATAGCATTGACCAGTTTGGCGATAGACTCCTCGGTATATTCTTTCAGACTGCGCGAAGCGGCTTCCACGGCATCGGCCATCATCAGCAGGGCCTGCTCTTTGGTCGCCGGATTGGGGCCGGGATAGGTAAAGGCCTCCTCGTTCACCGGTTCACCGGGGTGCTCGTTCACGTATGAATTGTAGAAATATTTGGTCTTGCTGGTACCGTGGTGGGTGCGTATGAAGTCGGTAATCATCTGGGGCAATCCGAGTCGCTCGGCAATTTTCACCCCGTCTTTCACGTGATTGATGATAACCTTTGCACTCTCTTCGTATGAGAGATTGTCATGCGGATTTACCCCGGCCTGATTCTCGGTGAAGAAGGCGGGATTTTCTATCTTTCCTATATCGTGATAGAGTGCGCCGGTACGTATAAGTTGAGCCTTGGCGCCTATGCGATTGGCGGCCTCGGCGGCGAGGTTCGACACCTGTATGGAGTGTTGGAACGTGCCGGGAGCGTCTTCCGACATTTTACGAAATATCTTGAGGTTGATGTCCGACAACTCTACCAACGTAACGGTGGAGATAAATCCAAACGCTTTCTCTATCAGATAGATGAGCAAATAGGTAAAGAATAGCAATACGCAGTTGATACCCAGATAGAAGAAGAGCAGAATATCAAGTTTTGTCCAGCTCTCGAATATGAGAGTGTAGCCTATGTAGGTGAAACAATAGGTAAGGTATATCAATATCACGCATTGCAACAATTGCGACCGGCGTACCAATTCTTTCAGATTATTGACCGCCGTGATGGTTATAGCCGACTGCAAAAGTACAAATTCCAGCGGATTGGGCACAGAGAAAGCACATAGTATGATGGTGATGAAGCTCACCACAAGCGCTATCGACTTTTTCAAGAACACAACGATGGTGATAGGCAGTATGGCGAAAGGAACCAAATACATACCCGAGGTCTTGAACATATCGCACAACAGGTAGCACATCACCGTAATTCCTGTCATCATTATTATAATGAAGCCCAACTTTTTGCGGTCGTTGAAGGTACGAGGATAGAATATCGCCAAATGTCGATATAGGAATATAAACATACATAGTATGATGAGAGCCTGCCCCAGTATGATAATCGTTTCTTGTTGCTCGGTTCGTTTACTATTACGTTGTTGTACGGTATCTAACGATTGTAGTTTGAGGCAAATAAGTGCATCAACACGTTCGCCTCGCCCTACGATTTTCTCACCTTTCAGTACCATACCCAGCGAATTGGGTATGCGTTGTAGGGCCTCGTGACGAGCACTGCCCGACTTCAGACTGTCGTAGGTAAGGTTTTCCGAGAAATAGTTGTTGAGATTGCAACGATACAATATCTCCTGTTGCTCGTTACCGGCATGGCTCATCAATCGTTCGTAGGCCGACCGCAGAGAGTAGAGGTCGCCGAGACGGCTTTCCCGTTTCACCACATTCTGGCTCACTATGCGCACTCCCGGTATCTGCTCACGTTGTAACTTTTCGAGCGTCTCGGTGGCAACTATACCGGTATTGTATATCTCATTCAGGGTACGTAGTATATAGCGATACACCTCGGCTGTATTGGCCTCTTGCAACAGTTCTTGGTGGTCACGCTTGAAGTTATTGATTTGTTCCACCCCTACGTTAGTATCGATATTGAAGTAGGGACGCACAGTCTTCAGTATGCTGTCTTGCTCCTGTTGCAGTTGTTCTGCGCTTTTGTATATCGGAAAGTCGTAGGGGGCATTTACCTGCCCATATTGCCACGGACGACCCTCCTCGAATTTATATTTCAACTGCTCTTCCCGGGGAAAGAAATACAATATGAGCGCTATCGCCCCCACGAAATAGGCGAGCTGGCATAGCCCCGTACCGGTCATAAATATATGTCGCAGTGTCTTTTTCATAAATATGAATTTAAGAAGTGAATATTAATTGATGCGGGCAGCCGATTTCACTTCTTCGAGTTTTTTCAGCTGATTGCATAGCTTCTCTATGTCGCGGGCATCGTGTACCACCACTTCGAGCGCGCCGTGGAACACCCCCTCCTCGGCATTGATAGAGAGCTTGCGTATATTCACCGCCATATTGTCGGAGATGATGTGTGTGATACGGTTGAGCACACCTATGCCGTCTATACCGTTTATCTCTATCTCGGCACGGAACGACTCATGCAGACGCTTATCCCATTTTACCGATATCACACGCGGGCCGAAACTGCTTTTTAACCTCATCGCGGTCTCGCACGACTGTTGATGCACTACCACATCGCCGTTGTCGTTGATGTAGCCCAGCACATCGTCGCCGGGTATGGGGTTACAGCAGGTATCGATGATATAGTTGCGCTCGGTCTCGCTACTTTGCAGTATGTAAGTGGCTTTTTTGTCGATTTTCTCGGGTGTAGTCACGATTTTTTCGTCGCCGGCTTTCTTTTTGTCGGTCGATTTGTTTCCACCGAAAGGATTGAGCAGGCGCATCAACACATTTTTGTTTTTGTTGCCCTTGAACAATTTTTTCACATTGTCATCGAGCACGATGTCGCCTTTCCCCAGTTGATAGAACAGTTCCTCCTTCTTGTCTATATCGAAGAAATTGAGTATTTTATCAATGATACTCAAATCTTTAGAAACGAGTGAATTTTCGGTGAGGAATTTGTTATAGATCGCTTCGCCCTTGGCGGCGATTGTTTTCCGCTCTTTGCGCAAGGCGACTTGCAACTGCGTCTTGGCCTTGGCGGTGGTTACAAAGTTCACCCATTCGGGCTTGGGTGTCTGCGATTTACTGGTGAGTATCTCCACCTGATCGCCACTCTGTAATTTCTGGCTCAGTGGCACGAGTTTGTGGTTTACCTTGGCGGCGATGCAGTGATAGCCGAGGTCGGAGTGCAGAATGAAGGCGAAATCGAGAGCAGTCGCGTCTTTGGGCAGGGTTTTCAGCTCGCCCTTGGGGGTGAACACGAATATCTCCGAGGCAAACAGGTTGAGCTTGATGGTATCGAGGAAGTCGAGGGCGTTAGGCTCGGGATTCTCAAGTATCTCTTTGATGGTTTTGAGCCAGATGTCGAGTTCCGACTCCTCGTCGGCACCACCTACCTTATATTTCCAGTGGGCGGCAAATCCGCGTTCGGCTATCTCATCCATCTTGCGACTGCGTATCTGCACCTCGGTCCAGTTGCCATCGGGGCCCATCACGGTCACGTGCAAGGCACGATAGCCGTTGGCCTTGGGGTGACTCACCCAGTCGCGAGTGCGCTCGGGGTGCACCTTATATATATCGGTAATGACCGAGTATATACTGAAACACTCGGTTTTCTCGTTCTCCTCGTGTTGCGGGTCGAAGATGATGCGCACGGCATACAGGTCATACACCTCCTCAAAGGGGATATTCTTGCTCTGCATCTTGTTCCATATGGAGTATATGGATTTCACGCGAGCCTTCATCTCGAAGTTTACCCCCATCTCATGCAGTTTCTCCGTGATAGGCGCGGAGAAATCTTGAAACACCTTCTGGCGATGCTCCTCGCTCGAGGCTATCTTGTTTTGTATTTCGACATAGGCCTCGGGGTGCTCGTATTTGAAACTGAGGTCTTCGAGCTCGGTTTTGATGGCAAAGAGGCCAAGGCGGTGCGCCAACGGAGCGTAGATATAAAGCGTCTCACCGGCTATCTTATATTGCTTGCTCGGCAACATCGAGCCTAATGTGCGCATATTGTGCAGACGGTCGGCCATCTTCACGAGTATCACCCGTATGTCTTCGGACATGGTGAGCAACAGTTTTCTGAAGTTCTCGGCTTGTGCCGAAGCCTGATCGCCGAATATACCGCCCGAAATCTTGGTCAGTCCCGATACAATCATGGCGATTTTGCGTCCGAACATATTCTCTATATCCTCTACCGTGTATTCGGTATCCTCTACCACATCGTGCAACAGGGCCGAGCATATAGAGGTGGAGCCGAGACCCATCTCTTCGCATACGATGCGGGCCACGGCTATGGGGTGCAATATATACGGCTCGCCCGAGCGACGACGTATGCCATGGTGCGCCTCCTTGGCAAATCGGTAGGCACGTTCGATGATATCCACCTTTTTCCGATGGTTGGAGTTGAGATATTCGATGAGCAGACCCTGAAACTCCTGCTCTATCATAGCATCTTCCTGCTGTTCGGTATATATCGTCGTGTCGCTCATGGTGAGTAATATATAAGGCTTTTTAAATCGATAATGTACGCAACGTATTGAGCAGTTCGCGGTCTATGGGCTTGTCGTTTTTGATGGCTTTGGAGAAGGGTACATACACTATCTGCTCGTTGCGTATGCCTATCATCACGTTGCGTTGCCCCTCGAGCAAGGCATCGATGGCGGCAGCGCCCATGCGACTTGCCAATATACGATCGTGAGCGGTGGGAGAACCGCCTCGTTGCAAGTGGCCGAGTATCGACACGCGCACATCGTACTGGGGATACTCGTTTTTCACACGTTCGGCCATGTGCATGGCGCCACCCGTCATGGGGCTTTCGGCCACCAGCACTATACTACTGTTTTTCGATTTACGGAATCCGTTTTTGATAAGTTCCTCGAGTTGGTCCACCTCGGTCGCTATTTCGGGAATGATAGCCGCCTCGGCACCCGAAGCGATAGCACCGTTGAGAGCCAGAAATCCGGCATCGCGGCCCATCACCTCTATAAAGAACAATCGCTCGTGCGACGTGGCGGTATCGCGTATCTTATCCACGGCCTGCATTATGGTGTTGAGTGCCGTGTCATAACCTATAGTGGTATCGGTACCATACAGGTCGTTGTCGATGGTACCGGGCAATCCCACAATGGGGAAGTTAAACTCCGACGCGAATATACGCGCCCCCGTCAAAGTGCCATCGCCACCGATTACCACCAGTGCGTCGATACCCTCGCGTTGCAGGGTTTCGTATGCGGTTTTACGCCCCTCGGCGGTCTCAAATTCTTTGCATCGGGCGGTTTTCAGTATCGTACCGCCTTGTTGTATGATATTACTTACATTCTGTGTCTTGAAAGGGACTATCTCGCCGCTCAACAATCCTTTGTAACCGCGGTAGATGGCTTTCACGTCGAAACCGTTGTATATGGCGGCACGCGTCACGGCTCTCACGGCTGCATTCATGCCCGGAGCGTCGCCACCCGAGGTAAGAATACCGATACAATGCTTTCTCTCGGTATTCGGTGATGTAATAGAATCGTTCATCTTGTTGTACCTTAGAATTAACCTTCTTTTTTTATGAAGCCAAAATAAATTTCTCAAGAAAATTTCAAGCAGCTTCTTAATACCTATTTTTGTGGTATCGCAAAAGTATAAATTTATCTTGTCATATAAAACGAAAAACGACTTTTTTTGTGATACCCGCCGTTTTGATTTTATTTTAAGAAAATTTTGAATTTTATTTTGAAGAAGATAGGCTGCACTCGTTGGCTCTATCTTTCGAGCCTATTTAAGATATGTTTTGAAATGGATTTTTGTCAAAATGTCCCGGGAATAGCGAACAAATACTCGACAAGCCGATTTTATAGCAACATCTCCGACGTAGTGTTTTTGATGGGCACATGTCTATTCCCACAATTTCACTACGTTACATTATGGGGTTTCTTATAATTAACATCTTCGATGTATTTCGCTGTTGTTAAGGCACATCTTTTTGTCCAACGATAAAACCTCGAAGAGGTTTCTTAGGAGGAAACCCCACGATAGAGCGTAGCGGTTCGTGGGGGAAAGGAGATGAATAGAAACAGCTACGTCGAAGATGTTGCTATAATGATATTGTCCAATACCTAATGGCATTGACAATCCATATACCGCATATTCCCCGCATTGCGTTCGCCCACCGGCTCTCTTATACGGGGCTGTACAAATCGATTACCTAACGGCAATCTTTTTTATAATACAAATTATTGGTGTCCGATAAAGATTTTAAAAATCTTCGGAAAACTATGATTTAAGATAATTTATGCGATACAATAAAAAGAGGGGCTTGAGTTTGCGTTATAAAAAGAT
>JAFTRN010000030.1 GCA_017462265.1 Coprobacter sp. | reverse complement strand
TATTTGAACGCGGTGGCAACGGCTTTCACCACACAGTCGTAAACGATCGTGTCGGGGGCGGCGGCGTCGTAGAGCTTGCCGTTCTCGGCCGAGGGTTCGCTGCCGTCGGTGGTGTAGTATATCGATACGCCTTCGGCGGGTTCGCCACAGGTGATGGTCAATACGTGCTCTACACTGCCTTCGGCTACGGCGGTCACGTTGATAACGGGATCGGCGCAGGTGCCATAGAACGGTATTTCATAGGCTTCTCCGGCTACCAAGTAGTTAACGGCGTTGAGGAAGAGTTGTTTACCGGCATCGGTGAGGTAGCCCGCGGGTTGTGCGCCATCTACGGGGATTATTACCCAACCTTTACCGTCAACCCATGCTTCTCCTATACAGTCTTGGCCGCCTGCGGTGGCAAGAGTGGTCTGGGCGGGAGTATTATCGGCGAACTTACCGTTCGATTGCAGATAACGTCCGGTCGATTTGGCCATGTCGTTGAACACGGCGATGGTGTCGCCTTCGATTCCGGCAAAGATGGTATGCTCGGCATTGAGGGCGTCCTTAACGATGGCAAGCGACGGAGCTTCGGCGGTTCCCGGATTACCTCCGTTGGTGCCGGCCGGGCTCGTCTTGGCATACCAGAAGGCCTTGGTCGAGAGTACGGGGACTTTTCCTACCAACAGGTTGTGGGTGGCGGCGAGTGCCGTGCTCGAACCGGTGGCGCCGGCAAGTACCACTACATCGTAATTGGCCGCAAAGTCGTTGGCTACGATAGAGTCGGTGAGGCTTACTGCGTCGTAGTTGAGCGGGGTTACATTCAAACCGCCGGCTACCAACGCGTTGTAGATGTCCTCATCGGGGGTCTCCGTGCTTCCGCACAGGTAAGCCACCTTGGCGGGCTCGGCGGTGGCATAGGTTCCCTCCAATACTACATCGGCGAAGCAATCTTGTTTTGTTGCACCCATTTTACTTTCGGTAGAAATGGTGATAACCACTGATACGGGTTCTCCTTCTACAACAAAGTCGGATACGGGAAGACTGATTGACGTATAAGTCGTAAAGTCGCTATTGTTCCTATTCAAGGCTTGATTTGAAACAAGGGTTACACTCTTGCTCGGGGTAGAAAGTATTACTCGGATCGCACCGTCACTGAATCCGTCTTTGATGGCTTTCATCGAAACTTTGGTCGGTGTGAAGATCTTATCGGAGGCTGGTGTTACGTTGAATCGTACGATTTCGGTTCCATCGCCTTTATTTATATCTACCCCTTTACCATACCCGTTGAAATATACATCTTCGGCGACATCGGACCATGTGCCGGCGGATATTTTCTTCACGCCATTGTCTTTGGCTACAGCGCTATTTACGGTAATAGAACTTTCGGTGAAGATTCCTTCTACAGAATAGCTTGCTGTTGCGGGGAAGGTGCCTGTCTCGGAATCATAGGTCAACCAGGTGGCTGAAACAGTACCTTCTGTCGGTTCTTCGGGACGTACAATAGGATTGGGATTTGGTTCGAGGTAGATATCCCATACGTTAGCGCCTTCGCCCGGTGTGTTGTACACCATATAGAGGTTTTGTACATCGTAAACAACAGACAAGTCACCGGCTACGTGCTTGCGGATACCCCAATCACCGGTACTCTGCATACGTACAACAGCAACAGGTGTAGAATTGGCTATAATTTCGGCACGTTTCGTAGCATCTTTCCAATCTTCAATGCTGTTTACATTATCGGCATAGAACGAGAAATTAGCCTCATTTACTTCACCGAGCCACAAATTACCACCGTTGGCTGCAGCATGATTTACAATTATTTTATTATAGGCATTTTCACCGAAATCTACATCTTTGAACAAGAGAACGGTACCATTACCGGTATATCCTACATTACCATTACTTTCACGTTGTCCTTGATTGATGATTTCATACGCCCACTTCGATGTTTGATTTTCGGGTTGTCCCTCAAATGTGCTGTGGAACGCATTTTCCGAAGGTTTATCATCAACGAGAACAATACCACAATCGGGAGTAAGATTCCATTGAGCCTCTTTCCATATTTCTACTGCAGACAAATCGGTGCTACCACCACGCCATTTCACAAGAAGTTCGTGAGTACCTGACACTTCACTCAACAAATTGTTTGCCAACGGATATTTACCATCACGAAGTTCTTGACCTACCCATACACGAGCTACCATATTGGTAGAGGTGGTGTCGTCGATATAGACTTCGAGATAATCGGTAATATTACCCGACCAGTGGTTAAGGAAAAGAACGACTTGCTTGGCATCGGTAAAATCTACATTACCATAAGATGCCACAAATCCGTCGGAGGTCCAACCCCAAGCGTCACCATTGAGACGAGTTTCTTTGTAATCGGTACCTTCACCGGTAGGAACAGCCGGAGTTGAATTTACAGACTCGACGCGTACATATTTGTCGGCATTACCTGCAAATTCATCAGGTTGAACAAGCATTATACCTGCATTATCACCATCTTTGGCATATAATGTATCGGGTATGTTCTCTTCATAGAATTGAATTCCACGAATATTACCGGCGTGGTTTACATAGGTAAGGTAAACTTTTTGTACACCGGTAGGTTTGGCAACGGCAATAGTATCAGATGTACCGAGAGCCAAGCTGTCGGCATTGAGACAAGCCATAGATGCCGCAAACTCACGATAGCTGTTGTAACTATTCGGGGTTTTTCCTATTTCCATAGCGGTAAAGGGAAGTGCGGTTTCAACGCTTTCGCCAAAGCTAAGCACGGCATATCCGCCACGTCCGTTCCAATTGTTGGCATGAAGTACAGAAGCAGCTTTATATTTATCTCCATTTTCTCCAAAATCTACTTCTCCAACATATACTTGAGTACCGCCACCGGTATTACCGATATTGCTGTACATTTTGTCAAACTTACCATCTTTAATAATAGTAAGATCTGTAGCAGGAATTGCCAACGTGGGACGTACATAAGAAACCGGACCTGCGGGTTCGGGCTCAGTGGGACGAATTACGGGATTGGGATTGGGTTCGAGATATATGTCAAAGACATTCGACCCACCACCCGGGGTATTATATACCATATAAAGGTTTTGTACATCGTAAACAAGTGACAAATCGCCAGCCACGTGTTTACGTACGCCCCAACTTGCAGTACTTTGCATACGCACAACTGCCACAGGTGTAGAATTGGCGATGATTTCGGCACGTTTGGCTGCATCTTTCCAATCTTCGACACTGTTCACGGTATCGGCATAGAATGAAAAGTTTGCTACATCTATATCTCCAAGCCAAATATTTCCATTATTATCGCAAGCATGATTTACAATTATTTTATTATAGGCATTCTCACCGAAATCTACATCTTTGAACAGGAGAACGGTACCATTACCGGTATATCCTATATTACCGGCACTCTCATATTGACCTCCGTTTATGATTTCATACTCCCATTGTGATGTTTTGTTTTCGGGTTGTCCCTCAAATGTGCTGTGGAGCGCATTTTCCGAAGGCAGGTCATCAACAATCACAATACCACAATCGGGGTTCAAATCCCATTGAGTCTCTTTCCATACCTCAACAGCAGAAAGGTTGGTACTACCACCAATCCATTTCACTAATAGTTCGTGAGACCCTGAGATTTCCTGTGACAAATTGGTGGCCAAAGGATAATTGTTACGATCACGGAGTTCTTGTCCTACCCACACACGGGCTACCATATTGGCAGAGGTGGTGTCGTCGATATAGACTTCGAGATAGTCGGTAACATTGCCTGACCAGTGACCGAGGAAGAGTACTACTTGCTTGGCATCGGTAAAGTCAACATTACCATAAGAGGCAACGAATCCGTTGGAGGTCCAACCCCAAGAGTCACCATCGAGACGAGTATCTTTGTAATCGGTACCTTCACCGGTAGGAACAGCCGGTGTAGAATTTACAGACTCGATGCGAACAAACTTATCGGCATTTTCGCTCCATACGTTCGGGAGCGACAACACAATGCCGGCATTTTCGCCATCGGCCTCATAATGCTCAGCAGGAATCGCATCTTCGTAGAATTTGACGCCTCGAATATTACCGGCGTGGTTTACATAAGTAAGGTAAACTTTTTGTACACCGGTAGGTTTGGTAACGGCAATGGTATCGGTTGTACCAAGCGCCAGGCTGTCGGAATCGAGACAAGCCATAGGGGCGGCAAACTCGCGATACGAGTTGTAGCTCGCCCATGTTTTACCGATTTCCATAGCGGTAAAAGGAACTGCGGTTTCAACGCTTTCGCCAAAGCTAAGTACGGCATATCCACCACGTCCGTTCCAATTGTTGGCATGAAGTACAGAAGCAGCTTTATACTTTGCTCCATCTTCACCAAAATCCACTTCTCCGAGGTAAACTTGAGTACCGCCACCGGTATTACCGATATTGCTGTACATCTTATCAAATCTACCATCTTTGATAATTTCGACACCTGATGTCGAATGTGTAGGTATAAATAGATTCTGCGCCGATAAGGTTGCCGGCAACAGCATCGCCATCATACCCACGAAAAAGATTTTTGATTTTTTCATGATAATGATTTTAGTTTAACATATTTTGAGGTTTAAACATATTTCTGCAGATTAACCCTAAGCAAATTTAGTCCATTAAATAATCATTAAATAATACACCCGTTTCAATAAATACAAAAATATCTCAGTTATATGGTAAAATATAGCACATTCGTCGCATCTGCGACATTTACGCTATTTTTTACTGAACAGTAAACCGATTTTGAGGTTGTGGGTTGAAAAAAAATAGTACTTTTGCATTCGAAGAAGACTTATTTTGAATACCGCTTCAAAATACGGTGTCTGAATCCATTATAAAAAAAAAGAGTATGAATGTAGTAGAACTCATAAAAAACAGTCCGAGTACGGCATTCTCATTTGAGGTGCTCCCCCCCTTGAAGGGGAATAGCATCGACAAGGTATTTCATACAATAGATATATTGCGTGAATTCGAACCTAAATATATCAATATCACCTCACACCGCAGTGAGTTGGTATATAAGGAAACCGATAGTGGATTGTTCCGCCAGGTGTCGGAAAAAAGCCGCCCCGGCTCGGTAGCCGTAGCCGCCGCCATACAATATAAATATCACATTCCGGCAGTTCCTCACCTGATATGTAGCGGATTTACCAAACGAGAGACCGAATATGCACTTATAGACCTCAACTTTCTGGGTATTACCGACCTGCTGCTACTACGAGGCGACAAAGCCAAACACGAAGCCCGCTTCACTCCTACCACCGATGGCCACTCTCACGCCATCGACTTGGAGGAACAGGTAAACCGATTCAATGAGGGTTTTTTCCTCGATGGCTCACATATGGAGGTAAGCCAGAAATTCTCATACGGAGTAGCCGGTTATCCCGAGAAACACGAAGAAGCGCCCAATCTCGAAACCGATTTGCGACATTTGAAAGCCAAGGTCGATGCAGGGGCTTCCTATATTGTAACGCAGATGTTTTTTGACAACGACAAATACTTCGACTTTGTAGCTCGATGCAGAGCCGCCGGCATAAATGTTCCCATCATACCGGGATTGAAACCTATCACCAATATTAATCAGCTGTCGATATTGCCCAAGGTGTTCCATGTAGATCTGCCCGAAACGTTGGTAGAAGAGTTGGAAAAATGCACCACCGACGCTATGGTGAAAGAGGTGGGTGTAGAGTGGTGCGCGACCCAAGCCCGAGAACTGATAGCTCATGGGGTTCCCAGCATACACTTCTATTCGCTGAACGCGACCGAAAGTGTGCGGTGTGTAGCTGCGACAGTATATTAGAATACGAAAATCCCCAAACGACTTATAACCACATACAAGCGTTATGTTTTTTAAGGATATTATCGGACAAGAGAATATAAAACATCGTCTTATAACATCGGTAAAAGAAGCGCGTATTCCTCATGCGCAACTGATTGAAGGGCGCGACGGACAAGGCGCACTCCCGTTGGCATTGGCGTATGCCCGATACATACAATGTACCGGGGAAAAAGGCGACGATGCTTGCGGAATGTGTCCATCGTGTAAACAATTCTCCAATCTGATGCACCCCGATATACATTTTGTATTTCCCATTACCAACAAAAAACAGCGCTCAAAACCTATCTGCGACGATTACATAACCGAATGGCGCGAGTATCTGAATGAGACTCGATACCCATCGGCCGAAAGTTGGCAACAATTTCTTGCCACCGGGAATAGTCAGCCACAAATATATGTACACGAGGCACATGAGATTATACGCAAGCTCAACCTTAAAAGTTTCGAGTCCGAGCATAAAATCATGATTATATGGCAAGCCCACCTCATGAATACCGCCTGCGCCAATGCCATACTGAAGTTGCTCGAGGAACCTTTTGACAAGACGGTATTTTTACTGGTAAGCGATAAGCCCGAAATGATGCTCGAGACGATACGTTCACGTACCCAACGTCTGCAACTGCGAGCCACCGACAGCGAAGCTATTGCCGCCGACCTACGTGACCATCAAGGCCTCGATACGCAAACGGCCAATGCCATAGCCGGCGCATCAGGTGGCGACTATCTCAAAGCCATGGAGCTGATACAACTCAACAGCGAACAGGAGTTGTTTTTGGAATTGTTTATCGCCCTTATGCGACAAGCATACGCCCGACAGGTGAAAAACCTGAAAGAATGGAGCGAAAAGGTGGCCAATTTGGGCCGAGAAGCCGAAAAACGCTTTATTGCCTATTGCCAACAGATGTTGCGCGAAAGTTTCATTCACAATCTGCAACAGCCCGAACTGAACTATACCCGCCCCGATGAAGAGCAGTTTCTATCCCGATTCGCCCCATTTATCAACGAACACAACATTCAAGACTTGATGGAACTGTTCCGCCTTGCCGAGCGCGATATTGCCCAGAACGCCAACGGAAAGATTGTATTTTTCGATGTTGCCGTACAGGTCATTATCCTCATCAAAAAGGGCAACGAAATGCGATAACCTGAGGCATTTAAGAATGCTGTTTGAAATTTTCTTGGAAGAATTATTACGGCTTCTGAAAAAAATTCTCGTGGAAGAACATTCTTTTTCGAGGATTTGTTATCTTTGCACACCGAAAAGTTGTTTTGAATTTTCTGAAAAATAAAACAACTTATCCTGTATTGTGACCGACGACAGCGGTCGAGGTCGCACAACATATTCTCACCTATGGGGGGTGACCGGTTTTGACAGCGGGTAGAAGGAGTATGTAAGCATGCAGAGCGTTGATGGCTTGCTCTATAATCTCAGACATCAAAAATTTAACTGGCGAAAATAACTACGCTCTCGCTGCTTAATCGAAGTACAGTAGATTAGCTTTATTCCGGCAACAGTTGTCGGAACGAGACATCACCCGGTTGCTGTGGTTCCGAAGCGTTCCGAACAGGTGGTGCAAGAATATCGGAAATAGCGGAAGTCTCGCCCCGGGACAACCGTGAAACTGTAGGGGCTAAGGCGCACATTGGTGGCTCCGGTCTTGTGTGCGCCCGACAATGAAGGCGGAGATAAGCATGTAGAAAGCCTATTGTTTCCTCGTTTGGACGAGAGTTCGAATCTCTCCACCTCCACACATAAAAGCGTAGCCCTCCGGCCAAGGCCGGAGGGCTACGCTTTTATACAATACGGCTACTTATCGTTGTGATTGGCGATATTCTTGTGGTGTCATACCGGTGTGTTCGCGGAAATATTTCCCGAAGAAACTTTGGCATGAGAAGTGCAAGGCATCGCCTATCTCTTGCACAGTCATAGTCGTATTCACAAGCAGACGTTTCGCCTCTATAATCACAAATTCGGCAATGATATCGCGGGCATATTTCCCTCCGGTCTCATACACGATGGTCGAGAGATATTTGGGGGTAAGACACATTTTATCGGCATAATATTTCACCTTGCGTTGCACCTTGAAGTTCTCGCTCACAAGGCGGGTAAATTGCATGAGCAACTCCTCGCGACGAGAAGGCACCGAGGTAGGCGACAACTTCTCTCCTCGCATAAGATCTGAAGAGAGATAATAGAATAGGATATGCAGATACTCCTGCATAATTATCTCTTTGTAAAGCAGATTGTTGTCTTCGAGTGTCTCGCACATCAAGCCATAAAGCATAGTGATGGCCTTGGCCGTAGCCGGTTGCATACCGTAGCAACGACTCTGTTCGAGCTTATCGCGGAACGACAACAACATCATCGTGTTACTGAGTTTGAACATGTGTTCGCCCGAGCCACTGAGGAGCATAAATAGTTTTACGTCTCTCGAAGCATCGTTCAATTTGAAATAATCGCCCTTGAAAAGACAAGAAAACTCACCGGCCTCCAATTTGTAGGTACGACCATTGATTTCCATATCGATATGCCCTTGCAGCACGCAACAAAAATAGCCCATATCATTATTGCGTAACGCATCGATTTTCAGCCCGGCACATTTCTGTTTTTGCTCTTGTATCTTATCATAATCGAACCCATCTATCTCGAGCAGTACAGTATTGTGATTGTCTGTACGAATTTTATGAGGCATTTGTTCCCGAATCTCTACAATATCCGAGAAAGATATATCATATACATTTTCCATAATTTTGCGTTTTGATTTGAGCTGAAAATAGTTGACACTATACGAGCCTTAAAAGTATATTGCAAAGATATACGAAAGGTCAATTCAATAATCACAGAAAAGACTTTTCGTTCATAAAATAGGCGATTAGCAAAAAGACTTAACGTATAATAACAAAAAATCCGAGGTCTCTGACATTTTTTAACAGAAACCTCGAAATTCTTATTTAAAAACTAATTACCAATCGTTTAATACAAATGTTCGTTATCGTTCATTTCCTCCTCGGTGATAGACTTGCGGTCCATAGCTCGCCACGCCCACACGATATACAATAGGACAAATGGTATAAGCAACGAGACTATACTCATCACTTGCAGGGTAAAGAGACTCGACGAACTATTGACTATCGTCAGCGAACTCTGCATATCGACATTCGACGGATAATAGGGCGTATGGTTATAACCGGCGATAAAGAACAGCGCCAAAACCACCAATATCGTACCCATACCACTATACCATATACCGCACCGCCATCGGGCGAAAAACGCGGTACGCACAATGGCATACAGCACCGCAACTACTCCAAGCAAGAACATAATCAACGCCCATGGCATCTCCACGAAATTGTAGAAATACTTGAATGGACGAACCGACACTTCGGCTGTTTCGGAATCGACCTGATAACCATCGGCACACAAGGTTACTGCCACAAATGTAAGAAAGAAAACGACAAACGGTACAGCATTATAGAGCAAGTGACGACGCGACCGATGGTATATATTCTCATCGTCGATATTGTTGATGAAATAGAGCAACGCCTGTACTCGGGCCAGGAAAAAGAGCGTAACACCGAGCAACAGATTGCGCCAGTCGGCAACAGCCTCCAACCCATGCCACGGATTTTCCCAGGTAGATATCACGGGCATTGCCACGTCGAACAGATTTTCTTTATCGACACGGAAATCAGCCCCGGAGAAGAATGTTCCGACAGCCACGCCTAAGAGCGTCACCCCCACTACCCCATTTATGAGCAGAAAAGTGTCGTAGGTCTTCATTCCGAGGAAATTTCCCTTTTTCGAGCGATACTCATACGATACGGCCTGTATGACAAAGCTGAACAATATCGCCATCCACAGCCAATATGCCCCACCGAAACTGGTTGAATAGAACAGCGGGAACGAGGCAAAGAAAGCACCTCCAAAAACGACAAGCGTCGTAAAGGTATATTCCCATTTACGTCCCAATGAATTGACAAGCATTGTTTTCTCCACGGGTTTCTTGGCAAGCGAGGATAGCATCGTCTGCCCTCCCTGCACAAAAAGCAGGAATACCAACAACGCGCCTAAAACCGAAATCAACAACCACCAATAGTGCTGATAAAATGATATTGTGAGTTCCATAATCTATTATTTTTGTTCAGGGCCTTTTTTTATTTGTTTTATCATAATACTTATCTCGGCGATAAGCAACACGGTGAATATGGCGGTAAAGAGCCAAAAGGTAGTTTGCACCGCCGAGGTTTCCACCCGGGATATGGCAGCAAACGTAGGCATTATATCTTGTATCACCCAAGGTTGGCGACCGACCTCGGCCACAATCCAACCCGATTGCAAGCACACATAACCCAATGGTAACGAGGCGACAAAAATCCACAACAACCATTTGTAACGAGCCACGGTCTTGCGATAAAGCAATATAAGTATCACGATAAAAAGTAATAGGAAGTAACCGCCCAATATCACCATGATATGGAACGAATAAAACACCAATGGCACATGGGGTATCAGTTGATTGACATCGGTGATGTAGCCATACCCGAAATCGGCATAGTTGGCATTGAGTCTCATAGCGGCCTCATCAGCTGCCGCCACGTTGCCCATCTTGCGGGCCTCTTTATAGTCGGCCAGCGCCTCTATCGCCGCCTTACCACGCGCCATTCGCTCCTCGGCCGAGGGAGCCACACGCATCGTACCGTCATCGCTCACAATAGGATAGCCGCCACGGATTATATCCTCTATACCGGGAACAAAACCCTCGGCATCGCGCGTAGCCAACATCGACAGCACTTTGGGTATCTCTACTTTGAACAAGAAGGGTTCTACCCCATCGTCGTATGATTTCTTTTCGGGATTCATCACTCCGAAAGCGATAATCGCCTGCTCGGTATCGCCCTCATAAAGGCCCTCCATGGCCGCCAACTTCATCGGTTGATATTTTGCTACCTGATAGGCCGATCCGTCGCCGGTCTGCATCACAAACAATATACCGAGAATACCTACCCACGCCGCCACTTTCATACTGCGAGTGGCCATATATTCCTCGCGTTTACGCAACAAAAACCAAGCCGATATGGCCACAACGAATATCGCGCCAAGCACCCAACCTGCCGTTACCGAATGGAAAAATTTGTTGATGGCCACCGGAGAAAGAAGCACCGACCAAAAATCGACCATTTCGTTGCGTACCGTGTCGGGATTGAACTGCATACCTACGGGGTTCTGCATCCATGCATTCGCTACAAGTATCCACAGGGCCGAAATCGACGCCCCGATAGTCGTAAGCCAGGTAGAGGCCAAGTGCGCGCCACGACTCACCTTGTTCCAACCAAAAAACATAATAGCGATGAATGTTGATTCCATAAAGAAGGCCATTATACCTTCTATAGCCAACGGCGCTCCAAATATATCGCCTACAAACCAACTGTAATTAGACCAGTTGGTGCCAAACTGAAATTCGAGAATGATTCCGGTAGCAACTCCGAGGGCAAAATTTACCCCGAAAAGGTTCATCCAGAACTTCGTCATGCGTTTCCATCGCTCATCGCCTGTGCGATAATAAACGGTCTCCATACAGGAGATAATAAGGCCCAAGCCCAACGTCAGCGGCACAAAGAGCCAATGATACATCGCGGTAAGCGCAAATTGCGCCCGCGACCAATCAACCAAAGAATATAGTTCGTCCATATAGCAAAATATTATTTCGGGAGTATCGTTGTGAGCTCTGTTGCCACATAGTCGGCACATTCCGCGTCGGTATCGCAACGAGAGCCTAAAAAGTCGGGGAAGAAAAAGAGTTTCAATACGAAGAAAAAGATAAACAATTTTATCAAAATAATCGCCCACAGGGTTTTTCCGAGCGTCATCGCACGGAATCCATCGATATAGAAGTAGAAAATACGAGAAAAGATATTTTTTCCTCTGAGGGCCTCGGCTTTCATGAGTTTTGGGTTTATGGTCTTTGCAAATGTAGCACTATTTTTCATATTTGCAATATATTGTAACAAAAAAAGGAGAATCGCCCGAAGCAAATTCTCCTCCCGTGTCGCTAATAAAAGAGATTATTCCAAAATCTCTTTCTCGACCATCGTAGAGACCAGACTTTCTCGGAAAAGCCGTATATCTTCGAGCCACGACTCTATATCGTGCTCATGTTCGGCCTCTTCGGCAAGAATCTCGGTGACAATAGAAAATGTCGTGAAGTCCTTCCCATCGGTAAGTTGCGCCAACGCCTCATATCGCTGTATGGCACATCGTTCCGATGCCAGATTCTGCAACAAGATAGTCTCTACATAGGGGTCGGTAGGCGACTCGTATTTACACCTTGCCAGCGACGTCCACTCATCGGGCGACAATACCGGTGTGCCATCAAGCTCTATAATGCGGGCGGCCAGCAACTCGGCATGATGCAATTCCTCGGCGGCATGAGCATATAGCTCTTTTTCCACATCGGTACGCATGGGACCACTCATGACGCGCGCACCTATCCAATACTGATAATAGGCCAACCACTCCTCGGCCAATGCCTCATTTAGTAGAGCGATTAATTTTTGTACGTCCAAATCGATAATTTCGACACCTTTTTTACCCATAATAAAATATGTTTAATGATTATTTTTTACCATTCTGCCAATAAACTATAATTTTGTCTGTTTAGTATTATTTGGTCGAGAATAGCACGATACGATTCCATGCATTGTTGGAAGGATAGGGCTGGGTGGTACTTCCCCCTGCAACCAATTCTATGCGAGAAGCGGGTAGGTTGTAATCCTTTGTAAGTATATCCATCACCGCCCGAGCTCGTCGCTCGCTCAACAGTCGGTTATACTCGGGCGTACCGGTATCCTCATCGGCATACCCGGTGACAACCAGCGTGCAACTCGAATGTTCCTGCATATATTGAGCCACGTTGTAGATATTGACCATCTCGGCCGGGGTAATCACCGCACTATTGAGCGAGAATCGCACCACCGACATGAGGCGGGCGTCGCACGAGGGTGTGGTATCGACCGGTGTCGGCAGATACACAATTACCTCCTCGGGCGGAGGCAAGGGACGGCTTTCGACCTCAGCCAACTTCTCTCGCAGGGCGTTTACCTCATCGTTCAACTCATTACGCACTGCCTGCTCGGCATAGGGATTGTAGGCGTAGAATCGATCCCGACCGAAATTAATGGTTACACCGGCCATAAGCGACACTATAGATTCGACCTGACGGCCCTGTCGCACACCCGAGAAATTGTTACCCATGATGTTGGCTCGACCTTCGAGAAATATATCTGCATATTTACATAGGCGGAAACTGAGATTGAGACCGGCCGACACGGGGAAAAGGTAGGTGCGATGCCCTGCCATGGAATTTTGGAATGTAACGATAGAACCCACACCGGCAAAGGGACGTAACGAAACGATACGTCCGGGATCGTAACCTCCGAGCGAGTTGGTTATATCCCACATCAAGTCGCCATACATCGCCACATAACGCGCCGATTGTATTTCGCCCGGCGCAGGCCATTTTTTCTGTACCTCACCACCCATAAGATTCAGACGCAAAGCCAGATATGGCGACAGCCATTTACCCCCGGCAATATCAAGTGCCAGATTGTATTCGAGCGTACCTTTGTGCGACGAGTGCAAATAGGTATTCACCCCCGCACCCACCGACAAGAACCAATTATCGCCCACGTGCTTGCTGTAATACTTTGTACCGGGCAAGGTTTCTACCTCGATAATCTCTTCCTCCACGACAAGTGTCTGCGCCGAGGCTGTGGGGCTGAACAGAAATCCACAGGCTACCACCGAAAGGGCCGTGTACAAAAAACATCTTTTTGTTTTCATAGATTTATACATTTTGTTTACCCCGGATAACTGAAAGAAACACCCACTCCCCGGGAGTAGAGAAAGCGTTCTATGACTTCATTTACAACAACCCAGACAGCGTTTCTGTTCACCGACTCGCGAAATGATGCAGCGAAAAACGACGCGCTGAAAAATGAAAAGTTTCCTAAAAACGACACGGTATAGGGAAAGTATGACGAATATTTATTAACTTTGCAAATTTGGAGGCGTGTAGGTAATCACGCCGACATATACGAATTATACTCTATCACCGATGAGCGGTAACAAGATAAAATCATTCTGGAAGAAACTGCGCTTCTCCTACAAAGTAACCCTCTTCAACGAAAATACGTTGGCGATGGTGTGGGAGTTTCGTGTATCGCGACTGACGGCCATATTGGCCACCTCGGTTGCCGTGATACTGATAGGTGTGCTCACCATATACCTCATCACCGGCACACCGTTGCGTCGCGCCCTCCCCGGCTATATCAGTGCCGATATGCGAGGACAGATCGTAAAAAACGCGCTCTCGGTAGATTCGCTTTCGCATATCGTCGCCATCAACGGGACCTACCTCAACAATATCTCCACAATACTATCAGGCGACATACCTTTTGATTCCTTGGAGATAGACAAAGAGCAACCGCTGATAAGCTACCCCATCGACTCGTTATTGCCCCCATCGACAGCCACCAACTCATTTTTGAAGGATTATAACGAAGAGGGCAAATACACGCTCGACGTGTTCAACCACAACATCTCCGAGGATATAATACTATATCCGCCGGTGAAGGGCAGTATCACCCACCGATTCAACCCCAAGAAGGGACTATACGGCATACATATCACTCCTACTCGTAAATCGGGTGTGGCCGCCGTACTCGACGGCACGGTCGTGGCTACATATTATAGTTTGGATCAGGGGTATGTAATAGAGGTTCAGCACAAAAACAACTATATATCGATATATAAATACAACGCGCGGTTACTGAAAACCGTAGGCGAAAAAGTATCGGAAGGCGAAAACATCGCTCTCTCGGGTGATCGTATCGACGGACAATTGCGTCCATACGTCGAATTCCAATTATGGCACGACGGTGTACCCTTAGACCCTTCTGAATATATTCGATTCTGACAACAGACAACCTATGGGAAGAAAAAAACAATTAGCCATATTAGGTTCCACCGGGTCGATAGGCACTCAAGCCTTGGAGGTGATATCGGAACACCCCGACCTCTTCGAGGTGTATGTCCTCACTGCCGGGCACAACGTGAAACTGCTGATAGAGCAGGCTCGCAAATATACCCCCGAGGCTGTAGTCATTGCCGACACATCGCTCTATGCCGAACTGCAAGAGGCGCTGAGCGACCTGCCTATAAAGGTATATGCCGGTAGCGACGCCATAGCCCAAATCGTAGAGGCGGCCCCTATCGACATGGTGCTGACCGCCATGATGGGATATGCGGGATTATACCCCACCATTCGAGCCATCAAAGCCGGCAAGGCTATCGCTCTTGCCAACAAAGAAACCCTCGTCGTGGCCGGTGAGCTGATAACCCGTCTCGCCGTTGAGAATAAGGTGCCCATTATCCCGGTCGATTCGGAGCACTCGGCCATATTCCAATGCTTGGCCGGCGAGAACAACAGTCCCGTGGAAAAGGTTATACTCACAGCGTCGGGCGGACCGTTCCGCACAATGAGTAAGGAGGAGTTGAAAAACGTGACCAAAAACGAGGCCCTGAAACACCCTAATTGGAAAATGGGTGCTAAAATCACCATCGACTCGGCCTCGATGATGAACAAGGGATTTGAGGTAATCGAGGCCAAATGGCTGTTTGGCGTCACCCCCGAACAGATAGAGGTGGTGGTACACCCGCAATCGATAGTACATTCTATGGTACAATTCAGCGACGGCGCCATAAAGGCACAGTTGGGACTGCCCAATATGAAACTGCCCATACAATATGCCTTTGCCTTTCCGCATCGATTGCCGAGTAACGATCCGAAACCGGAACTTCCACACTATGCCACGCTCACATTCGAGCAACCCGACACGGAGAAATTTCCGTTACTCGGTTTCGCGTTCGAGGCCATGCGCCAAGGTGGTAATATGCCCTGTATATTGAACGCCGCCAACGAGATAGTGGTAGATGCATTCCTCCACGACCGCATAGCGTTTACCGATATGCCCCGTGTCATAGCACGCACCATGGAGCAGGCGACATTCATCGCCACCCCCACTTACGACGACTATGTAGCCACCGACACCGAGGCTCGTCGCATTACAAAAGATTTACTCGTATAGAAATATCTTATCCTAAGATTAAAAACAACTTCTAAAAACAATATTTGACTTCAGTATTATTTATGGAAACTTTTTTGATAAAAGCCGCCCAACTCATGCTCAGCCTCTCAATTCTGGTATTCATACACGAATTGGGGCACTTTTTCTTTGCTCGCCTTTTCAAGGTGAAGGTGGAGAAATTTTATCTCTTTTTCGACCCTTGGTTCTCGCTGTTCAAATACAAACCCAAAAACAGCGATACCGAATATGGTATCGGTTGGTTGCCCTTCGGCGGCTATGTAAAAATAGCCGGTATGATAGACGAATCGATGGACAAAGAACAGATGGCTCAACCCGAACAGCCGTGGGAGTTCCGCTCCAAACCGGCGTGGCAGCGACTGCTCATCATGACCGCGGGGGTAATCAACAATTTCATATTGGCCTTGATTATCTACTCGATGATAGCCTGGGTATGGGGTGAAACCCGACTGCCGATGAAGAATATCGGAGGGAACTTGGTATATAGCGAGATTGCCCACAATGCCGGATTTGTAGATGGTGACCTCCCGCTGAGGGCCGATGGCAAAGAAATCTATGAATTCTCGGGCGAAACCATTCGCACATTAGCCGAAGCCAAAGAGGTTGAGGTATTGCGTAATGGTGAAGTGGTGACACTCACCCTCCCCGAAGACCTCATGTTGCAATTACTCGGTGGGAACCAACGTTTTGCCTCGTGTCGTATGCCGGTAGTGGTAGATAACGCCATAGCCGGATATGGAGCCTATGACGCCGGAATGCAAAGCGGCGACAGCATTATTGCCGTAAACGGCGTACCTACCTCGGATTATACCGACTTCACCGCACAGTTGTCGAATTATAAAAACGGGAATACCGACATTACCTTCGTGCGCAATGGCGAAAAACAAAACCTGTCGGTAGCCGTAAACGAAGAGGGCAAAATAGGTATTTCGCTGATACCCGCCACTACATTCTACCCCACCGAAACCATATATTATGGATTTTTCGAGTCGATACCCAAGGGTATCAAAAAGGGATTTGACACCCTTGTGGGCTATGTAAGCGACTTCAAATATGTATTCACCAAAGAGGGTGCCAACAGCCTCGGCGGATTTGGCACGATAGGCAGCATATTCCCCTCGGTATGGAATTGGGAGGCTTTCTGGCAAATGACCGCATTCCTCTCCATCATATTGGCATTTATGAATATACTGCCCATTCCGGCTCTTGATGGCGGGCATGTACTGTTCCTGCTCTATGAGGTGATAGCCCGTCGCAAACCGAACGAAAAATTCATGGAGTATGCCCAAATCACCGGCATGGTACTGCTCTTCGGCTTGCTGATATATGCCAACCTCAACGATATAATACGATTCTTTTTCTAAGAAGTTGTTCTGAAATTTTCGGATATGAACTACGCGATAATAAAACTGAAACCCGGCAAAGAGGAGTCGCTGAAACGATTCCACCCTTGGGTATTCTCTGGTGCCATACATAGTATGAGCGTGCAACCCGAGGAGGGTGATATAGTGAAAGTAACCGATAGTAAAGGTAATTTCATAGCCGTAGGACACTACCAAATAGGCAGTATCACCGTGAGAATACTCTCATTCGAAGATACCCCTATCGATCTTGAATTTTACAAAGTACGATTACAAGCCGCGTACAATGTACGTCAAAGTATAGGCCTCATCGATGAGGAGTATAACAACACCTACAGACTGATACATGGCGAGGGCGATTACTTACCGGGACTCATCATCGACATATATGACCACACGGCTGTAATGCAAGCACACTCGCCGGGTATGCACTATGCCCGCCATATATTGGCTCAAGCCCTGCAAGAGGTCATGGGCGACAGGCTGAAAAGTATCTTCTACAAGTCGGAAACCACCCTACCCTACAAGGCGCAACTCGACGCTACCAACGAATATCTGTATGGAGGCGATGCCGGAAACATTGCAATAGAACGAGGTCTGAAATTTCATGTCGATTGGCTCAAAGGGCAGAAAACAGGCTTCTTTGTAGATCAACGCGAAAATCGCGCCCTGCTCGAACGATATGCCCGCAATCGCTCGGTGCTGAATATGTTCTGCTACACGGGGGGATTCTCGTTTGCAGCCATGAGAGGCGGTGCGAAATTGGTACATTCGGTCGATAGCTCATCGAAAGCCATTGACCTCACCAACAAAAACGTGGAATTGAATTTCCCCGGCGATACACGCCACGAGGCCTATGCCGAAGACGCCTTCAAGTACCTCGAACAAATGGGCGACCGCTACGACTTGATAGTACTCGACCCGCCGGCATTTGCCAAGCATAGAAACGTATTGCACAACGCCCTGCAAGGGTATAGAAAACTCAACGCGTTGGCATTCGAGAAGATACAGCCGGGCGGAATCTTATTTACTTTCTCTTGCTCGCAGGCGGTAAGCAAGAACGATTTCAGACTGGCCGTATTCAGCGCGGCCGCTCAGGCTCGTCGTAAGGTGCGCATATTGCACCAGCTCACCCAGCCGGCCGACCACCCGGTAAATATATATCACCCCGAAGGTGAATATCTGAAAGGACTTGTTTTATATGTTGAATAACGAGGCCTATCGCAACAGAACCCAAATAACAGCAAATATCTTATCAAAAACAAAAAGACGATAATATGAAAAAACTTATCGGAATTATGATGACAGCAACACTATTATCGGCCTGTGCCGATACCCCGAAAACGACCGACAATTTCGACTATACGGTAGAGCAATTTGCCGACCTGGAGATACTGCGGTACCGGGTACCCGGATTTGAAAATCTGTCGTTACAACAAAAAAAATTGGTCTATTACCTTACCGAAGCCGCCTTGCAAGGTCGTGATATACTTTTCGACCAAAATGGTAAATGGAACCTCGCTATACGTCGTACCCTCGAAGCCATATACACCGAGTATGAAGGCGATCGCGACAATGCAGAGTTTAAGGCGTTGGAAAAATACCTGAAACAGGTGTGGTTTGCCAACGGCATACACCACCACTACTCCACCGACAAATTCACTCCGGAATTCAGTCAAGCCTACTTCGAAAGCGCTGTACGGTCACTACCGGCTGCCGCCCTGCCATTGAAAGAGGAGGGTAACGTAGATGAGCTCCTCGGAGACATCTGCCCGGTAATTTTCAACCCCGATACGCTGTGCAAGCGTGTAAATCAGGAAGCCGGAACCGACCTCATAGCCACCTCGGCTTGTAACTACTACGATGGTGTGACACAAGCCGAAGCCGAAGCCTTCTACGACGCTATGAAAGTGCCCGGTGATACGATGCCTATATCCTATGGATTAAACAGTCGATTGGTGAAACGCGACGGCCGGCTCATAGAGCAGGTATATCGCCTCGGTGGTCGCTACAGCGAAGCCATCGAAAAAATTATCTATTGGCTCGACAAAGCGGCAGAAGTGGCCGAGAACGACCATCAACGCGAGGTAATCTCAACCCTGTCGGACTATTACCGCAGCGGTGATTTGAAGACATTCGACCAATATGCCGTAGAGTGGGTTACCGACCATTCTCAAGTCGATTTCGTAAATGGATTTACCGAGGTATATGGCGACCCTATAGGGTTGAAAGGCAGCTGGGAATCGATTGTAAACTTCAAAGACATCGAGGCCTCGCACCGCACCGAAATAATCAGTGCAAACGCCCAATGGTTCGAGAACAACTCGCCCATCGACACCGCTTTCAAAAAAGAAGAGGTAAAAGGTGTTTCGGCCAAAGTGATTACCGCCGCCATACTGGCCGGCGATTGCTATCCCTCTACTCCCATCGGTATAAACCTGCCCAACGCCGATTGGATACGCCACATTCATGGTTCTAAATCGGTTACAATCGAAAATATCACGTCGGCCTACGACAAAGCCGCCCAAGGCAACGGATTCGGCGAGGAATTTATATGGAGCGACAAAGAACGTAAGCTCATCAACGAATATGGATTCCTTGTAGATAATCTGCATACCGACCTTCACGAGTGCCTCGGCCATGGCTCGGGCAAACTATTGCCTGGTACCAGCCCCGACGCGTTGCGCTCCTACAGTTCGGCTCTCGAAGAAACTCGCGCCGACCTCTTTGCGCTCTACTATCTGGCCGACGACAAAATGGTGGAACTCGGATTGTTGCCCAATAAGGAGGCCTACAAAGCCGAATACTACCGCTATATGATGAATGGTCTTATGACACAACTCATGCGCATCGTTCCGGGTAAGGACATTGAGGAGTCGCACATGCGCAATCGCCAGCTCATAGCCCGCTGGATTCTCGAAAAAGGAGCCGACGACAAAGTGCTCGAAATAAAGACTCGTGACGGAAAACGCTATGTCGTAGTAAACGATTATGACAAAATGCGCACCCTCATCGGAGAATTACTGGCCGAGGTACAACGTATAAAATCGACCGGCGACTACGAAGCCGGCAAGGCCCTCGTAGAAAATTATGGTGTGAAAGTGGATCGTGATTTGCACGCCGAGGTATTGGAACGCTATGGAAAACTGAACATCAAACCCTACAAAGGTTTTGTCAATCCCGTATATACCGCAGTGACCGATGCCAATGGCGAAATTACCGACGTGACTGTAGCATACGACGAAGGCTATGCCGAGCAAATGCTTCGCTACTCCACCGATTACTCGCACCTGCCAACCTACAACGACTAAAATTGACTTTTTATAGGATTTCGAAATCCTGACGAAAGTCTGCGCCCCATTGGAGCGCAGACTTTTTTTGTGGGTAATTATAATTCGCTAATAAGGAAATCCGTTATCCCTATATAAGTTTATTCCGGCCTCAACAGCCTCATGGTAAGCTTTGGAACAAAATATTCGACTAAACGATTTTCGAGTTTCGTACCATTTAGTCAGTGCTTAACAACCTTACCCCAGAGAGCTGGCGTTTCTAATACGTCTGCTCTCTTTTACTTGTGCTCATGGTACCCATGCGTAGGGCTTCCCCCTAAGAAACCTCTCCGAGGTTTTTAACATTTGACGCCTCGATAATATACATCGAAGATGTCATTTTATTACTGTCCGATAAAAATACAGCATACAGTTTTGGGAATTTCATTATGCCATCGACATAAGATATTACAGCCCCGTATAAGACGATTTATAGGCACAATGCGGAGATTCGATTGATTTATGATTCAATAATAGTGCAATTAGTTTTTTAGTATGTTTTTCCGCTCCATAATCAGATAAATGATAGGCCGTATCGTAAAATAGGTTGTCGGAATACGAGGTCTCCTCTGGAGTACAAATGAATGAATAACCCGCTTTTCGTAATGACATTTTAACCCAATCAATATTTTTTGATTGAGTAATGAACTCAGAGTGAGCTATTGCTGGCGGATACAAAACAACCTCTACACCTCTATGTCGAAGTGTATCGAGTTGCGAAACAAGTTCTTTGAAATATTTGATATTAGGTTTGGACTCATGTTTATGAACGGATATACGTCCATGGTAACTTACATTATTTTTATCTCGGTGAGCGATAAAATCTCCATATCGATTAAATCCCGAACTACGATATATAGATTGGAATTGATAATTAAACTGAGTAGCGACCGCGTTTTCTATATTACTTCTGAAGACAGCCGGTAGATTCTCTATTACTACCATACGTTGCCGATAGCATAATAGTCGGAAATAATCTTGTGAAAGGTAACACAATTCCGCTAAGGGCTTTTCTCCATATGTATGTTCTTCAAAAAAATGAGAATACTCCGGAGATAATACTAGAATATCTCCAGAATGTAAATAACGAAAACAATCATCGACAATTAGTTTCAAGCCAAAACCGGCGTGTAATCCAGCATTGATTACAGGTACTTTTAGAGAATTTTCCAACAAATCAGATTTATAACCAAATGCACAATTACTACCACCTAATAAGACTATAGATGGACCTCGTCTTGTATCTGATAATAAATCCATTTTTACAAATTGTTCTCGAATATAACCATCTTTACTATATGGCAATACAATACTAATGATTACGAATACACCAAGAGTTAATATTGTAAATAAAAGAAATGTGTGAATAAATTTTTTCATAATCAGAATTATATTTTAAGAAAGTGAAAAATACTATCTAAAACTGGAAATAGATAAAAGTTTGATTGGGCGAATAAAACAAAATCGACCAAACAGCTATTAATATCCAGCATATCCATTGTGTTATTGGGGGAATATTAACCAATACAATGTTTTCTGCACGATAATACCATTCCACTATAATCAATATAAAAATGGCTATGCTTACCTCAGCTAATTGCATAAGTAATCGACCATCTAAGTTGGGAATTCCTATTTGAGAAATATCCGCCATTCTTGATAGATAAAGCCACCCATCTTGTAAACTCTCTGCCCGAAATATAACCCAACCGATAGTAACCAAAAGGAACGTTACCAGAATTTGTAAAGAATCTTTTAATGATGGAATCAACCGATTTGGGGCTACCACACCTATATTGTTGCGATTTCGTCGGAAAAGCAGTAACGGAATGAATAATATTGCATGATACAATCCCCATACAATATAGGTCCAATTAGCACCATGCCATAATCCACTCAGTAAGAAGATTACAAATACATTTCTTATTGTTACAAACAATGTTTTTCGACTTCCCCCCCCCAAAGGTATATATATGTAATCAATAAACCATTTGTTTAATGAAATATGCCATCGTCGCCAAAATTCTGCGACATCTCGGGATATATAAGGTAAATCGAAATTTTTCACCAGTGTGAATCCAAATAGTCGGGCGAGACCTATAGCGATATCGGAATATCCTGAAAAATCTCCATATATTTGAAATGCAAATAATATCGCTCCTATTATTAGTGTCGTACTATTATAACTTTCAATATTGCACCAAATATTATCGATTATTGTGGCCGCTCCATCTGCTATTACAATTTTCTTAAAAAATCCCCAAAGAATCTGACGAGCGCCTAATATGGCTTGATTATAATCAAAATGGCGACTCTTATAAAATTGTGGAAGTAAATTCGTAGCCCGTTCTATCGGTCCAGCCACAAGTTGTGGAAAAAAACTTATATAGGCCGAAAAAGCAATAACATCTCGGCATGCTGGTAATTTCTTTTTATATACGTCTATACTATAACTTAATGCTTGAAATGTGTAGAAACTAATTCCAACAGGAAGAACCAGATTCAATGTAGTCCAATTTATTTTAATATTGAAATTTGAGAACAATTCCACAAAACTTTCGACAAAAAAATCATAATATTTAAATATACATAGAATCAATAGGTTGATAATGATATTTAATCCACTGATAACTTTTCGAAGTGTTCGACGAGTTTCAAAGCGTTCTATTAATACTCCTGCTGTGAAACTGAATATTGTAGTAGTTGCAATAAGTAGTAAAAAACGCCAGTCCCAATATCCATAAAATATATAGCTTGCTATAACTATTAAAACATTTTGCCAATGTATTTGATTGAATACAAACCAATACAAAGAAAAAACAATCGGAAGATAGAGTAAAAATTCTAATGAATTGAACAGCATACTTAAAGTCGTTCCGTCTCCATTTATATGAGAGACCATAAGTGACGTCCCAGCTCCTATGACGTGTGTTAATAATACCAATGATATATACACAAAAAAGCGTGAAGCTCCGAACTTATCACTCGCTTCACACCCCGAGGCTCCTAGGAATATGCCCATACAAGTCGAAACGAGCAATGCGAAAGCCCCACGCCGAATATGTATATAAACCATATCCGCACCCTATATTGTCATGGTCTCTGATACACCGATGACACGAGGGTACGGGTGGTGTGTATATAACACACTCATGGGACATTCACCATTGCTTAGTTTTTGACTTGTTTTTTGAAATTTTCCTAGGATTTCAGGGTGTCAAAACCAAAGCGCAAGTAAACGCCTTTATGTAAATATTATCACCACCAACAGATTATGACCGGGAAGTGATATGTGCAAAAGTAGATAATTGTCTTTGCGTAAGCAAATATTTTGAATAGAAATTTCCATTTTATTTCACAAAATTCTTACCTCAATACTTTTGGAAATATTTCTGGACACCAAATAAATAATTTCGGAAATAGAATCTGTTTTTGTACCTTTGCGACTGCAAATATCGGCATCACAACCGATAATTATTTATAGAGGTGGTATTGAATTGCATAAAAGGTCTCAAAACTACTTCTAAACCGAAAAGTCATGATATCTATAGAAGGATTAACCGTGGAGTTCGGCGGATTCACGCTGCTCGACAAGATTACATACGTCATCAACAAGAAAGACCGTATCGCGCTGGTAGGTAAAAACGGTGCGGGCAAATCGACTATGCTCAAAATCATAGCCGGCTTGCAAGCCCCTACCTCGGGTATCGTAAACAGCCCCAAAGATATCACTATAGGCTATCTGCCCCAACAGATGCAGCTGTCGGACAGCCGCACGGTAATGGAAGAGGCGGCTACGGCATTCGCACACATACACGAATTGCAGGCCCGTCTCGAACGTATGAATACCGAGCTTGCCGAACGCACCGACTACGAGAGCGAGTCGTATCAGGAGTTGATAGAGCGTGTGACGCAAGCCACGGAACAGCTCACCCTATCGGGTTCGGACAATTATCAAGCAGAGATAGAAAAGACACTTATCGGTCTCGGATTCACGAGAAGCGATTTCGATCGTCCCACAGCGGAGTTTAGTGGCGGGTGGCGTATGCGTATAGAACTGGCCAAACTGCTACTGCAACGCCCCGACGTATTGCTGCTCGATGAGCCTACAAACCACCTCGATATAGAATCTATTCAATGGCTCGAAACATTCCTCTCGACACGGGCCAACGCCGTAGTACTCGTATCGCACGACCGGGCTTTTATTGACAATGTCACTACCCGCACCATCGAAATATCGTTGGGACATATCTACGATTACCGAGTGAACTACTCTAAATATGTGCAGTTGCGCGCCGAACGCCTCGAACAGCAACAACGTGCTTTTGAGAACCAACAAAAACAGATACAAGACACCGAGGCTTTTATAGAACGGTTCCGATACAAGGCGACCAAAGCCGTGCAGGTGCAGTCGCGTATCAAACAGCTCGAAAAGATAGAGCGCATAGAGGTAGATGAGGTGGATATGTCGCGATTGCGGCTGCGCTTTCCACCGGCTCCAAGATCGGGCGATTACCCTGTTATAGCCCAAAATTTGGGCAAGCGATATGGGGAGCATACCGTTTTTGCCAACGCCGAGTTTACCATAAAACGGGGCGAAAAAGTGGCTTTCGTGGGTAAAAACGGCGAGGGTAAATCGACACTCGTAAAATGTATCATGGGCGAGATACCCTACGATGGAGAATTGAAACTCGGGCACAATGTGCAGATAGGCTATTTTGCGCAGAATCAGGCTCAACTGCTCGACGAGTCGCTCACCGTGTTCGATACCATCGACCGCGTGGCGGTAGGCGACATTCGTACCAAGATACGCGATATATTGGGCGCTTTCATGTTTGGTGGCGAGGCCTCCGACAAAAAAGTAAAAGTATTGTCGGGAGGAGAAAAGACGCGCCTGGCCATGATACGTCTGCTACTCGAACCGGTAAATCTGCTGATACTCGACGAGCCTACCAACCACCTCGATATGCGCACCAAAGATGTGCTGAAACAGGCACTGAAGGAGTTCGACGGCACCTTGATAGTGGTATCGCACGACCGCGAGTTTCTCGACGGATTGGTATCGAAGGTTTACGAGTTTGGCAATCAACGCATCAAAGAGCATCTCGGTGGCATATACGACTTCTTGTCGCGCAAGAAAATAGATTCGCTCAAAGAATTGGAGGCGAAAGCCAAGCCGGCTACCCCGGGTAAAAAAGAGGAGTCGAAACCGGTCCAAAGCGACAACAAACTCACATTCGAAGCCCGAAAAGAACTGCAACGTCGCATAAAACGCCAAGAGCGAGCCATCGACGATACCGAGCAACGCATTGCCAAACTGGAAGCCGAGGTGAGCGCGATAGAGGCAACCCTCTCCACCCCCGAGGGTATGGCCGACATAGACCTGTGTATGCGTCACGGAAATCTGAAAAAAGACCTCGACACCCTCATGGAGTTGTGGACCGAGCAGACCATGACTCTCGAAGAAATAAAAGCCGAAATAAATTTATAGAAACGACTTTTCAGAAAGAATTTTAAAATCACATAAAATGAAAAAACTGATGATGTTGTCATTCGCTGCCGGTATGGTATTATCGGCATGTACCGAACAACCTAAAAAACCTATCGACCTCGCCAATTTCGACCAGAGCGTTACACCGGGCGAGGATTTCTACCAATACGCTTGTGGCGGTTGGATGAAAAACAATCCATTGAAACCCGAATACAGCCGCTATGGCTCGTTCGACTACCTCATAGAGGTGTGCGAAAAGCAAGTGAATGAGTTGGTATCCGAGTTAAGTGAAAAAGAACAACCGGCCGGCAGTGTAGCCAAGAAAATCGGCGATCTGTACAACTTAGGTCTCGACAGTGTACGCCTCAATGCCGAGGGAGTAACCCCTCTCAAAGCCGACATGGAGCAGATAGCCGGTACTACGGGTAAAAAAGCCCTTACCGCATTGGTGGCTCAGATGCACATGGACGGCGTATATCCGTTTTTCGGCACATACGTCGGCGCCGACATGAAAAACAGCGACATGAATCTGTTGAGTATTTCTCAGGGCGGTATAGCACTGGGTGACAGGGATTATTACCTCATCGACGATAGTGCCAACATAGCCATACGTGACGCATATCACCGCTATATCGTCACCCTGTTCCGCCTCGCCGGATATAGCGACGAGGCCGCCGAGGCCGCTCGTCAATCCGTAACCAAAATCGAGACACAACTGGCCCAAATATCTTTTGCCAAAGAGGAGTTGCGCAATCCCTATCTCAACTACAACCGTATGCCCTACACCACCTTTGCCAAAGAGCATAAAAACTTCGATTGGCACACCTACTTCGAGGGATTGGGCGTAAACAATCTGCAACATATCGACGTAAGTCAGACACCCTTCTTCGCCGGGTTTGACAAACTCTACGCACAACTCTCGGAGAACGAAATCAAAGACTATCTCACATTCACCCTACTCAACAACGCCGCCTCGTACCTGAGCGACGATTTTGTAGCCGCCCGATTCGATTTCTTCGGTCGCACTCTCTCGGGCAAGCAAGAGCAACGCGCCCGCTGGAAACGTTCGCTCGGTACCACCGACGCTGTACTGAGTGAAGCCATCGGCGAATTGTATGTTGCCAAATACTTCCCCCAAGAATCTAAGGACCGTATGTTGAAATTGGTCGGTAATCTGCAAAAAGCCCTGCATCAACATATCGGCAACCTCGAATGGATGAGCGAGGAAACCAAGCTCAAAGCACAAGAGAAATTAGCCGCCTTTACCGTGAAAATCGGTTATCCCGATAAATGGCGCGACTACTCTTCGCTCAATATTACCACCGAAAAAAGCTATTGGGAAAACCTGAAGGCAGCTTCGCGTTTCGAGATGGAATATATGCTGTCGAATGTAGATAAACCTGTCGATAAATCGCGTTGGTATATGAGTCCGCAGACCGTAAACGCCTATTACAACCCTACGACCAACGAAATATGTTTCCCGGCCGGCATACTGCAACCGCCCTTCTTCTATGCCGATGCCGACGATGCCGTGAACTATGGTGCCATAGGTGTGGTGATAGGTCACGAAATGACACACGGATTCGATGATATGGGCCGTCAGTTCGACAAGACCGGTAATCTGAACAACTGGTGGACCGACGAAGATGCCAAGAAATTCAATGCCCTCGCCGATGTACTCGTAGAGCAATTCAACAATATCATCGTGCTCGATACCGTACACGCCAACGGCCGATTCACTCTGGGAGAGAACATTGCCGACCAAGGCGGATTGCGCGTCGCCTACACGGCTTTCAAAAATGCCACACAAGATACCGCGTTGCAACCTATCGACGGATTTACCCCCGAGCAACGTTTCTACTTGGCCTACGCAGCTTTGTGGGCCAGCAATATACGCGATGAGGAGATACTGCGTCGTACCCGCATCGACTCGCACTCCCTGGGACGCTGGCGCGTAAATGCAGCCTTGAAAAACATCGAGACCTTCTACGACGCGTTCGGTATTACCCCCGATATGCCCATGTATATGGAGCCTGCCGAGCGTGTAGTTATTTGGTAATTCACAAATACCCACCCTACAAACAGTGCGCACCGAAAGATGCGCACTGTTTTTTTGATAAAACTATCATTGTAGGGATACCCGGGGCGTGTGTACGCAAAAATAAAACGTGTGTCCAAATCGATCTGAACACACGTTTATTTTACAACCGGAGGTTTCTCGTAAAGAACTGCCGGCTTATTTTACGGCAACGACTTCGATTTCGACGAGGGCGCCTTTGGGGAGTTCTTTTACAGCTACGGCCGAGCGAGCGGGAAAAGCGCCGGTAAACTGAGCGGCATACACCTCATTCATCGGCACGAAAAGTGACATATCGGCCAAGAATACGGTGGTCTTCACCACATCGTCGAAGGTATATCCGGCCTCGGCAAGTACAGCTTTGAGGTTGGCAAACACTTGTGTCGTCTGCTCGGTGATACCTCCCTCTACAAATTGTCCGGTAGCGGGATCGATAGGAATTTGTCCAGAAGTAAAAAGCATATTTCCCACTTGTATGGCTTGGCTATAGGGGCCGATAGCCGCAGGGGCAGACTTAGTTGCAATTACGGTTTTCATATGTTATACGATTTTGAAATGATATGGCGAAGATAGCAAAAAAAGCAGATATGAGCAATACAGCGATGTGTATATTTTCATAGGGAAAGTAGATATTTTTGCTACAGATGTTCATAAAATAAATAAATTCGAGGCAAAAACAATGCCCGAAAAGTACACTTTCGGTTGTTTCAGCACCGAAAGCGACTATAATATCATTTCCGAAAAGAGGTATTACCAAGTTAAAAATCAATATTGTAACACTTTTTTAAATCAAAAATTCCAAAAAGAATAAATTTTACATAGAAATTAAGGTAAGAAATTGTATCTTTACGGCTGAAACCATGACACTGTTTTCTGTTTCATAAAAATAAAATTTAAAACACCTTCAAATCTAAACAAGAATACTATGTATTTATTAGGATACGACATAGGTAGTTCGTCGGTAAAAGCCTCGCTCGTCGATGCACAGACCGGCGCGTGTGTTGCCTCGGATTTCTCCCCCAAACAAGAAATGGAAATCATCGCCGTAAAATCGGGCTGGGCCGAGCAAAACCCCGAACGTTGGTGGGAAAATCTGCAAGCCGCCACTCAATCGGTATTGAACCAATCGGGTATCGACGGTTCGGAGATAAAGGCTATCGGTATCTCCTACCAAATGCACGGACTGATTGTAGTAGATAAAGACCAAAACGTGTTGCGCCCCGCCATTATATGGTGCGACAGCCGCGCAGTACCTTACGGCGAAAAAGCGTTCAATGCCTTAGGCGAAAGTTTCTGCCTCGAACATCTGCTCAATTCACCCGGTAACTTCACCGCCTCGAAATTGGCATGGATCAAGGAGAATGAACCCGAAATCTTCGAAAAAATAGATAAAATCATGTTGCCGGGCGACTACATCGCCATGCGACTCACCGGCGACATTCGCACCACGGTATCGGGCCTCTCCGAAGGTATATTCTGGGACTTCAAAAACGAATGTGTGTCGAAAGAACTTCTCGCACACTATGGATTCGACGAGAGTCTCATCGCCAAAATCGTACCGACATTCGGCATACAAGGCGCCGTACACGCACAAGCCGCCCAAGCACTCGGTCTGAAAGCCGGTACACCCGTGACTTATCGTGCCGGTGACCAGCCCAACAACGCATTATCACTCAACGTATTCAATCCCGGCGAGATAGCCTCTACCGCCGGAACATCGGGGGTGGTATATGGTATCAACGGCTCGGTAAATTATGATCCAAAATCGCGCGTCAACACCTTCGCGCACGTAAATCATAAAAAAGACCAGACACGTCTCGGCGTATTGCTCTGTATCAACGGCACGGGTATTCTCAACTCATGGATAAAACGCAACGTAGCCCCCGAAGATATTTCCTACTCGGATATGAATCTGCTCGCCTCGCAGGTGGGTATTGGTTGCGATGGTGTGAGCATCGTGCCTTTCGGTAATGGTGCCGAGCGCATATTGCAAAACAAGGAAATCGGCGCATCGATACATGGACTCAACTACAACCGCCACGACCGCTACCACCTGATGCGTGCCGCCCAAGAAGGTATCGTGTTCTCGTTCAAGTACGGAATGGAAATCATGGAAAGCATCGGTATCGACATACGCACCATAAAAGCCGGTCATGCCAATATGTTCCTCAGTCCCATATTCCGTGACACATTGGCCGGTGTAACCGAGGCCACCATCGAACTCTACGACACCGACGGCTCGGTAGGTGCAGCCAAGGGTGCCGGTATCGGTGCCGGTATCTACAAATCGACCGAGGAGGCATTCTCGTCGCTGAAGAAAATACAGGTCATCGAACCCCACGCTCAAGACGTATCCGCCTACCAAGAGGCCTACGCACGCTGGAAAGGCATTGTAGAAAACCTCATAAAATAAGAAATTTATCCATTATAATAAGTAATATTAACTTCTAAAAACATAAAAATTATGGCAACAAAAGAATTTTTTCCCGGAATAGGAAAAATCAAATTCGAAGGCAAAGAAAGCCGCAACCCCATGGCATTCCGTTACTACGATGCCGACAAAGTAATCATGGGTAAAAAAATGAGCGAATGGTTGAAATTCGCTATGGCTTGGTGGCATACTCTGTGCGCCGAAGGCGGTGACCAATTCGGTGGTGGAACGAAAAAATTCCCTTGGAATGTAAATCCCGACAAAGTACAAGCCGCAAAAGATAAAGTAGATGCAGGCTTTGAATTCATGCAAAAAATGGGTATCGAGTACTATTGCTTCCACGACATCGACCTGTGCACCGAAGCCGATACCGTAGAAGAATATGAAGCCAACTTGAAAGAGGTAGTGGCTTACTTGAAACAAAAACAAGCCGAGACCGGTATCAAACTGTTGTGGGGTACTGCCAACGTATTCGGCCACGCTCGTTACATGAACGGTGCCGCCACCAACCCCGAATTCGACGTTGTAGCCCGTGCTGCCGTTCAAATCAAAAACGCCATCGATGCCACTATCGAGCTCGGCGGTACCAACTATGTATTCTGGGGAGGTCGCGAAGGCTATATGTCTCTGCTCAATACCGACCAAAAACGTGAAAAAGAGCACTTGGCTCAAATGCTGACCTTGGCTCGTGACTATGCTCGTGCCAAAGGTTTCACCGGTACGTTCCTCATCGAGCCGAAACCCATGGAACCCTCTAAACATCAATACGATGTAGATACTGAGACCGTAATCGGATTCTTGAAAGCACACAACCTCGACAAAGACTTCAAAGTAAATATCGAGGTAAACCACGCCACCCTCGCCGGTCACACTTTCGAACACGAATTGGCTGTAGCCGTAGATAACGATATGCTCGGTTCTATCGACGCCAACCGCGGTGACTACCAAAACGGCTGGGATACCGACCAATTCCCCATCGACAACTACGAACTTACCCAAGCCATGATGCAAATCATTCGCAATGGTGGTTTCGGAAACGGCGGTACCAATTTCGATGCCAAAACACGTCGTAACTCTACCGACCTCGAAGACATATTCATCGCTCACATCGCCGGTATGGACGCTATGGCTCGTGCATTGGAAAGCGCTGCTCAACTGCTCGAAGAGTCGCCCTACAAACAGATGCTTGCTGACCGTTACGCATCGTTCGACAGCGGTAAAGGTAAAGAATTTGAAGAGGGCAAACTCACCCTCGAAGATGTTTACGCATACGGTAAACAAGTAGGTGAACCCAAACAAGTAAGCGGTAAACAAGAGCTCTACGAAGCAATCTTGAACATGTACTGCTAATCGAGAATTTTCATTCTAAGGTTATAGGCGTCGCCACAAAACGACGCTTATAACCTTTTCGTCTTAAATCCAATCCAAGTACCACCCGAAGCTGTGTTAAACACTCTATTGTTATCAGCTTCATAAAAAACGTATTCATACCATGAATCATCAAGAAAAAGGCAGTAAGACCTATCTGTTTTCCATCGTGCTCGTAGCCGTGCTCGGTGGTTTGTTGTTTGGTTACGATACTGCCGTCATCTCAGGAGCCGAAAAAGGTCTCCAAGCATTCTTTATGGGTGCCACCGACTTTGTATATACCGACTTCATGCACGGATTCACCTCATCGAGCGCCCTCATAGGCTGTATCATAGGTAGTGCTATCTCGGGTATATGTGCCACCCGTCTCGGCCGTAAAAACTCTCTCATCATGGCCGGTGTATTCTTTTTCTTGTCGGCTCTCGGCTCTTATTATCCCGAATTTTTGTTCTTCGAATATGGTAAAGCCGACTACGCGTTGCTCATAGCTTTCAACTTCTACCGCATCTTAGGCGGTGTAGGTGTAGGTCTTGCTTCGGCTATCTGCCCCATGTACATTGCCGAAGTGGCTCCGTCGAACATTCGCGGCACACTGGTATCGTGGAACCAATTCGCCATTATCTTCGGACAATTAGTGGTTTACTTTGTAAACTTCCTCATCTTGGGCGATAATATCAACCCCGTAATCAAAGCTATTGATGGTATCAACCAGATTATGAATCCGGGTGAATCACTCTGGGCCACCGAGACCGGGTGGCGTCTGATGTTCGGTAGCGAAGCTTTCCCCGCCGGACTTTTCACCCTACTTGTATGCTTCGTACCCGAGACTCCGCGCTACCTGGCCATGACAGGCAACGACAACAAAGCCCTCTCAGTACTCGAACGTATCAACGGATATAGCAAAGCTAAAGAAATTCTGGCCGAAATCAAGGCGACCGCCGAAGAGAAGAAAGAGAAGCTCTTCACCTATGGCGTACTGGTCATCTTCGTAGGTATTATGCTCTCGGTATTCCAACAAGCCGTAGGTATCAACGCCGTACTCTATTTCGCACCTCGTATATTCGAATCGATGGGTATGGGTAATCCCATGGTACAGACCGTGATGATGGGTATCGTAAATATACTGTTCACCCTTGTTGCCGTATTCACCGTAGAGAAACTCGGTCGCAAACCGCTCCTCATATCGGGTTCTCTCGGTATGGCCGTAGGCGCGCTGGGTGTAGCCCTGTGCAACCTCTGCGACCTGCCCGCCATCGTATCGGTTATCAGCATTATGGTGTACTCGGCATCGTTCATGTTCTCGTGGGGTCCCATCTGCTGGGTACTCATCGCCGAGATATTCCCCAACACCATTCGCGGTGCTGCCGTGGCTATCGCCGTTGCATTCCAATGGATATTCAACTTCATCGTATCATCGACATTCGTTCCGATGTACAATATGAGCCTCGGCGATATGGGCGAAAAGTTCGGCCACATGTTTGCCTACGCGCTCTATGGCATCATCTGCGTTATTGCCGCCATCTTTGTATGGAAACTCGTACCCGAGACCAAAGGCAAAACCCTCGAAGATATGAGCAAATTGTGGAAAAAAGAGAAATAAGCCACCACTCATGTACATTGCAAGGCAAGCTCGGCAACGGGCTTGCCTTGTTTGTTTTTACCTCAATACTATTGCTCTCTGTACTGAATAGAATTTGCACAAAAAGTTTTTTCTTGTGCAAATTTTGGTTTTAAAACAATCCTCTATTTATCTGATTTACTGAATAGTTGCCCTTATAATTTTGCACAAAACCAAACAATTTGTGCCGCACACTTTTGAGACAAATGTGCAATTTCTTAAAAAAATCTATGGTTTTTAAAAAGAATAGCCTTACCTTTGCACCCGATTTCAAAAAACAAACACTATCGTATGAAAAAACTATTACTCTCAATTCTTGCTGCGACATTCACCATGACGGCTGTTGCAGAAGGTTATCAAATCAACAACTTCTCAGCCCGCCAAACCGGTATGGCTAATACCGGTGTTGCCATGAAACTCAATTCCGAGTCACTCTATTTCAACCCTGCAGCGGCAGTATTCCAAGAACAACTCACCTCTATATCGGGCGGTTTCGCCGGCATAAAATCGAGCGTTAAAGCCAAGAACCTGGCTACCTCGACCATCGAGAACTCCGACAACGCATTATCCACACCCCTCCACGTATATCTCAACTTCAAACCCTGTAATTTCATGTCGGCCGGTGTGGCTTTCTACACACCCGACGGCTCGGCCATGAACTGGGGTGACAACTGGTCGGGTGCACACATGATACAAAGCATCAATCTCAAAGCCTTCACCGTGCAACCCACCGTATCATTCAAGATTCTCGACAACCTCTCCATCGGTGCCGGATTGATGATTTCGTGGGGTAACTTCGAGCTGTCAAAGGCCGTAATACCCACCACGATGAACAGCATGATAGCCGGAGCATTGCAACAAGCCGCCGCTCTCAATCCCGTTTATGGACAATATGCACAAGTTATCAACAACTCGGGTGCTTTATTGTCGGGCGAATTCAGCGGTGATTCCAAAGTGGCTCTCGGTGTGAACGTAGGTATCTTGTGGGATATCAACGAACAATGGTCTATCGGTATGAACTACCGTTCGCAAATGAATATGAAGGTAGAAGAGGGCGAGGCCGAGTTTGACTATTACAGCGACCATGTACAACAAATACTCCAAGCCGTGGCACAAACCAACCAATCGATTGCCACCGCTGTAGGTACTGCCGCATTGCTCGACGAGGAACAACTTACCGCCGAGCTTCCCCTCCCTCAGACCATCACTTGGGGTGTATCGTATCGTCCCACCACCAAATGGACTGTAAATGCCGACGTACAATGGATAGGCTGGAAGGCTTACGACGAGCTCAATATTAAATTTCCCGTACAAGGCGTAGAACAAAAATCTGAGAAAAGCTACTCCAACACCATCTGCGCCCGTGTAGGTGCCGAATATCAGGCTCTCGACTGGTTGCACGCCCGTGCCGGTGTATATTTCGATCAAACTCCGGTAAAGAGCAAACTGCTCAACCCCGAGACCCCCTCGATGAACCGTATGGGTTACACCTGCGGTCTCTCGTTGAAACCGGCCGACTTCATGGCGATAGACCTCTCTTACGCCTTTGTAAACCCCGCTTGTTGCTCTCGTACCGGTTCTTATCCCGACGCATACTCGACCGGCGGAGCTTTCGAGCGTAACTACAAACTGAAAGCGCACATCTTCTCAGTAGGATTGCGATTTGATTTCTAATATTTTTCTCCCTCAAATACATTCCCCAAGGTCGTGGCTTCGTGAGAAGGTGCGACCTTACTTTTATCGCCCCGTGATACGCTCTTGTATCGACTGCATCAGATGATAAAAGTTGGGTATGAACAACGTACCAAGGAGGGTATTCACCGCCATACCAAACACCACCGCCGTGCCCAGCGCTATACGACTCTCGGCCCCCGCTCCCGTGGCGAATATGAGGGGCATTACCCCGAATACAAACGCCAAAGAGGTCATCAATATGGGACGCAGACGTACCCGTCCGCCCTCGATAGAGGCCTCGGTAATAGTGCGACCCTGTGCCCGATAGTCACGCGCAAATTCAACGATGAGAATGGCATTTTTTGCCGACAAGGCTATAAGCAACACGATACCTATCTGACTATACACACTGATGGACAACCCCAGTAGCATACACCCCAATACAGCTCCCAACAGGGCGAAGGGCAAACCGAGAATCACGGCAATGGGACTGGTCCAACTCTCGTACTGTGCCGCCAATACCAAAATCACCACCACTATGGCCAGCAGGAACAGAGTGGTAATAGAGGTCCCGGCCTGTGTCTCTTGATAGGTCTCGCCCGTCCATTCGTACCCGAAATTATCGCCCAACACACTTGCCGTAAGACGTTCCATGGCCTCTATACCCTGTTGGGAGCTGTATCCTGCCGCCGGTATTGCCGTGATGGCCGCCGAAGGATACATATTATAGCGCAATACCGAGGCCTGCCCCAACTGCTCCCGCAACGTGATAAACGAGGAGAAGGGCACCATATCGCCCGAGGCGTTGCGCACGCTCAATTTCAACACATCTTGTACCCGGGCCCGGCTGTCGGCTTGCGCGCCGATTTTCACCTGGAATATTCGGCCGAAATCGACAAAATCATTGACATAGGCACTACCCAGATAGAGCGACAAGGTGGTGAAAATATCGTCGATTTTCAGTCCCTGCATTTTGGCCTTATCGCGGTCTATATCCAAGAAATATTGAGGTGAATTACCCTGGAACGAGGTCGTCAGCATCGCCAATTCGGGTGTGCTGTTCACCCCGGCCATAAGAGCCTCTACGGCATTTTCGAGCTCTGTTGTCCCCCGATTATGGCGGTCTTGCAATTCAAACGCCAATCCGCCACTCACCCCCAATCCCGATATGGCCGGCGGATTCACAGCATATATTACCGCCTCTTCTATGGCTTGCGCCCGGGCATTGAAATCATCGACGATAGCAAACACACTCTCGGCTTTCGACTTCCTTTGCTTCCAATTTTCGAGAACGACAAAAAGTGTAGCCCCGTTCGAGGCATTTCCTCCCTCCATGATGGAAAATCCATTGATGGTCGTGTAGTATTTCACGGCGGGATATTTCTCCAACAGCTTACCAATACGTGCCGTAACCGCTTCGGTACGTTGCAGAGAAGCCGCCGGGGGTAATTGTACCGACACGATGAAATAGCCCTGATCCTCGGCAGGCAAGAACGACGATGGCCAGCGCAGGAATACCCATATCGAACCTATCGTAAGCAGCAGGAACAGCATCATGGTCACGGCCGGGCGACGTAAAAACCGAGTGATTACCGCTACATATCCACCCAATACTCTGTCGTATCCCTTATTGAACCAACGATACAAAAAGAAGCGAGGGGTGCCCGTAGGGCGTAAGAAAAGAGCGCACAACGCCGGCGTGAAGGTCAGCGAATTGAGCCCGCTGAAAAAGGTAGCAGTGGCAATAGTCAAGGCAAATTGTTTATACAATTCGCCCGTAATGCCCCCGATAAATGCCGTAGGTATAAACACGGCCAACAGTACCAATACTACCCCTATCACAGGACCGGTAATCTCGTCCATGGCCATCGTCACCGCCTCTTTGGGCGTATATTTACCCGTATCGAGCAATCGGGAGGCATTTTCCACCACCACTATCGCATCATCGACCACTATCGCGATGGCCAGCACCAAGCCAAACAGCGTCAATGTATTAATAGAGAAACCAAACAGGTGCATCACCGCAAATGTGCAGATGAGCGAAACCGGTATGGTGAGCGCGGGAATTACCACCGCCCGCATATTCTGCAAAAAGAGCAAAATCACCAGCACGACCAGCAGAGTTGTTTCGAGAAACGTAATAAGGACCTCATCTATCGAGGCCGAAACAAACGCTGTCGTATCGAGTACCACGCTGTATCGTACACCGCGCGGTAGATCATCGGCCATGCTGTCCATGGCGGCCCGTACCTGCCTCGACACATCGAGCGCATTAGATCCGGGCAATTGATATATGGCAATAGAGGCGGCCTGTCGGCCATTCTGTGTGGAGGTAACATTATAATCGGCACTGCCCAAATCGATGCGGGCTATGTCGCGCAAGCGCAGATACACACCTCCGGGCAGAGTCTTGATTACCAGATTACCAAACTCATCGGGAGTAATCAATCGACCGCGAGCCGTAAGCGTGTACTGAAAATCCTCGGGCTTATTCAGCGGTTCGCCACCTACTACACCGGCCGACACCTCAATATTCTGGGCTTGTATCGCCGAATATACATCAGAGGGTGAAATTCCACGTACACGCATCAATTCGGGATCGAGCCACACACGCATACTATAGTCGCCGGCACCAAACACCGTCACAGCTCCCACCCCGGGCAGGCGCGACAGCTCATCGGTGAAATTGAGTTGCGCATAGTTGGAGAGATACAATCCATCGTACAACGTGGTATCAGACTCCAAGGCCAGCAACAGCACTATATCCGTAGATTGTTTACGCGTGGTAATTCCCTGCTGTATCACCGCTTCGGGAAGATTACTTTGTGCTACGTTCACCCTATTCTGTACCAGCACGGTAGCCATATCGATGTCGGTTCCCACCTCGAATGTGATGGTAAGCGTATATGCCCCCGACGATGACGAGGTAGAACTCATATATATCATACCATCTACGCCATTTACCTGCTCTTCGATGACCGAACCCACCGTGCGGGCTATCGTCTCGGCACTCGCACCCGGATATACCGCCGATACCTGCACCGTAGGCGGTGTGATATTGGGAAACTGCGCCACGGGCAACACTTCGAGCGAAACGACTCCCGCCAAGACCATCAATACAGCTATCACCGTCGCAAATATGGGGCGGTTGATAAAAAACTTAGACAACATAATCGATATGAGTTTAAGACGTTTTCATAACAATATCTACATCTCCGGATTTACGGTCATACCGTCACGTACCTTGAGTATTGCTCGCGTTACATAGCGTTCGGTAGGGGCGATACCGCTCTTTACGATACACAGCGAGTCGTCCACCACGTCGCCGGTCTCGATATGGCGATACTCCACCCGATTATCATCACCCACCACATAGATATACTTTCCGAGCTGGTCGGTGCCTATCGCCACATTCGATACCAAGAGGGCGTTCTCGTCATATCCGGCCTTGATACGTACCACCACATAGAGGCCGTTTTTCAGTTCACCATGGGGATTATCGACCGTAGCCCGCAACGTAAGAGTACCCGTAGAGAGGTCGATACTCGGTGACAAATATTTCACCATACCGATATAGGGTTCGGAAAGTTCGCGCGCGATAATCTCCACCAGTCGGTCGCTGTCTTGCGGCTCTTTACGCCGTAAGTTTTCCACGATTTTCAGATATTGTGCATCTTCGATGGTGAAATAGGCATACATGGCCGAATCTTTATATACCGTAACCATCTTGGCAGGCGAGGCGCCACCGGGGATATAGGCCCCCACCCCATACTCACCCAGCCCGGCATGGCCGGTATATGGCGCCCGAATATAGCAATAGCCGAGATTGGTCTGCGCCGTATTCAACTCGGCACGAGCTTTCGACACGGCGGCTTCGGCTTTCTGCATTTCCGAATGTGCCTGTATCAGGTCTATTTCACTCACGGCGTTACTGCCATAAGCCTCCTCCATACGGGAGTAATTATTACGGGCATATTCGTATGCAGCCTTGGCATTGAGCAGGTCGGCCTCGGCCTGTTGCACGGCGTTTTTGTACAAAGTGGGCTCTACGACATAAAGCAACTGCCCCTCAGTGACCAAATCGCCCGCCTCGAACAAGCTCTTCTGCAAATAACCCGACACACGCGCCACGACATCGACCGAACTCCACGACGAAATATAGCCCGGATATTCTTTATATAACGTAACGGTACGTTGCTCAGGATAGGCCACCGTTATATCGGGAAATACTTTTTCGGTTTCCCTATGTTTATCGTCGCATGCCGATAACGCCCCCGCTACCGACACAATAGCTACTGCTAAAAAAACAGGTCGTATCATAATATACTTATTAATTAGAATTATCCCAACCGCCACCCAAGGCCCGATAGAGATCGATTACCGCCGTCAATGCCGCCCCCTGCGACGTAGCCAGACCATTCTGATAGGTAAGTAAAGACCGTTGAGCATCGAGTACATTCTGGAAAGTGGTCAATCCCCGCTTATAGAGGTCGAGCGAAAGGGTAAGCGTCAATTCGCCCTGTGCCACAAGGTCTTGCAGTATTTGCAGTTGGCGCACAGCCCCTTTGTATGTAACCATGGCGTTATCGACCTCCTCTATGGCGGTGAGTACAGCCAGGTTATATTGCTCCACGCTCGCCTCCAATTCGGCCTTGGCCTGTTTCGAGGCCTGGGTGTAATGTCGTCCCTGAAACAGCGTCCAGGTAATAGTGGGAGCTATTTCGTAGGTGAGGCTGCGATGATCGAAAAAATTATCCATCTTCTCCGAGGCAAACCCTATAGAGCCTGAGAGCGATAACTGAGGAAGATAATCGGCACGAGCGGCACCCAGTAAGGCTGCAGCCGATACCAACGACTGTTCTGCCGCCCGTATGTCGGGCCGTTGTCGCAAGAGATTGGCCGGTACACCTATGGGGATTATCATTCGATAATCGGGTATGGGACGTATATCTTGCAAGGTCGGCAACAATTCATGCGGGTGTGTACCTACAAGCAGTGCCAGCACATTGACCTGCACCACAATATCGGCCTCTAATGAAGGCACCGACGCCATAGTACTGAAATAGACCGAACGCGCTTGTGCTACATCGAGTTGAGATGTGAGCCCGGTAGTGTAGCGCGCCTCGGTAATATCGAGAATAGACTGCTGGGAAGCGATATTTTCCCGAGCAACGAGCAATTCCTGTTGCAACATACGCAGCCGGGCATAGGCCGATGCCACTTGGGCCGCCAACGATACCAAGGCAGCGTTGTACTCCTCGACCGAAGCGCGATACAAGGCTTTTTGTGAACGCACCCGATTGTAGGTGGCACCGAAAAGGTCTATTTCCCAAGTCGTGGATAATGCCCCCGAAAAATAGCTTTCACGCGACGTATTGGTGGCACTGCCCACACGACCGCTACTCTGACTTTTATTCCAGCCCAACGAGAGATTGAGCGACGGGTAATATTCGCTCTGCTGCATACGCAACGCGGCATGCGACGATTGCACCCTATAAAAAACAGTCCTCAAATCGGGACTATTGACAAAGGCCACGGATATAAGCGAGTCGAGCAACGTATCGTCGAGACTGGCCCACCAACGCCCCGTGACCGGCAGTTGTTGTACAAACGTAGTATCGGAAATCCAAGCCTCGGGCAGTTCTTTATCCAGATACATCTCTCCGAGCGTGGTCTGTGCCGACAATGGTATCACCGATGCCAACACACAAGCAATAAGTAATATTAAAAACCTACGATTCATATCATCAATAAATCATAACAACTTCAAAAAACGTCTATCCTTCTCATCGATAAAATCTGATGATATAACCCCGAAAAGAGCTTTTTTGTTTGCACAAAATGACGAAAGCCTCCCGTCGAGGAGGCTTTCAGATATTTAGACCGGCTATTCTCAGGCGAGTTTTTGCAGTATAAGCACCAGATGATCCCAGAATTTGGCTACGGCGGGGATATGCAACTTCTCGTCGGGCGAGTGTACCCCTCGCATCGTAGGACCGAAAGAAATCATATCGAGACCGGGATTTTTCTCCAAAAAGAGACCACATTCGAGACCGGCATGAATGGCTTTTACCGCCGGTTTGGTACCAAACAATTCTTCATGAGCTTTCACGGCAATGTCGAGGATTTCTGATTTGAGATTGGGTTTCCAGCCGGGATAGCCATCTCCATGCGAGGGCACGGCACCGGCCATGGCAAAGAGATGCTCCACTTGGGCGGCAATATCGTGCTTTAACGACTCGGTAGAACTGCGTTGGCTGGTTGCCACCACGATAGTATTGTCATCTTTCATCTTCACCGAAGCCAGATTGGTCGAGGTTTCGACCAGTCCCGGAATATCACGGCTCATACCCATCACTCCGTGAGGACAGGCATACAACGCCCGCAACAACGCGGTGGCCGTAGTCGTGTCGATGCAGCATGCAGGCATATCACACGACGAGAGCGACAGCGTGACATCGGGATCGACACCTGCCAATTCGGCCTCTACGACAGACTGATAGAGATTCAAATCTACGCGTACGTTTTCCTTATCGGCCACGGGTACAGTTATGACCGCCCAAGCCTCACGCGGAATGGCATTACGCAGATTTCCGCCATCGATGGCACAAAGGCGCAAATCATACTTTTTGAGGCATCGGCAAAGGAAGCGAGCCAAAATCTTATTGGCATTGCCCCTACCCTCGTGTATATCGCCCCCCGAGTGTCCACCGAGCAATCGAGCGACAGCCACTTTCAATGCGATATGCCCATCGGGTATCGGTTGCGTAGTGTAGGTAAAGGTGCAAGTCGTATCGATACCTCCTGCACAACCCACAAATATTTCACTCTCGTCTTCGGAGTCGAGATTTATCAGATATTTTCCGGATATGAAACCATCTTGCATACCGAACGCGCCGGTAAGACCGGTCTCCTCATCGACCGTGAAAAGCGCCTCTACGGCCGGGTGTTTCAAATCATCGGAAGCCAGCACTGCAAGAGCAGCAGCCATACCTATACCGTTGTCGGCACCGAGCGTGGTACCGCGAGCCTTCACCCACTCGCCATCGATGTAGGTATCTATAGCATCGGTGTCGAAATCGTGAGCCACATCACTGTTTTTCTCGCATACCATATCCATGTGGGCTTGTAACACGACAGCCGGAGTATCGTTGCAACCCGAGGTCGCCGGCTTGGTGATAAGCACGTTGCCGGTAGCGTCGGTTTTCACGGCAAGATGATGTTTTGCCGCAAAATCGAGTAAATAGGCACGAATTTTCTCCTCTTTTTTCGAGGGGCGAGGTACTTGCGTTATCTCATCGAAGTAACGCCAAATGAGCTGAGGTTTCAGGTCTTTTATTTCCATAATTAGGTGTTGTTTAAAGATGTTGTTTTAAATTTTTCGAGACAAAATCGTGTTGTCAGACCGTCTTGAAATGTTAAAAAGGCTTATAATTTTAATATAAACACACAAAACTGACCGCAAAACGCCTCAAGTCTCTTTTTCTTAATTATATTTGCATACAAATATAGGACAAACGAGCGAAAAATACCAACCTTGTGTGAATATTTTTCACTGCGAGTGCAGTATATGCTCGTAGGTCACAAATATAGGAATTATATGGGAAAAGTCATATTGCTTACCCTACTAATTGTTGCCTTTTCGGTATTACTTTTAGGAATAAAGGTATTTTTTGTGCGTGGAGGCCGATTTCCCAACTCTCATATAGGGCATAATCCCCATATGAAAAAACGGGGCATCACTTGCGCCCTATCGACCGACCGGGCCGAGCGTGAAAAGCAGGGCCTCTATCCCGATAATTCCCGAGATAATAATATGGAAATCAATCAAAACTAAAAACACATGTATAAAAACCTTATCCTCACACTGACACTTGTCGGCGCATTGCTGATGACAAGTTGCCAACAAACGGCCTCAAGTCCTGTCGCTCAAAGCGATAACCAATCGGGCGCAGCCTACACTTTCGATGGGCATCTGCCTATCGCCTATGTAAACATCGACTCGTTGCTCATAAACTACAACTTGGCCAAAGACCTGACCGAAAGTATGCTGACACGTCAGGAAAATGCTCGGGCCGACATCAACGAGAAAGGCCGTCAACTCGAAAAAGAGGTAGCCGACTTCGAACGCAAAGTGAAAAACAACGCGTTCTTGTCGCAAGACCGTTTCGAACAAGAGCAACAACGCCTCATGAAAAAACAACAAGAGTTGCAAGCCTACGCTCAACGCCTCGAAAACGAACTGTTGCAAGAACAACAAAAAACGCTGATACAGGTCAACGACTCCATCACCAACTTCATCAAAGAATACAACAAAGACGGGAAATACGAGGCTATACTCAACAACAGCAGTACACTCTACATAAAACCATCATACGACATCACGATGGAGATAGTATCACTACTCAACCATCGCTACACCAAGAGCTCATCTAAATAATTTCATAAGATACCCTACACCACCCCGGGTCGCCCTTCGCACCCGGGGTATTTTTTATATTGGGGTCCGATAAAGATTTCCAAAATCTTCGTAAATATGGGGTATCAAAATTGTTAAGCGAAGAATAAGTCGGGCTAGAGTCGGGCTGAAATCAAAAGAAAAATCGCTAAGTGTTGTAAGTTCAACTACTTAGCGATTTGTTGTGTGGTCCCACTTGGGCTTGAACCAAGGACCCCCTGATTATGAGTCAGATGCTCTAACCAACTGAGCTATAGGACCGATTTCCCGTTTTTTTGAACACCCAATCGGTGTTTCTCGGAAAAAGCAATGCAAAATTAGTGCTTTTTCTCGAACCTACAAAATTATTTTCATGCTTTTTCGATACTTTTTTTATAAACAAATGTTTTCTTGCTGAATTTGAGAGACAAAGATGTGACTTATTTACGGCAATTTGGGGTGTGTTATGTAGAATTAGTGTCGAAGATTCGGGTTAGATGTAAAAGTTTATGTATTTTTGTTCCGATTATCTACCACGACGAGAAGATTGGTACTCCGAAAACACCTCTAAAAAATAGAGAAAGATAGTGCCTACGTACGTAATGTAAACTTGTTTACAAATCAGCCTATCTTCTTCAAAATAAAATTTAAACAACTTTTAATGCAAATAATCGAGTCTACGACCACCCTACCCTATTCGGGAATTACGGCCACCATCGGTTTCTTTGATGGGGTACATGCCGGACATCGCGCTTTGCTGTCAGATGTGAAACGTACATCGACCGATATGGGTTTAGTCTCGGGAGTCATCACATTCAGAGAGCACCCTAAGAAAATCCTTACGGGCGAACCGATGCCGCTACTCACATCACTTGACGAACGTATAGAGCAATTGGCCGCGACCGGTATAGATTATTGTATCTTGCTCGATTTCTCACACGATATCGCCCGATTATCCGCCCAAGAGTTCATTCGGTATATTCGCGATTATTTCCATGTGCGTCACTTGGTTATAGGCTATGATCACCGTTTCGGGCACAACCGCAATGAGACGCCGGTCGATTATATGCGATATGGGGCGGAATTGGGCGTTTCCATCTCGCAATCGAACGCTTGTATGCCTGCCGGACAGAAAGTAAGTTCGTCGGTCATAAGGCGCTTATTGACCGACGGGAAAGTCGATGAAGCGTCTCGGCTCCTCTCCTACCATTACACCTTGCGCGGCTGTGTCGTGGCCGGTCAGCAAATAGGGCGCACCATAGGTTTCCCTACGGCCAACATCGTGTGTTGTGGTACCGAAAAACTCATTCCGGCTACAGGGGCTTACGCCGTGCGGGTAACAACCGATGCGGGAAAATCGTTCGGCGGTATGCTGAACATCGGGACACGTCCCACTGTTCATTTGTCTGATTGTAAGCAAAGTATCGAGGTGCATATCTTCAATTTCAACGACACCATATACGGACAAGAGTTGCAAATAGAATTTGTAAAGTACTTGCGGCCCGAGCGTCGTATGGACGACTTGAACGCCCTACACACACAACTGCTACAAGACAAGACTCTTGCCGAGGAAATACTCCAAGCATTGTAAAAATGCTGTTTAAGAAGCTGTTATTTATCATGGCTTCTCAAAAACATTGTACAAACTTCTTTTAAAGGCGATTTCGCGTAATGCGACAGTTCTAAATCAAGGCCAAACAACATCTTAAAAACCAATATCATGAAAAGAATTTCATCGACTATCTTGGCATTATTGTTCTGTATAGGAATAATTAATGCCGGCGACAAATCGGCTATGCGAGGATTGATTTCCCGCCTGTTACCGGAATACAGCAACTATTTCGAAATCAAAAAAATCAAAAGCGACAGCGATTGTTTCGAGTTGTGGAGCGAAGGCGACAAAGTGGTTATTGCCGGAAACAATGCCAATTCCATGGCCGTAGGCCTCAATCACTACCTCAAATATTATTGTAAGACCGAGGTGTCTTGGTTCGACTACAATCCCATAGAAATGCCCGAGGTACTCCCTATCGTAGATAAAAAAGTTCATATCGAAGCTCGGGTACAAAATCGTTTTTTTCTGAACTATTGCACTTTCGGCTACACCATGCCTTGGTGGAAATGGCGCGAATGGGAACATTTCATCGACTGGATGGCACTCAATGGCGTGAACCTGCCCCTGGCCATTACCGGACAAGAAAGTATTTGGTATAAAGTGTGGACCGAGTTGGGACTTAGCGACGAGGAGGTACGTAACTATTTTACAGGTCCTGCCCATCTGCCTTGGCATCGTATGCTCAATATCGATTACTGGCATGGTAATCTGCCCATGTCGTGGCTCGATGGACAAGAGGAATTACAAAAAAAGATTGTCGCTCGCGAACGCGAACTGAATATGCGACCGGTACTGCCGGCATTTGCGGGCCATGTACCCCAAGAACTCGCACGCATATATCCCGAGGCCAAAATCACCCGATTGGGCGCATGGGCCGGTTATGCCAATGAATACGCTTGCAGCTTTCTCGACCCCATGGACCCGCTATTCCGTAAAATAGAGCAGGCCTTTCTGAAACAACAAAAAAAGCTCTACGGCACCGATCATATATATGGAATAGACCTATTCAACGAATTGACACCACCCTCGTGGGAACCCGACTATCTTGCTCGTGTGAGCCGACAGGTATATGAAAATCTGCGCAGTGTCGATAAGGACGCCACTTGGTTGCAAATGGGGTGGCTGTTTTTCAACGACCGCAAAGATTGGACCGATGAACGTGTAAAAGCCTACCTCACCTCCTATCCGCAAGAACATCAGATGTTGCTCGATTACTATTGTGAGGCACAAGAGGTGTGGCAACGCACCGAAAAATTCTTCGGCTCACCCTACATTTGGTGCTATCTGGGTAATTTCGGAGGTAATTCTCGCCTGTGTGGCAAAATTGATGTGATAAACGAACGTATCGAAAACACCTTCGTAAATGGCGGTGATAATTTCTCGGGTATAGGTTCTACGCTCGAAGGATTCGACCTGAATCCCTTTGTCTATGAATATGTGTTCGAAAAGGCATGGGATTTCGATACCCACAAAAATATCTCACAATGGGTAGATTGCTTGGCCGATCAACGCGTGGGAAAAATCGATGAGAATGCCCGGAAGGCTTGGCAACTGCTTATCGACAGCGTATATACCGACCAGACCACACCGGGACAATGCTCGTGGCTCAACGTGCGCCCCACTCTGGGCAAGGCTCGCACATACTACTCGAGCACATGGTTCTCGTGTAAAAACAGAAATCTGCTCGCTACTCTCGATTTATTGTTGAGTGTCGATAGCAAAAGAGCTACTCACGAATTTGATATTGTAAACATTACCCGCCAAATGCTGAGCAATCATTTCGACATCGTCCGCGCACGTTACGACAAGGCCTATGCCGATAAAGATTTCACAGCTATGAAAGAGGCTGAGACCATTCTGCGAGATATATTGACCGATACCGAAAGATTGTTGGCCACCAATACCACGTTCCTCATGGGTAAATGGATTGCCGACGCCCGGTCGTGGGGTACCACCGATACCGAAAAGACCTATTTCGAGAGCAATGCCCGCAACCTGCTCACCACTTGGGGCGATGAAGATATGCTACTCAACGACTATGCCAGTCGCACATGGGCCGGCCTTGTAAAATCCTATTACGGGGTACGTTGGAATAGATTTTTCGATGCCGTAAACGAAGCCGTTGCCGCCGGTGCAGAGTTTGACGACACTCGTTTCGAAGCCTACAAAAAGGAGATTACCCGCTACGAAAAACGTTGGTGGAACGAGCAAATCGACACATTCAGCGCTACCCCCACCGGCGATGGCATAAGCATAGCCCGAGAAATTATAGAGAAATACCGCTCACAGATCGAGAAGTAAATAGCACCATCAATACCGCAGCGGGAGGTAGTAGTATCTATCTCCCGCTTGCTGTGTATATTATAGTATATTTATTTCAACGATTTTCCGCAAGAAAAGGCATCGGCCACCTTCTCGCCCACAAGACGATAATCGTGATTGCAGGGGTCGTATATGACAGGTTGCAATTTATCCACATCTATTTTCCCGACCTCGTTCAGCACCGCCTCATCGACCGATACATTGACTATACGCCCCACCATATAACAGCTTTCCGCATCGTACGACACGAGTTCACACTCCAACGTCATGGGCAGTTCCTCGATGATAGGCGCATCGACGTGCGCCGACTTCACGGCATGGAAACCGGATTTGGCAAACTTATCAGGTACATTATTACCCGATACTATTCCTACATAATCACACGGCACGACGGTGTCTTTCGTCGCCATACTCACCGTAAACGCACCCGTAGATAGTATATTACGAGTAGTCTTGTGGTCATCGGCAAGACATATTCCCACCATATTGTCGGTATAGACACCACCCCAAGCCGCATTCATGGCATTGGGCACACCATTCTCATCATACGCAGCTACAATAAACACCGGCATCGGATAGAGCCACGTCTTTACACCAAAATCTTTACGCATACTTACAATTTTTATTTTCTTAAAATCGATTATAAATACAATAAACGCTTTGTGAATGCGCCTCAAATGCGTTCTATTCAAAATCCGCCTCTATGGTTTCCAGGTAGAATGATACCGGTCTGAAACCATCGTTGCATGAAATCATTGCCGAATGAGGGTTTTTCATCCAGTCGCCATAGATGTGCGATCCGCCATGAGCCAACGTCATGACAAATGGCGACATCGATTGCCACGCACTATCGCACAGCCCTATAGGTTTCTCCCAACCATCGGCTACAAAGGTTTGTCCTTCGCACATATCACAGGCATGCTCCATCGGCTTTTCATACCTATCCATCAAGTCGGGATAACACGCCTTGCGCATCACCGTAATTTTCACCTTTTTCATTGTCACACATCCTTTTTACTTTCACCTTAGGTCAAAGCGATTTCTCGAAATGAATATCTGCCGCGCACTGATAGCCCTCATCGTAGAGTGCTATCAATTTGTTTATATCACATTCCATACGCCCCACGGTAATAGGGCGTTGAGGTCGAATGACAGTAATCGATCCGGCCTCCTCGAGCTGCTCTATCAATGCTATTTGTTCGTTATAGAGCATATTCCGATGAGCGATCGCCTCTCGCAGTTGCGGATATTTTCGATATATAAACGGTGGTATATAGGGCTTCTTATCAGGCTTGCGATAGCCCTTATTGCGGGTGAGCACTATCACATTGTGGTCGTACCCCTGCGAACGAGCTCGGACTATAGGTATCGAATCGGCTATTCCGCCATCGAGCATAGGTCGTCCATCGACATAGGCAATAGGACACACAAAGGGGAGGCTGCTCGACGCCTTCACTATATCTATTATACGTGCGGCATCGCTTTTCTCGTCGTAATAACAGGCTTCGCCCGTAGCGCAATCGGTCGTAACCATCTCATATCGCTCGGAGCATCGTGCAAATGCGTCATAATCGTATGGGAGTATTTCCTCGGGAAATGTATGAAACAATAGGTCGAAATCCATTATATTTCCTTTGGAAAGGAGCTGTTTCACACCGATATAGCGATACTCTTGCAATAGTTCTATATTGCTATATCGGGCGCGTCCGCGCTGCCCCGACATATACGACAAGCCATTACACGCTCCGGCACTGACACCGATAGTATAGGGGAAACGTATGCCGCGATCCATAAAATTATCCAATACGCCACAGGTGAACACACCCCGCATACCGCCGCCCTCAAGTATCAGGCCCGACCGATCCGACAATATCACTTTCTGCTCGCTCATACCCCCGTTTACACGCGATATCTTATCCACACGGTCTCCTCGCCTATCCGCTCCACACTCATCAGTTGCAGTTTCACCGGGGTATGATTCATATCGGCTATACCATCAAATACCGCCGCCATACCGGCTCGACCATCGATACCGGGAGCAATCATGAGGCTTACCTCGTCGAGCAATCCGGCATCGAGAAACGCCCCATTGATGTGGCCGCCACCGGTCACGGCAAGGCGCTCCACGCCGAAATGTTCTCGCAATATAGCCATGGCGCGCAGAAGGTCTATTCCACCCTTACCCGTAGCGATAAACGAGATACCCCGCTCCCGCAATGTCGCATGATATTCAGCGGGACAATCTTCGGAGGTGATTACCAACAAATGCTGTCCATCGTAGTTGTTATCGCCCCATTGCAACCGACCGAGGGTATCGGTCGCCACACAATAAGCCGACGCACGCTCGGCCACATAGAAACATTCGTGCCCCACCGCTGTAGCATCTGCGGCCACGAACGGCTCGGGTAGTGCATAGTGCATCTGCATGGTGACACGCCCCATAAGCATCGACGGACACTGCAACTGCGCCAACGCTTCGTAATATTCATCGCCCGATTCTATCTGCTCGGTCATATCACAATCGATACGACCATCGACCGACGCCATCATGTGGCATATAATGTATGGTTTCATAGTTTATAATTTTTTTCTGAAACAAATATACAAATATTTATTGTATCGTACTACCCTATAACAATCAAAATGTGAAAATCAGCTCCTTAAAAAAACAAACTTTTTTTGAATAAATATTATAATCCTATTTTAATATTGTTATCTTTGCAATATTATTTATCATACAAATATTATAGGATATGAGAACACTAAGAAAATTATCAGCCGTGATGCTATTGTGCCTATTTTGTACATCGATATATGCACAAAACGATGTTACCAAATTTCTCGGCATACCGGTGGACGGCACCAAATCCGAGATGATAAAAAAACTCAAAAGCAAAGGCTTTGTTTACAACGAATACCTTGACGAATTTGAAGGGGAATTTAATGGCACAGATGTTCAATTAAGTATTGTCACCAACAACAATAAAGTATGGAGAATTTGCGTATTTGATAAATATGGACGTGATGAAGCTCAAATAAAATTAAGGTTCAACACACTTTGCAAACAATTTCAAAATAATGGCAAATATATCTGTTTGACAGATCAATCAATACCCGATGACGAAGATATTTCCGATCAAATGCTTTTAAATAGCAAAAAATACAATGCGACTTTTTCTCAAATTCCTGCCGATACAGCAACACTAAAAAAGAATGTTGAGGAGTATCTTTATTCAAAATATAGATATACCAAGGAGGACCTTGAGAATCTTTCAGAAGAAAGACAAGCAGAAATAGGTATCGATTTATTATTAAAATTTATATCAAAAAGAGAGGTGTGGTTTACGATTATTGAAGAATATAATAAATATCGTATATTAATGTATTACGACAATAAATACAACGAAGCGAGTGGCGAAGATTTATGACGCTACGCAATCGTATCGCAAAAGAAGGCTCGGAAATCATTCCGGGCCTCTTTTGTTTCTAAAATTTCTACACCATTGGGGATAGGTGACGCGGTTTTACACTACCTTTGCAACAAAAAAGAGGCTTATGCAGAAATTAAAGACCTATATGCTCCCCATAGCCATGATACTCGGCACGGTGCTTTACCGCCCGATAACCATGCTCAACGATATTTTTCCGCACTTTACACAGGTACTGATTTTTGCCATGTTGCTCGTGCCCTATTGCCGACTGTCGTTGAAAGACCTACGTATCGAACGGCTACATATATGGCTCATCGCCATACAGATACCCGGAAGCCTTGCCGTGTATGCCCTATTGCGGCATCTCGACCCGCTTGTAGCCGAGGGTACGCTCATCTGTATCTTGGCGCCCACCGCCACGGCAGCAGCGGTCATCACCCACATGTTGGGTGGCAGTTTGGCATCGCTGGCCACATATAGTCTGCTCAGCAATCTGGCGGTTGCTGCCCTATCTCCCATCATATTTTCGTTTATCGGCACACATACCGACATCGATTTTTGGGCCTCGTTCCTCACTATCTGTCGGCAAATGATACCCCTGCTCATTCTGCCGTTTGTCATCGCTCTTTTATTAGGTAAATTTCTACCTCGAGTACATGCGGCAATCAGTCTCAGCCAGAGTATCTCGTTCTACCTATGGGCTGTGTCGCTCACCTTTGTCATGGGGCGTACCGCCTCGTTCATCATAGCCCAAGGCACCGAGCACATTGCCGAGGAATTGTTGCTCGCCCTGTTCTCACTATTGGCCTGCGCCATGCAATTTGCCGTGGGGAAAATCGTGGGTACCCGCTACAACAACCGTATAGCCGGCGGACAAGCCTTGGGGCAGAAAAACACCGTATTAGCTATATGGATGGCACTCACCTACACCCACCCGCTCGCCTCCATAGGTCCTGCCTCGTATGTCGTGTGGCAGAATATCGTAAACAGCTACCAACTCTGGAAAAAGAACCGTAAAAAACATTAGTCGAATATCTTATAAACAAAAACCCCGGGCGTTGCGATGGGCTACGTCCGGGGTATATGAGAGATTATTTATTTGCGGGATTACATCATGCCGCCCATGCCACCCATTCCGGGTGCCATAGCTGCGGGTGCGGGATTTTCTTCTTTCTTGTCGGCTATCACACACTCGGTGGTGAGGAACATACCGGCTATAGAAGCCGCATTTTCAAGGGCTACACGAGTTACCTTGGCGGGGTCGATAACACCGGCTGCGAAGAAGTTCTCGTATTCACCGGTACGGGCATTGTAACCATAATCGCCCTCGCCGTCTTTCACGCGTTGTACCACTACGGCACCTTCCACACCGGCGTTGGCCACGATTTGACGCAACGGCTCTTCGATGGCACGTTTGATGATTTCGATACCGGTAGTCTCGTCGTCGTTGTCGCCTTTCACGCCGTTGAGGGCCGAGATGGCACGGATATAAGCTACACCACCACCGGGTACGATACCCTCGGCTATAGCGGCACGGGTTGCGCTCAACGCATCATCTACGCGGTCTTTTTTCTCTTTCATCTCAACCTCTGAAGCAGCACCGATATAGAGCACGGCAACACCACCGGCGAGTTTGGCCAGGCGTTCTTGCAGTTTCTCGCGATCGTAGTCCGAGGTGGTTTTCTCTATTTGAGCCTTGATTTGAGCCACACGAGCTGCAATAGCGTCTTTGTCGCCCATACCATTGACGATAGTGGTATTCTCCTTGTTTACAGAGATTTTCTCGGCACGGCCCAACATATCGATGGTAGCGCCTTCGAGTTTGAGGCCTTTCTCTTCCGAGATTACCACGCCACCGGTGAGCACGGCGATGTCTTCGAGCATTTCTTTACGACGGTCGCCAAATCCGGGAGCTTTCACGGCACAGATTTTCAACGAGCCGCGCAGACGGTTCACTACCAAGGTAGCCAATGCCTCGCTATCAACATCTTCGGCAATAATCAAGAGAGGACGACCCGACTGAGCGGTGGCTTCGAGGATAGGAAGCATCTCTTTGAGCGAAGATATTTTTTTGTCGAAAATGAGAATGAAGGGATTTTCCATCTCACACTCCATCTTCTCTGTGTTGGTCACGAAATAGGGCGAGATATAACCGCGGTCAAATTGCATACCTTCAACGATTTCCACGGTGGTATCGGTACCTTTGGCCTCTTCTACGGTGATTACACCTTCGCGTTTTACCTTCTCCATGGCTTCGGCGATGAGTTTACCTATTTCCACGTCGTTGTTGGCCGATATGCGGGCTACCGACTCTATCTTGGCCATATCGTCGCCTACCTCCTGAGCTTGCGATTTGATGTTTTCTACAACGCAAGCCACGGCTTTATCGATACCACGTTTCAAGTCCATAGGATTGGCACCGGCGGTTACGTTTTTGAGACCTACGTTCACGATGGCCTGAGCCAATACGGTAGCGGTAGTCGTTCCGTCGCCGGCATCGTCGCCGGTCTTAGAGGCCACCTCTTTCACGAGTTGGGCGCCCATATTTTGGAATGCGTCTTCGAGTTCCACCTCTTTGGCCACCGACACACCATCTTTGGTGATGTGGGGAGCACCGAATTTTTTCTCGATAATCACGTTGCGACCTTTTGGGCCGAGGGTTACTTTCACGGCGTTGGCCAATGCGTCAACACCCTTTTTCAGCTCTTCGCGAGCCTCAATATTGAATTTTATATCTTTTGCCATATCTGTAAGTTTTTAAAGATTTGGGATTAAACATTAAATAATGGCCAATACATCGGATTGACGCATGATGAGATACTTCTCGCCTTCGAGTTCGAGTTCGGTACCTGCGTATTTTCCATACAATACGGTATCGCCGGGTTTCACCACCATTTCTTCGTCTTTTGTGCCGTTACCGATGGCAACTACTTCGCCACGGAGAGGTTTTTCTTTTGCTGAGTCGGGAATGATAATTCCACCTACGGTTCTTTCTTCGGCAGGAGCAGGTTTTATCAGAACTCTGTCTGCTAATGGTTTAATGTTCATATCTTTTGTTTTTAGAAGTTATTTTATTGTTATATCACCACTATGGGGCGACACCGATATTACTGCGAATTGTGTGCCAAACCTATTTTTACCAAAAATCTGCCAAAACGTCAGAATAAAATTTCTCTTTCTGCCATGCCGACTGACACGTACTATACATTTTGCGATACCGAAAAGATATGCTACCTTTGCCATACAATGAGCCAGACCATACACGAAATATTACAACGCTACTGGGGCTACGACACGTTCCGCCCACTGCAAGAGGAGATTATACACTCCGTGCTTGCCGGTCGTGACACGCTCGCCTTGATGCCCACCGGCGGTGGAAAGTCTATCACCTACCAGGTGCCGGGTATGTATCTCGACGGCACGTGTATCGTAGTCACCCCGCTTATCGCCTTGATGAAAGACCAGGTCGATACCCTGCGCGCGTTGGATATAAAGGCGGCTTATCTCCATTCGGGTATGAGCCGTCGCGAGATGTTGGTCGCACTCGAAAATTGCATCTTGGGTAAGTACAAATTTCTGTACGTTTCGCCCGAGCGATTATCTACCGAGCTGTTTCTCGACAAAATACGCGACTTGCAAGTATCCCTGTTGGTGGTAGATGAGGCTCACTGCATATCGCAATGGGGGTATGATTTCCGCCCCAACTATCTGCGTATAGCCGACCTACGTTCCCAACTGCCCGACGTGCCGGTGCTGGCGGTCACGGCCACGGCCACGCCCGAGGTGACGCGCGACATACAGGAGAAGCTTCTGTTCCGTGAGGAGAATGTGTTCCGCAAGAGTTTTCACCGAACCAATCTGCGCTATGTGGTGCGCCACAACGAGGACAAGATGCAACAGCTCATCTACATCTTATCGCGTGTACCGGGCAGTGCCATCGTCTATGTGCGCAGTCGCAAGCGTACCAAGGAGGTAGCCGAGGATTTACGCCGGGCCGGTGTCTCGGCACTGTTCTATCATGCGGGAATAGACTCCGAGGAGAAAAACGAGCGCCAACAACAATGGAAAGAGGGGCGCGCACGGGTGATGGTGGCAACAAACGCTTTCGGTATGGGTATCGACAAGGCCGATGTGCGCTTAGTGGTACACATGGACCTACCGAGCTCGCCCGAGGAGTACTACCAAGAGGCCGGCCGTGCCGGTCGCGACGGTAAGACGGCCTATGCCGTGATGCTCTACTCCACAACCGACAAAGCCAAGCTGCACAAGCGCGTAACGGATATGTTTCCCGAGCGGGAATTTATCATTCGCATCTACGAGGCGCTGTGCAACTACCTGCAAATAGCCGAGGGATTCGGGCTCGATACCCGGCGCGATTTCGACCTCAATCTATTCTGCCAAACCTTCAAATTTCCCACATTGCCCACGTTTCACGCCTTGAAGATACTTGAGCAGTCGGGATACATCGAGTACATAGAGGAGCCCGATTCGCAATCGCGCATCATGGTCACGGTACAGCGCGATGAGCTATATCGTCTGCACGTAGGCGACAGCAAGGTCGATGAGGCGTTGCAATGCCTGCTACGCTCCTACACCGGTCTGTTTGCCGACTATGTGTATATACGCGAGTCGATACTCGAACGGCGCACCGGCCTGTCGCAAGAAGAGATATATGAAGCCTTGATATTTCTCAGCAAGCAGCACATCGTGCACTACATACCGCAGAAACGTATGCCTATGATATGTTTCACGCGCTCGCGCGAGCAGTTGCGATATGTGGAGATACCTCGGTCGGTATATGAAGTGCGAAAAGAGAAATTTGCCTATCGCATAGAGCGCACCCTGCAATATGCCACGGTCGATAATGCCTGTCGGGTGCGGCTACTACTCGACTATTTCGGCGAAAACACATCGTGCGACTGCGGGGCGTGCGACTACTGCTTGCAGAAAAAAGACGAGGGCCTCTCGCCTATGCGTTTCGACAAGATTACCGCCTCGGTGCGCGAACTGCTCACACAATCGCCCTGCACCCTGCAAGAATTGGTAGCCCGCCTGCCCTACCCCGAGGCACAGGTATTGCAAACCCTCCGTTACCTCACCGACGAGCGATATATCACCCTCACCGCCGGCACCTACACCCTGAAAAAATAACACCCTCGACGGACACTCGACCGAACGTTCCTACGATTTTGGGGTGTAGGTTTCCATTACCGGAAAAACCCACGGCTGTATGTACGGAATTTCCGTTGGTAATCGACATTGGCAAAATAATTCTTTATCGAAAAGTCGGATTTTTGCGACATTTTTCGTACCTTTGCGGCATGGAACGGGGCATATAGTCTCGCACACTAATGAAAAATATAAGCCTACAAGACTTCTCATTTTACAATTATTCAATAGGTTACAGACTCGACGACTTTCATAATTGGGGGCGTGAAAACTCCGATTAGCAGGTAGTCGCATTTTTTTGCATTTCAATGACGAGCCGATACATGGCTCCATTTTATCCCGTTTATTTTTCACTCTAAACATCATACAATGAACAGACTCTTTTTGTTCATAGCGTGGTCGTTATGCGTCATGCTATGCGCTGTAGATGTGTGCGCCCAAGAAAGTATGTGCCGCACACTCACCATCGACGAAATGTTTTCGCTCGCCGAGGAAAACAGCAAATCGTTACGTGCCGGAAAGACCGGCGTAGAAGAGAGCCGCCAGGCCATAAAATCGGCTCGAAACGCCCGATTGCCCGAAATCAGTGCCTCACTATCGTTCAGCTACATAGGCAACGGTCGTATGTGGGACCGAGATTTCAGTGACAAAACGAAGATAGAGATGCCCCACTTCGGCAACAATCTCGCCGTAGAGGCGTCGCAGATAATCTATGCCGGTGGCGCCATACAGCACGGCATAAGCCTCGCCAAGTTACAAAGCGAGAGCGCCCGACTATCGTTGGAAGAAAACCGCGACAAAGTGCGTCTGATGCTGGTAAGCTACTATCTCGACCTGTATAAACAGCAAAACCTCATCGGGGTATATGATGCGAATATAGCCCAGACCAAGCAGGTACTCGATGAACTACAGGCCAAAGAAGCCGAAGGCGTGGTGCTACACAATGACATCACCCGCTATGAGCTGCAACTATCGAACCTCGAATTGCAACGTACCCGCTTGCAGAACAATCGAACGATTCTCAACAACCGGCTGGTTGTAACCCTTGGACTGCCCGAGGGTACCCTCATCACCCCCGACTCCACCTTACTTGTCACCGACGTGCCCGTGGAAAGCGAGGCCCACTGGACCAAGACCGCCGTAGAGACCTCACCCTCACTGCAACAGAGCGAGCTGTCGGTGAAGATGTTGCTACACCAAGATAAAATCATTCGCTCGGAACGTATTCCGAAAATAGCTCTTTTTGCCGGCAACAATCTCGACGGGCCTATACTCATAGAGGTACCCACCATCAACAAAAATTTCAACTACTGGTATGTGGGTGTAGGCGTTAAGTACAACATCGACGCCCTGTTTAAGACACCGCGCGACCTATCGCGCAGTCGCTTGTCGATACGTCGCCAGCAAGAGGCGCACGACTACGCCACCGAACAGACCGAGCTGGCCGTGCAAGCCGAGTACATCAAGTATCTCGAATGTTTCGAAACCCTCGCCACACAAGAGAAAAGCGTGGAGTTGGCCGAGCGCAACTACAACGTGATACACAACCGCTACCGCAACGACATGGCACTCATTACCGATATGCTCGATGCCGGTAATGCCAAAATTTCAGCTGAAACCGAGTTGGTAAACGCACGCATCGACCTGATATTCAACTATTACAAACTACTCTATATTTCAGGAACGCTTTGATACCCCAGAAACATTACAACCGCTAAAAACATACTAAAATGAAAAGACAGACTCGTAAAATCATATTCAACACCGTAGTAAGTATCGCCCTCCTGTGCGCATTGGGATATGTGTGCAACAAATTTATACACCTCGGTAACGTAGAATTTACCGACAATGCCCAAATACGTCAGCACATCGTGCCGGTAAACAGTAAAATCCAAGGGTTTATAAAGCATATCTATTTCGACGAATACCAATTTGTGCACAAAGGCGACACATTGGCGATAATCGAAGATGCCGAGTTTCGTTTCAGATTGGCTCAGGCCGAGGCCGACTATCAAAACGCCCTCTCGGGTAAAGCCGCCGTATCGTCATCGATGAATACGACCGATAACAATCTGGCCGTGTCTGATGCAGGAATATTAGAGGCCAAAATACGTCTCGAAAACGATGAGCGCGAATACAATCGCTATAAAAAATTGTTGGAACAGCAGGCCGTTACCCGCCAGCAGTACGAGGCTATGAAAACGGCCTACGAGGCCTCTAAAGCCCGCTACGAACTGCTATCGCGACAGAAACAATCGACCGCCCTCGTGAAAAAGGAACAGGGACAGCACCTTGCCCAAAGCGAGGCCGTGGTGAAACTGGCCGAGGCCGCTATAGAACTGGCCAAACTGAACCTTTCGTACACCGTAATACTCGCGCCCTGCGATGGCGTGACAGGTCGTAAAAATATTCAAGCCGGACAACTCGTGCAACCCGGGCAGACACTCGTAAACGTTGTAAACGAACAGGAAAAATGGATTGTGGCCAACTACAAAGAGACTCAGACCGCCAATATCGCCGAGGGACTGCCGGTAGAGGTCGTAGTAGATGCCGTACCCGATATTACTTACAAAGGTGTCGTGAAATCGATTTCCCAGGCTACCGGTGCCAGCTTCTCGCTCCTCCCCCAAGACAACTCGGCCGGCAACTTCGTGAAAATAGAACAGCGCATACCGGTACGTATCGAACTTACCAACGAGAATAGCGCCGAAGCCATGGACCGACTACGTGCCGGTATGAATGTGGAATGTGTCGTAAAATACTAAATCATGCACGAGATAGGACCATTCTCTATACCTGCGATGCGCAATTTCGTCCCGGCCCCTCTACGACCGTGGATTTATATCGCCATCGTCATCGTGTTTCAGTTTTCGGGAGGGGTATATCTCGCCGCCGTAAACGAAATGGTAGGCGGTACCGCCCTGCTGCAAGAGGATATTATGATGGCGGGATACGCGTCGCTCATAGGCCTTGCACTCACCTTTGCCATCGTATTCCGGTTGAAATTCCGCTTCTGTACCAAGACCGTATTTACGGTATGCGCTCTCGGCATCATTGCCGGCAACTTGATATGTATGTACACCCGCAACGTACCGGTGTTGGTCGGTGTGTGCTTCATCACCGGATTTCTGCGTATGTGGGCCACCTTCGAGTGCAACTCCACCATACAGCTATGGATTACCCCCAAGCGCGACTTATCCGTCTTTTTCTGCTATATCTACTTGCTCGTGCAGGGCAGTATTCAGCTGTCGGGCATGACCACCGTATATACCGCTGTTTTTGCCCAATGGGAATATATGCATTGGCTCATCATCGCCGCCTTGGTGGTCGTGCTCATCGCCACACAAGTATTGTTTCGCACCTATCGCTCCATGCGCAAGCTGCCCCTCTATGGCATAGACTGGTTGGGTGGCGTGATGTGGGGCGTCGTAGCGCTGTGCGTCGCGTTCGTATGTACCTATGGCGAACATTACGATTGGTGGGATTCCGATGAAATATGGTTCGCCACCCTTTGCGGTATAGGTGTCGGTGTACTGAACTATTGGCGTTCGACCTTCATACGACACCCTTATATCACACCTGAAGTATGGCGACAGAAGCCCCTATATACCACCATCGGTATGTTTCTTATAGTTGATATACTCATTGCTCCGGGGCATCTGCTCGACCACATCTACACCGAGAGCATATTGGGCTACGATGCCGAGCATTTCATCTCGCTCAACTGGGCCGGCTTTGCCGGAATCGTTTGTGGCAGTATATTCATGTGGCTCACTTTCGCCCGTCGCAAGTGGCCCTACCGCAGGGTTACGGTCATCGCGTTCGGGTGTATTGCGGCCTATTTGGCTCTCTCCTATTTCACAATAGACTACGACCAGAGCAAGAGTTCGCTCATACTACCCGTCTTTCTGCGGAATTTCGGATATGTGATGATTGCCATAGCGTTCCTTACGGCGCTTACCCGCATACCCTTCCCCATTTTCTTCCAATCGGTAACGGCGCAATCGTTCATATCGGCAAGCCTCGGCGGCGCATGGGGTAGCGCCATATTGGGACGTCTGTTGAAAGTCATCATGCAGAAAAATGCCATGCTGCTCGGCGGGAATATCGACGCGGTAAACACCCACTCGGCCCATTTACCCTTTGCCGAGATATATGGCGCGGTGCAACAACAGGCGTTGATGGTGAGTATGAAAGAGATATATGGTTGGTTGTTATGGATATGCCTGTTCTGTATAGGCGGATTCCTGCTCTACACCAACAGCTACAAACCTATCCATGCCATACCCCCCACGTTCCGCTCCATACGTCGAGCCATAAAGCACACGTTGCGCATGGATAAAAAGCGCGATATGCAAGAAGAATATTCGTAAGACTTCTGATTTTTCGGATAGAAGAGTGACCTGAGTGAGAATATGTGCGCCTTACTCAGGTCTCTTTTTGCGTGTAGATGTCTGCGATGCCACGCGTGATGGATGTTGATTGATAAAGTCTTTCCAACTGGTATAGGCCTTTTCCACCTGCGGGCGATTGGTCTGGTAGAAATGACACAAAGCGGCTGCCAGGCCATCGGTGGCGTCGAGCTGAGGCAACATATTCTCCTCGGGGATATGCAATATACGACGCAACATATCGGCCACCTGCTCTTTGGCGGCACTACCATTGCCGGTAATCGCCATTTTTATTTTCAACGGCGCATATTCGGTAATAGGTATATCGCGGTACAAGGCTGCGGCCATGGCTATACCCTGCGCGCGTCCCAACTTGAGCATCGATTGTACGTTTTTACCGAAAAATGGCGCCTCAATAGCCATTTCATCGGGGTGATACTGCTCTATAAGCCCTAAAACCCGCTCGAAAATGCGTCGCAACTTTTTATAATGATCGCCCATCTTACCCAACTGCAAGACGCCCATGGTTATCAACTCGGGCTTATTGTCCTTGATACGCAACAAGCCATACCCCATGATATTGGTTCCGGGGTCTATACCGAGTATGATACGTTCTTGCGAGTGAGGTATCGGCGTTGCCATAGCTATTCGAGCACTTCGAGTAATGTATTGAATCCGATCACCCGCTCACCATATCGTTCTTGTATGGCCATGTCGAGCTCGGCCCCCACCGCGGTGTACCAGGTTTCGAGGCAGGCATTATCGGCCACATGGAATTGCAAGGAGTAACTTTCACCCTCGGTTTCCTCACCCGTAAGCACCCGGCACAACTGCGGTCGGTGTAACTCGGGACGTGCCGTGGCAGCAGGAATGTAGGTATCTCGTAGCCAAGCGATAAAGTCATCTTTCAAGACGTCATCTACATGATAAGTGGTATTGAATATATACATACGACGGTAGTTAAAAATCGATTTACGGCAAAGATACAGCCAAACGTGTGAAATAATACCAAGCTTGCATGGATATTTCACGACAAGCATAGGGGATCTTCGCATTTTACTGCAAAGTTAAAAAAAATTCGTTTTTTTGTTGCACGAATCAGAAAAAGGTTTTATCTTTGCATCGCAAAAGCAGAAAGGGGTATTAGCTCATCTGGCTAGAGCGCGACACTGGCAGTGTCGAGGTGAGCGGTTCGAGTCCGCTATACTCCACAAAAGCACATACAATGTATGTGCTTTTTTTATGCCCAGTCTAAATCAAAAATTCTTATTATTGGTGTCCGATAAAAATACGACTTACTGTTTTTAAGATTTCATTATGCCATCGGCATAAGACATTACAGCCCCGTATAAGCCGATTTATCGGCTTATACGGGGTGGAAATCGACCATTGATTTGCGATGCCGTAGGTATCGGACTATAATGATTATCACGCCTATATATAGGTCAAATACCTAAAGGCATTGATTATTACGAAACCTTATATTCCCCGCATTGCGTTCGCCTACCGGCTCGCTTATACGGGGCTGTTAAAATCGATTACCTAACGGCAATCTTTTTATAACTCAAGCATAAGCCTATCTTTTTATTTTATCGCATAAATTATCTTAAATCATAGATTTACGAAGATTTTTAAAATCTTTATCGGACACAAATAGATTATAATAGTAAAATACATCGAAGATGTTGCTTATAAGAAACCCCATAATGTAACGTAGTGGAATTATGGGGATAGGGGTATGCGCCCTATCAAAATCTACGTCGAAGATGTTGCTTTATTGGATTCTCGGACGATGATTTCCCCCTCGGACACTTGAGCCAAGTGTCCCTACGATTTGCAGGGCAAGTCACCGCTTATCGTAGGCGAGCAAGGCCGAAGAGGATTCTTTTGGGAAAAAATGTCTTATGCCGATAGCATAATGAAATCCGCCAAAACTATGTGCTATATTTTTACCAGACACCAATAAATACTTATAGATTCCAATAAAACACGAGACACCAACCAATGTCTGGCGGTGTCTCTTATTTTTGTATTAAAAACTTTTTCTTTTATTCCGGTTTCTTGCGCGATGTGATGTAGGCTCGATATAGAGCATATAATATCACGATGGCAAATATCGCGAAACCTATCCAGCCGATAGTCTCGGTTATCTGCACCGACGCCGGGTGGAAAGTCATTACCACTTGGTGATTTCCGGCCGGAACGTATATGGCTCGCAACACATAGTTGGCACGGGCAATAGGAGTTTCTACGCCATCGATTGTCGCAACCCAACCGTGGGGATAATAGATGTCGGAGAACACTGCCACACCCCCCTCACGCGAAGAGACCTCGTAATGTAATTCATCGGGCAGATACTTGGTGAGACGTATGGTGGCTGTAGTATCTCGCACGGTCTCTTTTCCCTCGAACAGCGAGGCATAACGACGATCGATAATGGCTGTCACCGCCGGATCGAAATCGTTCAGCGCCGTCATTTCCTCATTGGCATTATCTACCCATTTCACCTCATCGACAAACCAACCGTTACCCAGTGCCCCGGTATTGAGTTGCACCTGCGGACGGTTATTGGCATCGGGCAGAATGAAATACTTGGCGTTCAACATATTCAACACCTGTATATTGTTTTTGCTCAGTTGATGCTCTATCAACTCTTGATAGCGGCCCAACTTGGCTGCATGATAGCCGCCTATGCTCTTATGATAATAGGAGGTCGCTCCATCGTTGAAGGTATTGGTGGTGAGGTTGAATACACGATAATACAAATCCTTGTCTTTCAATATTTGTTGATCGACAGCCGTCTTGCGATACAGGGTGGCAAAGTCTTTGGCCTCGCGACGAGAGATGAAGTGTGAACTATTGAGATAGCGCTTATCTACGCTCCACATATCGATAAGACACAACGCAATCAGCGCTCCAACAAACACCGGAGTTTTGATTACCTTGCGCGCAAACAAGACGAGACATACCCCGCCTATGGCGATAATGAAGAACGACCGCCACGCATCGGCCGTGAATATCGACACCCGGGCCTCTTCTATGGCATCGACGACAGCCCCCAGTTGTGCGTCCTTGGCAACTTGCGGTAACAAATAAGCGGCCTCTTGCGCACTGAGGAAATCGAAAAACAGGCGCGGTGCTATGGCAAACAGCAAGGCTATACCGGCCGTCAGCCCGAGGGAGATATACATAGCCCTGCTTTTACGACGCAATATGTCGGGATTTTTCACAATCTCGGCTACACACAAGGCGGCAAGCAGGGGTATTACCAACTCGGCCACAACGAGTATCGATGATACCGAGCGGAACTTGGAATACATGGGGAAGTAGTCGGCAAACAGCTCGGTAAACCACATCATATTATGCCCCCACGACAGAAATACCGTGATAACGGTAGCTCCCAAGAGATACCACTTCAGCCTGCCGGGCAGGAGGAAAAACGCCAATACAAAAAGCGTCATAAAGAAGGCGCCGGCATATACCGGGCCCGATGTAAACGGCTGGTCGCCCCAATAACGATTTTGCTGAGCCACGATTTGTCGGTATTGAGCCGGGACCTCTTTGGCCACCTCATTACCTATAGCCGCCGTTCCGCCGCCCTTCACATCGGGTACAAGCAGGCTCCACGTCTCGCCTATTCCATAACTCCATTGTGTCATATAGTCGAGATCGAGACCGCTTTGGGGTTTATCTGCCCCCCCAAGTGTGAGTTCCGACTTGCCTCGCATACTCTCTTTGCTATATTCCCAAGTGTGATACAGATTCGACAGATTTACCGATACCGCCAGTACCACCGCTGCCACACACACACCGGTCGCTTTGAAGAAATCTTTCAGTCGCTTATTGCGGACAGCCTCCACAAGCACCCACAACACATACGCACCCATGATGAAACACGAGTAGTATGACATCTGTATGTGGTTTGACCATATCTGGAAGGCCAGGAATATAGCCGTCATCAGTCCGCCGGCGAGATATTTCCCTCGATACGTGAGTATAAGTCCCGCTATCGTAGGCGGAATAAAGGCCAACGCCAACACTTTCCATATATGCCCGGCCATGATAATAATGAAGAAATAAGACGAAAAAGCATATCCTATGGCTCCCAGAGCGGCGATACTGCTACGAGCACCCATCACACACACCAGTATGTAGAATCCCACCATGAGCATAAACACATACGACACCGGAGCCGGCAATCCGAGAGAATAGACCTTGCTCAAATTGCGCATGAAGGTTGCCGTATCGTATGCCGGCGACACCTGATAGGTGGGCATACCCGAGAACATGGAATTACTCCAACGCGCCGATTTACCGGTTTCCTTGCGATAGGAATCCACCTCTTGCGTAGTGCCTTGCCTACTATCGTGGCCCAACACCGTTTTTCCTTCAAAAATTTCGGGAGAAAAATAGCCTACCGAAATCGCCAAAAATGCCACGATAGCACATATATGCGGCATCAAAGACTTCAAATACGACTTATACATAATGCGAAGTATTTACTAAGAAGCTGTTAATTTTATTTTGTAGAAACATTGTTTTGAAGCCGAGTTTATTTTTTTTCAAGAAAATTCAAAAACGGCTTTTTATTTTTTCTTGCTTTCTAAGTCCACAAAGATACAGACAAAAAACCATAGATGCAAATCACGACTTCCCTGCAAAAAAAATCCGTATAAATCGGAGCGATAATTGTAGGCGAACTTTTGAGGACGTGGCGTGTTTTATGGGTGTAGGCTATCTATGTATTATATATAGGCATCGAAATTATGAATAACTAAAATAAAGAATTTTATGGAACTGAATGAATGGAGTTATTGGGGGAAGAGCCGCTATTGGTGGGCTATTCTATTGATGGGTATCGCATTGATACCGTGTGGACTATGGTTGATATTCAAGCCCCTGGCCGGATATGCGGTAATATCGATGCTACTGGGGTGGATTTTGGTATTGCTTGGTGCTACCCAGTTGATTGTAGCGGGCGACATCGCACGACGCCTCCCGGGGTGGGGTTGGTGGTTTGCTGGCGGAATTTTCGATCTATTTGTGGGTTTTCTGCTTGTGAGCAACTTTGTATTGAGCGAAATGTTATTACCCTATTTCTTCGCTTTCGTGTTGCTATATCGTGGTGTGAAATATGTGATTTCGGGTATCGGTGCTCGTAAGTGGCAATCGAGCTGGTGGCTTTATATGCTCAATGGGGTATTATTGATGTTGCTGTCGTTATTCTTTTTCTTCTCACCGATAACGGCAACGGCTGTCATCGTATATCTGTGTGCCGTGGCATTTATTTATTGGGGTATCACACTCATTATTTTTGCGACCGACATCAAGCCACGCAAAAGTGCTAAAGCTGTGTGAATACCCATCAGGGCAACCTGGAGGCAGGAGATGGTGAGCCACAACTGCCGACCGCGAGGCGCAGCCCGAGGAGGTTGTTCCTGATGTCGGGCGCGTGGCTGAAACGATTCGACACACGGCAGTACCACGCGTAGCCGTACCAACTGCCACCGCGGAGCACACGGGTCGAGCCTGTCGCAGGACCTGTAGGATTGGTCGTAGGACTACTGCTATAATAGCTACCACCATACCAATCGCTACACCATTCCCATACGTTACCACTCATATCGTATAGGCCAAGTTCATTCGCTTGCTTGGTCCTCACGCTATGTGTGCCGTAGGCCGGACTGCTACTGTCTACAGAATATGCATTATCAAAATACCACGCCACATCATTTATATTATTACTACCGGCATATTTGTAGCCCTTGCTTTTATTACCTCCCCGAGCGGCATATTCCCACTCCGCCTCGGTCGGCAAGCGGAAATTCCGGCCTGTAAGTGCGTTCAGTTTCTTGATAAACTCTTGGCAATCGTTCCAACTTACGTTTTCCACCGGTCGTTGCAAATCACCTTTGAAATAGCTCGGATTATCACCCATTACCGCTTGCCATAGGGCTTGCGTCACCTCCGTCTCACCGATATAGTAACTATCGAGCGTTACCGAATGAGCCGGTTTCGTGTCACGATAGGCATCGCTTCCCTGCTCGCTCGTCGCTCCCATTGTGAACGTGCCTCCCTCGACCGGTATCATCGTGAACTCGACACCTTTCACCGTGAAGATGCGGTTGCGACTTATCGGTTGCGGGGAAAGGGTGAGCGACAGGGGTGCGGACGTAGTGGCAATAGTACTCTTACGACGTCGATACCACAGATATGCCCCGACGGCAATGACTGCAACAAGTATCAGCCCTATAATCATGCCCGTATAGCCGGTCCCGGCCTCTTGCGCTACCGCTATTTGCAGCATACCGAGCAAGAGTATAGGTAATATATATTTGAATCGTCGCATTTTCGATTTTTTTTGGTTGTATGCAAAGTTAGAAAATTTTTTCGTATGATATACCATTCGGTAAAAAATATTCGACCTGCGGTCTCGCGCCCGTCCTTCGGACGATATAAACCCCACGGCGGGAGAGCCTGAAGACTGGGCGATAAACTACGCCCGGGCTTTATGGCTCGAACGGTGGCGACTGAGAAACCAAGCGGAAATGATCGCCGCTATGTTTGGTGAAAAGAAATGATTTTTAGGATTTCTTTTCGTCTCGAAAAGCATTTCTGAGAGGATCTATAACTTCTTCTTTGATAAACCCTATCATCATAGATATAAAGCCAAACGCTAAAATAATTCCGATAATCCAAATAATGGTTCTTACCAAGAAATCTGAAATTAAATCCCACATAATTTTTCTTTTTATAACGTTCTCTACAAATATACTAAAAAAAATCGAATATGGCAACGATTCTTTACAGTTTTAATATTGAAGGCAACTTTTCTACTGCAATAGATGAAATGGGGCGACAAATAGGACAATTCAACGCTGCCATGAAAAGTAATGAGAGCCTACTGGATAGATGGTTGGCTAAATTTAGTATGCTTGATATGGTAAGTGGTTTTTTCGAAAGGTTGGGTAACACCATCGATGACACTCTAACCCCATTTATCGCTCTCGATAGCCAGATGCATGATTTGAGCGCGATAGCGGGTGTGACCGGTGACGCGCTGAAAGAGATAGAGGGATATGCTCGTGAGAGTGCAAAAACCTTCGGTACCGATGCCGCTGTGGCGGTAGAGGGTTATAAGCTACTGCTCTCGCAACTATCGCCGGAACTTGCCAAATGCCCGAAAGCCCTGCAAGAGATGGGTAATGCCATACAGACCACCTCGAAACTTATGGGCAACGATGGCGTGGCGGCCGCCGAGGTGCTTACCACCGCCATGAACCAGTATGGGGTATCGCTTGACGATCCCATGGAGGCAAGCCGCAAGATGAGCGAGATGATAATTGCGGTCGAACTCCTCGGTGAGTTCCACCCGCATATCGTTCAAGATTTTACGCTTTATTTGTTTGGAATTTATCATAGTGGTAGTATTTTATATTTAAGATTTGTTTATACAGACCTCCTGCATACCCCTCCGCCCTAACGGGCACCTCTTCGAGGCCTCCGTCGCGCAGAGCACTGCGCTCCCCTCTCTGCGGCACGGAAACACGTTCAGTGTTTCCTCTTCGGCCTTGTTCGCCCCTGTCTCACCTTAGAGGAGGAGCTTCGTAGTCTCTCATAACCTCGGACGCTTGAACCAAGCGTCCCTACATTTTTCCGGAGTTTTGGTGAAGGCGCTGATTACTATAATGGCCGTGCCTATGGCGGTGAGCAGGGAACACACCGTGGCAAGTATTATGGCATCAATTAGTGGTATAGTCATAGTTTATTAGAGTGTTTGTAGTTTTTTACCAATTCGCGTATTCGCAATCGGCATACCTGCGGACACAAATGTATCGTGCTTTGCGCCCTATTTACGATATGTGGCAGGTAGTCGATAATATTTTTCTTTATTTTTTGCATTGTGACATATTTTATTTTCAATATATTTTATACCTTTGTACCATATGGAAGCAAAGCAATTAAGCATATTATTCAAGAAAGCGAAAGAATTTGCAAAATCTGAAGGATTTAACTATATAAAGTTTGATTGTATGGTTAATGACTCTGCGATTTATTATGTACAAGAGATTGCCGGAAATATGGGGAGTACCGGCTACCCATTCCATATAATCATTACAGAAGATAATGCTCCACGTATTCTTCCATGGGATGAATATTGCCAAATTCGCAAAGAAGCTAAATAGCAATTTATTTAGGCTTAACAATCTCATTTATTACGTCCATATTAATAATCAGGTTATCTACACGAAGAACACCGACCCCTTTGTCTAATTTTATATTCTTAGCGATTTCGGACCATTTTAAGATTTCCCCAGTTTGAGGGTCGTAGATACGAATCCCGCCATTAGCAAATTTCTCACAAGTTACAATATGCCCCATATCTCTGCCTTTCCAAGTCCAATTTAAGTGATAGCGACCAGGTTCCTTTGTTAGCTCATTTAAATCTGCATTTAATTCGGATAATGATTTAGTTTTGGTAATCACACGTCCACGTTTATCAACATCTCTACTTTTGACACCTCCGGCAAAAGCTTTTTTAGGGATTTCATTAGAACCCGGTGCACGCCAAGCCAACTCAGTGTGATAGGCTAATTTCTCGGGTACATTATTGGCGTCTCCAACAACACGCATAAATGCTTCCACGTCATATCCCCGGCGGCGTAGTTCATACGCAACAACACAGGATTGGCAATTTTGAGAATACCCATTGAGAATACCCTTTTGATAATTGGGGTTTGCGTGATGTTCATTGGCTTCTTCGTGAGTCATCGGCTTTCCTTGCTCTATTAGTACATCGGATAACGCATGCTCATTTTCAATCCAAGCCTTTTGCTCTTGAGTATTAAGTGAGGGCGGGACATGCCCCCCGATGCCATTATTATACATTTCGGTCAAATTTCCTTCTATAGCCTTTTTAGCATCTTTGGGTGCTTTGTAGTATGGGTGCTTGGGCGGGAACAGTTCGAGGGATTTGCCGGGGTTGTAGCGGAAAATCTTCTTTTTCTCACCGTCGGTGCAGTTGTTACCGCGGAGCATGGCCAGCGCGGGATCGGATACGGGGTATTTTTCTTTCCGTACCTGCACAACAGTACAGCGGCAGTTCCAGCCGTTGGGCGGAAAATACTTATCCCAGAAGGGATCGCTTGGCGGCAGGGTGGTATCGTGCAGCACGGCGTGATCCTCTCGCACCCGGTCGTCGCCGGCGGTGCGGTATTGCAGGTTGTAGTCGTCGCCGTCTTGCTCGAAGTCGTGCCAGCGCGAGGCCATCTGCGAGGCGGCCACGGCGTGGTTGTACTCGGCCTCGAGGTAGTGATGGTTATACTTTTGGTTTATATGCTTCACGTCGGCCAGGAACTCGGCAAAGGGTTTTATGTGGCCCTCGTCGTTGGTGAGCGACAGGCCCACCTCACGCATACAGTGAAAGGTTTTGAAGCCCGAGAATGTGAAGGCGTTGTTCTCGAGGGCGTAGCGCAGTGTTTCGGGCACCTCATGCTCCACGGAGCCCATGGGGGCAGGAAGCTCCTGCGGAGCACTTTTACTCTCGGAACCTCGGACGCTTGAGCCAAGCGTCCCTACGATGGGCAGGAGGCTGACGCAAATCGATTGTTATTAGAAAAAAATACCCACGGCGGGAGAGCCTGAAGACTGGGCGATAAACTACGCCCGGGCTTTATGGCTCGAACGGTGGCGACTGAGAAACCAAGCAGAAATGATCGCCGCTATGTTTGGTGAAAAGAAATGAGGTAGAACCTATCTCCAAGGAGGAAAACGATAATGGGTATTATCCTTTCCTCGCGCTGATTGGCGAATATATTGAACAATTGCAATAATGAACCAAACAGGCAGAACAATACCTCCGATAACAAAGCCTATGCCAATAATGGTCCAGGCAAATTCAACGAAAAGAATAAGAATGCTATCACCCATAAGTGTGTTCACAATAAGAATACATTTCAAAAGTAATAAAATTATTTGAAATGGCAACAAAAATTGACTATCAATTTAATATAGGCGGTAATTATTCGGCTGTAATGGAGGGTATGATAGATGAAACCGGAGCATTCAGCGCAAAAATAAAAGATTGCAACAATTTGATAGGAAAACTATCCAATACATTTGCGGTATGGGATATGGCGAGTAATTATGTTGATAAATTCTTCAACGCATTTAACGGTATCACAGAAGCCGGTGCGAACGCCGAGTTGCAGTTGATAAACCTGAAAACCCTGTTTGGCGGTAATGCCGAAGCGGCACAAGCCATGTATGAGAGGATTTCGGAATATGGAAAAGTAACGCCATACGATAAGGCGGGCCTAATCGAGGCGCAACGGACGATGATGTCGTTCGGTATGTCGGGAGAAGCCGCCTTTGAAATACTCCAACAGATAGGTGATATAGCCGTCCGAGGGAAATTCCGCACCCGATATAAGGGGTAACGAGAGCAAAATATATTATCGGTGGTTTAATCGGGAGAAATAGTCTCGGAGTATCTCGGCATTGAGCAGGCGTGGCGTCTCTATGGCCAATATGACCGGGGTATCGGCCGGGGCGAAAAACTGAGGTAGAAGGTCGCGCAACGTATCGCCATCGGCCGCGTGATAACAGGGTATGCCATGGAGCGAAGCATAACCACCTACATTCACATCTTGGGGTATCTCGAAATAGGGTTCCAGTTCGGGCAATGTCGATGGCCCCGGAATGAAGCGAAATATTCCCCCACCGCCGTTACACAGCACCACGATACGCAGATTGGGTGGGAGCTGACGAATAGCCAACGCCCCGGCATCGTAGAGGAAACTCATATCGCCGATAATACACACCGTGAGCCTATCGCTCGCCATAGCCGCCCCCACGGCCGTAGATAGCGAGCCATCAATACCACTCGTGCCCCGATTGCCATCGGAACGAAAGAGCCGGGGCGTCTCGAACAACTGGGCATATCGCACCGAGGTTCCGTTAGAGAGCTGTAGGGCCGCCCCCTGTGGTATGGTCGGTAACAGTATGGAGAAGGCCGTAAGGTCACACCACGGCGCAACAGCCACATATTGCGTATGACACTCGGCAGCCTCGCTACGCAATAATTGCCACGACCTGCCATAGTCACTATCCGACGGCAGTAACAGAGGCAACAGCGCCGAGAAAAATCGGCTCGGTGCGAGCCGTATATGCCGAGTAAGCGACTGCATCGTATCGATGATATGTTCGCTCTCGTCGATACGCCAATGCTCCACGGGACGATGTGCGCGCAAGTATCGCTTTATCATGCGCGAAACCGGTGCACCACCGAAGGTGATGAGTATTTCGGGAGCATATTCGGCTTGGTAGTCGCCGGGCATCACCGATAGCACCCTGTCGATAGTAGGTATAGCGTTGGCAACCGGGATATTGGATATGGTCTCGGTAAGGAGTACGACCTGCGGCAAGGCCGCCACCCGCTCCAAAAGTGCGGTCAAAGTGGTATCGGGCGCACCGAATGTCGCCAATATCATAACCCGCCGTGCCGAAGATATTTTTTGAGCCAATTCACACACAGTATCATGAGACAGGGTGCGCTCAACAGGCACCGACGACACCACGCGTTCCTGCTCGGTATATAGTCGTGTAGCATAGAGGGGTTCTCGCAATGGCACATTGATATGCACCGGCCCCGCCGGAGCCGAAAGCGACAGGTTTATCGCCTCGTTCACCTGCCGATTTATATACCAACGCTCGTCGTCGCACACCGGCACAGCCGGAAGCTGATACGAGGCCTTCACATAGGGTGATAAGGCATTACGCTGACGTATCGTCTGACTATCGTCTTGGTCGATCCACTCCTCGGGGCGATCGGCCGAAATAACGATAAGCGGTAATCGCTGATAATAGGCCTCGGCCACCGCCGGCGCATAATTGAGTAACGCCGTGCCCGAGGTACAAACCAATGCCACAGGCTCGCCCGATTGTTGCGCCATACCCAAGGCTACAAAGGCCGCACTACGTTCGTCGATAACGACGCGACACGATAGTTCGGGACGACGACTCAAGGAAACGACAAGTGGCGCATTACGCGAACCGGGCGACAACACCGCCCGGCGCACACCTTTGGCGACCAACAATTCGGCTAATATCTTGGTACTGACGATTTCGGAATACTCGTTATTCGATGTCATAATCATTGTTTTTGAGAATTGATAATGTCGAGCATGGTCGAGGATTTGATACAGGTCTCGCGCCACTCGTCGCCGGCCACACTGCGAGCGGTAAGCCCCCCGCCCACGTATAGGTCGGCCCGACCGTGCGAAAGTTCCATCGAGCGCAAATTTACAAATAAATCGTAATGGTCCGTGCCCGAAAAGTATCCGACATAGCCGGTATAATATCGGCGGTCGTGAAGTTCTACATCGGCAATAAAACTCAACGCCTCGTCGCGGGGGAAGCCTCCGACAGCCGGTGTAGGGTGCATACGCGCCACAAGAGCATCGATCACCCCATCGTCGCACGACGTCGGCAAAAAAAGTGTGGTACAGAGGTGCTTCACCCGCCCTGCCACACGCTCGCACAGCGGCGATACGTGAGGCTCAATGCCTGTCGTGCGGTGTATTACATCATGTATATAATCGGTAACAATCTGCTGTTCTTCAATCTCTTTATCACCCCATGGCGTGGTATCGGTGACCGGCTTGGTAGCCGCCAGCGAATAGGTGCGCCAACCGTCGTCCCGACGCTGCAAGAAGAGTTCGGGCGAAGCACCCGCCCACAAGGTAACACCGGGAATATATACCAAGAAAACAAACGCCTGCGGATAGAGGATTGTCAATCGGTCGAACCAATCGGCCACTCGTTCCTGTGGTGAACAGGGCACAGATGACACACGTGAGAGCACCACCTTACGCAAATCGCCCCGCTGCAACGCCGTGATCACCCTATCGGCCTGCGACATATACATCTCTTGCGACGAACGTGGCAACGCGCAGGTAGGCAACGGCATTGAGGGGCGCGATAGAATATCGTTCCAACCATCGGGCTTATCAAGGGTTATCTGCGGTGAAATAAATGTCATCGGCAATACCTTGGTATCAAAGGGATGAAGAAGAAAACCCTCTCGCCGGGCACAATCAGACAATGGGGCGGTCGTGAGCACATCACCCCACAACTGCGCACCAAACGCGACATCGGCTTCATCGGGGCGACGACACGCAAAAAAGGGTACAGCCCTATCGATACATATCTCTATGGCCTCTTGTAATGACGGGGGAATTCTCACTAAAAATAGTTTTGAAGTTGTTTAGATTTTTGAAGCCGTAATAAATTTTTCAAGAAAATTCAAAATAGCCTTAGTCGTTCAACCATCTATTCTACGATGGCAATCAGCTCAAACGGCTGCGCATCGGTAATACGAGCCATATAAAAATCGCCAATGACCAACGGGCGAGTTTTCTCTATCAACACCTCGGGATCGACCTCGGGCGAATCATACTCGGTGCGACCTACATAATAATCGGCCTCTTCCCTATCGATAATCACCCGCAATGCAGAGCCTTTTTTCGCTTCGTTTACAGCCGTGGCTACCACTTCTTGTTCCGACATCAAGCGATCGAGGCGACTTTGCTTCACCTCATCGGGAACATCATCGGTATAATGTTGTGCCGAATAGGTACCTTCCTCCTCGGAATAGGCAAACGCCCCCATACGCTCGAAGCGGGCGTCGCGCACAAACTGCAATAGTTCATCGAATTCGGCCTCGGTCTCACCGGGAAATCCCACCATGAGCGTAGTGCGCAAATGAATACCGGGTACCTCACGACGGATACGAGCCAACAACTCCTCGGTCTCGCGACGGGTAACACGACGATGCATACGACTCAACACCCCGTCGCTGATATGCTGCAACGCGATATCGAGGTATTTACATACATTATCGTGGCGTGCCATCACCGGCAACAGGTCGAGGGGGAATCCATCGGGATAGGCATAGTGCAACCTTATCCATTCCACCCCGGGAATCGAGGCAATGCGATCGACCAAGTCGGCGATACGATATTCGCCATAGAGGTCCTTTCCATAATAGGTAAGGTCTTGCGCTATAAGCTGGAACTCTTTCACTCCCTGCCCCACCAACATTTCAATCTCGGCCACAATGTCGTCAATAGAGCGAGACACATACCGACCCGTAATGATGGGTATGGCACAATATGCACACATACGATTGCAACCCTCGGCTATCTTCACATAAGCATAATGTGGTGGCGTAGTCAATACACGTTGTAACCGATATTCACCCCGATAGGCCTCACCCAAATCACTCAACAGGTTGTTGAAATCGAACTTCCCATAGAACTTATCCACCTCGGGAATTTCGCCCATCAGCTCGGTCATATAGCGCTGCGAGAGGCAACCCATGACGTAAAGTTTACGTATTTTACGACGAGCCTTGGCTTGTACAAACGAAAGAATCATATTTATCGATTCCTCCTTGGCATCGCCTATAAATCCGCACGTGTTGATGACCACGATTTCGCCTTTGACCTCGGGGGCATCGTGATACACATCATAACCGGCAGCACGAAATTGACGCATCAAATGCTCGGAATCGACCAAATTTTTGGAACACCCGAGCGTAATTACATCTATACGATTTTTTATCATCGCCAATACTGAAAATGAATACTCTCAGAGTAGAGTTTTAATTATCGCCAAACAATGAATCGACAAACTCACGACGACGGAAAGGTTGCAAATCCTCGATACCCTCACCAAGACCGATATACTTAACCGGTGTCTTGAACTGATCGGAAATACCGATTACCACACCGCCTTTGGCTGTGCCATCGAGTTTGGTGACAGCCAACGCATTGACCTCGGTAGCCGCTGTGAACTGACGAGCCTGCTCGAATGCGTTCTGACCGGTAGAGCCATCGAGCACAAGCAATATCTCATGAGGAGCACCTGGTATCACCTTGTCCATCACTTTCTTTATCTTGGTCAATTCGTTCATCAATCCCACTTTGTTGTGGAGGCGACCGGCGGTATCGATGATTACCACATCGGCGTTATTGGCCTTGGCCGAACTTAATGTATCGAATGCTACTGAAGCCGGATCGGCCCCCATCTTTTGTTTCACGACAGGTACACCCACACGCTCGCCCCAGATGCATATCTGCTCCACGGCAGCGGCCCGGAAGGTATCGGCGGCACCCAGATATACGTTCAATCCGCTTTTCTTATATTGGTATGCCAATTTACCGATGGTCGTGGTTTTTCCCACACCATTGACACCCACCACCATAATGACATAGGGGACAGAGACTCCTGCCGGGACTACAAAGTCGCTTTCATCACCGGTATTGTTCTCGGCCAGCAACGCCACAATCTCTTCACGCAGGATATTTTTCAATTCTCCTGTCGAAAGATATTTGTCGCGGGCCACACGTTGCTCTATACGTTCGATGATACGCAACGTAGTATCTACACCCACGTCCGATGATATGAGTATCTCCTCGAGATTGTCGAGAACGTCATCATCGACCGTAGATTTACCGGCAACGGCACGAGCCAATTTCGAGAATACGCCCTCTTTGGTCTTGGCCAACCCTTTGTCGAGCGTTGCTTTTTTCTCTTTTTGGAAAAAATCAAAAAATCCCATATTGTTAGATGTTGTTTTAATTTTCAAAACTTTGTTTCTATCAATCGAATATGCCCTCGATAGCCTCCTCTTCGAGATTGACCGGCGGGACGGCTTGTTGCTCTTCAACCGGTATCGTGGGGTCGATAAGGCCTTCACAGGGATAGAATATCGTAGAATCTACCGCGAATGTATCTGTCGGATAATAGAATATGGTAGAATCGGCATATACCTTCTGTATGTAATGCGCATAGATAGGCAAGGAGGTGTTGGCTCCCTGGCCATCGGCTATACGGTCGAAGTGAATAGAGCGCTCCTCGCCTCCCACCCATATACCCGTGGCAAGCGAGGGGGTGAAGCCCATGAACCATCCATCGGAATTATTGTTGGTCGTACCGGTTTTTCCACCCATCTGCGCATCGATTTTATAGCGATAGCGCAAACGAATACCGGTACCATGGTCGATAACATCGCACAAGATAGGCAACATTTTGAGATAGGTCGATTCGCTGAACACCTCAGATACCTGCGGCACGAAATCGGTAATCACATTACCATGATTATCCTCTATACGCGACACATATATGGGATCGATACGCAATCCATGATTGGAAAATGCCGTGTAGGCCGTTACCATCTCCTCGACCGACACATCGGCCGAGCCGAGACAAAGTGCCATCACCGGGTCGATATGCCCCCGAATACCGAAAGAGTGCATCAGTCGTACCAAAGATTGCGGGGCAAGACGACTCATAAGGTAGGCCGATATCCAGTTGTTGGATTTGGAGAGACCCCAACGCAATGTAACATACTCGCCTACACGCTCATTGGACGAGTTTCGCGGCGACCACACTTCGCCGGTGGCACGGTCGAAAATATTGGGTTGTACATTAGGAGCCAAGTCACAAGGAGAATAGCCCTCCTCCATAGCCAACGTATATAAAAACGGCTTGATGGTAGAGCCCACTTGACGGCGGCCGTCCGACACCATATCGTATTTGAAGTTGCGATAGTCGATACCACCCACATAGGCTTTCACATGACCGCTACGGGTATCGACAGACATAAATCCTGTACGCAACAAGGTCTTGATGTATTTTATAGAGTCGGTCGGTGTCATAATAGTATCTTTCATTCCGGCCCATGAGAAAACCCGCATAGGCACAGGAGTATTGAAGGCTGTCTCTATCTCGGCTTCCGACATTTTAGCGGCTTTCGACACCCGATAACGGTCGCTCTGTTTTATGGCGCGATCCATTATTTCTTCTACTTCCTCGGGCATCAAATCTTCAGAAAAGGGGGCATAGGGATTAAGTTTCATTTCGGCCTCGAATCGGGGTTGCAGATAGGCCCCCAGATGCTCGGCAATAGCCTCCTCGGCATATCTCTGCATACGAGTATCTATCGTGGTATATATCTTCAAGCCATCGGTATAGATGTTGTAATCCGAGCCATCGGATTTGTGATTTTTACGACACCAACCATAGAGCGGATTGGTAGCCCACGCGATAGAGTCATCGACATACTGCTGACGTTGCCAACCGCGATAGTTTTTACGCTCGGGCTTACGGGCCATCATCATTTGGCGTATATGCTCACGGAAATAGGGAGCCACACCGGTCTCGTGATTGAGACGCGAGAATCGTGTTTTGATGGGTAATGCTTTCAGCGAGTCGAGCTGGGCTACAGTAAGATAACCGGCCTTTTCCATCTGTTCGAGTACCGTATTGCGTCGGTTCAATGACCTATCGGGATAAAGTATGGGGTTGTATATACGGGGGTTTTTGAACATACCCACCAACACGGCGGCCTCTTCTACTTTCAAGTCTTTGGCCGTAGTACTGAAATAGGTTGCCGCTGCCGACTGCAAACCCACTGCCTCATAGAGGAAGTCGAACTTATTGAGATACATATTGATAATCTCGGTCTTGGTGTAGAAGTGCTCCAACTTTGCCGCAATAACCCATTCGATAGGTTTCTGGAACAGACGTTCGAGCACGCTGCCGGCCCGAGGCGAATAGTAGAGCTTGGCCAATTGCTGTGTGAGTGTACTGCCACCACCGGCACTCTGCTGACCGAGTAATCCGCGTTTCACAATGGCGCGCAACAACGAACGCAGGTCGATACCCGAGTGCTCATAGAAACGCACATCTTCGGTTGCCAGCAAGGCATCGACCATGGTTTGCGAAATTTGCGAGTAATCGACAAACACACGATTTCCCTGCTCCAAGAAAAAGCGACCTATGGGTTGCATATCGGCCGAATAAAGCTCCGAAGCCAATTTATCTTTGGGGTTCTGCAACTCATCGATAGGGGGCATATAGCCTATACGGCCATCGGATATAGCGGTAAAGATGTAGAAAACCGAGGCTGCAATCAACGCAAAGATACTCCACATGGCGATGACTATCCAGCGGGTAATATCTTTTTTCTTTTTTGTATCGACCTTAAGAGGCTGAGATCCGGTATTTCGTTTTTTCTTCTTCGGCGGGAATAACGCTGACATATATATTTTTTTTACATTTTACTGACTTTATACGGCATTTTCTCGAAGTTGCCGACAATCTATTTGGGTTCAAAGATAGTGTAAATATTTCAGAACCCGTTTACTTTTCTCTCCGAAAAAAAAATAAACTTTGAGTAGGAAAGTTCATTTTCAATGATTCTTTTACTCTCTACAAGTAAAAAGCGCCCCTATCGGAATGAGATAAGGGCGTTTTCCAGAAATATTTCTGTATCGTTATTGTTTCTCGGCGAGGAGTTTCTCGGCTGCGACCTTGTCAAACCGCAAGAGATAGGTCTCGGGATTGGGTAGCTGATATACCACCGGGAAAAGTGCCGGGTAACGCTGTATGGCCGGATAGAGATAGAGCGCCGTAGAGCTGTAACCCAATTGCTCGAGTATGACATAATCGACCTTTCGTTTCAGCAAGTCGGCAATAAGCTGGTCGGCATCTTTGGTAAAGAGATAGCGCGAGGCGTAATGCGACGGCGCGTAATAACTGAACAATTCGGGCTTACGACACGATACCACGGCACCGGCAGGGTGCTGTTTCTGCATCACCTCGGCTATAGCGAAATAGTTGCGATAGGCAGGCGGGAAAGTACGGGCCGACGTCTCGGCCTGAGCCTGTATCGGCGAGGACATGGGCACGGCCAACAGCAGACACAAATACACCCAGCGTCCCGACCAACGAGCAGCGAGGTCGATTTTCGTCACCCGGCGGACAGCAAGCGCCACAAGACCATACAAACCAAAATAGAAAAACAGGTATAGGAATGGAGCTACAGGCACCACATAACGACTGCCGTTACCGCCATGCCACAGGGCAAAAAGTCCGATATTGGCCAATATGAGCGCTAAAAAGGGATAGCGAAAATTACGACCGCCAAGCAACCAACAGCCATACGACACGATAGAGAGCACCAACAGTCCGGCCACGACAGCCACAAAGCCCGAAGGTTCTTGATAGTTGATATTGAGAAACGGGAACAGTATCTCGCGGAAACCTTTGAGTACCGTCTCGTCAAAATTTGTCACCATCTTGGAAATCATCTCGCCTACACTCGATACCGTACCCAACTCGGGACGCCACGGATTTACGGTCATAATCGTACCGAAATAGCGCGACTCTATGCCGTATGCGGCATTGCGCAACGACCAAGGCATGAGCAAGAGTAAAATACCACCCACAGCCCCCAAAGAGGCTTTCCACTCCTTACGGAACAGGAAAAAGACGACAACCGCAAATAGTATCGAAGCACCCACCGTACGCACATAGTAAGCACCTACTGCCGCGCCAATAGCCGCATAGAACCACGGCGACCGATAGAAAGGCGACGGGCGACGCACGGCGTAGCGATAGAGCGCCACAAAAGCCGCTACGGTACAAGCCAAATAGAGCATTTCGGACATTGCCATAGAAGCAAAGTGCATCAAATGAGGCGAAAAACACACCAAGAGCGAGGCCGTGAGAGCCGTTGCACGATTACCTGTGAGGCGATGCGAGAGCCAATAAAGAGCCACCACCGAAAGCAGTAGCAATACGCCATTGGTTATCTTGAAAAACAATAGGTTATCTATTCCTATCCACACAAAAAAAGCCAAGAAAGCCGGATAGCCCGGCGGGAAATGGCTGGCCGGCACCACTCCCGATGGTGACGTGTTGGAATAGCCCAGCCCGTCGGCAAGCGTGCGAGCCAACTGTATGTAGGAGGCGTTATCGCCGTTAAGGTCGAGCTTGGAGTCGAAACAATAGGAGTATATTACCGCAAACAGCAGCGCGATAATCGCTATCGGGAGATATTTTTTCATAATGTGGGTGATTAATGGCTATTTTTTACGAAACAATCGCGAGCGCATCAAGCCCCATTTACACAAGCGATACACCATCGACACACGCAATACGCCCAGACCGTAGATACTGCTGCGACGCAGGTTTATCGACGAGGCCTCGGCAAAATATTTGGTGGGACAGGTCACCTCGCCTATCTCAAACCCGGCATAGAATATCTGAGCCAGCATTTCGTTGTCGAATACGAAATCGTCGGAATTCACATTATAATCGATGGCACGCAACACGTCGGCCGAGAATGCCCGATACCCGGTATGATATTCCGAGAGTTTCTGACTGAGCAGGGTATTCTGTATAAACGTCAGCACACGATTGGCCACATATTTCACCAATGGCATACCGCCTCGGCGAGCGCCCTTGCCCAGTATGCGCGAGGCAAGTACCACGGGATACACATCGTTGGCTATGACATAGGCCATGGAAGCGATGAGCTTGGGGGTGTACTGATAGTCGGGGTGCACCATTATCACGATGTCGGCACCCAACTCCAATGCCCTATTATAGCAGGTCTTCTGATTACCACCATAGCCCTTGTTGTGTTCATGTACCAGCACCTCTTTTATGCCAAGGCGACCGGCCTCTTCTACCGTGTGGTCTTTACTGCAATCATCGGTGAGAATCACATCATCTACAATATCAAAGGGGATCTCGTCGTAGGTCTGTTTCAAGGTTTTCTCGGCATTATAGGCCGGCATCACCACCACGACTTTTTTATTGTGTATCATCTGGTATGTTTTTAGACGTTGCAAAGGTAACTCTTTTTTATAAAAATGAGCAACATCGCGACCGCAAAAACTTTTTCGCAGTCGTTTCTATACAAAATTCTCATGTATCAGAAATATTTTCTACATTTGTGGAAAGAATCAAAAACATCATTATGAGCGAAAAGAAGAAAATTGCAGCCTCAGGCGAAAAAGTTGCCTGGAAACCGGGCACCATGATATATCCGTTGCCGGCGGCCCTCATCAGTTGTGGCGCCACTCCCGATGAATACAACGTGCTCACAGCAAGCTGGGTAGGAACAATATGCAGCAATCCGCCCATGTGTTACGTATCGGTGCGTCCCGAACGACACTCCCACCCCATCATCGAGAAAAACATGGCTTTTGTCATAAACCTCACGACCGAAGAGTTGGCACGAGCCACCGACTGGTGCGGAGTACGTTCGGGAAAGGACTATGACAAATTTGCCGAGTGCGGTCTCACCCCCGTAGCTTCGGAAAAAGTTGCCGCTCCCTACCTGAAAGAGGCCCCCATGAGCATCGAGTGCCGAGTGCGTGAGATTCTGCGACTCGGCAGTCACGATATGTTTATCGCCGACGTAGAAGGCGTTCTTGCCGACTGTGCATATATCGACACCGCGACCGGCGCTTTCGATATGGAAAAAGCCGGACTGCTCGTATATTCTCACGGACACTACTACGAAACCGGAGCCCCTATCGGAAAATTTGGCTGGTCGGTCGAGAAAAAAAGAAAGTAAATATTGAGCATAAACGACAAAAGCACTATCTTTGCACTTTCATTACAAAAAAATTCTTAACGGTAAAAAAGATAATAACCCTATAAAACAAAAAACAATGCAGAGAGACAACGCTATCTTTGACATCATCGACCGCGAACATCAACGCCAAATGAAAGGTATTGAGCTTATCGCCTCGGAAAACTTTGTGAGCGAACAAGTAATGCAAGCCATGGGCTCTTGCCTCACCAATAAATATGCCGAGGGCTATCCCGGCAAACGTTATTATGGTGGTTGCGAGGTGGTGGACCAAGCCGAACAATTGGCCATCGACCGCTTGAAAGAGATATTCGGCGCCGAATGGGCCAACGTACAACCTCACTCGGGCGCACAAGCCAATATGGCTGTATTCATGGCTGTAATGAACCCCGGTGATAAATTCCTCGGTTTGAATCTTTCGCACGGCGGACACTTGTCGCACGGTTCTCCCGTTAATTTCTCGGGATTGATGTTCCAAGCCCTCGAATATGGTGTGAAAGAAGACACCGGATATGTTGATTACGATATGATGGAAGAGGTAGCCCTGCGTGAACGTCCGAAATTGCTCATCGGTGGTGCATCGGCCTACTCTCGCGAGTGGGACTACGCCCGCATGCGCCGTATCGCCGACGAAATCGGCGCCATCTTCATGATAGATATGGCTCACCCCGCCGGTCTCATCGCCGCCGGATTGCTCGACAACCCGCTGAAATATGCCCATATCGTGACCTCGACCACCCACAAGACTCTCCGTGGTCCCCGTGGCGGTATCATCTTGATGGGCAAAGACTTTGAAAATCCTTGGGGCAAAACTACTCCGAAAGGTGAAATCAAAAAAATGTCGGCACTGCTCGACTCGGCCGTATTCCCCGGCGTGCAAGGCGGTCCGCTCGAACACGTAATCGCCGCCAAAGCCGTGGCTTTCGGAGAGGCTCTGCAACCCGAATACAAGGAGTACCAACAACAGGTGAAGAAAAATGCCGCTGTCATGGCTCAAGCATTCATCGACAAAGGCTACAAAATCATCTCCAACGGTACCGACAACCACTGTATGCTCATCGACTTGCGTACCAAATACCCCGAACTCACCGGTAAAGTGGCCGAGAAAGCCCTCGTTGCCGCCGACATCACCGCCAACAAGAATATGGTACCCTTCGACAGCCGCTCACCGTTCCAGACCTCGGGTATTCGTCTCGGCACACCGGCCATCACCACACGCGGTGCAAAAGAGGACCTCATGCTCGAAATCGTAGAGATGGTCGATACCGTACTTGCCGCTCCCGAAAACGATACCGTTATAAAGAGCGTACGCGAGAAAGTAAACGAAACGATGAAAGCATACCCCTTGTTTGCTTACTAATCATCAAAACAAATCCTTACCACATAATCAAGACAGGGCCGACCATGTGATGATCTGACCCCGTCTTTTTATTCTCTTATTGAATACAAGAGGCGCGTATCGGATTGTGATACGCGCCTCTATGATATATTATCACACCATTATTCCCCGCGGAGGGTATAGGTAACGCCCGCCTCGGTGGGTATATCGTAGTAATAAACCTTATCGGTCGATGGTATGGTATTGATAGGAGCCTCGGGCGATATGAGCGGACGCCGTATGGCCTGAGCCGCCAACAGCGGACCGGCTGCCTCGGCTGTGGATTTCAACGGTTTCAATTCTTTGCTGTCGCACGTAAGGGGCACGGCCGAGCGTATGCGTAACGTACCTCCTATCGTAGAGGTTATACGCACCTCTTTCACGGCATTATTCGTCCACGAGAGTTCATCGACGGTGAAACCGCCACGGCAACGTAAGCCCTTCACCACACCCTGTTTCCACACATCGGGAAGCGCAGGCAGAAGATGTACCGCACCTGCATGGCTCTGTACAAACATCTCGGCTATACCGGCCGTACAACCGAAGTTTCCGTCAATCTGGAACGGTGGGTGCGCATCAAACAGGTTGGGATATGTACCACCGTTCTGTCCCGACTCCTCGGTCGTGGGGCGTATCTGTTCCGTTATAAGTTTATAGGCATGATTGCCATCGAGCAAGCGAGCCCACAAGCACACTTTCCAGCCCATAGACCAACCGGTAGAATGGTCGCCACGACCGTAGAGCGTCTGCTTGGCAGCCTCCATCAGCACCGGGGTATTGTAGGTTATCTGGCGACCGGGATAGAGGCCCCACAGGTGAGAGATATGACGGTGACGATCTTTGGGATTATCCCAGTCGTGCATCCATTCCTGCAACTGGCCCCAACGGCCCACCTGCATAGGCGCGAGATTATCGGCTACCATTTGCAAGCTATCGACAAAAGCGACCTCCTCGCCTACCACGGTGGCAGCCTCTATGGTATTACGGAAAAGGTCATACACCATCTGATTGTCCATCGTCGTACCGGCCACGACCACAAAGGTGCGTTTACCATTCACATTGGGCGAATTTTCGGGCGAATACGAGGGGGACACGACCAACCAATTATTTTCGGGCTCGCGCACCAAGAAGTCGAGATAGAATTCACAAGCCCCACGCATGAGTGGATAGGCCTCTTGCAGATAAGTCGTGTCGCCCGAGAACAGATAGCGGTCCCACAAATGCTGGCAGAACCAGGCGTTACACGTGGGCCACACGCCGTAATTGGGTCCATCGACAGCACCGGTCGAGGCCCAAATGTCGGTATTGTGGTGCAATGTCCAACCACGACAGCCATACATCGCCGCCGATTGCCGGCCCTGGTCGGCCACTCGTTTCACAAGATCGAGGAAAGGAATATGTATTTCCATAAGATTGGTTATCTCGGCCGGCCAATAATTCATTTCCACATTGATGTCGGTCGTATATTTTCCGTCCCAAGGGGCACGCAACTTGTAATTCCAAATGCCTTGTAGGTTGGCTGCCTGGCCTCCGGGTTGAGAACTTGAGATGAGCAGATAACGACCGAATTGGAAATAAAGTGCCGACAACTGAGGGTCGAATTTCTTTTCAAATTCGCATACACGCACATCGGTAGGCTTGGCAGCCTGCTCGTTCGAGCCGAGGTCGAGCGACACGCGGTCGAAATACTTGGCATACACCGCAGTGTGCGCTTGCAGGGCTTTATTGTAATTCTTTCCGGCATTTTTCAAGTAATTCTTAGCCGTCTGTTCTTGATTACCTGTCACATCTTTATAATTGACAAAATTTGTACCCGTCGATACATACAAGGTCACTTCGTTGGCTCCCGACACACGTATCAGCGTGTCGCCTACGACCTCGCATTTACCACCCTTACGGTCGATGCGAGTAAGTGTCGTAAAGCGCACCTTTCCCTCTATACCCTCGTGATCGCTTGCCTTGCCGTCGAGGCGCAGCATCTTACCATCGACCGAGAAGTTTGCATCTTCATAGAGGGTCGTATAGCGAGCCGAGAACGATATTTTGCCCTTCTGCGACGCGGTGAGGCGCACAATCAGCAACTGGTCGGTAAACGAGGTGAAAGCCTCACGGCAGTAGGTCACACCGTCGGCCTTGAAGCGTGTGGTAGCCACCGCGCGAGATATATCCAAATCACGGTAGAAATCGGTGTAATTATCCACCCCCTCGAAATCGAGATGCAACGATCCTATCGTCTGATAAGGCATACCATTGGCTTGGGGCGAACAGATAGTCGGTCCGCACAACTCTTGAGCTTTTTTGTTCTCGCCCGCGAAAATCAATCGGCGTATCTCGGCGAGCGCCTCTTTGGCCTTCGGGTTGGTATTGTTATGAGGTGAACCGCCCCACACTGTCTCCTCGTTGAGTTGGAATTGTTCGTGCACAGGGTCGCCATATACCATAGCACCCAGGCGTCCGTTACCCAGCGGTAACGCCTCCACCCACAACGAGGCAGGGCGGTCGTACCACAATTTCATGGCATTATCGGCACGTGCCGGTAGTAACACCATTGCCCCCAGCAGGGCTACGCACACAATACTTTTCAGTTTCATTTTCGATATGTTAGGATTTGTTTGTTACTGTTCGGTCTTGCAAATTTAGGGAATAAAAAATCAATCACAAGAGCACAGATAAAAAGTCCACCCTTTTGATACAATTATACACCCGTACCACAACTAATTTAGGACCTCTCTACCTTGTCCCTTTATTCCATTTTCGGACTTGTTGTCATCGCAGGGGTCCTCATTGCTACTTCCCCGCTGATTACCAACACGTTTCTCAAAAAAAGCATTATTTATCAATTTTTTTCAAAAAATGTTAGCATATTTGTGTCATAATTTATATCTTTGCAAAATCAAAAATCATAATCATGAGGACAGAAAACTTTATACACGATTTTAGTTTTGAAAATTTTCACAATTGAAAATTATTCTATACTTTTGCATCGTGAAAGGTGGAGAGTTGATCAACTTTTAAGAGACTGTTTTTGAATTTTCTAAAAAAGAAAACTCTAATCATCTTCTGATAATAGCATAATTAACCCTCTTATTTACAAACCTATAACAAACATAAAATTCTAAATTTTAAATTTCAAATCAAATGAAAAAAATTCTGTTTTCGGCTACGATGGCAGCTATGTTACTTGCTTCGTGCCAAGAAGAGATGTACGACGCAGGCTCATCGGCCGATGATGTACTGGTATCACTCAACGCCACTACTCCCGATGTAATGGCTCTCACTCGTGCCTATGGCGACAAAACCAACAGTGCCAAAGGTGCTCTCACCAACGTAGATTGGACCAAATACGACCTACGTTATATGCTCGAAATATACACCGAAGATGGTAAAGAGCTTGTAAAAGATCGCGAAATCGAAATCAAAGACACTCCCGAGGACGCTACTTTCAATCTGCGTCTCACCCCCAATCGTACCTACAAATTCGTACTGTGGGCCGATGCCGTGAACCAAGGTGACTCGGCCGACCTACACTACAACACCGAGAGCCTCAACGACATAAAAATGAAAGACGAGGCTATCAACGACGAAACCCGCGACGCCTACTTTCTGGCTCAAAACGTGACGGTGACCGACAATATGCAAGAAACTCTCACGCTGCGTCGCCCCTTCGGTAAACTGCGCGTGGTAACAACCGACCTTGCCGACCTGAAAATAGGTACCCAACCCGAAGCCGTGAAAGTAGAATACTCTACGGCCAATATTGCTTCGTTCAGTGCTATCACCGGCGCACTCTCTACCACCGAAATGGTAAACAAAGAGTTCACTGCCGACTTAGTAGCAGGCACTTATGAGGACGGCCACGATGCCGAGGCCGGCAAACAAACCCTGTTCGTAGATTACATCTTCGGCAAAGAGGGCGAACAAACCCCGGTAAACTTCACCCTCACCGCTTACGAGGACGATGCCATGCAGACCGTGATACGCTCTTACGAGTTCGACACCCAGATACCCGTGCAACGCAACTACCTCACCACTATCCTGGGTAACGTGCTCACCACCGCCACAGAGTTCACCATCACCATCGACGAGGCTTTCGAAAATGAAATCATAGAACCGGTGACCGACCCTGTGACCGTCACTCCCCAAAACATTGCCAACATCGACTTCACGGCCGATATGGTAACCTATAAATTCGTAGGCGACTTCACCGACGAAAGAATCACCATCACCACCCCCGAAGGTCTGTATCAAGGCTTCGATGGTAGCGAGGCCACCTTTGCCGGACAGTTGCAGATACAACACTCGGTAACGCCCCTCGACCACCAATCGGCTATCGACGGTAAGGCTCAAACCGGTAAATATACCTATACCAATATTACAGCCAAAGAACTTTCGATCGCTCCTATCAACACCACTGTAAAGGTTGCAAATTGTACCCTTGAATCGCTCGATTTCCACGGTGGTAACGTGCAACTCATCATCGAAAACAACACCATCAATGGTAACGGTGTGAAACACAAAAATTACACCAACCCCGCCGCCGGTATCGTGTATGAAAGAGATCCGGGCGTTTACATCTATGTAGCCGGTTACGACCTCACTTTCAACAACAACTCGATAAGCAACACACTCGGTGGTGCCGTAGTCATCAACGGCTGGGCGCTGAACGACGCCAACTGGGGCGCACTCGACTATACCAACAACGTGAGCGCATTTGCCGGCAACAGCCTCGAAGTTACCGCCGAAGGTGCCGGAGCATTGAGTTTCATGGGAGACTATGTATATAACAAAGAGGCCGGTAGCGACGCTTACAGCCAAGCCGGTAACGACCTCATAACTCTCGTAGAGGCCTCGAACAATACCTTCACCAAACGTGCCGGTATAGCCACCGCCTACAAATACAGCATGACCGAGAAAACCGCTTGGACCGATTACAAATCGGGCGAAATCGACGCTGTATCTTATATGCAAGTAACCGTAACTCCCGCCACCTTGGCCACCACCACATTCGACGGTGACGGTGTGACCTACGCTTTCAGCGGTGATTTCACCGACGATGTAGCCATCACTACTTCTCGCGAAAAAACTCAAATTTTCGATGGTAAAAACGCCACCTTCGCCGGACAGGTGAAAGTACTTTTCCCCGGTGGAGTGCTCAACGGTCCCGCAAGCATGAACAGCATCGACAAAGCCGGTAACTACACCTTCCAAAACTTCACTACGAAAGAGTTGGGCGTAGGCCTTTACTGCGCTACAGTGAACATTATCAACAACAATGCCGAGTTTATCGACTACAGCGGTGGCAAAGTCACCCTCAAAGTCAGCGGCAACAAAATTGATGGCAAAAACGAAAAACACGACCGTGTAGAAGGCACAAGCGATTATGGTATGTACTTCTATATGGCCGATTATGAGCTGGAATTCACCGACAACGAGGTGAAAAACACCCAAAGCCACTTGGTGGTAATCAACGGTAGAGAAAGCGAAGAGTTCAAGCAATACACCAACACCAACGAGGTAAAAGCTTTCAGCAACAACACCTTGGAGGTATTGAATGGTGCCAAAGACAATCGTGCCGCCCTGAAAATATGGGACGATGAGACCTACGCTCCCGCCTCATCGAGCACCTTCACCGCCAATGGTCAGACTCTCGTGGATATGGTAAATGCAGGAAACAACACCATTACCAAGGCCGCTACCAACACCGGAACATCGTACAAATTCGACTTCTACGACGCCACCGGCGAAGCGCTCTAATTCTCACATTTTCTCCTTATATAGAAGAGGCCGTGTCAAAATAGAAATGACACGGCCTCTTCTATTAATCCGTATCATTTATAAAAATTTTTACAATAATTTTTTTCACTTCACCTTGTAATTTATATCTTTGCGACATTAAAATAAAAAATTACAAGAAAATGGAAGCAAACTACAAACACTTTGTCATCACATTGTTCAATTTATCGCTTTGGAAAAAAGACAAACAAAATCAACCTACAAGAACCGACAAATATTTGAAAAAGAGATTTGAATTATTCGAATTCTATTGTTTGCCGTCACTCAAACATCAAAGTTGCAAAGATTTCATCTGGCTATGTTTATTCGACACAAACACCCCGCTTATATACAAAGAAAAAATCGAACATTATAAACAAATATGTCCACAGTTTAATCCTTGTTTTCTGACAAAAGAGGAGACTCAAAAACTATTCACTGCCGACCAAGAGACCCAAAGTCCACTCATATCATATATAAAACCTCATATAGATGAAAAGACCGAATATATTCTCACGACCAACCTCGATAATGATGACGTGTTTCTTTGCGACGCTATACGTTGTATTCAACAAAAATTTTCTGAATGTAAAGTTCAGGGTATTTATAGTATGAATATCGGTTTGCAATACTTTCCACGCTATAACGCGATATTGAAAATGAAATATCCGCATAATCATTTTCTGACCTTGGCTGAAAATGTCCAAAACAAAATTTACACCATTGAGCGTTACCCGCACACCATCGCCCGAAAGAAATTTCAAGTCATTGATATATTTGAAAATCCGTATTGGATAGAAGTTGTACACGACTGTAACGTCAATAATGATTTACGCATCACAAGTCGCATACAATACTCATTTATATGGGAACCATTTTCTCTAAAAGACAAGGGTATAGAGATAGAAATAAATTCTCCTACAAGTGCTTATCTGCAAATGATCCCTTATTTTTTCAGAATTGCAATTTGGCGGTTAAAGCGAAAATGGCAAAAATTCAAAAATAAAAAACAAGAAACTGTTTAAACAGCCTCGAAACCGGCATCTTAGTTCTCGACCTTACCAATAGAAACCTCTATCGATTTGATAGAGAATAAGAGGTTGTTTGAATTTTATTTGTAGAAGATAGACTGCACTCGTTCTTTCAAGATTATTTAAGAGGTATTTGGGAATGAATTTTTCGTCAAAATGCGCCTCCAAAAGAACCTTAAAGAAGTATAATCCGCAAAACGAAATGTCCGTGAATAGCTTAAAGGGTTTTGTTCTGAACCTTTTTGAAAAACGCCTATGACACTTGATCCCGTGGATTAAAAAAATAAAATTACGACACACCTCATATGTTTGCGGTTTTTTGTTTATTTTTGCAGTTTCGTAGGCACATTATCTGCCATTTATTTTGAATACAAAAACGATATATACAATGGAAATCGCAACAAAGTACAACCCCGCCGACGTAGAAGGCAAGTGGTATGAATATTGGCTGAACAACGGTTATTTCAAGTCGAAACCCGATGGTCGTGAACCCTACACCATCGTGATACCCCCTCCCAACGTGACGGGCGTACTGCACATGGGCCATATGCTCAACAATACGATTCAAGACATCTTGGTGCGTCGTGCCCGCATGATGGGCAAGAATGCCTGTTGGGTACCCGGTACCGACCATGCCTCTATCGCCACCGAAGCCAAAGTGGTAAACAAGCTGGCTCAGCAAGGCATCAAAAAGAGCGACCTCACTCGCGAGGAATTTTTGAAACACGCGTGGGCCTGGACCGAGGAACACGGTGGTATCATCTTGAAACAGTTGCGCAAACTGGGCGCGTCGTGCGACTGGGACCGCACAGCTTTCACCATGGACGAGGAGCGTAGTGCGAGTGTGATAAAGGTTTTTGTAGATCTCTACAACAAAGGATTGATATATCGCGGCGTGCGCATGGTGAATTGGGACCCCAAGGCACTCACCGCCCTCTCCGACGAAGAGGTTATATACAAGGAAGAACATAGCAAACTCTACTATCTGCGTTATATGGTCGAGGGCGATGCCGACGGTCGTTACGCCATAGTGGCCACCACCCGCCCCGAGACCATCATGGGCGATACCGCCATGTGTATCAACCCCAACGATCCCAAAAACGCATGGCTGAAAGGTAAACGCGTCATCGTGCCACTGGTAGGTCGCTCTATCCCGGTAATCGAGGACGACTATGTGGATATAGAATTCGGTACAGGCTGTCTGAAAGTTACTCCCGCCCACGACGTGAACGACTATATGCTGGGCGAGAAATACAACCTGCCCAGCATTGACATATTCAACGACAACGGTACGCTGAGCGAGGCTGCCGGACTATACGTGGGCATGGATCGTTTCGATGTGCGTAAGCAGATCGAGGCCGACCTGCAAGCCGCCGGATTGCTCGAAAAAGTAGAGGCCTACACCAACAAAGTGGGATTCTCGGAGCGTACCAACGTAGCCATAGAGCCGAAGCTCTCGATGCAATGGTTCCTCAAGATGCAACACTTTGCCGACATGGCTCTGCCCCCGGTAATGAACGACGAATTGAAGTTCTACCCCGCCAAATACAAAAACACCTATCGCAACTGGCTCGAAAACATCAAGGACTGGTGTATCAGCCGTCAGTTGTGGTGGGGTCACCGCATACCGGCCTACTTCCTGCCCGAAGGGGGATACGTCGTGGCCGAAACGGCCGAGGAGGCCTTGCGCCTGGCTCGCGAAAAGAGCGGTAACGCCTCGTTACAAGCCGAAGACCTGCGTCAAGACGAGGACTGCCTCGACACCTGGTTCTCATCGTGGTTGTGGCCCATCTCCCTCTTCGATGGAATCAATAACCCCTGTAACGAAGAAATCAACTACTACTACCCCACAAGCGACCTGGTGACCGGTCCCGACATCATCTTCTTCTGGGTGGCCCGTATGATTATGGCCGGCTACGAATACAAAGGCGATATGCCTTTCCGCAACGTATATTTTACCGGTATCGTGCGCGACAAGATAGGTCGCAAGATGTCGAAATCGCTCGGCAACTCACCCGACCCGCTCGACCTCATAGAGCGCTACGGCGCCGATGGCGTGCGCATGGGTATGATGTTGTCGGCCCCGGCCGGAAACGATATTCTGTTCGACGACTCACTGTGTGAACAAGGCCGTAATTTCAACAACAAGATATGGAACGCCTTCCGCCTCGTAAAAGGCTGGCAAGTCGATGACAATATCGCCCAGCCCGAGTCGGCCCGTATCGCCACCGAATGGTTTGCCTCGATGCTCAACAAAGTTAATGCCGAGGTAGCCGACCTCTTCGGCAAATATCGTCTCTCCGAGGCCCTCATGGCTGTGTATAAGCTGTTCTGGGACGAATTCTCATCGTGGTATCTCGAGATGGTGAAACCTGCTTACCAACAACCTATCGACCGCAAGAGCTACGACATGACACTCGGGTTCTTCGACACATTGCTGAAACTGCTCCACCCCTTCATGCCCTTTATCACCGAGGAGTTGTGGCAACACCTCTACGACCGCAAAGAGGGTGAAAGCATCATGATAGAGCGTATTCCCGATGTTGCCCCCTACGACGAGGCTCTGCTCGCCGCCATCGAAAACGCGAAAGAGATTATCGCCGGTGTGCGCACGGTGCGTCTGCAAAAAAACATAGCCAACAAAGAGCCGCTTACCCTGCAAGTACTCGGCACCCGTTGCAACGATTGTGATGCCGTCATAGCCAAACTTGCCAACCTCTCGGCCATAGAGGCTACCGCCGAGAAAGAGGCTGCCGCCGTTTCGTTCCTTGTGGGTACGACCGAATATGCCGTACCGCTGGGTAACAATATCGACGTAGAGGCCGAGCTGAAAAAGCAAGAAGATGAACTGAAATACCTGCAAGGATTCTTGCGCTCGGTACAAGCCAAGCTCAGCAATGAGCGTTTTGTAAACAACGCCCCCGCACAAGTGGTGGAAAACGAGCGTAAAAAACAAGCCGACGCCGAGAGCAAAATCAAATCACTCGAAGAGAGCATCGCCGCCCTCAAAAAGTAACTCCTATATCTTAACCTATAAAGCAGCCTGCGACATCAATCGCAGGCTGCTTTTGTATTAGTAGTGTCCGATAAAGATTTTTATTACTGTCCGCTAAACATACTTTTACCACCATATTTAAGGATTTTGTTGTTTGACAAGCCCCCTTTTTGACTCTTTCATCGGCTGTCCGTTAAAAAATGGGTTCTGAATTTGACGTTGAAGCAATGAAACTTGGCTTTATTTATGCTTTCTTAGCCTTTTTATGAGTTCTTAACATGGAGATAGGCTATCTGTATGTCCAACATGTCGGCTGTCCGACAAAACTGACATTTCTAAACGGGCTTGATTTTTTATCGGACACCAATAAAAGATTTTAAGTGCTTTCCTCTCGAACAACCTCTCCGAGGTTTTAATGTTGCCTTAATGACAAAATACATCGAAGATGTTATTTACAAGAAACCCCACAATTCCACTACGTCGAAGATGTTGCTATTGGACTTCCATACAATAATTTCCCCTCGGAAACTTGAGCCAAGTGTCCCTACGATTTGCAGGGCAAGTCACCGCTTATCGCAGTGTGCCACAGTGAGGGGATCTCAGTGCTCTGTGCGACGGAGGGAAGCCAGGCCGAAGAGGATTCTTTTGGAAAAAATGTCTTATGCCGATAGCATAATGAAATACTCAAAATTGTATACTGAATTTTTATCGGATACTAATGAAAAATAACAAAAATTTTTCAATAAAAGTTTTTGCGGGTATATCATAATTTATATCTTTGCAAAAAAAATTATAACCTAAAAAAACTATTTTAGCCAAAACAATTCCAGTGGTAACAACTATGTGTTTCACTACTTCGGGTACGCATGCTGTTACAGAAAATTACCTACTACTAACATATTACAATAACAACGAATACTCAAAATGAAAAATTACCTACAAAAAACATTATTGATTGCTGTTTCTCTATTTATTGCCATTGCTGTATCGGCACAAAATACAACAACAGATGTTGCGCAAACAATCTCTAAAGATGCAACTACTACAGAAACGCACTTGGGCGACAAAGGTTCTGATATATTCGAGTTGGGAATAACTTATTACATTCCCGATTACAATGCCGATAAAGCATACGCTTTAGGTTTTGATTTCCAAGGCGGAAAATATCTGTTTAAAAATTTCTATCTAAAAGGCGGTATAGGTATACTTCATGCCTATTGTACCTATTCTAAAGATTTTTATTCACAAAACACCTCTTTGCGTATACCAATAACCTTGGGCTACACATTACCTTTTGGCAAAAAGGCCGGACTCTCCCTATACACCGGGCCGCACCTCAACCTTATCGTAGGTGGTAAAACGGAATACAATGGAGAAACAACTCGACTGAAAGACATCGAAGATGTCAAGCGATTCGGTGCCGACTGGACTGTAGGTGCCACTCTCAATCTGTGGGGCTTCGGACTATCGGTTGAATATATGGCCATGCTGGGCGATAACGCCAATTTTGCAAACTCTTTAGGTGTAGGATTGAAAATCGGATTCTAAACAAACGATGAAAAAATTTAAATTTTGGGCTTTACTTACAGCTCTTACCGGATTAAGTATAGTTTTCACCTCTTGCGGTGAAAACGACGATGAGGTCCTATATACAACACCCAATGAATGTACTACATCTTCTGATTTATCTGATTCTCAAGTAAAAAAACTGATTGCGGAAAATGTAAATGTAAAAGCATCATACAAAGATTACGATTGGCGTTTTGATATGCTATTGTAGATTTGCTTGGCGCACGACTTATGCCTAAGTGATTGAGGTTGCCTGTCGCTGATTTTAATCCATTAGAGATGTCGCGAACAGAATCGCAATAGGAAAATTGACAAAATATCATACTAACAAGTTGACTCCAAGCGTCATAACCCTTACAATGCTTGTCTGTTCTTGCTGTCCGAATAATTTTTCGGATATTTTCTTTCGGCATCTTGCCGATTACTTGTGCGAAAAGTGTTATATTTGCCATAAGGAAGTTGAGTGATGGGGATCACTACTAAAGTAGTCTTTTCTGCTTTAGTTTTCAACTTCCTTTTTTATTTTTTTCAAAATTATTTAGGACAATATTGATGTCGGTTGAGAAACAAGCATTTTCTTTTTCTAAAAGGACATCTAACGGAAATGAGATTATAAATTTTGAAAATCCTTTTTGGTATTATTATGCTTTTGGTACGAGTACACCCGATCAGAAAGTTCTGACACTTTGTGAACTATACTATAAGTCTTATATGGCCTTGATTGAAAAAGGTGTGGAAAATTTGGAGAGTAGTGAGTATGACTTATACAACGATATTACCAACTATCTTGACGAAAAGGAATATAGTGCCTCGTTGTTCTATCGGCCCAGCATACAGATAAGTATCGATGGTGGAACCAAATATTATAAAGTTGCCGAATATAGATAATCGCATCATTATAACTACGATATACTTCAAACCAACAAAATATAGATATTATGAAAAAAAGAAATTTTAGCCTTTTATTAGGCGTATTGCTTTCAGCAATTAGTTTTAGTTCTTGTTATGACGATTATGAAAAGATCTCTTCAGCCAGCCTGATTGGCTCATGGCAATCGGAATTCTGGACCGGATATGAAAAATACGGAGAATATTTTATGGAATGGGAGAACGAAAAAGACACATCTTCAAAATTCACCTTCAATGAAGATGGAACGTTTATTTTGGATGAAGGTGAAGACGGGAAAGATTATGGGCAATGGACTTATAAAGAAGATACACTTTACATTGAATTCAGCGACGGTGAACTTGAGAGGTGTACTATAAAAAAATTGACCGATAAAAAATTAATTTTAGAATTTCATGAGATCGATGGAGACTATGAATATTTTGATTCATTAACCTTACGTAAGCTATAAACTTTTATGGTACTAAACAAATCACTCGAAGAGAGTATCGCCGCCCTCAAAAAGTAACTCCTATATCTTAACCTATAAAACAGCCTGCGACATCAATCGCAGGCTGTTTTTGTATTAGTAGTGCCCGATAAAAATAAAATTGCTCGTACCTACGCCGAAGAATTTACCACAAAGAAAGGCCGCACGTTCATTCGAGGTGCGACCTTTCTTTGTAGGGTTATCCGACTATATTATTCGAATGTAATACTATCTTTATAGGTGTCGTAGTCTTCCCAAGTACCTTCACCGCTACCAACGATAAGGGTTTTGCAATTTTCGGCGGTGAGCACTACACCATCGACGGTGCAGTTTACAAATTTCACGGTAGCCTCACCCGAATAGTGCAATTTCGAGAAGTCCATGTAATATTCTTTGGTGAATGTACAGTTGTGGAATTCGGTATTTACCCAAGGTGCTATACCATGATTATAGGCATTGGGAGCGGTGAAAGTATCACCATTTCCAAAGGTACAATTTTCGAATTTCACAAGGCCAACTACGCTCCAGCTCGACCAACCACACAATGTACTGTTTTTGATGGTAACAGTCTTGTCGGCGCCACCACCGCAGATATTCAAGGGATAGGTAATACCGCTACCGGCACCTATCACCACGTTGTCGAGTGTCACATTTTCAGAAGCAACCACTTGTACGCCTTTGAAGCCACCTACAAGGTTCACATTTTTCAATGTTCCGGCTTTGGCAAATACGCTACAATCGTATGTCGCATCGGCGCCGCTCACGGTGATAGTGTTGTTTCTGCCATCTAATACGATACCATCAACGACCACACCGGCAACATTGTTTGCCGAATAGCCTTGGGTAGCAGCTTCGCCCGACACGTTGCTCTTCAAGATTACATTCGAACCGGTCGCCACAGCATCGGCAAGAGCCGACAATTCGCTGCTTTCCACGGCAACAGCCGAAGTGGTGTTTTCCCAGTTGATTACACAATCGTCAGATATATATACAAGTGCGTTTGCGGCTTGGTAGATAGCACTGGTCTGTCCGGCCCATATTTGTCCCGAGCCAACTTTGTAGCCGTATGTACCGCTATTGAGATTTACGGTAGATGTACCGCCGGCATATACCACATACCAGGTATTGGCACCTTCGTTGATGATATAAGAACCACCGTTTACGTTTACCTCTCCATCACCCACATAGAATATACCGTTGGGACGGCCGTTTACTTCGGCATTGTTCACGGTCATATTACCACTGTTGTTAATGAATACGTATGCATATCCGTTCGAGGAGTGAGCACGGTCCATCGTAGCGAAGAAACCGCCATTGATAGTCACTTCACCGCCATCATTTTGTACAGCGGCACCACGGTTCAAGTCCGAACCGGCATTTACGTTATCGAGTACCAATATACCGGTATTTTTGATAGCGGCAGCTTTTTGAGCCTCAATATTTTCGTTTACGATAGTACCGTTTTTGATGGACAAGGTACCGTTATTGATGATAGAGGGTGCACCGGCTACAGCGTTAGTGAGGGTATATCCGTCGAGGTCGAGCTCTACCTCTACACCGGCAGCGACTTCGAGAGTTTTGCCCTCGGTAAAAGTGAGGTTATCGACCAATTTCACTTTACCCCCCTTAGCAAAAGCATTTTCGAGAGCAGTTGATATACCATCGATTTCGTTAGCAAAGGCCTCATCGATTTTGATGATGAACTCGGTAGAGGTGGTAAGCACATTACCCAAGATGGTAGTGAGGTAGTTGCGTTGCACAGGAATTTGCGTATCGAACTTATACTCACGTATCACGGTCTGCATGGCATCGTCCTCGTAAGCGGTGAGGGTGAAGTTTACCGGGGTTTGCTCGCCCTCTTTGCCGAAGATGTAATCTACGAACAAGGTTTGTTTACCGTCCTCTGCATCATGGCCCTCTTTGTAGGTGTCGGCTACCAAGTCGGCAGTGAACACTTTGTTCACCATCGGGGTAGTAGAAAGAGCACCGGTGATAGCGCTGAACGAAGCGATATTAGGAGCGGTATATTCCACTTTCACAGCCTCGGGTTGGGTACCTTTTTTCAGGTCGGCAAGGTCGGTTGTTACCACGCGCAGTTTTCCGAAGGGGCGACGCAGCGTGAGAGTTTCTTGCATATTGTCGGTCACAGTCACGTTTTGAGCCAAGAAGTAGGCGTCGCGGGTTTCGTCATAGACACCTTCATCTGACATCTTTATGTCGCTAAGTTTCTCGGTATTGTAGTGAAGGTCGGTAGTCGCACCTTCACTCACGACATCGGCCCAGAGCACGAATTTGTAGGTGCGGTTGGGGGTAAGACGCAATTTGAAGGTTGCGTTAGCCGGTGATTCTTTGATTTCGACTTCACGATCTTTGATGAGTTGAGATCCGTCTTCGCTCCATATTTCGAGCATATAACGGAGGTCATACTTGGCCCAATCTACATTGGTGAGAGCGCCTTTCGCACTATTGGCATTGGCCGAGGTCGAACGCGTAATGGCAATAGCATCGGGTGTAGTAGCGGTAAGCGATACCAATACCTCATCTTGCGATATACCGGTGTCGAAAACCTCTTCTTGGCAGGAGGCGAGCATCAAAGCTACGGCTGCTGCGGATAACAGAGTTTTTTTCATAATGAATGTTTTTAGTTAATAATTGGGTTATATTATTCTCGTTACAATATTATTCTTAAAAGTTTTTTCAGTATAAGTTCCAACCTCTTAGAATGAAGCAAAGGTATATAAAACCACAATATAATGAAATATTTTTGTAGAAATTTTAAAAAATATTTTTCACCCTGCAAAGATATAAAATACACACCAATTTTTGAAATATTTTTTAGAAAAAATTTTGAAAAGATGTCGATTATAGATACGAACAGCGTCAAAGTATTTTCACAATATCCTTGAGCGAGTTCACCATACAGGTAGGTGTGGTGACAGGGAACGGCCGTGCTGTAAAATCGTCGGGGAGCGGTTTGTCGGTCGGGTTATAATAGATTTGGGGTATTCCTACACGAGCCGCGCCACAAATATCGGCCTCGAAATTATCGCCTATCATCACTGCCTGCTCCGGTGCAGCCTCGTACAGTCGTAGCGCGTACCGGAATATTTCGGGCGCGGGCTTCAACGCCCCCACCTCGTCGGATAATACTATATTATCGAAAAATCGCTCGATACCCGAATTAGCAATTTTCTTGTACTGTACTTCCCGAAAGCCGTTGCTCAACAGGGTGATGGTATAACGGCCGGAAAGATATTCCAGCAGTTCTCGGGCAAAAAAATTCAGGCCTGCCTGCTCGGCAAGTGCCGAGAGGTAGGCCTGATTGAGTTGTGAGACTAACAGCAGATTGTACACACCCACCCGTTGCAACGGGTAGCGGAAACGCTCCACCATTAATTGCTCTCGTGTGATGCGTCCGTGGTGATAAAGCGACCAAAGTTCGGTATTCTTCTCGCTATATATCCGATAAAACTCATCGGACGAACTATAATAGCGATTTATATTCAAGTCCCGATAGACGATTTCCAGCGCTCGGTATGAGTTTGAGTGGAAATCCCACAACGTATCATCGAGGTCGATAAATACGTGTTTCGCGGTCGCTATCACCCTCGTATTACGCTATTATTTCGTGCGGATTACGAGATATTTCGATACGCTCCAGAATTCGGTAGGATTGGTGATGGTGAGAGCGGTGATTTTTTTGCCTTCTTTTACAAATTCATAAGAACCTGCGGGGTGAGAAGTCAAGAGGTAAGCTCTCTTAGCGCTCATAGGAATAGAGGTAAGGTTGCGGAGATCGGCTTGGGTGAAGTATTCGTTTTTAACTTCGCCTTGGAGAGCGCGACCTTTGATGAGGATACCTTTGGCTTTGAGGTCTTTTTTGTTAGAGAAGGTGTAGTAAACGGTATTCATCTCTTTGTCTTGAGCAGCGAGTTGAGATTGTTGATCTTTGTTCTCGGCCGAGAGAGCGTTTACTTTGTTGTTCAACGAAGCGATAGCAGCATCGAGTTCTTTGATTTTAGCGTCGCGTTGAGCGAGGTCGGCTTGCAATTTGGTGATCATTGCAGCTTTTTCTTCGTTCTCAGCTTTCAGACGTTTGATGGTTTTGTTCAAACGATATACTTGGTTGTTGCTGCTTTTAACTTTAGCTTCGAGGTCAGCGATCTTAGCTTGATTGTCTTTCAAGAGGTCGATGATTTGAGCGATACCGGCTTTCAGACGTTCGCCATCGGCTTGAGCAAGACCTGCTTCGGTTTTGTCAACTTGGAGGAAGCTGGTTTCGATTTCGTCCATCATTTGGAGCAGTTCTTCGAAGTCAGAAGCCATACCGGCATTTACTTGTGCAATCGAGTCGTTTTGGAATTGCAGACGTGCGATTTGACCTTTGTAATCTTCGCAAGATACCATGAACAGCATCGCAAGAGCTGTCATACTGAACAATACTTTTTTCATAATCACTTGTTTTTTAAGAGTTGTTTTTAGTGTTGTTTATTTTGTTTTTTATATTCTTTTTTCTCTTTTTCAGGTTTTTCGAGAGGTGCACCCTCTACCACGATTACACACTCGCCTTTGGGCTCTTGTGCCGTATAATGCGCTATTACCTCGGTGAAAGTACCGCCAACGGTCTCCTCGTGCAATTTCGATATTTCACGACTTACCGACACGTTGCGCTCGCCACCAAACACCTCGGACATCTGCACCAAAGTCTTTACCAGTCTGAAAGGCGACTCGTAGAATATCATGGTGCGCGGTTCGCCGGCTAATTCGTTGAGCCGTGTGGCACGACCTTTTTTCTGGGGCAGAAAACCCTCAAAAGTAAAGCGGTCGCAAGGCAGTCCCGAATCGACTATTGCCGGGACAAACGCCGTAGCACCGGGGAGACATTCCACCACGATACCCGATCGACGACAAGCACGCGCCAACAAGAACCCGGGGTCTGATATGGCCGGCGTACCGGCATCAGAGACCAAAGCGATGGTTTCACCAGCCTTGATACGTTCCACAATGGCATCGACGGTCTTATGCTCATTGAATTTGTGGTGCGACTGCATACGCGTCTTTATATCGAAGTGCTTCATGAGAATACCGCTGGTGCGGGTATCCTCGGCCAATATGCAATCTGCCTCTTGCAAAACCCTGATGGCACGCATCGTCATATCTTCGAGATTGCCTACGGGGGTAGGTACGATATAGAGCTTCGACATAGGGGTTACTCAAAGCGTTGCCGCAGCAACATACACAATAACTCTACTGTCTCCGACTCGAAATCCCACTCAAAGCGGGTATGCAAGTACGCCAACGACGCTTCGTATGACGTTATATGGTTGAGATCCTCGATCGTGGCATTCATTTCTTCGCCATCGCCGTCGAACAATTCCCGACGGAACAAGAATCGATCGTTGATACTCATCATTTTCTGAAGTTCCTTTCCTTCGAAAGTCTTTATTCTACCCTCATCTTCATCGGCGAGTAAATCCTCTTCCTCGACCTCTTCGGTAGATTGTTCGGGAGCTATCGCCTCTTGTGCATCGAGCGGCTCCTCTTCGGGCTGTGCTTCCTCGTCGGAAAAGTTGTCTATGGTCTCCTCTTCGGACTCGTCGGCATCTTCCTCACAAGAACATTCCGGTTCGCCGACTTCGGTCTCCGCCTCCACAATGGTAGGTTCCGACATCGCATCTTCGGCCTCGGTCTCAACGTCCGCCTCGACTATAGCCACTATAGGCTCTTCCTCGTCCGGCTCTTGTGCCCCGGCGGTTGGCACCCGATCGAAAAGGCAAAAATCCTCATCGGGAGTATCCCAGGTAAGAACAAACGGTTCTTCTCCGTCGGTCGTCACGGTCACATCGTCAGTTTCCGGTTCAACTACCGTTTCTGTCTCAGCCTCACTATCCAAGCAAACATCAGCCTCCTCTATATCCATTTCATCAGTCTCCGCACCGATTGTCACCTCGGTTTCTGCGAATACTTCTGCATCTTCCGATCCCGCAACCGCTTCCGGCTCAGCCGTTTTTATGAACTCTGCTATCGGCATCTCGAGGTCACATTCTTGCGTCGGCACAGTTTCCCGCACATCTTCGGCCATAATCGCCTCAGGCATCGCTATGCCGGAAACGCCTTCAGATGTCAAATTGCGGAGCAAATCACACAATTTTTCACCCTTCTCAATAGATATTTTACATAAAATAGACGGCACATCAGGATAATTTTTCTCTACGAGAGCCATCAGTTCCCGCAATTCCGTCAGTGTCGTATTTATGCTGTCAATATTAGAAGCAGACATTACTATTGCCTTTTTCCCTACAAAAGTATGTAAAAAAACGATATTTCATACAAACTTTGTCATTATTTTTTCTTACAACCCGTTTTTTCACCTTTTTTTGCCCTTTTTCGGAGCTCCATATCGTTTCTTTTTTCTAAAATTAACATTTTCGATAAGGAGTTTGTTCAAAAAGCCGTATCTTTGAGAGGTCGTTAGAATTTTCACCACTCACGATCTCTACAAATAAACAATTCTATGAAAAAACACATCGTACTATCGGTCCTTATATCGCTATGTAGCTTACACGTTACAGCGCAAACACCGGCCGACACCACCGACAATTATAGTTACGACCTGGTAATCACGCAAGACTCCACGTTTTATTATGCGTCACTGGTCAATGACTATTTCATGCGCATCTGCCCCGACCCCACCACCGACTCGTATGTAGGGGGCAAGAAACGCAACAGCCGTATATGGACGCGTGGCGTATATTACGAGGGATTGATGGCAATGTACCGCCAACGCCCCGTAACCGCCTGGTATGAATACACCTCGGAGTGGGGTGATTTCCACGAATGGGTATCCAACGACACCAAAGCCCCCTCCAATGCCGATTTCCATTGTTGTGGTATGGCTTACCTCGATATGTATATGCTCGACACCACCAAAAGTATACGCAAAACCCATATCAAAGAGCATATCGACTACCTGATGTATGAACGGAAAACCATCAACGACTGGTCGTGGATCGATGCCGTACACATGGCCATGCCCATATATGCGCAGCTGGGTGTGATAGAGAATGATACCGCCTATTATGAATATATGTATAATATGTATATGTACACACGCGATAAGCACGGTACGGCGGGACTGCTCAATCCCGACGATGGTCTGTGGTGGCGCGACTCCTCGTTCGACCCGCCCTACACCGATAAAGTAGAGACCGACAAGCCCTGCTACTGGTCGCGTGGTAATGGGTGGGTATATACAGCGTTGGCACGCGTGCTCTACTACGCACCCGACACGGTGTGCCACCGCGAGCAATATGAGGCCGACTTCAAACTGATGTCGGAGGCGCTCATCAAATGTCAGCGTGCCGATGGTTTCTGGAGTGTGAGCCTTGCCGCCCCCACCAATTACGGTTCTACCGAATCGGCCGGTCCCGAAACCTCGGGCACGGCATTGTTTGTGGCCGGTATGGCCTATGGTGTACACACCGGCCTACTCGACAGCGCCACCTATATGCCCCACGTCGTCCGCGGCTGGAACGCTCTATGCCATAAAGCTGTAGGCGATGATGGTTTTCTGGGCTACGTGCAAGGTACAGGCTCTAAGCCCGAGGATTCCCAACCTGTCGTATTCTCGACCATTCCCAATTTCGAAGATTTCGGTATCGGTTGTTTCCTTTTGGCAGCTGCCGAGGTGTATCAACTCGGCAATGTCGATCTCAATGGGTTGTATGAACTGCCCGAAATACCCGCCGATACCATTCCCACCCCCGAGCCGGAGCCGGAACCCTCGCCTCTGCCCGCTCCCACCCGAGGTATCGCGTTCCTCTACGACAGCGGTTACAGCGACTATAGTCCCGACAAAGATCCCTTCTACGCGTTGCTCGACACATTCGGCTTAGATATTACCACTATCGACATAGATATAAATGGTAATCCGGCAGCCGACTCGCTGTCGCAATATCGATTGGTGGTAGCCTCCGAAGCCATGAGCGGAAACAAGAGCTACACCAACGGTCTGGTCGATATTGTAGGCACGGTTCCCTACCTCAGTTTCAAAGCCTTCAACTACACATCGGGCCGATGGAGCTGGGCAACACCCGTGAATCCCGATAAAGGTACGACCGTGATTATTCCTACCGAAGTAGGCCTGCGACATAAGATATTCGACAAAATCACCCCGTCGTCCGAGGGCGAAGTGGAGATATTCGCCACCTCCGACAGTAAATACAATATGGTACAAGCCTGGAAGAATGCCACGAGCAGCATCAGCGGCGACACCCTGCTTGCCACGACAATCGACGGCCTACACACCGTGCACCTGCACTATACCGACGATAGCGCCACCAACGGCTATATATTGCTCCCGCTGTCGAGCGACCCGATAGCCAATGGTGTGGGCGAGATTACCGATGACGCCCGACAACTCTTTACCAACGCCGTGGCCTACCTGCTCGGCGTAGAAAATCCATGCGATTTCAGGAGTGTAGATGCTCTATCTACCACCGGTAGCGACAAAGTGCTTATCTGCACCGAGTATTATAATCTTTCGGGCATACGCGTTGCCGCACCCACGACCGGTCTCTACATCGAGAAACGTATCTACTCCGACGGCTCCGTAGAAATTGTAAAACGACTGCAAACATTCTCGAAATAAAATTCAAACGACGTCTTAAATGACACCGAAAAACAGTCTTATTATGAAAAAGATTCTTTTCAGCCTCATCGCACTTGCGTTATGTACCACCCTATCGGCGCAAGCCCCCACATACGGCTATAAAAATCCCGTAATACAGGGTTTTCACCCCGATCCCAGCGTATGCCGTGTGGGCAACGATTTCTATCTCGTGACCAGTAGTTTTCAATACTTTCCCGGCGTGCCGGTGTTCCATAGTACCGACCTCATTCACTGGGAAAAGATAGGACACTGCCTCACCCGCGACTCGCAATTACCGCTGAAAGGAGCCAATACATGGGGAGGTATCTACGCACCGACGATTCGCTATCACGAAGGCACCTTCTACATGATTACCACCAACGTGTCGCACGGCGGAAATTTCCTCGTACACACAACCGATCCGCGAGGTGAATGGAGCGAACCGGTGTGGCTGAAACAGGGTGGCATAGACCCCTCACTCTATTTCGAGAATGGAGTGTGCTACATGGTGAGCAATCCCGACAACACTATTACACTATGTGAAATCAATCCCAAAACCGGTGAACAACTCACCGAGAGCCGGGCTATATGGACAGGCACCGGCGGACGCTTCCCCGAGGCTCCGCACATCTATAAGAAAGACGATATGTACTACCTGCTCATAGCCGAGGGTGGTACCGAGTATGGTCACAAAGTGACTATCGCCCGCAGTCGCCACATATATGGTCCCTACGAAAGCAACCCGGCCAATCCCATACTCACGCACATCAACCGCGTGACACAGCACAGCCCCATACAGGGCGTGGGACACGCCGAGCTGTTCGAGGCCGCCGACAGCAGTTGGTGGCTTGTGTGCCTCGCGTTCCGTCCGCTCAACGGCAATCATCATCTGTTGGGCCGGGAAACGTTCCTCGCCCCCGTTCGTTGGGACTGCAATGCTTGGCCCGTCGTGAACGGCAACGGCACCTTGGAGCTCGATATGAAAGTCCCCACCCTTCCCCAACAGCCTGCGCCGAAACCGGTAGAGCGTATCGATTTCAAAAATAAGTATCTGGATAACGAGTGGGTATATGTGCGTAACCCGCACCCCGAGAACTACCGTTTTGCCCACAATAGGCTATGCCTCACCGGCACCAAGACGAGCCTCGACAATGGCGAGACGAGCCCTACGCTCATCTGTCGCAGAGTGACCGATCCCACATTTACCGCCACCACCGTGTGCCGACTGCGCAACGCCTCTGCCAACGATGAATGCGGTCTCACCGTATATATGTACGAGGGTAGCCATTGCGATATGGGCATCAAGCAACAAGCCGATGGTAGCCAACGTCTCGTGGTACGTTTCCACCTCGGCTCTATCGACCATATCGCTTACGACGCGCCTATCAAAGACGAGGTGTATCTGCGAGTAAAGGGCACGCCCGACAAGTATTATTTCGAATATTCGACCGACGGGAAGCATTATCACCTCGCCGGAAACATTAGTACCCGCTATATCAGTACCGAGACTGCCGGCGGATTCACCGGCAATATGCTGGGCCTATACGCCATCTCCCCCACCGATAGCCACAGCGAGGGACAATTCCGCTACTTTGAATACAAAAAATAATTATTAGTGTCCGATAAAGATTTTCGAAATCCACGTAAATCTATAATTTAAAGATAATTTATGCGATAGAATAAAAAGAGGGGCTTGTATTTGCATAAAAAGATTGCCGTTAGGTAATCGATATTACAGCCCCGTATAAGCGAGCCGGTAGGCGAGCGCAATGCGGGGAATATGAGGAGTGTGTATTACCAATGCCTTTAGGTATTGGACTTCATATTAATATGATAATCATTATAGTCCGATACCTACGGCATCGAAATTTCTTCACCAATCCTTACCCCGCATTGCGCCGATAAATCGGCTTATACGAGGCTGGAATATCTTATGCCGATGGCATAATGAAATCCCTAAAGCTGTATGCTTTATTTTTATCGGACACCAATAAAAAAATAATTGACCGACCCTCTAAACTTAACGGGGTTGCAGGGTGCGGTATATGGCGAGAATTTCGGCCGTGGTATCTACGATATGCGTCGCACCGTGGGTACGAAGTTCCTCACGTGTGCGGAATCCCCACGTAACGCCTACGGAGGTGACGCCGGCAGCCGCGGCCGTACACATATCCACCCCCGAATCACCGATATATAACACCTCATCTTTGGCAATGGGGCAGGCTTGCAATATATCATACACTATCGTAGGATTGGGCTTCACCGGTACCCCCTCGCGCTGCCCCAGTACAGCACAGAAACGAATGTGAGGAAAGAAATGCGCCACCAACTTTTCCGTACCCTCCTGATACTTATTCGACGCCACGGCCAGAGACACCCCATCGCGTTGCAACTCGGCAAGCAGTTGAGGAATACCCTCATAGGGTAACGTGTGTTCCGTGTTATGCAATGTATAATAGGGTATAAACAGTTCACGCATACGCTCCACATTCTCGGGCGTGCGTTCAGTCTCGGGCAATGCCCGTTCGAACAGTTTGGCGATACCGTTCCCCACAAACATATTGTATTCGGGAATCGGGTGCGTGGGATAACCACAACACCTCAGTGCGTGATTTGTGGCATCGGCCAAGTCGCCAATGGTATTGAGCAGCGTCCCATCAAGATCAAATATTACCAATCGTATCATATTCGGTGTATATAAGTTGATTTTACAATCGCAGTTCGTAGTCTTTCACGTCGAGCCAAGTGCCAAACTTCACACCTACACGCTTAAAATGAGACACTTGCTCGAAGCCCAATTGCAGATGCAGGGCTATACTGGCATCGTTATCCGCCGTAATGCAAGCGATGAGCGCCTTCGCCCCACGCCGGCGACACTCTGCAATAAATCGCTGCATTAGCAGTTTGCCTATCCCCCTCCCTATATACCGAGAATCGAGATACACAGCAGTCTCCCACGTCGTATTATAGGCCGAGCGAGGTTTCCATTGATGGGCGAAACAATACCCTGCCACCTGCCCCTCTATCTCGCACACAAAATAGGGGTATGCCGATGAAATCTCGGAAATGCGCTCGGCCATGGCCCCGTACGAAAGCGGCGTTTCGTCGAACGTCGCCGTACTATGCACGATATATTCATTATATATGTCGGCTATCGCTTGCACATCATGCGATGTCGCCGGCCGTATTTTCATTTTTTCAAACCCTATCTCATTTCCCTCTCTATCAACAAAGCCCCATTTTCCTGAAAGTTTCACCCCCGCCAAGTCTTCACTGAAACCTCCAACCTCATCATATTTCGGAATTCCAAATTCATCGTCCATGTTCTGTGCCATATATATTTTTTTCAAAGGTTATTTTGGGGGAGATATGAGTTCCTTACCAACGATATTACCTCCGGCAATCGCCATCATACCCCCGTAGAGTGTAAGGAAAGAATATCGCCACACATGGTTTCAAAGTTACGACATTTTTTGGCATTATCATTCCTCGGGAACGATTTTTGTTTTTAACAATACCGCGGCGTATTGTTGAAAACTTTTTACCGGAGTTTTGTAGTCGGATAGCACTCTTTTTTCGTACCTTTACGTCGCAAATAATTCCATTACATCTGTAACCTATTTCCACTATGCAACCATTTGTACACCTACACGTTCACACGCAATACTCGGTACTCGACGGACAGGCGAGTGTTTCTGCCCTTGTAGATAAAGCCATGGCCGACGGTATGCCGGGCATAGCCATTACCGACCATGGAAATATGTTCGGTGTAAAAGAGTTTTACAACTACATAAAGAAGAAAAACGGGAAACTGAAAGATGCCATAAAGAGCATCGAGAGCAAAATAGCCGACGTAAAAAACGACGATCCCGAGCGAGAGAGCAAACTTGCGGAGTTGCAAGCCGAGCTGGAGAAAGCCAAAGCAAAAAAGCCGTTCAAGCCCATTATAGGCTGTGAAATGTATGTGGCTCGTAAGCGTATGCAGGACAAGAACGGCAAGGAGGACCAGAGTGGTTACCACTTAATAGTACTTGCCAAGAACGAAAAGGGGTATCACAACCTCATAAAATTGGTATCGAAGGCCTGGACCGAGGGATTCTATATGCGCCCGCGTACCGACCGTGTGGAATTGGAGAAATACAAAGAGGGATTGATCGTGGCATCGGCCTGTCTCGGTGGAGAGGTACCCCAAAAGATAATGAAAGCCACACCCGCCGACGTAGAGGAGGCCATCATGTGGTACAAAAATATGTTTGGCGACGACTACTACCTCGAGATGCAACGACACAAGGCCACCGTACCCAATGCCAATCACGACACCTACGAGAAACAGCAACAGGTAAACGAGCAGTTGATAGAATATGCCCGAAAATTCGGCATAAAACTGATATGTACCAACGACGTGCATTTTGTAGATGAAGTACACGCCGACGCACACGAACGGCTCATATGCCTCAACACCGGTCGCACCCTGCGCGAGAGTAACCCCGGCATGGGCTATTCCAAACAGGAATGGATGAAAACCACCGCCGAGATGAACGAGGTATTCGGCGATATACCCGAGGCGCTGTCGAATACCTTGGAGATTATCGACAAAGTCGAAACCTACAGCATCGACCACGCCCCCATCATGCCTACATTTGCCATACCCGAGGAATTTGGCACGGAGGAAGAGTATCGCCGTAAATACACCGATGAAGATATTTTCAACGAGTTCACACGCGACGAAAACGGCAATGTAGTACTCTCGCAAGAGGCCGCCGAGAAAAAAATCAAGGTGTTGGGCGGATACGACAAGCTGTATCGTATAAAACTCGAGGCCGACTATCTGAAAAAACTGGCTTACGACGGCGCCTATAAGCGCTATGGCAATCCCCTCGACAAGGAAATAGAGGAGCGTATCATATTCGAGTTGCACATCATGAAGACCATGGGTTTCCCGGGTTACTTCCTCATCGTGCAGGACTTCATAGCCGCCGCTCGCAACATGGGCGTATCTGTGGGGCCTGGCCGTGGTTCGGCAGCCGGTTCGGCTGTCGCCTATTGCCTCGGTATCACGCAGATAGACCCCATAAAATACGACCTGCTGTTCGAGCGCTTCCTCAATCCCGATCGTATATCTCTGCCCGATATCGATATCGACTTCGACGACGATGGTCGCGGTGAGGTGTTGCGCTGGGTGACAGAGAAATACGGACACGAGAAGGTGGCTCACATCATCACCTACGGAACGATGGCCACCAAGATGTCGATAAAAGACGTGGCCCGTGTGGAAGAACTACCCCTGTCGGAATCGAACCGTCTGACCAAACTGATTCCCGCCCGCCTGCCCGAGGTCGATGGTAAATCGCCCAAGGTGAACTTCAAAAACTGCCTTGCCGCCATACCCGAGTTGCGGGCCGCCTGCGAAACCGAGGAGACGCGCGACACCATGAAGTATGCTCAGATGCTCGAAGGAAACGTGCGCGGAACAGGCGTACATGCCTGCGGTACCATTATTTGTCGCGACGACATTACCGACTGGGTGCCCGTGAGTACCGCCGATGATAAAGAGACTGGCGAAAAACTATTGGTTACTCAATACGAAGGTTCGGTAATCGAAGATACCGGCCTCATAAAGATGGACTTCTTAGGGCTGAAAACCCTCTCTATCATCAAAGAGGCGATAGCCAACGTGAAGCTCTCGCGCGGCATAGACGTGGATATAGACACTATCGACATCAACGACCCCGCCACCTATAAACTTTATAGCGAGGGGCGCACCGTGGGTACGTTCCAATTCGAGTCGGCCGGTATGCAGAAGTATCTGCGTGAGTTGCAACCCTCTACCTTCGAAGACCTCATCGCTATGAACGCCCTGTATCGTCCGGGCCCTATGAAATACATACCCTCGTTTATCAAGCGTAAGCATGGCCAAGAACCTATTACGTATGATATTCCCATCATGGAGAAGTACCTGAAAGACACCTACGGTATCACGGTGTATCAAGAGCAGGTGATGCTTCTCTCGCGTATGTTGGCCAACTTCACCCGCGGTCAGTCCGACGGATTGCGTAAGGCGATGGGTAAGAAACTGAAAGACAAACTCGACGAGCTGAAACCGCTCTTCCTCAACGGAGGTGAGAAAAACGGTCACGACCGCAAAGTGCTCGAAAAGATATGGGCCGACTGGGAGGACTTCGCTTCATACGCCTTCAACAAGTCGCACGCCACTTGCTACTCGTGGGTAGCCTACCAAACGGCCTACCTCAAAGCCAATTTCCCCTCGGAATATATGGCGGCGGTGCTGAGCCGCAGTATCTCCGACATCGGCGAAATCACCAAGTTTATGGACGAGTGTAAAAATATGGGTATCAAGGTACTCGGCCCCGACGTGAACGAAAGTAATCTGAAATTCACGGTAAACAAGGAGGGCAACATTCGTTTCGGACTGGGTGCCGTGAAAGGTGTAGGCGAGGCCGCCGTGCGCTGCATCATCGAGGAGCGCGAGAAAAACGGTCCCTTTACCGATATATACGATTTTGTGCAACGCGTCAATCTGTCTGCCTGTAACCGCAAAAACATCGAGTGTCTCGCCCTGTCGGGAGGTTTCGACGGCTTCGGGCTGAAGCGTGAGGCCTACATGGCCACCAACAGCAAGAGCGAGACCTTCTCCGAAATTATCGTGCGCTACGGCAATAAATACCAGCTCGACAAAGATTCTCATAGCCTCTCTCTGTTCGGGGGTGGAGAGGCCGTAGAGGTAGCACGCCCCGAGGTTCCGCATTTCGAGGTGTGGACCGACCTCATGCGCCTCGAAAAGGAGCGCGAGCTCATAGGCATCTACCTATCGGCACACCCGCTCGACGAATATCGTATCGTATTGCAATACAGTTGCAACACACACATGAGCGAACTCGAAAATCGCGAGGCGTTGAAAGGTCGCGAAATAACCATGGGCGGTATAGTGATAGGTTCGCGACAAGGTATGACCAAGCAAAACAAACCCTTTGCCATACTCAAAATCGAGGACTACTCGGGCGGAGGCGAAATAGCGTTGTTCGGACAGGACTATGTAAACTTCCACAAATTCTGCGTGGATAATATGTACTTGTTCATTCGAGCCAAAGTGGAACCCCGCAAGTGGGACGAAAAAATTCTCGACCTGCGCATCGGCACCATAGAGCAACTGCCCGACGTGAAAGACCGCCTCATCGAGAGTCTCACCATCATGATGCCCTACCACAATATAAATACAGGACTTATAGAGCTGTTCAAAGAGAAATTGCCCCATACCCCCGAGGCCTCGACCAATCTGTTTTTCGAGATTATCGACGAGGCCGACCCGATGCACCCGGTAAAACTCTTTGCCCGCCCCATAAAAATATCGGTTACAAACGAACTTATCAACTATTTCATCTCCAACGATATTCGTTTTAAAATAAACGACATAGAGCACAAAGAAATAGACGAAAACGCCGATAGTGATACCGACGAATCCGAAAGCGATATGACCGATATGCTTGCCGATATTGCATAAGCGACAAAAAAGATGTGAACAATTTCCATTATTCCATGTTTTTTGTTTACCTTTGCCTTAAATGCCGAAGATAGTAAGCACTATCTTTGTGGTAATCACTTGACATAATCAGCCTGCAAAAACATTAACAATAATAAAAATAACTATGGCACTGAAATTTACAGACGAAAATTACAAAGAATATCTGGCATCGGATAAGCTTGTAGTGGTTGATTTTTGGGCAGAATGGTGCGGTCCTTGTCGCAGCATCGCTCCCTATGTAGAAGAATTGGCAGCCGAGTACGAAGGCAAAGCTTTCATCGGTAAATACAACGTCGATGACGACAACGAGTTGAGCAGCGAAATGGGTATCCGCAATATCCCCACATTGCTGTTCTTCAAAGGCGGTCAGTTGGTAGATAAACAAGTAGGCGCCTCCTCAAAAGCCGACTTGAAGGCCAAAATCGACGCCAATTTATAATCACTACCACAAAAAAGATTTTAGCCCTGTCGGCACATTTTGCCGACAGGGTATTTTATAGATATATGTAGCTATGCAACGGGTAGAAAACAACATAAAACTGCGGGTACAAGGCATCATACTATGCTGCTCGTGTATATTGATGGCCGGAAAGTTTGCCGCCTACTACCTCACCGGCTCGGTAGCCATATTCACCGACGCCATGGAAAGTATAGTGAATGTGGCCGCCGGCGGTATAAGCCTCTACTGCATATCGCTTGCCACGCGTCCGCGCGATGCCGGACACCCGTTCGGTCATGGAAAGATAGAGATGATCTCGGCCTCGATGGAGGGCATACTCATCATCATGGCCGGCGGTATCATTATCTATCACGGGGTGGAGCGGCTGTTCCTCCCCTCCCACCTCACCCATCTCGACATGGGTATCTACATATCGACAGCAACCGCCGTAATCAATTATCTCTTAGGTTGGTATGGTATAGCCGTAGGACGCAAACATCTTTCCGAGGCCCTTATCGCCGAGGGGCGACACCTACACTCCGATACCTATTCCACCATAGGACTGGTGGCCGGGCTTATATTGGTGAACGTCACCGGTATTACCCTCATCGACAGCCTGATGGCATTACTTTTCGGTACACTCATCATATTCACCGGTATCCGCATATTACGCAAGACCATCGCCCGACTTACCGACGAGGCCGACCCCGAGAAGTTGGCCCTCATCACCGATATCATGAATCGGCATCGGCAACCCGACTGGATAGACATACACAATCTGCGCATCTTGGAATATGGATCGTACTGCCTCATCGAGTGCGACCTCACCCTGCCCTGGTATTATAGCGTGGCACAAGGCCACCGTGCCTGCGAAACCCTGCAAGAGAGTATACGCGACAGCGGTCGGCAAGAAATCACCCTGTCGGTACACGCCGACTCTTGCAACGAACGCCATTGCCGTCATTGCGAAATGACCGACTGCCACTATCGTCGCCACGCCTTCGAACAGGCCGAACCGCTGAGCCTGCACCTCCTCACCCAGAGCGACGAAGAACACCTCCTCAACGATAAATTATAAGATACCAATAATTATACTGAAAGTTATTGGCAATTTGCCAATTTCTGTTCCAATTGTCGTATTAATTCCTCTTGTTTCACAATCTGTATATTGTATGATTGTTGAACAACAGGGCTACTTGAATTGTGCTGATTTTTATACATTTCAACAAGTCTCAATTTTGCTTTTCTCAATTGATTTTCCAATGACGCACGATTGCTTGATGATGTCGCTCCGGATTGTATGGTATTGGAATATACTTGCGTGGAACGATTGGTCGCAACTATATTACTTATAGAATTAACTGTATTTGACATGGTATTTGCCATCATCTGCATAGCCGCAGCCTGCCGCATAAGTTGCTCTTGTTCGTATCGAGCTTTTGCTTCAGCTGCATTTTTTAGAATACTTTTTAAGTCAGCAACTCGTTGGTGTAATTCTATGCGATTGGGATTAATAGTTAGTATTTTATTATATTCGACAATAGCCTCGGAGTATCGTCCCATGTTTTCTAATACAACAGCCATGGCATTGTGTGCATCTTCGGACATCGGTTGCAATTTGACAGCCATACCTGCGGCAATGTACGATTCAGGTATGCGATTGAAAAGACCTAACATACGAGCTTTATCTACATAAGTATTTAAGCCCGACTCCGGCGATGAAAGTTGGGCACAACGAGTATAATCATTTAATGCGCCGATATAATTTTTCATTTCCTGCCTACACATTCCCCTCAATCCATATGCAGAAGCATGATATGGGACATTTCGCAATAATGTATCCAATATACCCTGAGCCATTTCATAATTACCCAAGCAAGCATTATTCAAGGCTCTATCATATAATTCGTTTTCATCAGACATTACAGACATAGCGACTCGCTGTTCTTCAAGCATATATTGTTTAGAAATATTGAGCTTTTCCGTTATATAATTTTTATCTGACAATATCAATTCATTAAATTTTTTCATAGCATTTTTGAAAGCATCTTGCATAAGTATCGAGGTCGTATTCGACATTTTATATATGCTGATATAGCTTTTCCCCTTGGCTTCTATCTCATATTTTTTCACCTCTCGATCGTAACAATCATATATCGTAAATTCAAATGTTTGTTTCATCGATTCTCCACACATAGGTGCGCCACATAACCACGACCACATACAAGTAACAATGGCTAATGGGACATGAAATCCCATACCTGTCACTCGGTATCGAGCCGATTTTAACCGGCACACAATATAGCCGGAATTGCTATCAAGGACATTCGTATTAAACACGTTCTCTTTCAAATCGTCCGTTATAAAAGTCTGCGCATTATTACAATAGCCATTAAAATCATTAAAGACAAGTCTATGTTGATTTTCATCTCGTTTCTTAAATGCGTTTTCAAAAGCCGTATCATATGTACCTCTATCCACAACAGCAATTAAAGAAGGTATGCCTTTTGTGTATTCTTTAGACATGGTATTAGGCGACATAACCGATTTATAACTTGGTGCGCATGATGATATAACAAATACCACAAGAATACCGACCAATAATGATTTTACAATTTTTAGATTATTATTCATTGTATATAGTATTTTTATCTTACCGCAAAGATATATAACTAAACGCACCAACAAAAACTATTTATAATAAAATTTACAAAAAAAATATTTTTGTGGGTTTGTTGCGGTTTCCGAAAATAAAACATTACCTTTGCGGCGTATTGGTTCGAAATACCCCTCGGGTATGGAGATTAAAAGGGAATCGGGTGAAAATCCCGAACAGTCCCGCTGCTGTGAGTTCCATCTCTACGCGCAAGCCATCTGTCGCCACTGGGTAACACCGGGAAGGCCGCTTGTCGCCGGAACAAGTCAGAAGACCTGCCATACGATTCTCCCATTCAAAAGCTTTCGAGGAAAGAGCTTTGAGGCACGTCTTAAAATACATCTATTTTATCACAGGCAAAATCTTTCCGTAGAGAGCTGTAACGAGCTACACAACACGGAATGAGACATTTCATCGCCACACTATTGCTACTGACACTCCTACCGCTATGGCAGGAGCAAGGTGTTGTTACGGCTCAAAACAGGCTCGACTCCTTGCAATATCTGCACGAGGTAGGTATCACCGCCCGACGCGAGAGCGAGGTGATTCCGGCGCAAAAATTGAGCCGGGAAAAGTTGGAACGCCTCAATAGTCACTCCGTGGCCGACGCCATACGTTATTTCTCGGGTGTGCAGTTGAAAGATTATGGAGGTATCGGCGGACTGAAAACGGTGAACATACGTAGTATGGGTACCAATCATACCGGTATTTTCTACGACGGCATACAGCTGGGGAACGCGCAGAACGGACAGATAGATCTCGGGAAATATTCGCTCGACAATATGGAAGAGATAGCCCTGTACAACGGGCAAAAGAGCGAAATATGGCAACCGGCTCGCGACTTCGGCACATCGGGCTCGGTGTATCTGCGAAGCCGTCGCCCCCGTTTCACCGGCAATGAGCGCTATCACCTGCAAGCGACCATGAAATGCGGTTCGTTCGGTCTCGCCAACCCCTCGATACGCTGGGAGCAGAAGGTCTCCGAGCGGGTAAACAGCCTGTTCAATGCCGAATATACCTATGCGACAGGACGATACAAATTCCGTTACCAACGTACCCTCGCCGACGGCTCTACTGCCTACGACACAACGGCGACACGACACAACGGCGACATCAACGCTTTGCGTGTAGAGGGAGGATTCTTTGGCAACACTCGCCGTGAGGGCGAATGGAACGCCAAAGTCTATTTCTACAACAGCGAGCGTGGTATTCCCGGACCTATATTAAATAATGTATGGCGACACGGCGAACGCCAATGGGATCGCAACTTTTTCGTGCAAGGCAGTTACAAAGAGCATTTCGGAAGCCGCTACCACCTGCTCGTAAACAGCAAGTACGCCTACGACTACACCGAGTATCTGCGCGACGACCCGCGAGAGACCTATATACACAACCATTACCGCCAACACGAATACTACCTGTCGGCGGCGCAGATGCTGAATATATTCCCATGGTGGGATATATCACTCTCGACCGACTGGCAATGGAACTATATGGAGGCCGACCTGCACGATTTTGTATATCCTACCCGCTATACCGAGATGGTGGCCCTGTCCACGGCGTTTCAATGGTCATTCCTGCAGATACAGGCGAGCGCGCTCGGCACTTTCATACAAGACGATGTGCGCGACAAGCGTATTGCCGCTTACAGCGATCGCCGAGAGGAATTTTCGCCCTCGCTGTTTGTCAATTACCGCCCGTTTGCCCTACACGACCTGCGTCTGCGAGCCTGGTGCAAGAAGTCGTTTCGTATGCCCACGTTCAACGATCTCTACTATACCGACGTAGGAAACAAATACCTGAAACCCGAACGCACCGTGCAATACAACGGAGGTATCTCGTATAAAAAAAATTGGAACCGAGGATTCGTGCGATATATCGAATTTACCGGCGACGGCTATTATAATATTGTAACAGACAAAATCATCGCGTACCCATCGGGACGACAATTCCGGTGGAGTATGATCAATCTGGGAAGAGTAGAGATACGCGGGTGTGACCTCTCGGCGCAAGCAGCCATGCGGGCGGGAGCCGTCGATATCGGTGTACGAGGCACCTACACGTTCCAACTTGCCGAGGACTACACCGATCCCGCCTATCGCTATTATGGCCACCAGATACCCTATGTGCCCCGACATAGCGCGTCGGCGTTGCTGTGGGGCGACTGGCGTCGATGGTCGCTCAATTACAGCCTTATCTACACCGGCGAGCGATACAGCAACTCCGAGAATACCCGTGCCAATCGTATGCAACCCTGGTACACAAGCGATATAAGTCTCAGCCGCACATTCGACATACAACGAGTGGGCTGTAAAGTCGCTTGTGAGGTCAATAACCTGTTCAACCAGCAATACGACGTAGTAGCCAACTACCCTATGCCGGGTACCAACTTCAAAATCACCATCAGCATAGATATTTAAATACATATTGAAATAACCCCGACTGTCTGTAAGTCATCATTACCCGGGACGATGGCCACACCGACAGTCTTCTAAAAACAATAAACATGAAAAAAACAATCTTTCTATCAGCACTATGCCTGCTCGCCATTATGAGCAGTTGTCGCAACGACGACGATAATGAAATCATCGGGGGCGATAGCACACAAGTATCCGACGGCACACAATCCGCTGTCAAAGGATTTTATCTGCTCAACGAAGGTCAATTAGGTCGCAACAACTCTACACTCGACTATTTCGACGCCGAGAGCGGTATATACTACACCAACATTTTTGCCACGAGAAACCCCTCGGTGGTGAAAGAACTTGGCGACACGGGCAACGACCTCGAGATATACAAAGACCGCCTATATGCCGTAATGAACGGTTCGCACAAAGTCAGTATCATGACGGCCGACAGCGCTCACCACATTACCGACATCGACATACCCAACGGTCGTGCCATCTGTTTCGATGGAGACTATGCCTATGTGAGCTCGTTTGTCGATGGCAGTTGGGGCAATCCCGACGCCTTGGGAGCCGTATATCGTTTCCACATCGTGACCCTCGAAAAAGACAGTGTAACAGTGGGTTACCAACCCGAAGAGATGGCTGTCGCCAATGGAAAACTATACGTCGCCAACTCGGGCGGTATGCGCAGCAGCTACGACAATCGGGTGTCGGTCATCGACCTCGCTTCGTTTACCCTCAGCAAGAATATCGAGGTAGGACTCAATCTGCACCGTGTGCGCCCCGATGGCAAGGGAAGCATCTATGTGTCGTCGCGCGGAAACTATTACGACGTGGGCAGTAACCTCTACGTCATCGACTCGCGTACCGACAACGTAGTCGATACCTTGAACATAGGTGCTACCGGTATGTGCTTCGTGGGCGACAGCGCCTATACCTACAATGCCGAATGGAACTATACGACCTACAGCTACACCTATTCCTATAATATAATCGACCTCAACACCCGTGATATATCGGCCACAGAGTTCATCACAGACGGCACACAACTCTCGGCCCTCTACGGATTGTTTATCAACCCCACTACACACGACGTGTATCTGACCGATGCAGGTGATTACAGCAACTCGGGTACGATATATTGTTTCGGTAGCGATGGTAAGCTGAAATGGCAGAACGCCACCGGTACCTGCCCGGCTCATGTAGCGTTAAAATATTAATAAACAGAACTGATGGGCGGTGTTTCCGCCCATCAGTCTTATAAATTTATTCCTAACTCCGCCAACCCTATCGCGACATATACCTGCTGCATATCGCGCGGGCGCAGTATGGTATCGTTCCAAGCCACAATATCTATATCGAGCGGTATCAGTCCCGTGAACTTGCTTTGTGGGGTACGCCCCGCTGACAATTCCATCTCTTTTAGCAAGGTGTGCAGTGTCTCATAGTCGGCATCGACCATCAACACCCCTACCGCGTTGCAATAGGGCGGATTGTCCACACACGAACCTACCGCCGGAGTAATATAGGCCGACGAAAATCGGGAATCGGGATAGCGCTCCGACAACGTGATAATCGTATCGTTCACCACCCTTTCTTTCTCGGGAATATTGGCACCGATAGCTATGATTGCTCTATTTTTTGTCATAATGGGAAACGAACTTCTGAAAGCACAAATGTAACGAAAAATCGGTTGCAACTCGACGACCGGAGCAAAAAGAATTTTTAGAAGCTGTTTAAATTTTTGTGGAATTTTGTTTTTTTGAAACCGTAATAATTTTTTAAGAAAATTTTAAACAGTTTCTTATTCATAAAATCGATTGTGTTTCTTGGCAGATATTCAGAATTGATGTACCTTTGCAGTCGCAAAAATCGGACGAGGGAGAAACGTCCGCCCCATTGCATCAAAAAAGTTTACAAAAATCTTCTTAAAATCTCATTCAAGAAATGGATTGGATTCAAAATCTATTGACCGGAGAATCAGTTGCCCACACGGTCATACTCTATGCCTTTGTCATTGCAACAGGCGTATGGCTGGGTAAGCGAAAAATCTTCGGTATTTCATTAGGTGTGACGTTCGTTTTGTTCGTGGGCTTGCTTGTAGCCCATTTAGGACAGAGTGTAAACCGCGACATTCTGCACTTCACCAAAGAGTTCGGTCTTATCCTATTTGTTTACTCCATCGGTCTGCAAGTAGGCCCCGGTTTCTTCTCCTCGTTCAAGCAGGGTGGTATGCGACTGAATATGCTGGCTATAGGCGTAGTGGCACTGAACCTCGCCGTAGTATGCAGCATCTACGCGCTCACCGACGCCTCGATGCCCGACTTGGTAGGTATCCTCTCGGGTGCCGTGACCAATACTCCGGGACTTGGTGCCGCCCAGCAAACCTTATCGCAACTGGCCGTCGATGGTAAAATTACCGAGGTGCCCGAGATTGCCTCGGGATATGCAGCCGCCTATCCGTTGGGAGTAATCGGTATCATTTTGTCGATGATTATAATCCGTGCCATCTTCCGCATCAACAACGAAAAAGAGGCACAACAGATAAAAGACGAGAGCGACGCAAGCACCCTCGTTCCTCACATCGTGACCTACAGGGTAGAGAACAAACTCATTGCCGGTCGCACACTCGAAAAACTCACACTGCTCATCGATCGCAATTTCGTGGTATCGCGTATACAGAAGAATGGCGAGGTAATCATACCCGACGACAACACCATCATCGACGAGGGCGACTTACTGCTCACCGTACTCTCCGAGCAAGACGAAGATGCGCTGAAAGCCTTTATCGGCTCTATCGTAGAGATGGACTGGAACGCCCTGCCCTCGACGGTCGTTTCGCGTCGTATCGTGGTGACAAAGCCCGAGTACAATGGTCGCACCATCGGTTCGTTGCGTCTGCGCATGGGTTATCGTTTGAACGCTACCCGTGTGAACCGTGCCGGTATCGACCTGCTCGCCACCCCCAACCTCGTATTGCAAATCGGCGACCGTATGACCGTCGTAGGTCGTCAGGAGGATATTAACCGCCTCGCCTCGAAACTCGGCAACTCGTTGAAGCGTCTCAACGAGCCTAATATGATTACCATCTTCATCGGTATATTCCTCGGTATATTGCTGGGTAGCCTGCCCCTCTCCATTCCGGGTATGTCGTCGTCGATGAAACTGGGATTGGCCGGCGGACCGTTGGTGGTCGCTATTCTCATAGGTCGTTTCGGTCATAAACTGAAACTTGTGACCTACACCTCCACGAGTGCCAACCTCATGCTCCGTGAGATAGGTATCTGCCTGTTCCTCGCCAGCGTGGGTATAGAGGCCGGTGGGAACTTTGCCGAGACGGTGTTCAGCGGCGACGGACTGTTGTGGGTACTCTGGGGCTTCCTCATCACCTGCATACCGATGCTGATAATAGGTATCATAGGACGTTGGAAATTCAAACTCAACTATTTCACGCTCATGGGACTGATGTCGGGCAGTATGACCGACCCCCCTGCCCTCGCCTATGCCAACAAGGTATCGGGCAACGACGCGCCTGCCGTGGCCTACTCTACGGTATATCCGCTCACCATGTTCTTGCGTGTACTCACCGCCCAACTGCTCATACTCTTCTTCGTATAGAAGATTCTCATAAACAAAAACGCCTCATAATCCGTGCATAGGATATGAGGCGTTTTTATTAGTATCCGACAAATCAGAGTATTTCGTCGCGGAGGAAGGCATAGATTTCGATGAGAGCCTCCTCGGCAAAGACATCGGGCAGCGATCCTATCTCGTTCTGTATGCAGGTCGTGCAGTGTTGGAACATATGATTGAGGCCCGGCAACTCCACGATGCGATAATGCTTGTTACCGCCCAGGCGCAACAGGCTGTCGGCCGTAGCCAGATTTTCCTTGGAAGGCACCATGATGTCGCTATCACCGTTGAGCGCCAATACCGGTACATCGACGCGAGGCACATAATCGCCCGGGTTGTAGCGCATAAGTTCGCGATACCAACGATTATCGGCATTGTGCAGATAGCGAGCGATATACATTTCCTCCCGATATTTGAGGCCGGTCATTTGTAATATAGAGTCGGGTTGCTCGGCACACCATGCACTGAATTTGGCACGCAACGGCTGTGCCAACGAGTCGGAAGCCGGAATCTCCCGCACCCAGGTAAAGAGTTGTCGTAGGAACTCCTTGTTCACACGGCGCCACTCGTCGGAGAAGCCCGGATAGGTGTCGATTATGGCATTGTTTTGTAAGACGAGGCTGGTAAATCCATCGGTCGAAAGTCCGGCCAGTGTCACCACAAAAGCCACATCGCTCGACGAGGCCGCCGCTATCATGGCCGCCGCACCACCCTCGCTATGTCCCATCAGCCCTACTTTCGACTTCTTGATACGTCGATGCGCTTGCAGATATTTCACGGCCGCCAACGCGTCGGTGGCAAAATCGTGTGTTGTAGCATCGGCATATACCCCGGTCGATTGGCCCACACCACGGTCGTCGAGACGCAAAACCGCCACTCCGCGACGCGAAAGATAGTCGGCTATGCGGGCAAAGGGACGATGACCGGTGAAAGAGGCGTCACGGTCCTGCTTACCTGTACCCGACAGTAGCACCACAGCCGGCACGCGACGACGCCCTGCCGGCAACGTGAGGGTACCGGCCAGCGTTATCGTATCGTTTATGGGCAACATTACATCTTCTTCGGTATAGGGATAGGGCGGACAAGGATTCTGCGCCCAGAAAAGGGGTTGCAACGAATCGACACGCGCCATCATCACCTTGTAGGTTTGCGCGTTTACAGAGAAACGAGCCGCCAAGCTGTCGCCCGACGCAACCGGCACCCCGGTCATCGAAAAGGCCGAATGTGAGAAGCGCAGACCTATGGTATCGGCTACCGTATAAAAGGTATCGCACGGCACGTTGTCGATCCACATTTCGGGAATAGATACATGCGTACCCTCCCGGGTGTAGTCGGTATCGATGTAGAAGCGTATCGCATCGACCTGTCCCTGCCATTTATCGGCATAGGCCGTGCCCGCAAGTACTATCGATAATAGAAGAAGATATTTTTTCATCGTCAAAGTTATATTATTATATGAAAAGGGTGTGCCACCCTGCACGAGGGCTGTGGCACACCCTTTTATCAATTATCTAAGTGCCTATTATTGGAGGATAAATTTAGCACCTTTTTGTATCACGATACCTTTGTAGTCAGCACCTACGGGTTGGCCGAGGATATTGTACATCGGAGCGTTGGGATCGAGCGCTTTCACTTCGTCGTTCTCTACACTTTCGATAGCCGATTCTACTACAGGTTTGTCAAGTTCGGCTTTGACACTGAAGTCATATGCCGGATCATAGCTATCAATTTCAGCCTCGGGAACGGTGTAAACTACGATGTTGGCACCTACTTGGTTGTTTCCATCGAAGTAGAATGAAAGTTCTCCAAACCATCCGAGTTGGTCGACAAATACGGCAAGCGGAGCAGCTTCGGCCGTTACGGCTTCGGGGCTGAACGGATGTGCATAAGCCTTAATGGTCTCATTTTCCTTCACCTGTCCTTCGGGGGATACATCGGCCAATACCTCTACTGCAGGATTGGTTACATATCGCAAATAAGCCCAGTTCATCGCTGAAGAATTGGAGAAGCCCCAGAACTCGATACGCACCACGGCGCGATCTTCGGGTACAACCAGTGTCCATTTCTTCCCGCGAGACATTTTCATAAATTCACGAGCCGTAGCAACGCCGTTGGCATCGGTATAAATTCCGGTCGATGCATATGTTTTAGCATCAACATTAGTAATCGTAATGTCGGTATTGGTAAACTTCCATGTTGCGGCATCGCTGTTAGCCGCATCGGCATAAAGCGGTGAAAGCTCTACGCGGGTAGATTGTACGGGTTCGAAAGTCACTTTGTCGTAGAGGTTGGCAATGATTTTGTTCGAAGGCTCGGAATTACCGGTAGCATACTGAGCCACAACATACATGGTGAGGTTTACACCCTCTTCACCATCTTCGCCATTGGTAACTGCACTCCAAGAAGATACTGAAATATCGGTCGAGGTAGCAGCAGGATCATATACATCTACATAGCCATATTCGCTGTAATATACACGATAGCCGGTGATGGGGCTGGTTGTTTCGGGTGCTTTCCACGATACGGTTGCGTTGTAGTAAGCAGAACCATAGAGCATCGTAGTATCTTTGAACTCAACAAGAGCAAATTCGGTAGGAGCTTTGATACCGGGGTCATTTACCGAGAATACTTTGAAATCGCTGATGTTTTTGATTTCACCATCGGCTACAGACACAACAGCCACGGTGTGAGTACCGTTTTTGAGCACAGGGCTTTCGTATGAGGTAGCGGTGATCTCTTCGGCAAGAACACCATCGAAGAACACACGGTAACCGCTAACCGTATTTTTGGGAGCGTCCCAAGTAACGATAACGGTATTTAGAGCATCGGATTTGTTGCTGACGGTGAGGTTGGCTGGTACATAGTCGGCGCTCAACGCAGCGTAGGTATAAGCCTCTTCGCCCAGATATACACCCCAACGCGAGCTGCTTGCCGATGTAGCTTTGGCAAGACGGCCGGTAGCGTCGTATTCATAGGTATAAGTCATAGATGCAGGAGTGGTATATACACCGTTGGCACTATCCCATGCATATTGCGCACTCGAGATGCAACGACCATTTACATCGTAAGCATAAGCGGTAGAATCGAGTTTGTTACGAGTGCTGTCGGTACAATAATAAGCTACCGAATAGGTCAGTTGATCACCGGTGAATACATGGTCGTAAGAACGCCAATAGCTAATGGTCACGCCATCTTTATTAACCGACTTCATATCTCTATACTGACCTTTTTCATAGCCTTCATAGAAAACGTAACTATTCACTTCATCATCGGTATTGTACGAGGTTTGTTTGATGAGCTGACCTTCGGCATCGTACTCATAGATGGTGTAAGAGTTGGCGATATATGCACCGGTATTCCAGTCCGACGACCAACCTTGCGATTTAATCATTTTGCCATCGGCATTGTAATCATATACGGTATATGATCCCGAATACTGCTGATAAGCTACAGCGTTACCTGCTGCATCATAGAATTTGTAATAGGTCGAAGAGGGATCGGCGGGTTTGTCTGTACCCTCTTGCCACGAGTACACGTTGGCTGTAGAGAACTGAGCCTCTGCAGGCGCTTGTGCAAAGAACGGCACGGCTATGAGCAATGCCGACAAAGATGTAAATAATCTTTTCATACCATTTGATTTTAGGTGGTTAATAATATAGTTAATTGGTTACTTATTTTCATTTTTGAGGTATTCGATAATGTAACTTATCTCGTCGCAAAGAGCCGATGGCGAACCATAATATCCGGTGGAACGCCAGCGCAGATTTCCGTTGCCATCGATAATCATCTTCTGCGGAATGCCCGAGAAGTGGAATGCCTTGGCATAGGTATTGTAGATATAGTCGCGATATTTCGCATCGTCGGGACGCGGCTCATCAAATACCACTTGGAAGTTATAACCCTTCTCCGCTATGAACGCAGCGATTTTTTCTTTAAATTTCGGATCGGTCTCTTGCGTTGCCACAAAGAAGAACTGCACATTCTCATCGTCGGCATACTTATTTACCGCCATCTGCATACCGGGCATGGCTCGTTTGCAGGGACCGCACCATGTAGCCCAGAAATCGAGCACGATGATTTTACCACGGAGCGCGCCCATATCTATGCGATGACCTTCGAGCGCCTCCACCTCGAAAAGTTGTATGGGGGCATTACACATTTCCTCCATCACACGGGCTTTGAGAGCCTTTTTAGCCTCATCGGATTTCAGGTCATCGATGTAGTTGTTGTAGCCCTTCTCCGAGCCGGTACGAGCCACATAGGCCTGTTTCAGCACGTCGAGCATAGCAGGCGAAGCGGCATTTTCCTTCACGCCCGACTCGATATAGGCCACCACCTCGGCATGACGGTCACTCTTTTCGAGTATTTCTACATAGAAATCGTTGAAATCGGCACTCTTTGTACCATAATAGGGTTTCAACTGCTCGGCAAGCACCGCAGCCTCATCTATGAGGTCGTTTTCGTTCAGTATCTGCGCATATACCAAATAAGAGTCTTTACGACGGCTTATAAGGTGTTGCAACCACTCGGTATCGGTAACTGCCGCCCAATAACCATAGCGTTCTCGCTCGGCAATCTCGGTCATCAACGTGCGAGCATGGGGCAAAAGTTCCTGTGCCGAGGTCTGCTTGTTGTTATAGGGTATCTGCACCAAATGCCAGAAGAATGTTGCCAACATATCGGTGGGTACATCGGGCAGATACTTATACATCATATCGTTGTTTTTATCGGCGATGACGTGGGTATATACCACGGCACGATAGATGTGACCGTAATATAAATTATAGGCTTCGGTCTCGATACCTCGGAATTTCTTGGTGGGAAATTTTTTGAGAAACTTGTTCAGTTCTACCTCCTTCTCGGCCATATCTTCGAGTTTATAGATGCGGAATATTTCCTTATCCCGAGCCAGAATACCCTTGGGGTGACGTTTCAGAATCATATTCTCCAACGACCGGGCCAACTCCTTATCGCGCAGATATTTCTCGGCCGCCGTATGGCAACGATAGAGGTATATCTCGGGTAGTTTCTTCTCGGCATCGAGCGAGAGTATGAAATCTATCTCCTTGCGTATGCGCTCTTTCGAACCCTCGGGGTCGATGCGATGCAACAAATTGGTGGCATACTCGAATATCTCTTTACGAGACTCGGGGTGATAACGTACCTCCTGATTGAGCCAGAAACGCACCACGTCGTCCTCAATCCACATATCGGTAGAATCGTTCATGTAATAAGGAACGGAATATTCCTGCATATTACGAGCCCGCAACAAAGCCCAGCCGACATTGGCCGAGGGCAAAGTCTTACCCTTGGCATCACGGGTGTAGTAAGCATAGGTAACACTACCTCCATTGTCGTATTTGTTGCCGGCCCTGTATTTATAGGCCACCAACGCTACCTTCTTGGGGAGAGACACTGTACTAACCCAGCCGGTATCGGTCTTTTGCAGATTTAATTCTTCACCAATCCATTTGTAATCTTGCCAGAAATAGACCGTTCCTTTTATATCTTGTTCGCCGGCGAGCGGGGTATTCTCGGGACGATAGATGGTCGTCGTCGCTTTGCCCACAACAAATTCACCATCTATGGCTTCCCAATTTTTCTTCACTGGCTCATCGGCCCACATTGTCGAAGTCGCAATGCCTAAAATAGCTGTAATAAAGAGTGCTTTTTTCATATAATTGTGTTTAGGTATTATCTGTTTTCATCGCCCTGTCCTTGTACTTTCACCGCCATATCTTTGATTTTGCCCATGCCGGTGAATACATTTGTGGGGGCTTTCTTATCGTCGCCCGATGTATTGTTCATCTCGCAGGTGTTGCGCGTGATGGCAAACTCGTAGATTTTTCCCTCGGTGCCGTTCCATGTCGATACATAGAGCCAGTTGCCACGGACAGCATTGAGCGAACTCTGCTGGTGGTAGTTGGGATTGTATATCATAATGCCTGTGATTTTTTCGTCGGCAGGGAAATCGTTGTTGATTTTCGAGGTGCGCAACGTCGTGCTCTTGATAGAGGTAACATATATATCGCGCTCGGTAGCGTACATGAAAAGGGTGGCATACTCACCGCAATCATAGAACTTGGCATTCTTTATCTCGGGCTGCTTACTCATATCGTAGATGCGCACGGCGAGGTCGTTGATTTTCTCGTTGTTCTCGGTAGAGCCGTCGGGGGTCAATATATATTGGTCCATATTGAAATTGGCCCGATAGAGCGTGTAATCGGTCATGAGGGCAAATCCATGTCCATTGTACCCTATACCGAACCATATAAGGTCTTTACCGATATTGTTCACGTCGAAGGCCGTGGATACCTGATCGACAAAGGGTTCCAATTTGGACGACTCCTTGAAACTGAACGGCAGACGCACAAAACGTTTACCGATGGTATCGTAGAACACGGCGATGTTGGGTGTCCAGTAACTATCGGGCATATAGATGTAGGGAGCCACGGCTATATCGCCCATATCGGTATCGTGACGCAGCGAGTCGGAGAAGGTCTGATTCCAATACTGCGACGATTGGTTGTTGATGTTATGCACCTGACGGTCGTTGATCATCACGGTCGTGTGGGCTATCTGTCCGTCGCGCAAGATACGATGCGTTTTCAGCACCTCGGGGCGTTGGTAGAAAAGCTCCGTCTCGTCGCAAAGATAAGAGAAGTCTTTACCCGAGAGTTGCACCAGCTTCTCGTCGGTGGCCACATACACATAATTGATCGTACTCCACGAGATGCGTATGGGCGACACCGAGACGGGGTTGCCGGGCAGCTTGCTTCCCGTGATAGATTGTATGACGTTACGCATATGTTTCGTGCGGGGCAAATCGGGCACGGCGTTCGTCGTGGCGATATAATCGACATCGCACTCGCCATCGACCTCGTGCAGGGCCATAATACCCGATACCACGCTGGGTTGCACCAGTACGGTATAGAGTTGTTGATACACGGTTTTGGTCGTGAGGTCGGTAATGTAATAAATAATGGCGTAGGTCTCGGCTTTTGCCTCCTGTACCACCTGCATATGTAACTCCTTCTCGGTTGAGAGTTCGAGCATCTCGCTCTCGGTGTTGGAGAACGAATTGGTGTACATTACCCACCGGTGAGCCAATTTCTCATCGGCTATCGTCTCTTTCGTAAAGAGTAACGATGGCACGATATGAAGCGAGTCATACTGCTCGACCACAAAATCGACCTCCACCCCGGCCGTATCGACCGCAATCTCGTTGAGAGCCACATAATCGTAATTACCCTTGTCGCTGAAACAAGCGGTAACGATCGTGCCGATAATCAACGCTGTAATATATATGTACTTTTTCATCGTAGAATCCTCCTGTTGTTGAAACTGTTTATTTCGAGCCGTAGTATATCTCTACGAGCGGGTCGGCATTATCATCTACATAGATAGGGCCATTGGTCTTTCGATACTCGGCATAGGCGTCGTTCAGTTTATCGGCTTCGCGCTGTATCTCGGTAATGGTGTATATACCCTCCTGCTTTCCCGTCGTGACGCGAGGTGCCTGTTCCCAGTCGGTATGTCCCGTGACATCTATGGCAAAACGATACTTATTCACACTATACTCGCCGAAGTAATATTCGGGCCAATGGGCGGGACGCATAAGCATATCGGCCCAGTGCAGCGAGAAGTTTATCGCGTCGGGATTACCGGGAGCCAGATCGTTGGTTACCGACAGGCGCAGATAGAGCGATACCGACTGCTCCTGCGTGTCCTCTGTACGATACAATACGACAGGTAGATACGACTCGTAGGTGCCGGCTTTGAGCACACCGGGCAGCAAGTCGTAATGCGTTCCCGACTGGGCGGTCGTAGAATCGGCCAACACCTCGGCCTCGAACACACGGTCGTAATCGACTACATTGCCCATGAGCTTCACTTTAAGCTTTATCGTATCCTGCGTGAGGGTAGATTTTTGTAAGGCAAAAGAGTAGTTCATGGTCCAAATATTTTTTTCCAACGTACCCGAACCTGTCGTTTCATTGAAATATACACGGGCGTCGAGCGCGTAGTCCATCACCTCGTTTTGTTGGCAGGCAACGAGTGCAAAAAGCGCACATGATGCCACTAAAAATCTATATATCACTTTCATATTCATATCACTTGTTGATTTCTGCGTTTCTATCGCCATACTCTATCTCGTCGTCGGGCAACGGCAACACATATTGCGGCGACACATAGGTAGTGACCTCCTCGTAGCCCGATGACGAAATGACGGGTATCTGCGGTATATTCAGTCGCTTAAAGTAGAAGAAAAGCTGTCCTTCGCAGCAAAATTCCTTGGCATACTCCTTGTATATCTCGTTCTCCATCTCGGCCACGGTGAGCGTAGGCAACAAGTCGATGGTGAGACCGCGGTGTTGGCGCACGGTGTTGAGGTAGGTAGCAGCCGTCGTCACATCGTCGCCGGTGCGTAACGCACACTCCGCCGCAATATAATAGGCCTCGCTGAGGCGCATCATAGGCATACGGAAGTGGTAGAGGGCATTTCCGTTCTCGGGCTGTTTCAACTTGGTGCTGACACGTATTTCAGTGAGGGCCTCGGTCTGATAGATATATCGATAATCGGAGAAGGCTCCAAGAGTATTCATTTCATAGAGAGCTTCATACGACTCCTCGGTCATATAGAAACCCGAGTTGGAGGTAAACGACGCTGTATAGAGGTCGCGCATATTGCTCACATAGAGGGCAAAAATCAACTCCTCGGAGAATACATAATTCTTGGTATAGGAGTCGGTAGTGGATATTTCGGCCTCGGGTACCCAAGTGAAGACCGTCTGCGTAATAAGCGGTTCTACGGCCAATGCCGCACGAGTATAGTCGCCCATATACATATAGATACGCGCCTGCAGCATTTTCACGGCATAATAGTTGAACTTATAGGCTCTGTCGCGCTCGTAAGTAGCATCGTCGGTGGTAGAGGTGGTGACCGACGTCTGTATAGGGTCGATAGCCAACTCCTGCTCGGCGATAGCGAGGTCGCCCAGAGCTAAAGTCAGTACCTCATCGACTGTCGAAAGCGGGGTGACAAACGTACCGCTCTCTACAACATAGGGAATACACTTCTTCGTGGCATCGGCCTTGTACGAGGGACCGAAAAGGCGTAAAAGGTCGAAGTGCATCAATGCCCTCAGACCATAGGCCTCGCCGCGAATGAGGTGATAATTGCGGCCGGTAAACAATGTAACGTCGGCCTCTTCGAGGTGAGCTATCAGCTCGTTGAGATTGGCTATTACATTGTAGCCGTTGCTCCAAATGGCATTGATGCGACTCTCGACAGAAGAGTATTCATAGTCGTATTGCGCGTCGTAATAGTAGCCATGACTGGTAGATGTGATACCGGTATAATATTGGGCGAGCACATCGACCATACCATAGGTAAGCTCCTTACCATAAAGGCTCTCGCCCGTCATGGTGAGATATACACCGGTGAGAGCGTCTTTGAAGCCCTGCTCGTTGGCAAAGTTGTCTTCGGACTTGATTTCGGTACGCGGACTCACATCAAGCCAATCGTTACACGCCGAGAGGGTAACAACTAATACCGTAATGAATATATAATGTAATCGTTTCATATCTTATGGGTTAAAAACGGGCTTGTAAAGAGAATGAGAAGGCATTGGCACGGGGGTATGAAAGGCCCTGCTCACGCTTGACGGTGCTGAGCCAGAACACATCGTTCATATTGAACGAGAGCTTGAGATACTGACAGGCACTGCGAGCTATAAATTTGAGGTGCGAGAAGTCGTAGCCGAAACTTACGGCCGAGAGCACCAACTCGTTATAGTCCTCGACAAAGCGCGATGTGGGCTTCGTGGTAGAGACATCGGATATACTCTTGAACTTGGCCGGTACACCGGGGGTATTCCAGCGATCGTAGAGCACACGCTTATCGACATTCCAGTTATATACATCTACGTTCTCGACCTTTTCCACGAGAGTGCTGTTGTAGAGCTGTCCGCCGAGTTTGTAGGTGAAGGTGAGGTTCAAATCGAACCCGTAGAACGAGGTGCTCACACCCACGTTTCCGTTCACCTTGGGTTGGGAATCGCCACATACCACTTGGTCGTCGGTACTCCACTCATAAGTCGTTGTACCATCTTTCTTTATAAAGACCTCACGACCCGTAACCGGGTCTATACCGGCCGAGCGTACCGCCCAAATGGCACTGAGGCTTTGGCCCTCCTCGAAACGGGTAGAGGGGCGACGTTGCAGAGCCTTCTCGGCTTCGGTACCGGCATACTCGTTCTTGACGGCATCTTGCGCGTCATTGATTTCTTTGAGCGCGTCGGATATTTTCGATATTTTGTTGGTATTATGCGCTATATTGGCAAACAAATTGACGTAGGTACGCGAGGGCGTATGGTTGAACACCCGATAGTTGAGCGACAGCTCCACACCCTTGTTCTCGGTCTCGCCCATATTCTCTTTGTAGGTAGAGAATCCGGCCGAGGGGGCCAACGATATGTCGGTGAGCAGATTGGTAGTGGTGGCAAAATAGTAATCGGCACGTATCGACAAGCGTTTGAAGAGCGACAAGTCGATACCGATGTTGCGGTCGTATTGCTGTTGCCACTTGAGATTTTCGTTGGCCAGGCCTATCAGTACCGCACCGAGGTCGCCGTTATAGGTCTTGTCGGTGATATACTTGTAGGTAGCTATGGCATTATAGGAACTGAAATTCTGCGATCCGGTGTAACCGATAGAGGCTCTTATCTTCCATAGGTCTATCCATTTCACATCTTGCATGAAGGCCTCTTTGTGGATATTCCAGCCGAGACCTGCCGACCAGAAGTGTCCCCAGCGCTCTTTGGCACCAAATTGCGACGAACCGCTGAGACGATATGAGAAGTCGGCCAAGTAGCGGTTATCGAACGAATAGTTGAACGAAGCCACAAAACCGGTACTGCGAGTAGTGCTTTCATCACCACCGGGCTTACTGCCCGAGGGGAACATACTGCCAAACGAGATATAATCCATTTTATCAGAAGGGAAACCTACCACGCGCAACGAGGTCGATTCGTTCTTGCTCTGGTCTATCGTCCACGACACGTTGGAGTACAACAGGTGTTTTTTTACCTCAAGCGCGTAGGCCACACCTACGTCGGCCGACAATGCCAATGCCTTACCGTGAGACTGGGTATATTCACCCCGTTGCAAATACTCCGACGAAGTAGTCGAGATATTGGCATAGTCGGTGTGCGAGGCGGGTACAAACACATCGGTACCGTTGGAAGTCTTGGTAAGACCGAAACGTGCCCTGAAACGGAGATTTTTCACGGCCTCCCACTCGGCATAGAAATTCTCGGTGATGGTCGTGTAGGAGGACTCGTCTTTGCTGTTCAACCCGGCATTGTAGAGGGGGTTGTAGGCCGAGATGTTATATTGCTTGATGAGCGAGCCGTCGGTATTGTTGATGCGCCAATAAGGGTTCATACGCGAATATTCCGAGAAATCGCCATAGGGCGAGTTCTTGGCGCTATTATCATCGATAGAGAGCTGATTGCGGAAACTGAGCGTCTTGTATCGATACGAAAGGGTGACACTACCCGATATAGTGGTACGATCGGAGCCTTTCATCACACCGGCCACGTTGTTGTAACCGATACTTGCCGAGTAGCGCATGGCATCGTCGCCACCATCGAGGAACAGCGTGTGCTTATGGCCCACCCCCACTCGCAACGGTTGTGCCATCCAATAGGTATCTACGCCACGAGCTATCTCCTTGTACAGCTCGTTGTAGTCGCTATTGAGACCGGCCTGCGTGAAAGCGTTGTCGGAAGTGTATTTACCGGCGAAAAGCTCGGCTTGTAATTTCTCGGCCGCATTACACAAGTTATAAGAGGTAAGGTCGGCCACGGTGAGATCGACACTACCGGTATAGGTTATATTCAGTCGTCCGGCCTCGGGTTGTACGGTCTCTATTACCACCACGCCATTGGCGGCCTTAGAACCATAGATAGCCTTGGCGGCGGCATCTTTCAGCAAGGTTACGCTCTTCACAAGGTTCATATCGAGGTCATAAATCTTCTCGATTGTAGCCTCGAAACCGTCGAGAATAAACAGCGGTTGATTGGGCGAAGTCTTGTACTCGCCTTCGAGGTCGGGCAGGTTGTTTTGTCCGCGCAACTGTATATCGGGCATCTTATTGGGGTCGCTACCGAAATCGACACTCTCGTTGATTACAAACGAGGGATCGATGTTTTTCAGGCTCGAAAGCACATTGCGGTTGCCCATGCTCTTGAGCTGCTCCTGATTGAACGTAGAGACGGCTCCGGTGAAGGTCTCGGCATTGCGCACGAACATACCCGTCGCCACCACCTCGGCCTCTTGCAACATCTTATCCGATGAGGTCATGCGCAGATTTATTTGCGTGTCGCCTTTATAGGTGATATTCTCCTCGTGCATACCTATGCAGGTAAATCGCAAAACTATAGTCTGCCCCGAGTCGGGTACTATCACCCGATAACGGCCATCGGCATCGGTACTTGCACCGATTTTCGTACCGGTAACCCACACATTCACACCGGGCAACACCTCTCCTGCCGGGTCTCGCACCACACCTTGAATGGCCACCTTGGGTACACTCTCTTTCACAGGTGTTTTCATCACCGTAGCTGTCGCCGGCCGACGATAGCGCACGGTAATGATATTACCTTCGTGGGTGTATTCCAGCCCCGTATCTTTGAAAACTCTATCGAGCAATGTTCCGAGCGGTTCGTTCTGCGCCGTGACGGTAATGGGTTCCACATGACGGGCATCACTCTGGGTGTAGATGAAATCGGCCCCCGATTGCTCTTTGATCGTATCAAAAAACTGCTTCAACGAAACATTTTTAAGACTCAACGACACCCTTTTGTCGCGTACGTCTTCGGCATATACCATAACAGGTATGACCAATAGCATGACGATCGACAACCATTTTTTCAACAGGGTTCTATGTCCTGACAGTAGCATAGTCATATTTAGAAGTTGTTTAAATTTTATTTCGAGATTATTTTAAGTGCTATTTTGGAATGGATTTTTCGACAAATTGCGCAGGTCGTAGCGGGCTACGTCCAAGCGGTTTGATGAAAAAGATGTCCAAAAGAGCCTTAAAGAAGCCGAAACTTTGTTTTTGAAGCCGTAGTAAAATTTTTTAAGAAAATTTTAAACAGCTTCTTATTTGTATATTTTTATTTTATCGCCTACGACCGCCACTTCCACACCTTGCGCGTATGAAATGGCGTTCATTATATGATGTATGGTGGCGCTACGACTCACGCTACCCGTAAATCGCATTTCGGCCACACTTTTATCATCTATTTCTATCGGTGTATCGTACCAACGCGTCAATATGTCGGCTATCTCGTCGAGGCGACGGTTGTCGAAGGTGAAACGACCTTTGGTCCAACCGATATACGAGGCCACATCTACATCAGTAACCATTATCTTGTCATCGCAAAAGGCCCTCTGCCCGGGCGCAAGACGCACCTCAGCCCCGGCCGTGGCTGTTGTCACACCAATACTACCCGAGACGAGCACCACCTCGGGCCGTCCATCGTAGGCGTTGATATTAAATACCGTACCATACTGGCGCACCCGAGTTCCGGCAACCTCTACGATGAATTGCGACGACGAATTAGGTACGACCTCGAAATAGGCTTCACCGGTAAGTTGCACCTTGCGTTCACCCCCGGTAAATACCACGGGGAAACGCAAGCTCGACTCGGCATTGAGATGCACGCGCGTACCATCGGAAAGCGTCAATCGGAACTCTCCTCCGCGTGGAACAGATATTGTATTGTATTCGATGGTGGATTTTGTGGCACGAGGCATATAAGTAATCGTACCCGACATCATCTCGGCCGTAACCGACTCGTCAAATTGTATAGACTTAGAGGTACTGTCGAGCGACATTTCAAAACCATTATCCAACTTCAGTACGGCCTGCGATTCGCCGGGTTGCACCTCGGTGAGGGTAAATTCGGGCGCAGGCTCCACCTCTCTATTCATATACACATAGAGCGAGAGCAGTACCGCCGGTATGAGCAGGGCGGCATACCGCCACGTGCGACGCACAAAAGTGTGTAACTTCTGCGGATATACCCGGGCGAGGAAACGTCGCTTAGCCGCCACCTCGTCTATAGCAGCGTATGAGCGGTAACGCGCCACGAGTGTGGTGTCGTTACATATCTGCTCGAACAGCTTCCTATGCTCCGCACTCGAAGATAACCATTGTTGCAAAACATCATTCTCGGTATCGGTAATGGTACCGGTCAGATATTTCACTATAATTGTTTCGATATATTCCATGATAGATTCTATCTATATAAAGACAGACAACATGGCACCGATTTCGGGGTACATATTTTTGAGAAAAATTATCTTTTTTCTTGAAATTTTATAAAAATACAAGAAATATGCAATTTCACAACTCCATTTCACAACGAAAAGGCCTATAATAAGGCAACACTATTCATAGAGCAACGATTTGTCGATATTGGCACGGATATAGGCCATGGCCCGCTTTTTTTGCGTCTTCACGGTCTCGACCGAGAGTTGCAATACCCGGGCTATCTCCTCGTTGCGCTTGCCCTCCATGTGTAGCAGGAATATCTCACGGCAACGATACGGCAGGTGATCGATGAGGGCGAAAAGCTGGCGATATATTTCCTCTACATTCACCCCCGAATAGTCGAACGGTGTGTATTCATATTGCAGATACTCAATATATTTATCGGCAGCTCCCTGATGTTTTATATGATTGAGGGCGGCATTGCGCACGGCGTTATAAAGGTAGGTTTTGAACGATGAGTACGAGGCAAATTGTGTCTTGGCCTCCCATATATTGGCTATCACATCTTGCACGATATCCTCGCCCATATCCTCACTATCGGCAAGGATAGAGTTGGCATAAGTCACCAATACACTATAATAGAGAGCATAGACTTGTTTGAACGCCTCTATGTCTCCGCGATTGATGGCTTGTATTATGTGCTCAGAGTCTTTCAACGAATTATATCTTATCGGTGCGCCGACAAAGATAGTGAAAATTTATTCATTCCGTCGATATATATACCGAAATAGTGACATTTCCCACGCCATCGCCCCACCTTTGCCTACAAAATGGCAATAAGATTTATACTGAGTAGCTGTGCTCACCCCAAATAGTCTCTGCAACATTTGCATATTTCGCTCATTTATCGTTATTTTGTTTTCATGAAATTTTTGATTCAAAAAGAATCGATATTCATAAAATTTATACTTATGAGTATATTTTGTTATATATTGCTTTTTTTATTGACCTCCATCGGAGTTATTAATGCACAACAAGACTCTGTCGTTGTGCGTGATAACCAGATTGTAATTATAATAAATGGTCGAATATGCAATTCCGGTGGAGGTCGGTACATCTATCGCAATGATGTTGATACGGCATATGCATTAGTTATTGGCCATTATTATAGTCAAGAGGAAGTGGAACGCGCTTTGGGAAAACCTGATAGTATTCAAAACAGAATAGAGAAACTTGGCACTTTCTGTGAAGGTAATATAAATTTCTTTTATAATAATCTGTTTTTAAAAATCGATTATAATACAGGTCTTTGTGAAATTCGGAATAAAAACCCCAATATTACATTTAATTTTAGTGGAGTTCCTATAAAATTAGGTGAATCTTATAAATTTTTCGAGGAAAAATATCCCTCTCCCCTTATAATGAAGGAACAGACACCTCGATCGACAGACGACACTACAGGTCTCATTCAGACAAATTGGCTATTTAACTATACCGGTGATGACGACTGGCTTATATTAAATCTCCTACTAAAAACAGAAGGTGGCATTGAATTAATATATAATGGCTTTCAATATCTACAACACAACTAATATTTGACATATCGCACGATTATACATATTATATCGATGATATTGGTCAAAACCTACTACCTCGTGTTTCGTCTTACTCCCCCCTATTCGTCGCGGCGGTGAATGGCGCTTTTCACGTCGTTGAGATCGACCAGTTTGTTCACAATGGCATAGATGGTAAGTCCTGCCGCACTATGTATCTGCAATTTGGCGGCGATATTGCGACGATGGGTGATTACCGTATGGGCCGACAGACATAGGTTTTCGGCGATTTGCTTATTGGTGAGCCCTTTGACCACGCCGATGATGATTTCTTTCTCGCGGTCGGTAAGCGGTTCGTGCGTGAGCGTATCGTCGTCGGCATGCAGATTCTCGATTTTCTCGCGGATAGTCTCGGCCGTATCGTACACCGATATTACCTCGTCGTAGCCTTTGAGCGTGGCGGTGTCGGTAAGCACATTCTGCAAGGCGACACACTTTATGCCCTCGACCTCCTTGCGCACCTGTTGCAACGATACGGCACCGGGCGTCACGGGATTGATGACAAGCACGTCGGGCTTACGCCATGCCAACATGGAGAGCAGTTGCGCCACATCGACCACCTCTATAATCTCGATGTTGAGTGCCGATAGGCGACGCAACACAGCCAACACACCGCTGCGAATAATGAGCGACGGCTCTACGACAGCTATTTTCAAGAGCGATTTCATAAGGCGACACGGCGTTTTTGTTCTATGGCTTTGATGGCAGGCACAAATAGAGCGTCCTCTATACGATTGTGCGATGCGAGGTCTTGTTCGCAGGTGAAAATATCGAACAGCACGGCGTTGAGCTCGTTGCTGCTTGCCGCCGGATAATATTTGATGAGTATGTTTTTCAGCTCCACGAGTTTCATCTCTACCGAGTCGTGCTGACGGCTGAACACGTCGATGCTATACTCGCCGGCAATCTCACGCCCGGCCAACAGGTCTCGTACATAGGGAAATACCGTCTGTTCCTCGTAGGTCATGTGCTTGCGCACCTCATCGGCATATTCGTCGAAAAAGCAGAGTATGGCAAACGACACATCTTTCTGTCCGCAATCGATGGCAGCGAGCAGACTGCGGCGAATGGCCGGCAGACGGAAATTGAGAAAATAGTCGTGTGAATTGTGCAGATATTGCACGACGGCCTCGATGGAAAAGGGTGCATCGACAGCCTCGGCGGTATCCTCGTCGAGCAACAGATTGATGACCACAAGGAAGGTTTCGGTATCGACACCATTCTCGCGACACACCTCGTCGATGGTCTTGTCGCCAAAGCCCATGGCTATACCGAAACGGCTCATCACCGGAAGTGCCGGATAGTTTTCGCACACCAGTACGCTCATAGGATCGTTTTTCTTATATTTTCCCAGCTTATATATCATATCTTTACGTTTATGGCATACAAATATATTGTTTTTCACACAAAGGCGAAAGAGGCTTTACAATTTTAATTCTCTTTTGCGGGTGCAAAAGAAATACAAAACGCCCGAAACGGCAATCCCCTATTTCGAGTATTTTCATCACCGACGATACCTATTCTATAGTATTAAAAACTGTTTTAAATTTTCTTGAAAATTTATTACGACTTCAAAAAACAAGGTTTCGGCTTCTTAAAGGTCTTCTCAAAAAAGTAAACAAACTTCCGCTCGAAAAATATGTCACCCGATGATACAAATTTCGAATAACGTCATAACCGGCACTACATACCGCATTGGTACGCCTTGGGCGAACAACCTACCGCTTTTCTGAAATAAACGCCAAAGAACGACTGATTGGGGAAGTTGAGCATATCGCTCACCTGCAACACCGTATATTGACGACTTTTGAGTAGTGCCTTGGCCTCGAGTATCACATAGTCGCGTATCCACTCGCCGGCATGGCGTCCGCTCACCATGAAGATGACTTGCGACAGGTATTTTGGGGTGAGGCACAGCTTATCGGCATAAAATCCTATGTTGCGTGAGTGGGCGTAGTGCTCTTTGAGCAGGTCCATAAATCGCTCGAATATCTGCTCCTTGCGCGACACGCTCGAGAGTTCCACGACACTGTCGCTGCCCATCAATTCGCAACAATTGCAGAAAAACATCTGCATATAACTCAATACCAACTCACGCCGATATTGCAACCCGGGATTTTCCATCTTGTCGCGTATAGATTTGTAGATAGCCAGCAACTCCTGCATCTGCATATCATCGGCATGCAACAAGCCTCGATGGGCCAAAAATTTGCGTATGACGCTTCCTATCCGGGTATTAACATCGGAAAATATCTCATTGTTGGTAGAAATGGCAACCACCGCTATGCGACAATCATCGGATATATGCAAGCATTGACCTATGGAACCGGCCTGCACTATCAGTACATCGTTACCATGCAGTTCGAACTCGTTGAGGTTGAGCTGTACCCGCACCGTACCACCCAGGCACAACATCACCATCGTAATCTGCACCTTGAAGGGATAGGGCGATGATATAAAAGGTATAGCTCCGGGATCGGTGGTGACATTGATCGGTGAGGACAACTCATTGAAGTTGTCGGCGAGAACAAACTCATCGTCCAGCGCACAAACACGCTCATTGAACGACATATTCAACAAATTCAGAATTCCAAATTGCTCGGGATATTGCATACGGTATTTACCTCTTAGATGCTGTTTAAATTTCTACTCATATAGCGACAAACGAGCAAGAAAAACAGGTTTAATAGGTTCTCACCACGAGTGCCGTATATGTTCTTTGTTTGCAGCAAATATACACATTTAGATAATTTTCAAGAACAATCATGGTCAAAATTACGAAAAATTCATCTTTTCGAACAATATAACCACAATGTACGACATGAATCTACGATGCAAAAGATAGAAATTTGCACCGTTCAAAAGTCTAATCAGTTTCTAACAAGAAAAATATGAAAAATAAATGGATTGTTGCCACGTTGGCACTGATGTGCGCCTGTTCCGACGGAGAGGTTAAAACCCCACAGATAAAAAATGTATTTCTCACAACCCCGGTTGCAATGAGCAATGAGAGTAAAAATATCTATTCGGGTATAGTGAAAGCCGCTCACGAAATAAATCTCGGCTTCAAAACCGCCGGTCAGTTAGAGGAAATACTCGTTAAAGAGGGCGACTACGTGCAGAAAGGGCAATTACTTGCCAAGCTCGACGATGCCGATTACAAGCTGGGCGTAGAGGCGTTGCAGATACAATATGACCAAGTATGCGACGAGGTAGAACGCACCAAAAAGCTGTATGAGCAGAAAAGCGTATCGGCCAACGACTACGAGAAAGCCGTTGCCGGCCTGAAACAGCTGGGCATACAATTACAAGTAAACAAAAACAAACTCGACTACACCAGTCTATACGCCCCCACCGACGGCTACATCAGGTCGGTGAATTTCGCACCCGCCGAAATGGTCGATGCCGGTACGGCTCTGTTTTCGATGCTCGACGTTTCGAGTATGGAGGTCGTAGCCGACATTCCTGTCGGAGAGTATCGCCAACGCAAGAACTTCGAGAACTTCACTTGTAGGGCCTGCGGTATCGACGACGAAATTGCCATGAATTTTCTGAGTTTGTCGCCTAAGGCCGATGGAAATCAGCTGTATCAGCTACATCTCTCGTTCGATAAAGCCCCCCATAAGCAACTCACTGCCGGTATGAATGTAGAGATAGAAATCACCATTCGCCACGACAATGCGACAACCGGCTATACCATTCCTGCCGGTGCTATCTTCAAGGAAGGCAACTCGGCCTACGTGTGGACCTTATCGAACGATTCGGTGGTAAACAAAACTCCCGTCGTACTCGGTAACATCGACAGCAACGGCCGGGCAATCATACTCGAAGGCCTTACCGGCGATGAACAGATAGTACGTGCCGGTGTGAATATGTTACAAGACGGCGATAAAGTATCGGTCATCGAATCACCCAAGAAAAGTAACGTAGGAGGTTTGTTGTAATGAAATTGACCGAATTTTTCATACGGAAACCGCGCCTTTTCTGGTCGCTCATGGCCGCCATCATCATTGCGGGCGTATTGTCATTTATGCAGATGCCCAAACTGGAAGACCCCGCCGTATCGGCCAAGCAGGCGATGGTCGTGGTGGTATATCCCGGCGCGACGGCCCACGAGGTGGAGTTGAAAGTTGCTCAACTGATGGAAGATGAGCTACGCGCACTCCCCAATGTGAACAAAATAAAAACCGAGTGTCAAAACGGCATGGCAATGTTCACCGTCGAATTTCTGATGACCGTTTTGAACAAGGATATCGAGCAACATTTTGATTTATTGCGTCGCAAAGTGAATGACGCGTCGATGCGTCTGCCACAAGGCTGTTACGACCCGATGGTCATCGACGATATGATGGACGTGTATGGTATATTCTACGCCTTCACCGCCGACGGATATGAATACCCCGAAATGTATAAATACGCCAAGTACCTGAGACGCGAGCTACTCAACGTGAAGGGCGTGAAACGTATCAATATAGCAGGCAATCGCGACGAGGTAATCAACATCATACTGTCGAAAGAGCAAATAGCCCGCAACGGCATCATACCCACGCAGATAATGTCGTCGCTACAATCGGCCGGCAAGACAATCGACGCCGGCAAATATGCCGGTGGCGACGAGCGCATATCGCTACATATCGACTCGGCCATAGAGGACGAAGAAGATATACGCGACCTACTCATTCAGACCATGGACGGCAAGCAATTGCGCCTTGGCGATATAGCCCGCATAGAGCGCGACTATGCCACCCCGCAACGCAACGGTTTCTTCGTAGAGGGAACCCCCGCTCTCGCTATATGCATTGCCATGGAGGCAAACGCCATAGTGCCCGACGTAGGGGCCGCCGTAGATGCCAAGCTCGCCGAGGCCATGAAAAATGTGCCCGTAGGTATGAAAACCGAGAAAATATTCTTCCAACCCGACAAGGTAAACGACGCCATATCCTCATTCATGTGGAACCTGCTCGAGTCGATACTCATCGTCATACTCGTACTTATATTCACCATGGGGTTACGTAGTGGTATGATTATCGGATTCGGTCTGTTACTTACGGTCGCTGTATCGTTTCCCATATTGCTCACCATGGGGACTACTCTGCAACGTATATCGCTCGGCGCCTTCATCGTAGCCATGGGTATGTTGGTCGATAATGCCGTAGTAATCATGGACGGTATTCTCATCGACAAAAAGAGAGGGCTCGCCCCCAAGGTATATCTCTATCGTATCGGTCGCAATACCGCCATGCCGCTATTAGGAGCCACCATCATTGCCGCCTCTACGTTCTTGTGTGTATATCTCTCGCCCGACACGGCCGGAGAATATGCCGGAGACCTGTTTCTGGTACTATGTGTCAGCCTGTTGGCAAGTTGGGTACTCGCATTGGTGCAGGTACCGGTGTGTACCAAGGCTTGGCTTCCCGCCCGAGAAAAAGGCAACAACGGTGAGCCTACGCAAGTCATGAACTCACCCGTACACCGTTTCATACGCAACGCCATAGGCAAACTCATCACCTACAAAAAGACGACCGTAGTCGCCGCATTCGCCATCTTGATACTCTGTATGTGGGGTATGACACGAGTAAAAAATCTCTTTTTCCCCGACTTTGACTACAAGCAGTTTGTCGTAGAGTGCTTCTTCCCCGCAGCCACCAATGCCGACGTCGTGAAAGAGCGTATGCTCGAAATGAGCCGACTACTCTCCGAAAACGAGCAAATAGAACGAGTGGCCATGAGCCAAGGTTCGGCTCCGGCTCACTATTGCCTCGTGCGCCCGATGACCTCGGGTGGCGATTGCTATGCCGAGTTGATAGTCGATTGCAAAGACTACAATACTGTGGTAGAACAGATACCCATTATCCGCAAACAACTGCGCGAACTATATCCCGATGTCTATATACGCACCCGCAAATACAACTTCTCTATTTCGACCTCACACACCGTGGAGGTGGAATTCTCTGGCCCCGATCCTGTCGTACTGCGAGAACTGAGCGCGCAAGCCGAGAATATCATGCGTAAATGCCCCTATGTCGATGCCTATTCGGTGCAGAACAACTGGAAACCTACCGGGAAAATGATTGTGGCCGAGTATATGCAACAAGACGCGCTACGCTCGGGTATCGGACGCGGGGATATAGGTAATGCCCTCTTGGCCGCCACCGATGGTATGCCCATCGGCGTCATCAACGACCAAGAACGTATGACCACCATCAATCTGCAAGTGCGCAATGCCGACGGAAGTCGCATTACCGACCTCAACAACATACCGGTGTGGAGTATGATGAATATGCACCTATCCAACGAAGAGTTGCAGTCGGCCCTCGCCGGAGGTGAAGGCATGAGCAGCCTGCAAGACAAGATGTTCCGCTCAACGCCGCTGAGCAATGTAGTCGATGAGTTGCACCTCGATTGGAACGAAGACCTCATATTCCGTCTCAACGGTCGCCGTATCATCGAGGCCGAATGCGATCCCAAACCCGATTGCGACCAAGCCACCCCGGCCAAGGTGGTTGCTTCTATCAAAGACGAAATAGAGGCCATACCCCTACCCGCCGGTTATCAGATGCGCTGGGTGGGCGAAGGTGAAGTGCAAGGCGAGGCCATCGGTAATCTCATGAAGTATGTACCGCTCACCATATTCCTCATACTCTTCATCTTGCTATTCCTATTCAACAGTTGGCGAAAAGTCGTACTCATCCTGCTCTGCTTCCCGTTTGTATTCTGCGGCATCACCCCCGCCCTGCTACTCAGCAACCAACCTATGACCTTCATGGCTATTATCGGTATGATGGGGCTTATCGGTATGATGGTGAAAAATGCCATCGTATTGGTCGATGAGATAAACCGCTTACAGACCGAGGAGAAGACACCCCCCTACACCGCCGTGGTCGAAGCTACCGTGTCGCGTGTGCGACCCGTACTCATGGCCTCGCTCACCACTATCGTGGGTATGATACCGCTGATAGGCGATCCCATGTACAGTTCCATGGCTATCACCATCATGGGCGGTCTCACCATAGGTACCATCATCACCCTCATATTGTTACCCATTTTCTACACCGTGATGTTCCGCATCAGAAAACCCGCCAATATATAATGAAGATGAATATCAGAAACATAATCATAGCGTGTTGTATTGCACTGCTCACTACCGAGGGCGCAATCGCACAAGAAAATATGTCGCTGTCGCTGGAGCAATGCCGTAAAATGGCTCTCGAATACAGCGAAGATTTGAAACAGGCCGACAATAAAATGCATCAGGCCGAGCTCGACAAGAAAATAGCCACGACGGCCTTCCTACCCAAATTTGACGCGTCGGCAACAGGCATATATATGTTTCCCGACCTCGATATGATGGGTATGGAAATGCGTATGCGAGGCACCTACATGGCCGGTATCACTCTCACCCAGCCTCTCTATGCCGGTGGGAAAATATTGACCGGTCGCAAGATGTCGCGCATCGGTGAGGAGGCGGCCAACGAGCAATATCGCATGACACGTATGGACGTATTGGTCGAGACCGACAACGCCTACTGGTCTTATATCGCTGTAAATCGCAAAGTAAAAATGCTCGAGAGCTATTGCGCCCAGATGGATACCATATACCGACAGATAGAGGCTGCTCTCTCCGCCGGAATGGCTACCGAGAACGACCTGCTACGCATCGATGCCGAGCACAGCAACATTACCTACCAACTGCAAAAGGCTCGCAACGGGGCCGACTTGTGTCGTATGGCGCTGTGTCGCATCATAGGCGTGGGCTACGAAACACTCATCACCCCCACCGATACCCTGCTGAGTATCTCACACCCGGGACAACTCTCGGGCGATATTTCGGACAGGCCCGAGTTGCATCTGCTCGAGAAACAGGTCGATGTCAATAAGCAACAGATAAAAATGGCCCGTGCCGATATGTTGCCCACACTGGGCTTGTCGGTAGGCTACACCTACTATGGAAACATAAAACTCAACAGCATGGTCGATGCCGGCAATGGTACGATGGTGCACACGCAAGAATTCAAAGATGGTATAGGGCTGGCCATGGTCGCCTTGCAGATACCCATACTGCATTGGGGCGAAAACTTCAAGAAAGTGCGTAAAGCCCGCTATGAATTGCAAAACTCACAACTGCAACTGCAAAAAAACAGCCGTCTGCTCGACCTCGAGGTGCAACAAGCCATACGCAACTTGCAAGATGCCTATATGCTCATAGGCACAGCGCAGAAAGGTCTGCAACAAGCCAACGAAAACCTCCGTGTGATGCGCAACCGCTACGCGGCATCTATGGCCACGCTCACCGACCTGCTCGACGTACAATCGCAATGGCAACAAGCCGAGAGCAACTACATCGAGGCCCAAACGCAGTACAAAATGTGCGAAACCGAGTATCTGCGCGCGACCGGCCACTTAGAATAATCCGATGATATAATAACAAACAAAGCGGAAGCCTCCTTAGGAAGACTTCCGCTTTTTATTCATTTGTCCAAGATATTTTACAACGAGGCAACGGCGGCTTCGAGGCGTTGCATAGCTTCGATGATAATAGAGCGCGGCGCACCTACATTCAGGCGCATATAACCTTCGCCCTCTTTTCCGAACATAGCGCCATCGTTCAACGCCAGCCCGGCCTTATCGACAAACAACGCTACCAACTCATCGTGAGGCAGATTCAGCGCCGTACAGTCGAGCCATACCAAGAACGAGGCTTGCGGACGGAAGGGCTTGATACCGGGTATTCGGTCTCGGCAGAAATCGATTACATAGTCGATATTACCCTCTACATAGGCCAACATTTGGCGTCGCCATTCCTCGCCTTCGTTGAAGGCAGCCATCGTGGCAATAGGTGCGAAAATCGAGGCATCGTTCAGTTCATTGGCTGTGAGCCACGAATAGAAACGGTCGCGCAACCGAGCATCGGATACTATCGCATACGAACTTACAATACCGGCTATATTGAATGTCTTCGATGGAGCACCGAATGTGATACTGCACGCGGCTGCCCGAGGCGATACCGAGGCAAAAGGTATATGTTTGTTGCCCCACAACGCCATATCGCAATGTATCTCGTCGGATATGACTATGATATTGTGATCGTAACAGAAGTCGGCCAGGCGCGTCAGCGTGTCTCTATCCCACACGATTCCGGCCGGATTGTGTGGGTTGGAAAGTATCAGCATGCGGCATTTTTCATCACAGACCTCAGCCAAATTGTCGAAGTCCATCGAGTAAGAGCCATCTACATTTTTTATCAATGGGTTATACACCACTTCACGGCCATTTCCCTCGGGTGTGAGGCGGAACGGGTGGTACACCGGCGGCTGTATAATCACCTTCTCATCAGGTGCCACAAAGACATTTATCGCCATGCCTATACCCTTCACAATACCCGGTATGTAGGTGAGCCACTCGGTATCGACCTGCCAACCGTGATGGTCGGCAATCCAGCGAGCCACCACATTCCAATAGTCGGCCGGCATCACCGTATATCCGTAAATAGGGTGCTCGATGCGTTGTTTCAGAGCCTTCACCACAAAAGGGGGCGTCTCAAAGTCCAAATCGGCCACCCATAGCGGCAGTAACCGAGGATTGCCATAACGCTCACCGAGTGCATCGTATTTCAATGCTCCGGTACCGAATCTATCTATTACCTTATCGAAATCGTATTTCATAATTTTATTTTAATGCCTGTTTTATATCGTCGAAGAGGTCATCGACATCTTCCAACCCTACCGACAGCCGTATCGTGGTGTCGAGTATATCCATCGCCCGACGTTCGTCGTCGGTGAAATTTCCGAAAATAGTGCTTGCCGGGTGTATGGCGAGCGACTTGTTGTCGAACAGATTTGTTGCCCGCCGTATCAATTTCAGTTTGTTGATAAATCGGAAACAAGCCTCCTTATCAGCCAGCTCTATCGTCACCATGGCCCCGGCTGTATCGCCAAACTGCCTCACAGCCAACGCATGGTAAGGATTATCGGGCAGACCGATATAATTCACCCTACATATCTGAGGTAAACTCTGCAACCGCTGCGCCAAGTCCAGCGCGTTACCGGCCTGAATACGATAGCGGGCATCGAGTGTTTCGAGACCGATGGTGTGCATATATGCCACATGCGGCGTCATATAAGCCCCGAAGTTGAGCAACATCTCGCTCTTCATTCTCTTTCCGAAGTCGGTGCACGTTCCGTAGTCAATCACCAGTCCCCCGATAGAGGTAGCGCCACCCGAGAGATATTTCGTGCTCGACACCACCTCTATATCTACCCCCAACGCCTTAGCAGTGAACTTCGTAAAGGGTATCATAGTTGTGTCGGCAATCAACGGGATATTTTTAGCACGAGCCAGACGGGAAAGCTTCGACAGGTCGGCCACCTCCATCTGGGGATTGGTAATAATCTCCAAATAGATGCAACAGGTATCGCCATCGATATTGCGCTCCACCTCATCAATATCGGTAAGGTCGCATAGATGTGCGGCTACACCGAATCGTCGCAGTGTACCCGAAATCAGCGCATAAGTATTGCCAAACATATGGTGAGACGAAACGATATTCTTTCCTGTGGCAGCTATCGCAAGCAAGGTATTACTTATCGCGGCCATACCCGACGACAAGGCTATCACCTCATGCGCCCCGGTAAGGGTCTTCACTTTATTTTCAAAATAGGTAACGGTAGGATTGGTTATCCGTGAATAATCGGGTGCGGTAGTTCGGCCACAAAACGCATCGGCCATATCATCGGCGTTGTCAAACTCGTAAGCTGCCGTATGATACACCGGCATACTGAGCGCGTTATAGGCATCACGTTCCTGAAACGGAGTGTGTATAGCCTGTGTCTGTTTCTTCATAGTCAATAACGTATTTCGACTTTCAAAAAAATGCGAGACAAAGATACTAAAATGTGAGCAGAGAAAGACAGTTATTTCGCTCTCATCTATCCTCGCAAGACACCGCAAAGATACGCATTAATGCCTTGCGTTATTTTAGAAGCTGTAATTTTTTATTGATAATTTCCCTAAAAGTTTTTTTTGAGACCAACCAATTATACGCCATAGGAACAGTATATCCGTCCGTGTAGGTATAGGTTATAACAAAACCGAGGGCCACGCGTTTGGTCGCGAAGCCCTCGGTATAACATCAGAAAAGAAGTGTATTAAAACTCCTCTTTGTCTTTGGTGGGGTTTTTGAAATAAACCTTATCCTCGGCATATTCTTGTGTGGCGATGAGGGTAGGTTTGGGCAATTTCTCGTAGTAACGCGAGATTTCTATCTGTTCGCGATTTTCGAATACCTCTTCGAGGTTGTCGTTATACGAAGCGAACTCTTGAAGTTTCTTTTCCAAGTCACCTTTCATTTCCACGCTTATCTGATTGGCGCGTTTGCCGATAATGCGTATGGTTTCATACACGTTTCCGGTATTTTCCGACAAGGCTATCATGTCGCGGGTTACCGTGTTTGTCGGGGCGTTAGTTTTCTTGTAATCCATTTTTATATCGGTTTGTTTTATTCGTCTTACTCTTCTATTTTAGAATCGGCATCTTTGAATATCGCATCGGCCTCTTTGCGATATTTTCCCTCGGGGAACTCGTTGATATAGGCATAATATTCATCGATGGCATTGCGGTATCGCTCACCCTTTCGTTCTATGATACTCTCTTGAGCCTCTTTGTAACGGGCACGCAATATCAGCATCATAAAGTCCTCTTTCTTTTCGGTGAAAGGGTATGTTTTCAGCGCATTCTGAGCCGTAATCACAGCCGACTCGAAATAGTTGCGACCCAAGTAGTTTCCTATATTATAATATAGCTCACAGTTTTTGTATTCCTTCTCGGCGAGCTTTTCTTGCAGGGAGAATATCATCTTTCTCACCTCCTCGGCCTTTTCACCGCGAGGGTAATAGTCGAGATACATCTGCAATTCGTCGATACCTTTGTAGGTGGTCGATTGCTCGAGACGCGGGTCGGGCGATTCGAGGTAGAAACTCAGGCCCGAATGGTAACGAGCCATCTCGGTAAATTGGCCCTTGGGATAACTACGATAGTAAGTGGCGAAATAATCGCCTGCCGTATCGTAATTTTTGGCCATAAAATGGCTTCGTGCCAATAAATAGAGCGATTCCTCGGCCATGTCCGAGCCTTTGAACACCGGCACCAAATCTTCGAGCAATGAATACGCACGGCTATATTTCCCCTTGTCGAAACAGGTCTTAGCATAGGCGTATTTCAGCTCTAAATCGTTACTTTTCTGCACCTTGTAGTATTCACCGCAAGAGCACAAAAACACGACCAATGTACATAAATATATCGCTTTCCTTATCATACGTGCACAATAATTGCGCAAAGTTAGTCATTCGCGGCCAATTATAAAAACAAAAAATAAATTTTTAACGTTCACTCTTCGTTTTTAATCGTTTTTTATCTGTTTATTCCCCTCTCCTCCGCACTATATCCTCGATTTTTTTACAGAATGGCTATAACGAGTACTATAGTTTTTCTATCAATTTTTCTTATTATTTGCTCAAATAGCTTATCATTTTAGTAATCTTCTATTCTCTACATCTTCTAAAATTCGCATTTGCTGAATCGCGATTTGGTTTAGTTTTACAAGCCTTTCTTGCTGAGTAAGTCCTTCGTCAATAAAAACTGCATTTAAACTCTCCATATTTGAGAGACAAATGAGTTCGTTTATTGTCGCATAATCCCGAATATTCCCTTTTAATTCTGGGTTTGCGTCTCTCCACTGTTTTGCAGTCATACCAAACATTGCAACATTCAAGACATCCGCCTCATTGGCATAAATAAAATTTGCTTGCAACGTAGTAATTTCAGCAGGAATAAGATTTTGTTTTATAGCATCTGTATGTATGTGATAATTGATTTTGGATAGTTCTCTTTTAGCAGTCCATCCAATCAATTTCTGTTCTTCTTGTTTAAGTCTTTGGAATTCTTTGACAATATACAGTTCAAACTCAACGGAAATCCAACTTGCAAACTTAAACGCAATATCCTTATGAGCATAAGTTCCCCCATATCTCCCTGATTTAGAAATAATACCAATTGCATTTGTAGCATTTATCCACTTTTGGGGAGAAAGCGTAAAAGCGTTCAACCCGGCTTCCCTTTTAAACCCCTCGAATTCGAGGGGGTTGAATTGTGGATTATACAAACTTTACCATATTCCCAAATACTCGAGGGTATTTCTATTTCGCATCCAATTACCTATAACCGCCGTCGGGTCTTCACTCTTATGCTTTGCTATATCCGTCAATGAGATATAATCATTTTCGTTTACCGATATTATAGTTAAATCAGTATTCTGAACCGTAATCTTTGCCATAATTATATTTGATAACGCACGTAATGCAAAAATAACAATAATTTATGTTATGCCCAATAAAATTATGTACCTTTGCATTTCATCAAGGTAAAAAAGTCACACGACATCGCAGATGTGATATTCAAATCGTTTTTATGGGATTCAAGATTGTTTCGCCATTTTCACCGACAGGCGACCAGCCTGAGGCCATTGCCGAGTTGGTGCGGGGAGTCCGCGAAGGATTGCCGGCACAAACCTTGTTGGGCGTGACCGGCTCGGGTAAGACTTTCACTATGGCCAACGTCATAGAGCAGGTGCAAAAGCCCACGCTCATACTCAGCCACAATAAGACACTCGCAGCCCAGTTGTATAGCGAGTTCAAGAATTTCTTTCCCGAAAGCGCGGTGGAATATTTTGTATCCTATTACGACTATTACCAGCCCGAGGCCTATATCCCCACGACCGACACCTACATAGAGAAAGACCTGGCCATCAACGACGAGATAGACCGGTTGCGTCTCTCGGCCACATCGGCACTGCTCACCAGTCGCAGCGACGTGATAGTCATTTCGTCGGTATCGTGCCTCTATGGTATAGGTAACCCCGCCGACTTTCACGACAACATGATAGAGGTGAAGGTGGGCAAACGCATGGAACGCAACGACTTGTTGCGTCGCCTCGTCGATGCGTTGTACTCGCGCAACGAGGTGGATTTGGGGCGTGCCAACTTCCGTGTCAAAGGCGACACGGTCGATGTGTTCCCGGCTTATCAAGACTCTATCGTGCGCATTATTTTCTGGGGCGACGAGATAGAGGCCATCGAGAGTGTCGATCCCGTAAACGGGCTCACAATCGGACGTTTCGACTCGTTCAATATCTACCCGGCCAATATATTTGTCACGACCAAGGAGCGTATAAATAGGGCCGTCGATGAAATCGCGCTCGACCTTGGCAAGCAGGTAGAATTTTTCAAATCGATAGGAAAAGAGTTAGAGGCGAAGCGGCTCTACGAGCGTGTGACCTACGACCTCGAAATGATAAAGGAGGTGGGCTACTGCGCAGGTGTGGAAAACTATTCCCGCTACTTCGATGGGCGCGCTCCCGGCACACGCCCCTTCTGTCTGCTCGACTACTTTCCCGAAGACTTTCTGCTGATTATCGACGAGAGCCACGTAACCATACCCCAAATACGGGCCATGTATGGGGGCGACCATTCTCGCAAAATCAATCTGGTGGAATATGGATTCAGACTGCCGGCTGCGATAGACAATCGCCCATTGACCTTTGCCGAGTTTGAATCGCTTGTACCTCAGACCATCTATGTGAGCGCCACACCGGCCGATTACGAACTGCGACGTAGCGAAGGCGTGGTGGTAGAACAGGTAATACGCCCCACGGGACTGCTCGATCCCATTATAGAGGTGCGTCCCAGCCTCAACCAGATCGACGACCTGCTCGAAGAAATACAGCAACGGGTAGAACATGACGAGCGTGTATTGGTCACAACACTCACCAAGCGCATGGCCGAGGAGTTGAACGCCTATCTGTTGCGCCTCGACATTCGCTGTAACTACATACACTCCGACGTCGATACGCTCGAACGCATACAGATTATCGACGACCTGCGTAAAGGGTTGTACGATGTGCTTATAGGGGTAAACCTCCTGCGCGAGGGGCTCGACCTGCCCGAGGTGTCGCTGGTGGCGATACTCGATGCCGACAAGGAAGGATTCTTACGCTCGCATCGTGCCCTCACCCAGACAGCCGGACGCGCCGCCCGCAACCTCAACGGACGGGTTATCATGTATGCCGACACCATTACCGACAGTATGCGCCTCACAATCGACGAGACCAACCGCCGTCGCGAGAAGCAGTTAGCCTATAACGAGGCGCACCACATCACCCCGCAAGCCATACGCAAGGCCTACAATACGGCGCTTACTCGTAAAGACGACACACGCACACAGCCACAGTCCACGCCCACCTATCAAGAGGAATACGACACCACGCACGTATCACTGGCCGCCGACCCCGTAGTGCCCTACATGAGCAAGGAGCAACTCAAAAAAAACATGGAGCATATTCGTCGCCAAATGGTGGCCGCCGCCAAAGAGATGGAGTTTATCGAGGCCGCCCGGCTGCGTGACGAACTGCTCAAACTCGAAGATATTTACAACAGCAAATAGCACTTTCTATGCACGATACAGCGCTCAATCAGCAGGCATGGTTGCCTACCACCCGTAAAGAATTGGAGGCGCGCGGGTGGGACTATGTCGATGTCATACTCTTCTCGGGCGACGCCTATGTCGATCACCCCTCATTCGGCACGGCGGTTATAGGGCGAGTACTCGAGGCCGAGGGGCTGCGTGTAGCCATTGTGCCCCAGCCCAATTGGCGCGATGATTTGCGCGATTTCAAGAAATTGGGTCGTCCGCGACTGTTTTTCGGCATCTCGGCCGGAGCCATGGACTCGATGGTCAATCACTATACCGCCAATAAACGGCTTCGCTCCGACGACGCATATACCCCCGACGGACGTGCCGGTATGCGCCCCGACTACCCCACGATAGTATATACCCGCATATTGAAACAGCTCTACCCCGACGTACCTGTGGTGATAGGCGGTATCGAGGCCTCACTGCGCCGAGTTACGCACTACGACTATTGGGAGGACCGTTTGCGGCCCTCTATCCTCATTGAGAGTGGTGCCGATATATTGGTCTATGGCATGGGCGAGAGACCTATGCGCGAAATTGCCGGTCGCTTACAAGCCGGCGATCCGATTGCCTCACTCACCAATATACCACAGACATCGGTCGTGAGACCGGCCGGTGATATACCCCTGGCCCGAGAGAGCGATGAGCATATCGTGCTGGCATCGCACGAGGAGTGCCTGCGCGACAAGCGGAAACAGGCCCGTAACTTCTGCCACGTCGAGGAGGAATCAAACCGGCAACAGGCCAGGCTCTTATGGCAATCGTGTGGCGACAAAGTCGTGTGCATCAATCCGCCCTACCCTGTAATGACCGGCAACGAGCTCGATGCCATATATGTACTGCCTTTCACCCGCCTACCCCACCCTCGTTACCGAGGCAAGACTATTCCGGCCTATGAAATGATTAAATTCTCGGTCACATTGCACCGAGGTTGCTTCGGTGGATGTGCTTTTTGCACGATTTCGGCCCACCAAGGTAAGTTTATCACTTCTCGCTCCGAGGAATCGGTATTGCAAGAGGTACGCAAAGTGGCCTCCATGCCCGATTTCAAGGGCTATCTCAGCGACTTGGGCGGTCCGTCGGCCAATATGTATCGCATGACGGGACGTAACCCAAAGGCTTGTGCCGCTTGCAAACGTCCGTCGTGTCTGTTCCCCGGCGTATGCCCCAATCTCCATACCGACCATGCGCCTCTGCTACATCTATATAGGGCCGTCGATAAGCTGCCCGGTATCAAAAAATCATTTATCGGTAGCGGTGTGCGCTACGATCTGTTGCAACATCGCAGTGCCGACGAGGCGGTAAACACGGCAACTCGCGAATATACCGAGGAGCTCATTACCCGTCACGTGTCAGGACGGCTCAAGGTGGCCCCCGAACACACCTCATCGCAGGTACTCGCCTATATGCGCAAGCCCGAGTTCAAACAATTCGAGCAATTCCGTCGCACATTCGAGCGTATCAATCGGGAGTATGGCCTCAATCAGCAGTTGATACCCTATTTCATTTCGAGCCACCCGGGCTGTCGTCCTGTGGATATGGCCGAGCTGGCGACTATCACCAAGAGCCTCAATTTCCACCTCGAGCAGGTACAGGATTTCACCCCCACCCCCATGACATTGGCCACCGAAATCTATTATACCGGCATAAATCCCTATACGGGAGAGAAGGTGTTCACCGCACATAGCCAAGAGGATAAAATAGCTCAACGGCAATTTTTCTTTTGGTACAAACCCGAGATGCGTCGCAGCATCGAACAGGAACTGTTGCGTATCGGTCGCCCCGACCTTATCGAGCGACTTTACGGAAAAGTGTCGGTGACGCGCGACATACCCAACCCTAAACGAAAAGAGACTCGACCATCGTCGTACAATCCCAATTTCAACCCCGAAAAACGCCGTCAGGCCATGGCGCTCAAGCACAACAACCGCACAACCCCGCCCGGCAAAAAACGGAGATAGATTACCACATTTATTGATAAAAATATGAAGGTGTGCCATTTTTTTTGATATGACACACCTTCTTTTCCTATTTCTTTTTCACCGGTCTAATCGACGCGCCATACGTTGCATCTAATTCCCCTATCGATACCCCATCTTTGTCAAAATATAGGATATACGCGCCATATCTACTTCTTTTATCCCCTGTCCAATAGCACGTTGGCGATTTTTCATAATATGTTGGGTGATTCGAGAAACTATATGCATACCCTACCGCCGGGAAAAATATCGTATTCTCATTCGGCCCTACCACATAATATCCGCCATCGTCCTCATCGTATATCCAGGTACATTTTTTCACCAACTCGCGCATATCATAGTATGTAGGCATACGCCAATCGGAGCCCCAGCGTACATAGGCGGCATCGTATTCCGTACCATATATATAACTTGGTAATACGACATCTTTCATGTATTTATCAACTTGCTTAAGAAATGGAGTACTTATCCAACCAAATGTTGTATCAGGAGAAGTGCCTCCCCATATAAAGTAACGTCCCGTGGCATTCATATTATAGCTTGCCCAGTCCACACTCAATCCGAGATCTACCGGATTACCCTCGGTCAGGTATTTACCATTCTGTCTCACAACAAGTTCTTTCACTGCCATTCCGCTTGTCATCGTGAGAGTAGCTACTCGAGGAGCGGAGTCGGCATTTTTCGTCACATACACTATCAGAGAGTCGCCAACGGCCCCACTCTCCGCCCCTACCGTGCACCAATCGGTCACTCCCGCTACACGCCACCCACCGGCACTGCTCACCGGCAACGCATAACGCTTGGCACCAAAATGTACTCGCAACGAGTCGGCTATCGTCAGATAATCATACTGCGATACCGCTATCGTATCGGCCACCACACCACTGGTAAATATCAGTTGGGTGGCACGTTGGCTGTCCGAGCCATTCTCGCTCACCGCTATGGTTATAATATCGCCATCGTTTCCGCTGTCTTGCGATATGGTACACCAATCGGTCATACCTGCGACACGCCACTCTCGAGCGCTGTTTATCGTAAGGCTTTTATTCGACGCGAGATTGTCGAAATGCATATTCATCGATACGGGCGTGAATCGTATATAGTCGTCTTTCGGGGCTTGTGTCACAACGAGTAAGCAATGTGCTGCGTCGCACGTGAATTGCAAGGTAGTCTGTCGCTGTGCGAAAGTCTCGTTCTCGACAATCGATATAGTCAATCTATCACCATCATCGCCCGTGGTCTGCGACACCATGCACCAATCGGTCGCGCCGGCGACACTCCAATCAGCGCTACTATTCACGGTCAGTTCGTAACTCATCGTGCCATTACCCGCCTCGATATCACTATCGGGACTGATAGTGACAAAAACACCACGCTGTGTGACCGTAAGTGTGTCTGTGGCCTCGCCACACGTCAGCACAAATTGAGCCTCACGATCGTTTATCGATTCATTTTTCGTCGCGGTAATTATCGGTCGGTCGCCATTTTGCCCCTTCGTTGCCGATAGACTGCACCAATCGCCACCGCCGGTTGCCGTCCACTCACCGCTACTGCGTATCGTAAGCGTACCGGTCGCCTCCTCGGCGGGTAGCTGTATGGTATCGGGACGCACTATCACATAATCGGGGTGTTGCTGATGCAGTACGAGAGTGTCGCGAGCCTCACCACAAGTGAATGTGAGCAGGGCTTTTCTATCGAGTGTATCGAGATTTTCCCGAATATTTACAACGAAATTCACACTATCACCCCCTTTGTGATGTGAGACGCCGCACCATGCGGGGACACCACTTACCGCCCATATCTCGCTACTGCGTATCAGCACCGTATCGCAAGCGGCTGCGGCCGTGAAGAACAATTCTTTCGTCTCATCACATACCTGCACATAATCGACACACTTCTGCGACACCGGTATGTAGAAGGTATCGCGGCCGCTCGTAAATTGTAATCGGGCATAACGAGCCTCTCGGTCGGGATTATCCGTCACCGACACAGTAAGGTGTGTATTCTCCTCGCCATACTCCAGCGACACGTCGCACCATTCAGTAGCGCCCGAAATATTCCATATCATATTCCCCGACAGGCTGGTCGTATCGCTTGCTGCCTTATTATCGAAATGCAGATTGTAGCCTGCGGCCTGTCTCACCAATATCTCGTAAGAATTCTCACCCAGCTCTATGGTGAGGTGTGTACGACGTTCACAAAACGAAGTGTTCTTTGTCAGACGCATCACCATCAAGGTTTTACCCCCGTCATAATCCAACGACACGCTGCACCAATCGGTCGTACCCGATACACTCCATTTGCCCGAAGAGACTATCTCATAAGTCTCTTGCACGGCCCAAGCCGAGAAACTCAACACTTTCTCGTGGTTCACTTCTGTTCCGGGGATTATCACCTCATTGTCATTCTCCTCTTTCTCGCACGACACGGCACAGAGCACCGCCATCGCCACAAGCACACATTCGGCTATTAATCGCATCGATTTCATAATCGCGTTATTTTAATGTTCATTATTTATATTAGGCTCAATACTGCAACCTCGTAGGGACGCACGGTCCGTGCGTCCGAGTTTCCGACATCAAAGGCCTTACCTATCTACCCGATAACAAAGATAGCGTTTTTATCGAATGGTGATACATCTTATCTTAAAAAATTTCATCGATTATTATCAAATCCTCAACCTGAAAATCGACAATGAGATTTTTATTGAAGATGGCGTAACTAAAATTGAACCCTAACGAAACCACCCGACCTGCCGAATTGCAGGCCGGGTGGTTCTTTTCAATCGGTTACTGCTCGGACAGGGGCACCTGTACTTCTATTCATTAAATTTGTCAAATTTTCTATACATGTATTCCCAATCATATAATAAGTATAATATCCATTGCTGGTAGCAGTCCAATAGTAATAACTACGATAATATAATGAAACGTTTGAATTACCGGCTGCCGGGAAAAAGATACTATTTCCATTTTTTCCGGTATATAATAAACCCTCTCGATTTTTATATTTCACAATCTGATGCGTACAATTATTAAATAGTTCCTCATATTCCGTCTTAGTAGGCATACGCCAATCTCCTTTCCATTTTGCCCGAGCCGCATCATATTGTGTTCCGCTGATATTATATCCTATATTAATAGGATCATATACCCAACCTGTTTGATAATGAGTTAATTTACAGTATAGGTATGTTTCATCTGTGTATTCTGTTTTTGTAGAGGTTTCACCCCATGCAAAAAAATCGCCGACCTCTTCGGGCTTGGTCGCGCCAATATTCCAACCCGCCCATTTAACACTCAACCCCAAATCGACTACCTGTCCGGGGGTAGGCTCGATTCCGTACTGATATACTTTGTATGTATTACTCGCTCCACCACTTACCAAAGAAAACATAGCCTCTCGCTCCCCACCAATAGAATTATCCGAAAGCGTAATGATCAACTTATCGCCATTGCGTCCGCTGTAACGCGAATAGGAACACCAATCATACGTCTCAGATTTCAAAACCCATTCCTTTCCTGTAGTACAATTTACTATCAACGTATCGCTTTGTGCCGCCCGAGAATAATATAAATATGATGGACGAGAAATATATATTCTACCAGAATACTGCTTCACTTGTATCTGTATGCTATTGGATTTACCGCATTTGATTTCAATCAATCCCGTTCGTACACTCGCTGTCGTATTTTCATCTACATTGACCACCAACATATCAAGGCTATCGGTTTCGTGTACCAAGAACGTACACCAATCGTCTGATGTGAAAATTTTATAATCACCCTTATGGGCAATCAGTATGGTATCGGCCGAAGCTGCACGTTCAAATATCAGTTCTTTCTTAGAAACCGACAGATAATATCGCATCTGCACAATATTGAGTTTAAACACCTCATCGCCGACGGAATACGACAATGTGGTTGCCCGCTCATCAATATCTTGCAATCCCGATACAGCTATCGTCAGATAACAATTTTCATGCATATACTCGGTCGTCACCGTACACCACTCCGCGGTACTATCGGTATTGCATACAGCATATCCCGGTAGGATAAATCGCTTATGAGTAGCTTTTTCTTCGAATATATATTTATCTATAGGATTTTGTACGATATATATCACCATATCCTTTGAGCCTATACGTATCTGTATTTCGGCCTCGCGCATTTCCAACGTGACATTCTCTCTCACAGAAACGATAACGACATTAGCCCCGTTAATGTTCGAGATTTCGGCATTACACCAATTTGCGTTCGAGTTTATAGTGTACGCCCCCGAAACTTCTATCAATATCGTATCGTTACCACCCTCGCTACCGAATATCAATTCAGCATCTTGTATCAAGCCTTCGCCGGCACCCGGTATTTCGGTCTCTTTCTCGCACGACACGGCACAGAGTACCGCCATCGCCACAAGCACACATTCGGCTATTAATCGCATCGATTTCATAATCGCATTATTTTAATATTCATTATTATATTAGACTCAATACTGCAACCTCGTAGGGACGCACGGTCCGTGCGTCCGAGGGAAATTGAGCGCTTCCCGCTCACACTTATTACATTTCTCGTTTCCGTGCGAACCGCATTGCTTATCGCACGGCTAATAAGATATAGCCCTCCGGGCAATCAACTTCTCACAACATCTGCCCGAATGGGCCGAATTTGAGTAGCCGAGGGCTTAGCGATAGCGTGCC